>DASQCO010000142.1:0-4016 GCA_035634635.1 Polyangiaceae bacterium
GTGACCGAAGTGGAGTACCGGATTGGCAGCAGCCATCACGGGTCGAAGAATACGCCTCTGAACCGGCGTGGGAAAGGCCGTTCAGGACACGTAGCAATGTTCGGTCCGCTGCGCGGCGATATCCCAAGTGAACGCAGTTTCTGCGGCGTGGCGGCCATTGGCACCCATCCAGCGGGCCCAGTCGAAATCGGAAAATAGCGTGCCGATCCCCCAACCGACCGAGTCTACCGTGGGGTGGATCTTCAGCCCGGTCACCCCGTGCCAGACGAATTCGTTGGGGCCGCCGACTTGTGACGCGATCACCGGTTTGCCCGCGGCCCAGCTCTCTAGCGCGACGATGCCGAAGGGCTCATTGCGGCTGGGCATGCACACCACGTCGCAAGCCTTGAACAGGTCGACTCGCTGCTCGCCTTGGAGATGGCCGAGAAAGCGCGTGGCGTGACCCACGCCTAAATGCCGTGCGCGTTCGCGCAGGTCCCAAGACATGTGCCCGTCGCCCACGAACAAGAACTTGGCGTTCTCGTGAAAGCGGAGCAGCCCCGGTACGGCTTCGAGCAATAGGTCAGGCCCTTTTTGCAGGCAGAGGCGGCCACAGAAGAGCACCGTCGGATCGAGTGGGCCGACGCCGTAGTTGCGCTTGACGTGACCCGGATCGATATCGCCGTCGAACTCGTGGACCGGGACGCCATTGTGGATCACTTCGCACTTCCACGCAGGTAGGCTGTAGATGCGCGACAGCTCTTCCTTCAGCGTGGAGCTGACGGCAATCACGCGGTCGACCGCGTAGGTCCCCTCCCACTCGCATTCGCGGATCCGCGTCGAGGGTCCGTCCCACAGATTGTTGCCGCAGCGGCCGTATTCGGTGGAATGCATGGTGAGCACGGCGCGCAGATCCGGGCGTTCTTGCTTTACCCAGCGTGCGGCATCCGCGGTCAGCCAATCATGCGAGTGCACGACTTCGAAGCGACCGAGGTGTTTCTCGGTTTCGAAGAAGTGCCACACCAGCGATCGGCACATGCCAGCAATCTCCGCGATGAAGTTGCTGTCCAGATCATGAGGGCAATAGTGGTACCAGACGTCGCCGATCTGGCTCACGCTGCCCAAGCCTTGGCCTGGCCGGGTGAAGACGTGTACTTGATGACCGCGCCGCGCAAGTGCTGCGGCAAGCTCGGTGACGTGAGTTGCAACGCCGCCAACAGCTGATGAGTGCAGCGTCTCCCAAGAGAACATCGCAATCCGCATTGTGGCGGAGTCTATCGTCCGGATGCCCTGTTTGGGTATGCCCTTGATCGAGCGGCGGAATTTCTATCCTGAGCACCCAGGACTGCTCAGCAGCCGTCAGGGCCGCAGGCTGCGCCTTCGGCGAACTCCGGTGTCACTGCACGCTCGGACCATGCCTTTTCCAGCGCGTTCAGCATGACTTCAGCGGATTGCGCTCCGCTCACGGCAAAGCGCCGATCGAAGACAAAACAAGGCACTCCGGTGATACCCAGCTCGCGCGCGTCTGCTTCGTCTTTACGCACGTCCGTCTTGTAAGTGTCGCCGGCCAGTACATCGGTGACTTCGGTCTCGTTCAGGCCGGCCTCGGTGGCGAGACGCACGAGTGTTCCGTGATCGCTCATGAGCTCGGCTTGCTCGAAGTATGCTTTCAGCATTCGCTCCTTCACGGCGTCTTGTTTGCCGCGGTCGAGCCCGAGGTGCACCAAGCGGTGCGCATCGAAGGTGTTGCCCGAGCGAATGTTCTCGAAGTCGAACGCAAGGCCCTCCGCCCGTGCGACCTGAACCAGATTGTCGGTTGCCTTCTGCGCTTGTGCGACCGACATGCCGTACTTGCGGGCAAGGAACTCGGCATGTGAGACGTCACGCGGACGCTCACGCGGGGCACCGGGGTCCAACTCGAATGCTCGCCAAATCAGTTTCACGTCCGCCGCGTGAGAGAAGCGCTTCAGCGCGGTCTCTAGTCGACGCTTGCCGACGTAGCACCAAGGGCACGCAATATCCGACCAGACTTCGAGCTCGAGCGAGGGCATGGCCGAGAACATAAGGCCGATCGACGGCCGCGCAATCGGGACGGGCGGACCGCGGCGGATTGCCGCGGAAGACGTGGGGGTGGACGAGAGCATGCGGACCCCTGCACCTACAGCGACCGCCAAGCGGAGCCTAATCGCAATAAACCCATCCGATGGTATTGGGTGACGCGCGGACTGGAGTATTGGAAATGGCGTGTTGGAGTCCTGCGGGCTAATTGTGGCCTGCAGCCGAACGTGGCAATCTCTGCGGTTACAGCGCTTACCCGATGACGAATCACGACCTAGACAGCGACCCTGACGCTGGTAGCCGCGAGCGCAGTGCTGCGGAGTTACGCAAGCTCAACGCCTTCCTGGATTCGATCATCGACAACATTCCTGCGATGGTGTTCGTCAAGGACGCGGACAACTTGCGCTACGAGTTGTTCAACCGCGCGGGTGAAGCGATGAGCGGCTTCAAGCGCGAGCAGATCTACGGCAAGAGTTCTCGCGACCTCTTTCCGATCGAACAAGCCGATTTTTTCAACGGCAAGGACCGCGCGGTGCTGCGCGATGGTCGCATGCTCGATATCCCTGAGGAGCCGATCAATACGCCTCTGGGTAAGCGCTGGCTGCATACCAAAAAGATCCCGATCTTTCGCGCTGACGGCACTCCGAGTCACCTGCTCGGGATTTCGCTCGACATTACCGAACGCAAGGTCGCTCAAGACGCACTCGCCGAGGCGCATCGCGAGCTCGAGCGGCGGGTCGAGGCGAGAACACGTGAGTTGAGCGAAGCCAATCTGCGGCTGCAGCGAGAAATCGACGAACGAAAACGCACCCAGGAGGCGCTCGCGCACGCGGAAGAGCAGCTCCGTCAAGCCCAGAAGCTGGAGGCCGTGGGGCGTCTCGCCGGTGGCGTGGCGCATGATTTCAACAACCTGCTCTCGGTCATTCTGTGTTGTGCATCGCTGATGGAGCGCGAGGACTCGCCCGTGCCGCCAGCGCAAGCCGCTGAAGAGATCACGCGCGCCAGCGAGCGCGCTGCCGTGTTGACCCGGCAGCTGCTGGCCTTTAGTCGTCAACAGATGCTCGCGCCCCGCGTGCTGGATTTGAACGAAGTCGTGCTGGGCACGGGTGATCTGCTCGAACGTGTGATCGGCGAGGACGTGGAGCTTTCGATCGTTCCACAAGCTGAGCTCTGGCGCGCTCGCATGGACGTGAGTCAGCTCGAGCAAGTGCTGATGAATTTGGTCGTGAATGCGCGCGATGCGATGCCCTCAGGGGGCAAGCTCGTGATCGAGACGCGCAACGCGGAGTTCGAGAGCGACGCATCGAGCAACCCGGGCGGTGTCGGGCCAGGCTGCTGGGTCGTGTTGAGCGTTCGTGACACCGGCATCGGGATGGATGAGGCCACCGCCGCGCGCGCGTTCGAGCCATTTTATACGACCAAGCCGCAAGGGCGGGGGACGGGCTTGGGCCTTTCGACGGCGTACGGCATCGTCAAACAGAGCGCCGGTCACATCCTGCTCGAGACCGAAGTAGGGCGAGGCACTCGCTTCGACATCTATCTGCCGCGCACGCTCGATAGTGTTTCGAGCCGCGACGCGGATGAAGCGTCGCGCGCGCCAGCCCTGGGGAATGAAACGCTGCTCCTCGTCGAAGACGACGATCAGGTTCGCAGCGTTGCGCACGAGATCCTCAAGCTGCAGGGCTATCGTGTAATCCCAGCCGGCACTCCAGCCGAGGCGCTCGAGCTCAGCGCTGGTTTTCCCGAGGCCATTCATTTGCTGCTCACCGACGTCGTGATGCCAGCGATGAACGGCCGCGAGCTCGCACAGAGCTTGCTCAATCAGCGACCGGAGCTGCATGTGCTCTACATGTCAGGCTACGCCGACCAAGCATTGAACTCCGATGATGCGCTGACCAGCGCGACGTTCCTGCAAAAGCCGCTCACGCCGGATTCGCTCGCTCACGCGGTGCGCCGCGTGTTGGACGCACCGCGCTAGA
>DASQCO010000143.1:0-69393 GCA_035634635.1 Polyangiaceae bacterium
CGCAACCTTGCCCGCACTCGCCCCAGTCGCGCGAACCTCCGCGACCAATTGCTCCCGTTGCTCAGCTGTATACCGCTTGCGCATGCCCCCTTGTCGGCCGTCTCAATGCGGCTCGCCAGATGGGCTCGATGCAGCGTTTACCAACCGTCGCTGTACGATGCGCGCGAACGCGAGAGGCGACGCTATTCCGCAGCGCGCCTGGACGGCCTCGCGAGGGTGACCCCAATAATTCATGCCATTCAGGGCTCTGGGCTCGTTCACGAGCCCAGAGCCCTGAATGGCATGAGCAGACTAGCCCGGGCAAGTTTTCGTCGGGTCCGCGTCCCCCGAGGCGTACATTGCCAAGCCGCAGGGGGAATAGGGCTCCCAAGTCGTGCCGCCGGGACGCTCACCGCGGCGAAATAATGCTTCGGATCCGAAGCATTATTTCCGCAGCGGAACCCATCCGAAAGGTAGGAGCGGCTGGCACTTCCGCGGCGACGCGGCGACGCTTACCCGAAGCGAAATAGCACTTCGGATCCGAAGCATTATTTCCACGTGGAACCCATCGGAAGGTTTGTGTAGAAGCGGAGCACTTCCGCGGCAACGCTCGGCGCAGCGAAATAATGCTTCGGATCCGAAGCATTATTTCCGCAGCGGAACCCATCCGAAAGTCCGAAAGGTAGGAGCGGCTGGCACTTCCGCGGCGACGCTTTGCCCGAAGCGAAATAGCACTTCGGATCCGAAGCATTATTTCCGCAGCGGAACCCCCTCCGAAAGGTTGTGTAGGAGCGGCTGGCACTCCGCGGCGACGCGGTGAAATAATACTTCGGATCCGAAGCATTATTTCCGCGGCGGAACCCATCCGAAGGATTGTGCAGAAGCGGTGCACTTCCGCGGCGATGCTCGGCGCAGCGAAATAATACTTCGGATCCGAAGCATTATTTCCGCAGCGGAACCCATCCGAAGGTTTGTGTAGAAGCGGAGCACTTCCGCGGCGACGCTCGGCGCAGCGAAATAATGCTTCGGATCCGAAGTGTTATTTCCGCAGCGGAACCCTGGTCCAGAGGGGCGGCGAAGAAGTGACGAATGCCGGCCGGGGGCTAGGGGAAGAGGCCGATTGGAGAAAGCCCAGTCAGCTCATCCAATCCGAGCATGAGGTTTAGGTTCTGCAGGGCTTGGCCCGCGCCGCCTTTGACCAAGTTGTCGAGCGCACCAAACACGGTCACGCCGCGCGTCTCGCCTTCCACCGGGCTGAACGCGACGCCCACTTCTGCACGGTTCGATCCGATGACCGCGACGACCTCGGGCAGGCGCGCTTGGGGCACTACCACGCAGCGTTCACTTCGATAAGTGCGGTCGGGCAAGGCGCGCAGTTCGTCTTCACTGACGCTGGCGGGTACGCGGAAGAACGCCGTGGCAAAGATGCCGCGCGTGAGCGGCGCTGAGACGGGCACGAAGCGAAGTGAAAGCTCACGCGCGCCAGCGTCGGTTAGCGTCTCGATGATCTCGGGCGTGTGTGCGTGTTCGAGCGGTTTGTACGTCCGCAAATTGTGTGCGCGCACTGGGTGGTGCGTGGTCGCGGTGGGCGTCGCGCCTGCGCCGCTCGAGCCGGTGATGCCAACGACTTCGACCGAGCCGCGCAAGAGTCCGGCCTTCGCAAAAGGCAGCAACATCAACTCAATCGTGGTCGCAAAGCAGCCCGCAGAAGCCACGAAGCGCGCACCGCGGATGCGCTCGCGGTTCAGCTCGGGCAAGCCGTACACGAACTCCGAGAGCAACTCCGGCCGCGGGTGCTTAGCGCCGTAGTATTTCTCGTAGCTGCTCGCATCGCGGACGCGAAACGCGCCGGACATGTCGACGATGCGCGTGTTCGAGCCCGCGACCGCATCCACCACTTCCACGCTTGCGCCGTGTGGCAGCCCCATGAGTACCGCGTCCATCCCGCGCGCGGCTTCCGCATGTGGCGGGTTTTCGAAGCGCAGCTGAGTCAGCCCCTCCAAGTGGGGGTGCGCGCTCGAAACCAATTCTCCAACATGGTCATTGGCGCACACCCGAACGACTTCCAAAGCAGGATGGTCGAGCAAACGCCGAAGCAGTTCCGCGCCCGCGAACCCTGAGGCGCCGAGCACCGCAACTTTGGCTTTCATTCGCAAAAGCCTAGCACTCGGTCGTCGGGGGCTTCATTTTGGGAGCCCCGACCCCAAAAAAACTGGGCGAGGCTGGCACCGCTACTCGCTTAGTTTCGTCGGGATCCAGAGGGTGCGCAGGGTGGTCGCTGTGCCGTTGCGCGTGTAACCCGCGAGGCCGTACAGCACGTTCCACCAGTGGCCATTCGGTGTCTCGCCGTAGGAGAAGGCGGGGAAGATGTGTACTTCCCAGTCGAGGCCGCTGCGCAGCTTCTTCTCGTGATAGTAGACGTTGCCGACGAGCTGAGTGACTTCCTTCTCGTCGCTGAAGCGCCAGAAGATTGGGAACGCCACCGTGGTGCGCGACTTCGGCGAGGCGAAGTCCCAGAGGAACGGCGCGACGATGAGGTGGGTGTCGAGCGCGTTCCGACCCACGTACACGAGCGGGTACAGGTTGGTCGACCAACCACGCAGATCGTGTTTGTGGTTGAAGAACGGCGTGATCCAGGTGCTCTCGCTGACGCCGTAGCGTTCGAAGTGACCCCAGAACGGGAAAAATGCCTGGTTCGATTCGCGCGGGCTGACGCTCGAGTACAGAAACGGAAACAGGATCTTCCGGTTCAAGCCGATGTCCGGATCGCGATACGCCCAATAAAACGGCGTGATCATGTCGAGCTCGGTTCGGCCGCGGTGGCGTGCGTAGAGGTAAGTCGCGAACGTATTCTCGCCCTTGTCCCCATGCTTCATCATGAACAGCGGGTTCACGAACAGCCACGAGTCCCCTTTGTACCCGTAATGAAAGAAAGGGAGCAGGGTGGTGTGGTGTTCGTCCTTGCCGTCGATGCTGTAGTAGAACGGGAACAGGTGGAACATGTCCCGCTTCTGCGTGTGGCGGCGGAAGTACGGACCCCACACGTTCGTCCACGAAAGATCGCGGTCGTTGTACCGGTAGTAGTGGAGGAGCGGCGGGATGATCTCGTACTTCGTCTTGACGTTTTGCCCGTAGAAGTAGAGCGGTGCGATACCGAAATCGAGGTTCTGTGCGGTGCGGGCGTCGCAGTGCGAGCCGCCCTTCCAAGAACAGAACATGGGCCCGACCAAGTTGAAGCCGCCTTGGTCGTCGTGGTTCGTGTACGTGAGCAGCGGCGGGATCAGCGTGTAGCCACCGGTCTTGCGCGTGCCGGTGAAGTACAGCGGAGCGAGCCAGTTGTCGGTCTCACCCGGCGCGCTGCGATTGACGAGCGGGCCCACGATCGTGGTGCGCGTCTGCGTCAGTCGGTCATTCAGGTTCCAGAACAGCGGAAAAAGGATGTCGTCCGCGCGTTCGGCACTGCGGCGGTTGTAGTAGAGCCCAGCAAATAGCGATGCGCGATCGCTCTGGTTCGGCTTGGTGCGTGAGGGCATCTGCCGCTCCGCCCACAGCGGGAACACCAGCTTGAACTGATACTTGCCGCTGTTCTCCTGATAATACAGGCCGTAGAACTTGCGCTTCGTTACCGGGCCGCGACCGATGTCTTCCGAGTCGGGCTGCGCGTCGCTGCCGATCGCGTCGAAGGTCGGTTGAGTGAGTTTTAGCGGCTCGTCGGGCAGTGCGGGCTCGCTGCCCGGCGCGGTCAGCTCATCATCCGCGCCGGAAGCGGCGTGCATCTCGGGCGTGCCGGGTGGCGGCGCAGCCTTCTTCTTCTTGGATTGCCCGCCGCCCGGTGCTGGCCCGCCCATGTTGCCACCGGGCATGCCCATGCCGCCGCCGGGCATGCCCATGCCGCCCATCTGCGCGGAGGCCGAGCGGGTCAAGCCGAGGAGACTTACGAGCAGAGCTGGGGCGAGCAGCCGCGCGACGAGCCGGCCGAAACTCAATGCTCGCTCCCGCTCGGCGCGCTGGCAAACGTTGCCACGATGCGTGCAACGGCTTCGGCGCGTGGAACCTGATCTTGCGTGTGGGCGGCGAGATCTTTGACCTGCACTTGGTCTTGTTCGACTTCAGATTCACCGATCACGACGCACACGCGTGCACCCAAACCATCCGCACGGCGCAGCATGCTCCTCATCGAGCTGCCGCGCCCATCCACGATGGTCACTATTCCCGCATCGCGAAGGTCGCGCGTGAGCTTCAGCGCCATGAGCATGGCTTTTTCACCCAAGGGCGCGATGAAGCAAGGCGCGGGGACGGGTACTTTGTCTTCACCGAGCGCGAGCAGAATGCGCTCGAGGCCCATGCCACAACCGATGGCGGGAATTTGTGGGCCGCCCAGGCTCTTCAGCATGTTGTCGTAGCGTCCGCCGGCGATCAGTGTGTTTTGCGAACCCAAGCTGCCCATGGTCGACTGAATTTCGAACACGGTGCGCGTGTAATAGTCGAGGCCGCGGACCAAGCCGGGCGTCACCTCGTACGGCGTGCCGAGCGCGTCGAGGCCGCGCAACACGGCTTGCCAGTGCTCGCGATCTTCGTCGGTCAGCGAGTCCAAGATCGAGGGCGCGTCCGCAACGGCCGCTTTGTCGCGCGGATCCTTGGAGTCCAAAATGCGCAGCGGATTGTCTTCCAAGCGCTTTTGCGCGTGCTCGCTGAGCGACTCAGCGCGCGGGCGGAGATGCGCGATGAGCGCAGCGCGATACGCCGCGCGGCTCTCCACGCCGCCGATTGAATTGATGGCCACGGTGATGTCCGTGACGCCGAGCCGGCTCAGAAAGCCGTGCAACAGATCGAGCAGCTCCGCGTCGCACGCTGGGCTCGCGTCTCCATACAGCTCGCAGCCGGCTTGATGAAACTGGCGATAGCGACCGCGCTGCGGGCGCTCCGCGCGGAACATCGCGCCGATGTAGTACCAACGCGAGACCGGCTCTTGAGCCTGCACACTGTTCGTCAGGTAGGCGCGAGCGGCACCGGGTGTACCCTCCGGGCGCAGCACGTACGTCTCGTCGCTGCGCTCGATCTCGAACATTTGCTTTTCGACGATCTCCGAGGTCTCCCCCGTGGAACGCACGAACAGGTCCTTGTGCTCGAGGATCGGCGTCCGAACCTCGGAGAAACCGCCCAAGGCCATCGTGTTGCGGAAGGTTTGCTCGACGCGCTGCCAGCGTCGGACCTCGTCGGGGAGGATATCGTTCGTCCCCTTGACGGCGCGAAATTGCATGACTTTCAGATCCTGAAGGACCGGGCAGGGCATGCCGCGGCCGACCGCGCTTATGCTCGGATGAGCAGGGCGGGTCAAGCTCGCGTACCGTTTTTCGCCGGCGGGCTTGTTCCAATGCTAGACAGGAGGGGATGCGGGCTGCAGCCGTGGACCTCGGAAAAGTCCGTGTCGGTCTGGCCGTCGCGGATGAGCTCGGCCTGATGGCCCATCCACGGCAGTATTTGGACGGCCGCGACCAACGCCGGGTCGTGGCTGATCTGGCTCGATTGGCGCAGGCCGAGGGCATCACGGTGTTCGTGATCGGCCTGCCCCGACAATTGAACGGCAAAGAGGGCTTGGCTGCCGGCCGGGCCCGGCGCTTCGCCGAACAGCTGGCAAAGCGCACCCAAGTCCGGGTCGAGCTGATCGACGAGTGGCTGTCCACGGTCGAGGCCCATGCCCGGCTCCGTGAGCAGGGCACCAATAGCCGCGAGGCCCGCGAGCGCGTCGACAGTGCGGCGGCCGCAGTGCTGCTCCAGAGCTGGCTCGATGGCCAGCGCGCCCCGCGCGATCTCGAGGCCCATGAACTGTCCGCGCCCGAGTCCGCACGGGAGCCGGCGCGCACCGGTCGAGACGCGCGGCACGATCGCGATGACGATTTCGAGGAGCAAGACGACCCGTGAGCAAATCACGGCGACGGCAGTCGCAGCGGTCCATGCCCACGAGCAGCACCCCGCCCAGTCCGGCGGCTCGCACCAGCAGCGTCCCGCCGAGCTCCGGCTCGAAGCGCAAACGCAAGCGCCGGCGGGCGAACGCGCCACTCCTGACGCCCACCCACCACATGACGCCGATGCCGCGCGTCGCGCCACTGCGCGCGTTGGGCGGCGTGGTGGCGGTGCTGGCCGCGTTGCTCGCGCTGTGCCTGTCACCCTTGTGGATTTGGTCCGTGGTCTCTGGGCCCGGACCGGGTGGTTCGTTCGTGGCGCAGATCCGCGACAATGCGACTCCTGCGGAAATCAGCGACTTACTGTGCGCGCGCGGGGCGCTGCAGAGCCCGCGCTTGTTTCGCGCGTACCTGGCCATTTTGCAGCCGGGGTTTACGCTCGCGCCTGGCGAGCACATCCTGAACGACGCCGCATCACCGCGGGAGCTCGCGCAGCGGTTGGCGCGCAGCTCGGGGCGCTCCGCCGAGCACCTGACTTTCCCGGAGGGGTTTCAGTCGGTGCAGGTCGGGCAACGGCTCGAGCACGCTGAAGTCTGCACTTTGAGTGCGTTTCGTCGCGCGGTGACCGATCCCGCGTTGATGCACGAGCTGGGCATCGAGGGCGCGAGCGCAGAGGGCTACCTGTTCCCAGCGAGCTACGGCTTGCTCGTGGATAGCGACGCCCGCGAAGTCGTGCGCGTGTTGGCGGCGGAAGCCAAAAAACGAGTGCAAAAGTTGTTTTTGGATCACCCCGGCCGGCTCGAGCAGCTAGCGACCGAGTTCGGCTTTCGGGAGCGCGACGTGCTCACGCTGGCGTCGATGATCGAAAAAGAAGCTCAAGCGTCGGATGAGCGGCCACTGATCGCGAGCGTGTTCTTCAATCGTTTGCGCGATCCGGAGTTTCGTCCCGCGCGCATGCTCCAGTCGGATCCGACGGCAAGCTACGGCTGCGTCGTCTCGGGAGCGGATATCCCGAGCTGCGCCGGCTTTCACGGCAGTGTGACGCCCGCCCTGCTGCGCGACCCCACCAATCCGTACAATACCTACCGACACGCGGGGCTCCCGCCCGGTCCCATCGCCAATCCTGGCGAAGCGTCGATCACCGCGGTGCTCGCACCCGCTCAGAGTGATTTCCTGTACTTCGTCGCGAAGGGGCAGGGCACCGGGCGACATACATTCAGCCGAACCTTCGCCGAACACCGTGAAGCGCTCGAATCTCCGCATTGAGGCTTTGCGCGCGGCCGCTCCAGAGTTAGCACTCGTTTCTAGGAGGCTGTCCTGCCCTTACCCCTCGTCCTAGTCCCGCATCCCCATGTGCGAACCGATCCGAACGTACTCGGCGGCAGCCCCTATGTGCTCGGATCGCGCGTCCCCGTACGCCGGCTGTGGGCGTTCTATCGAAGCGGAGCGAGCATCGAGCGGATCCTGAAACGGTACCCACAGCTCGGCCCCGCCAAGGTCTTCGACGCGCTGGCTTTCGCCTTCGATAATGAAGAAGTCGTGCAGGCCGACATGGCCCGCGAGGACGAGTTCCTCGCGCGAGCCGGCCAGAAACCCCCACGAAAATCGCTCAATCCAGAGCAGATCGAACTGCCGTTCCTGGGCAGTACGAGCGACACACCGCCCCAAGCTCCCGAACGACCGGCCGCGCGCGCAACCCGCCCGCGCGCTCCTCGCGGTTGAAGCGTGAACTGAACGCTTCCCGAATTATTTCGGGAGGTCGCACGAGAAAAAGCGGACAGGGGGGAGTTCTCAAGCGCGGACTCTCGGGCTAGCGTCGCTCGCTGATATCGAGGCCCTTTAGTGAAGGAGCCCGAGGAGGAGAGTATCTATGTTCGCTCGCAAGACGACGGGAGCTTGGCTTGGTGCCGGCTTGATTCTGGCTTTTCCGATGATCGTGGACTGTGGCGGGATGAAGGGCATCCCGGGCGCGCCGGCAGTGCCGGGTGTTCCCGGCGGTTGCCCGGCAGACATCGCAAACGCCGACGCCATCATGAACGCCAACTTCGGCCTCAAGGGTGAGCTCGAAGGCAAGGCGAAGGGCGCGCTCGCGGCCGGCGCAGATCTGCAGAAGATCGGTGCGGACGTCGAAGGCGAGGTCGCCACTGCATGCGGCAACCTAGCCAAAGACTTGGGTGCCACCGATGCCGACCTGAAGCCGAAGGAAGACGGCCCGGGCAAGAAGGCGGAAACGGCCTGCAATGTCGCGGTTAAGATCCTTGGCGAAATCAAAGCCAAGGCCGGCGCTAAGTTCAAAGTCGACGTGAAGCCGCCCGTTTGTAGCGCCTCGGTCAACGCGATGGCCGACTGCGCGGGCAAGTGCGACGCGACCGTCAAGCCCGGTTCCGCGAAGGTCACCTGCGAGGGTGGCAAGCTGAGCGGCAAGTGCGACGCCAAGTGCGAAGGCTCTTGCGACGTCGAAGCCGGCGCCAAGTGCGAAGGCACCTGCGGCGGCACCTGCAAGGGTGAGTGCACGGGCGAAATCTCGGGCAAGTGCGACGGTACCTGCGACGGCAAGTGCGACGGCAAGAACACCAAGGGCAAGTGCGCCGGCACCTGCGACGGCAAGTGCACCGGCAAGGCCGATGCGACCTGCAAGGCCGAGTGCAAGGGCGAGTGCAACGCGACCTGCACCATGCAAGCCAAGGGCGAGTGCAAAGGCACCTGCTCCGGCAGCTGCAGCGCCGAGTTCAAAGAGCCCAAGTGCAGCGGCGAGGTCAAGCCGCCGGAGATGAGCGCGGAGTGCAAGGCGCACTGCAACGCTGAAGTGAACGCGAAAGCCGAGTGCAAGCCGGCGGTCGTCACGGCCAAGATCGAGACCGCGGTGGACGCTGCTGCCGCCGCCAAGGTCAAGGCTGCGCTCGAGAAGAACCTGCCGGCTCTGCTCAAGGTCACCATCGGCATGAAGGGCAAGCTCGAGGGCGTTACTGCCAGCGTGAAGGCGTCGCTAGAAGGCGCGCAAGCCGTCGTGACCTCGGACGCCGATGCGGCGCTCAAGGTGGGCGCGTGCTTCGCGTCGTCGGTCAAGGCGCAAGCTGATGCCTCGGTGCAAATCAACGTGTCGGTGAAAGCCAGCGCGTCGGCGAGCGGCTCGGCCACGGCCGGCTGAGTTTCGCCTGAGAAAAACGGCGGTTTTCGCGCTCGAACGGGCGCGAGACCGCCGTTTTATTTTGGTCTTTCAAGCTGAGCTCGATGCCCATCCCAACTCTGACCGGGTACGCGAAGTACCTGTGGCTTGCGATTCCGCTCTTGGGCTTGGGCGAACTCGGCGCGAGCGTCTACTTCTCGAAGCGCTTTCCGGAAGTCGACGAATGGCGTGCGCTCTCGAGCGAAGTGCGTGCGCTCAAGCGTGACGGTGATTTGATCGCGATTGCGCCGGAGTGGGCGGAGCCGGTCGCTCGCAGTGCGTTCACGGATTCGCTCATGCCCATCGCCGACGTCGCTCGACCCGACGAAGCGGGGTACGCGCGCGCGATCGAGGTCGCGGCGCTGGGCAACGAGAACTCACTGCTCGCCCATTGGCCGGTGATCGCCGAACATGAGTTCGGCAAATTCACGCTGCGCACCCGCTCCAATCCGAGCTTCAAGCCGCCGCGTTACGTGCTCACCGAGCACGCCGTCCCGCCAGAGCTCTCGGTTTCGCAACGCGGGCCCGACGGCGAGCTCTCATCGTGTCGATATGGCGCGCGGCCTGCCTCGTCTTCGAGCGGACTCTTGGCGCGACCCGCTTTTCCGCGTCAGCGCTTTGCGTGCGGACCCGCTGAGGGCAATTTCGTCGGCACCACGATCATCGAAGATCAGCAGGACCGCGCGCGGCGCTGTTTGTGGGCCAATCCCGCGCCCGGTGAGCTGCTCGTGCTCAGTTTCGAGAACGTCCCGATCGGCGAGCAATTGTACGGCTACATCGGCTTTCCGTATTTTCGTTTTCGCGACCACGGCTGGCCCAAAGTGAGCCTCTCGTTCGCGATCGACGGCACACCGGTTGGAACTCATGACCACTTGCCGGAGTCTGGCTGGCAGCCATTTCGACTCTCGACCGCGCAGTTTCAAGGCTCGACCAGAAAGGTCGAACTCGAGATCTTCGGTGCCGACAGTCGCGAATTGGAACTGTGTTTCTACGCGGCCACGCGTTAGCGCACGGCGCTGCCAACTACGACGTCGGCGCGACCTCGCAGTGAGTCCGCGCGTTCACGGCGCACCAGGAACTGGTGATAAAAGGTCTCATCGCAGCGGCACAGCTCGCGCTCGACTCGAATCTCGATTGGCAGATACCCCTGGCTCGCCCAGTAGCGATCGTAGCGTAGGCGCCCGGAAGCCGGCGGAGTCGACTCGGGGCTCATGAACACGAAGGTGGGTTTCTGAGCCAACAGGTAGTCCATGGTCGCGAACCGCTGATGGCCTGGGCGATTGCCGATGATTCGACCGTTGCGCGCGATCTCGAGGTCGTTCAGGCCAAATAGATCGAGGTTTGGCAGCTCGGCATAGAAGGGCAGCGCGCCAGCCGCGCCGACGGCCGTCGAATCGCCAGGGGTGCGGATTTCAGCTAGCCAGCGACCGATGCCGGCCCAGCGCCGGCCATACAGACGCGTCCAACCGAGTGGCTCCAAGTGAAGCGCGGCGCGTGAGCTCTCGGCGACGAGCGTTGCTCGATCCTTCATCGTCCCCTGGTAGGCGCCGTTGATGAGCACATACGAGATGCAGGCGATGATCGCGAAGCGCGCGCTACCGACAATCGCCGAGCACAGGCGAAGTACCGCGCTGGTCAAGCAGCAAGCCGCAGCCGGCAGTAGGGGCGTCAAGAAGCGATAGAGGTCGAGAAAATCGCCGCCGACACGAGCGACGTAGAGCAAGTGAACAATCGAAGCCACGCTCGCCGAACGGGCGAGTAGTTGGCCAGTACGAGGCCGCCATCTTTCGGGAAGCCGCGCGCCGAGCGAAAGATACGCAAACGACAGCACGTACGCGCACACCAACGGCCAACCAAATTCGCTGGCGGCAAATGCGAGGTAGCTCGTGCCGCGCTGCCAGAGCCCATCGCCGGATGTCTTCACGTAGAACGTGTTGGGCAGCGGATACCCGTAGTAGCGCAGCCGGAATAGCTCGTAGCCGCCGACCACTAGAGCGAGCGGCAATGCCCAGGCGAGAAACCGATGCCAACCCGACGCAGACTTGCGAGACACAGTTAGACCAACCGCGACGCTGCCAATCGCGATCAGCGTTGCGCCTTCAGGGCGACACAGTGTGCAGAACGCGACGGTAATGCCCGCGTACAGACTGCTTCGGAGGTCTCGCCGGCGCGCAGCGCGGGCCACCAGCGCCAAGCCGAGTGTGAATAGCGCGACGAACAGCGGTGTCTCCAAACCACCAAACGTCCACGCTGCGATCGGCGCGGACCCAGCGAGCGCTATCGCTGGGACGATGCCGAACCAAGGATCGTCCGGCTCGAGCTCGTCCCAAAACAACGCGAGAGCTCCAAAAGTCAGTATCGTTGCCGCGCCGCCCAGCACGCGCGCCGCGCTCATCAGTGGAACACCGATGCGGCCTGCGGCTGCAAGTAGCAGCACCCACAACGGGCTCGTGAAACCCTCCACGCGCTGGCCCAGGTTGTAGGCGAGTTCCCCGTGCTCGCTCAGATTCTTGGCGTAGCGCAGCGCGATGAACGCGTCGTCGCAGAAGAAATCGTAGTGCTTGGCCTGCGTTAGAGCAAAGAACGCGGCCAGGGCGAGGAATGCTCGCCGTTGCCAGAGCATCGAACGCAAAGGTTGCACGGATGCTCGCGCTCTAGGCTTCTCGGACTCAGCCGACTTGGGCCAGATCCTTCTTCGCCGCGTCGGTCATCTCGGCCACCATGGTCTTGAGCTTGGAGGGGTCCGGACCTTCGACCATCAGCCGCAGTTTTGCTTCTGTCCCGCTCCAGCGCACGACGACGCGGCCGTTCTTGCCCAGCTTCTTTTCGGCCAAAACGATGCGCTTGCCGAGCTCGGGCATTTCCGAGATCGGGCGGCGCGCTGGCAGCTTCACGCTCTCGAGCACCTGGGGAACGCGCTTCATCACTTGCGAAAGCTCGCTGAGCGGTCTCGCTTCCTGGAGCATGATCGCGATCACTTGCAGCGCTGCCACGGTGCCGTCACCGGTCGTTGCGTGATCGAGGAAGATCAAGTGGCCGGACTGCTCGCCGCCGAAGTTGTAGCCACCCTTGCGCATCTCTTCGACCACGTAGCGGTCGCCGACGTTGGTGCGCGCGATCTTGCCGCCGGCGGACTCGAGCGCACGGTCGAGGCCCATGTTGCTCATGATGGTCGTGACGAGCGTCTTTTTATGAAGTCGCTTGTGCTTGATCATGCGCGTGGCACACAGCGCCATGATCGCGTCGCCGTCGACGATTTCGCCTTTTTCGTCGACGAAGATCACGCGGTCCGCATCGCCGTCGAGAGCGACGCCGAGCTGCGCGCCTTGGCGCTTCACTTCGTGGGCGACGTGCTCGGGGTGCAGCGCGCCGCAGTTGCGGTTGATGTTCACCCCGTTCGGCCGGCAGCCGAGCTGAATCACGTCCGCGCCGAGTTCAGCGAACACCGCAGGCGCGACGCGATAGGCGGCGCCGTGCGCGGCATCGACGACGATCTTCATGCCATCCAGCGCGAGCTCTTTCGGGAAGGTGCTCTTCGCGTACACGATGTAGCGACCGATCGCGTGATCGAATCGCTCGGCGCGACCGATGCCCGCGCCGGTCTTGCCTTGCGTGTCGAGCTTGGCGTTTTCGAGCAGCGCCTCGATCGCAGATTCTTCTTTGTCCGGCAGCTTGAAGCCGTCCGGACCGAAGATCTTGATGCCGTTGTCTGCGAATGGGTTGTGACTGGCGCTGATCACGACGCCCGCATCGGCGCGCATGCTCTGCGTGAGGTTGGCGACCGCGGGCGTCGGAATGGGTCCTGACAGCATTACCCGACCGCCCATGGCGCAGATCCCGGCGGAAAGCGCGGTCTCCAACATGTAACCGCTGAGCCGCGTGTCTTTCCCGATCACGATGCGCGGCGCGCGCGTCTTACCGCGGCGCGAGACCAGCGTGATTGCGCGTCCGAGTCGCAGTGCGAGTTCGGGCGTCATGGGTTCGGCGTTGGCACGACCGCGGATGCCGTCGGTGCCGAAAAGCTTGCGCTCGGTCATATTCCTCGAACCCCCGAAAAACGAAAACGAAACTAGAGCGCGACGGGCGGATCCGTCGGCAGATTCAAGAGCAACGCACGCGCGGCACCGACCAAGAAGATCGAGCCGGTCACGACCACGACTCCGCGCGGACCGACCAACGCTCGCGCGCGAGACAACGCTTCACCCACCGAATTGGCCACTTCACCGGGCACGAAGGCCGCGATCTCCTGGGGATCGACGCCTTTGGCGACCGGTGGAGCAACGTACACACGGTGCCCGGCGACGGTCTCCAAGCGGCGCAGCATGGCGCGCCAATTCTTGGTGCTCAGCGCGCCGAAGACGAGCACGATTTCTTTGCGTGATTCGATGTCGCCGAGCACGCTCGGATCGAGCGCATGCGAGAGCGCGACCGCGCCGTCGGGATTGTGTGCGCAGTCGAGCAAGGTCAGCTCTTGGCCGCTGCGATGCAGCAGCTCATTGCGGCCGGGCCAAGTCGTTTGCTCGATGCCCTGAGCCATCACTTCCGGTGCGATGCCGAGCTCGCGAGCGACGGTCACCGCGACGGCTAAGTTCGAACCGACCAACGCGACGCGCGGATAGGCGAGGGGCGCGCCCGCAATTGGCTCGGGGCTCGCGAGCTCGACGAGGGGCGCGCCGACCTCTGCCGCTTTGGCCTCGATCACCGCGCGCGCTTCGGGATGGATCTTGCCGAGCACGACTTTGGAGCCGCGCTTGATGATGCCGGCCTTCTCGGCCGCGATCTGGCCGAGGCTATCGCCCAGCTCGGCCATGTGATCGTAGGCGATGCGCGTGATGGCCACTACTTGCGGCGGTGGCAGCACATTGGTCGCGTCCAAGCGACCGCCGAGCCCGACCTCGATCACCCCCAAATCGATCTTCGCCTCTTGGAAGGCCAAGAACGCAGTCAGCGTTGCGACCTCGAAGAAGGTCAGATCGGGCGCGCGATCCATCACGCGGTTGAGCAGATCGATCAGTAAGTCGTCGCTGATCGGCTGGCCGGCGATGTTGATGCGCTCGGCGAAGCGCATCAGGTGGGGTGACGTATAAACGCCCACCTTCGCTCCGTTGGCTCGCGCCATCGACGAAACGAACGCGGTCACGGTGCCTTTGCCGTTGGTGCCGGCTACGTGGACGGTGGGGAAGGCGAGCTGCGGGTTGCCGAACGCGGCGCAAGCGGCCTGCATCCGCGACAGCCCCAGCTTTCGCCCGAGCGGGACCAGGCGATACAGGCGTTCGAGCGTCGACTTCAGATCCGTCACTTACCCTCACCACCGAGATGGGAAAGGAGCGTACGCAGGCGCTCTTTCATCTCACCGCGCGGCGCGATGGTGTCGACCATGCCGTGGTCGATCAAGAACTCGGATCGTTGAAAGCCGGGGGGCAACTTGGCGTTGATCGTACTCTCGATCACGCGTGCCCCAGCGAAGCCGATCGTCGCGTTGGGTTCGGCTAGGTTCACGTCACCCAAGAACGCAGTGCTGGCTGCGACGCCACCGGTGGTCGGCTGCAAAAGCACGCTGATATATGGCTTGTGAACGCTGCGGAAGCGACCGAGGGCGCTCATCGTCTTGGCCATTTGCATCAGGCTCAAGATCCCCTCCTGCATGCGGGCGCCGCCGGAAGCATGCAGCAGCACGACTGGGAGTCGCTCGGACGTGGCGCGCTCGAACAAGCGCGTGACGCGCTCGCCGACCACTGAACCCATGCTGCCGCCCATGAACGCGAAATTGTACGCGCCGTAGGCGATCGGAATGTCCCCCAAGCGGGCGCGCCCAATCTCGACGGCTTCGGTCGCACCCGTCGTTGCTTGGGCGCGGCTAATGCGATCGACGTAGCGCTTACCGTCCTCGAACTCGAGTGGGTCACAAGGCTGGAGGTGTTCGTCCCAGCGCTCCAGCTGTGCGCCGTCCAAGAGCAAGCGGCGCCAGTCGGCGCTGCTCATCGGGTGGTGATAGCCACACGATGGACAGACGTAAAACCGGGAGGAGAGGTCCTCCACGGTGTTGACTACACCGCAGCCGGTGCATTTGCGGAAGAGACCTTGACCGACCGAGCGCTTCTCGGAGCTGGTCGACTGTGGGGGGGTGCGTTCGGGCAGTGCCACGGTAATTTCGAAACCTAGCAGACGAAGGGGAGCCGAGCCTCTATCAAGCGGGGCCGGCGCGCAACTCGGTCGTCACGCTTTTTTACCGCGGGCCGGCACAATCGACGAGGATTCTCGTTCCGGTCGGACGACAATGTGGGTGTCCTCTTGAGACTGTGGGGAAAATCAGGCGAAATCCCTCTCCCATGACTCAAGGCCCCCCCCTGGCCGTCCTCGACCTCCGAGCGCCACTGATCGGTCGCGACGCCGAACGGCGCCGGCTCGACGCCATTTTCGAGCGCGCCGTCGGCGAGGGTGAAGCTCGCGCCGTGACCCTGGTCGGCCCCGCCGGCATGGGCAAGACGCGTCTCGTCGACGAGTACCTGCGCACCCGCACCCGCACCCCGACCGAACCGGCGCTGCGCGCCTTCTGGGGCGTCCCGCGCTCCGAGCGCCTCGCGTATGGCCTGTTCGAACGTTTGCTGCGTGCGCGCTTTGGCGTCGCCGACGGTGCTGATCGCAACGCTGCGAGCAGCAAGGTTCGCGACGAGCTCGCGCTCGTATTGGAAGATCGGCGTGTCGGAGACGTGAGCTACTTCCTTGGCGAACTGATGAATCTGCCGTTTGCGGAGAGTCCGTTGACCCGAGCGGTGGCTGACGATCCTTCGCAAGCTCGGCTGATGCGGCGCGCGATCCTACGCAGCTTCGTGGAGAGTGACGCAGAGAGCGGCCCACTGTGTCTGGTTTGTGAGGACTTGCACGCCGCCGACGAAGATTCGATCGAGCTCCTGCGCTACCTGATCGAGAATTTGAAGGGACCTATCGTCGTCGTTTGCTTGGCGCGGCCGGAATTTCTGGCGCGCCATGAAGGGTGGCGTGACATCGGTGGCGCACGCCACGAGTTGATCGAGCTCGCGGCGGTCACCGCGCACGAGTCAACCGAGATCATGGCAGCGCTGCTGAGCCGCTGTCAGAGCGGAAGCGCCCCGCGCTTGATCGAAGCTGGCGTGGGCCTAGCGGGCGGCACACCCGGTTTGCTCGAACACATGGTGCGGATCTTTTTCGACTCCGGCGTGCTGCGCGAACAGGGTGACGCCTGGCAAGTCGATCTCGATCGCCTCGCGAACGCGAAGTTGCCGCTGACCGTGGCGGACGCAGTCGCTGCGCGCATCGCCGCGCTCTCCGCGCGCGATCGACGGCTCTTGGAGCAGGCGGCAGCGATGGGCAGCGTGTTCTGGCTGGGCGGGCTCGTGGCGCTCGGCCGGCTCGACCAGAAAGCGCCGGAATATTGGGAAGTCGCCGCGATGAGCGACGTCCAAGACGTCGAGAAGCTGCTGGTCGATTTGGTGCAGCGCGACTACGTGCTCAATGTTCCCGATTCCGCGTTCAGCGGCGAAAAAGAGTACATCTTCAAGCACAACCTGGAGCGCGAGCGGATCGCCCAGCTGACTGCGCCCGCGACCTTGCGCCGCTACCACAGCTCGATCGCTGATTGGCTCGCGCAGAAGGAAACGCTGCGCAGCCAAGAAGAATACGTGGCGATGCTGGCGCGGCACTTGGAACACGGCGGCTCGCTCACGCGCGCTGCGTTCACTTACCTCGACGCGGGCAACATCGCGCGCCACCAATACGCAGCCAAGAAGGCGCACGATTACTATCAAAAAGGGCTCGAGCTCCTGGGTGATGACGACGCGCGTCGGCGCATCGACGCGCTTCACAACCATGGGGACGTGCTCTTGCTCTTGGGCAAGACGGACGAAGCTTTGGCCGCGTTTCGCGAAATGCATGCGATCGCGTTTCGTCTCGGGCTCCGAGCCAAGGGAGGAGCTGCGCACAATCGCATCGGACGTGTGTACCGCGACACCGGTTCACTCGATCTCGCGCGCGATCACCTAGAGACGGCTCTGGCGCTTTTCGAGAACGTCAACGACACGCGCGGGGTCGCCGCGAGTCACGACGACATCGGCAAATTGCTGTGGATGCGCGGCGAGTACGAAGCCGCGTTGGATGAGCTGAAAAAGGCTCTGGATATGCGCAAAGAGCACGGCGACGGTCGCTCGATCGCGCTCAGCTTGAACAACATCGGCTTGGTCTGGCGCGATCACGGGCAGCAAGCTCAAGCTCGTGAAGCGTTGGAGGCCGCGCTCAAGATCCGTCGCGAGCTCGATGATCCACTCGGCAGCGTGGAGAGCATGAACGACTTGGGTCACCTGGCGCTGGACCAAGGTGAACACGACAAGGCGCTCCGGCTATTTACCGAGGCACACACGCTCGCCAAAGACGTGGGTGAGCACAACCGCATCGCTGCCGTGCTCACCAGCATCGGCGTGACTCATCAACGCATGGGCCACAGTGACGAAGCAGTCGCGTATCTGACTCAGGCGGAAGAGCTGTGTGACGAACTCGGCGACAAGCTGCATTTGGCGGAGGCGAAGCGCGCGCTGGCCAAGACCTATTTGGAGCAGCGCGAGCTGAAAAAAGCGCGCGAATTGATCAAACGCGCGGTCGATCTATTCGGACAGGTGCGCAGCAAGCCGCACTTGGCGGTCGCACTCCGCACGCTGGGTGAGGTCACGGGCGCGGGCGCGTGGGGCGAAGGGCACGAAGTGAAAGCTGTCGATTACTTCATGCGCTCAATCGCGATCTGTAAAGAGATCGGCAATGAGCTCGAAGTCGCGCGCAGCTACCAGGCCTTCTCGAACTACGTCTTTTCGTCGAACCATTATCGGCACAACGCGGACATCCAGCGCGAAGCGCAGAAGCTGAGCGAGATGGCCGACGTGATCTTCGAACGGCACCGGATCCGTTCGCGCGCTAGCGTGGCCTGAGCGGATTTCGGGAAACCCCGCGGCTCTACCGTGCCGAACGGGGGGAGTGCATGCTAAATTCCCGCAGGAGAAAAGCCGATGGCTGCAAACACCGCGACTGCTGAAGTCATTCGCCCTTTGCGACGAGTGGAGTACGACCAGCTCGTCGCCCTCGGCGCGTTCGAGGACGAGAAGATTGAGCTCTTGGACGGCGAGATGGTCGCCATGAGCCCGATTGGCACGCTTCACAGCTCAGCAGTCCAGCGCTTGACCGAGTTGCTCATTCTCGCACTCCATGCCCGGGCCTCGGTGTATTGCCAATCGCCCTTTGCAGCTTCGGAACTATCGGAACCCGAGCCGGATTTATTGGTCGCGCCGCGGGGGGACTATCTCGCGGACCACCCGGGCGAAGCTCACTTGATCATCGAGGTGGCAGAGTCATCGCTCACCAAGGACCGCGGACGTAAGTTACGCATGTATGCCAGCTGCGGCGTCCCCGAATATTGGGTGGTCAACCTGGTCGAGCGCTGCATCGAGGTATATCGAGACCCTCAGGGCTCGGGTTACGCGCGCA
Source organism: Polyangiaceae bacterium (assembly GCA_035634635.1). Classification (GTDB taxonomy): domain Bacteria; phylum Myxococcota_A; class Polyangia; order Polyangiales; family Polyangiaceae; genus PMG-095. Next base: position 18,553 of record DASQCO010000143.1, read on the forward strand.
TGGATCGCTACGAGCGCGGTCAATCGATCCAGCTGCTCGCATTCAACGACGTCAGCATCGCCGTTTCTGACGTACTTAAATAACACTCGACGCGCGCTCGGGATCGCGCGATCCCCCGGCGCATGAGCTCGCCCCGCCTCCCGCTTCGCGTCCAAAAACTCGGTCCTGTCGATGTGCCGCTGCCGGCGTATCAGACCGATCGAGCGGCAGGGCTGGATCTGTGCGCGGCGATCGCCGAGTCGCGACGACTCGAGCCCGGGGCTCGAACGCTGGTGCCGACCGGGCTCGCGTTTGCCATCCCCGACGGTTACGAAGGCCAAGTGCGACCGCGCTCGGGCCTCGCTTTGAAGCACGGCATCGGCATCGTCAATTCACCGGGCACGATCGACGCGGACTATCGCGGAATGGTTCAAGTCTTGCTGATCAACCACGGACAAGAACCGTTTCTGATCGAACCGCTATCGCGCGTCGCGCAGCTCGTGATTTGTCCGGTGATGCAGGCCGAGCTGCAACTGGTGAGCGAGCTCGACGAGACCGCGCGCGGTGCAGGTGGCTACGGCTCGACTGGGGTCTGAGCCGCGATCCGCGTGTAGAAATCGCGCAGCTCACGCGCGACATCGCGACGCTCCACGTCGCGCGTGATGATGTGTCGCGAACGCGGCAGAATCACCACGCGCACGTCGGTCGTGCCCAGCAGATTGGCCACGCGCCAGGCATTCTCCACGGGGCACACGCGATCCCGGGCGCCGTGCAGGATCAGTGTCGGGCAACGCACTTGCGATAGCCGCTCACGCAGCGCGCGCGCGGAGCGCTCGAGATCGATCGCCGCGTGCACTGGGTCGGCGGTGTACGCGACTTGAGTTTGCCGGGCTTCCGGATCGGAGATGTCCGAGCCGCCCTTTTTCATCAGAAAGTCGGGCAGCCGCAGCAGCGCGCCCGCGCGCAAGGCGAAGGTGAGTGGCGGACGAAGCCAGGCGGCGTTCGCCAGCATCACGAGCCCGCGGACTCGATCGGGGTGGGCGATGGCGAGCTCGGCGGCGAGCAGCGAGCCCATCGAAAGGCCCGCAGCGATCACTGGGCCGCGCGCGGCGAGTTCCTGGTACGCGCTCTCCGCACCCGCGACCCAGTCCGTGAAGCGCGTGCGAGCGAGATCCTTGGCGTGGCTGCCATGCCCCGGAAGCGTCCGAGCGAGCGCCGAAAGGCCAAGGTCGCTGGCGACCGTCGCGGCTAGCTCGATCTCTCGCGTCGTGCCACCGAAGCCATGAAAGGCGACCACGCCCGGCGAGCGACCGGTGACGGAGATCGGACTGGGCGCGTCGGCGGTCAGCGCACCCAGATTGACGGGCGCGCGCGGGCCACGGCGAAAGATCATCCTTCGCCGCGCTTGATGCCGTAGCTACGGACTTTTTTGTGCAAGTTGGTGCGCTCGACACCGAGCACGATCGCTGCCTTGGAGATATTCCAATCGAGCGCCTTCAGCGTTTCGATGATGTACGCGCGCTCGGTCGCTTCGCGATACTCGCGCAGGGTGAGGCGATCCGACGACGCTTGCGGGAGCGGCGTGCTCTCGACGTCAGGAATGCTGTCGTTCGGGCTCGGCTGACTCACGCTCGCTTCTTCGATCTCTTCGTCGACGTCGAACGGGCTGTCGTGGGGATCTTCGGGCAGATCGGCGATCGTTATTACGTCGCTCGACAAGATCGCGGCGCGTTCGACCACGTTCTTCAACTCACGCACGTTGCCCGGCCACTTGCGGCGTGACAGTGCGTCGAACACGCTCGGGTCGATGCGCTTCACGCGCAAGCCGTTGTCCTTGCAGAAGCCGGAAACGAAGGCCTCCGCCAAGATGGCGATGTCGGCCTTGCGCTCGCGCAGCGCGGGTGCCCGGATCGGAAACACGTCCAAACGAAAGAACAAGTCCTCGCGGAACGTGCCGGCTTGGACGGCCTTGGCCAGATCCTTGTTGGTCGCCGCAAGGACTCGCACGTCCACGTTGATCACGTGTTCGGACCCGACGCGTACGACTTCTCCGTTCTGCAGCGCGCGCAGCACCTTGGCCTGCGCGGTCAAATCCATGTCGCCGATCTCGTCCAAGAACAGCGTGCCGCCGTGGGCCTGCTCGAAGAAGCCGCGCTTGCGCGCCTGCGCGCCCGTGAACGAGCCCTTTTCGTGGCCGAATAGCTCGCTCTCGATCAGCTCGCGCGGAATTGCGGCGCAGTTCACCTTAATGAACGGCGCGTCCCGGCGCGGACTCAAGCGATGGATGGCGCGGCTCACCAGCTCTTTGCCCGTGCCGCTCTCTCCGGTGATGAGCACGTTGGCTTTGGTCGGCGCGACCTTGTCGACGTCCTGGAACAGCTTCTGGATCGGCGCGCTCGTGCCGATCATCTCGTAGCGCGCTTCGAGTTCGACGCGCAGCTGCTCGACCGTGCGGTTCAAGCGCGCGGTGCGGATCGAATTGCGCACACTGACCAGCACGCGCTCGCGGTTCAGCGGCTTCTCGAAAAAGTCCGTGGCTCCGAGTTTGATCGCGGCTACCGCGTCGTGCACCGTCGCGTGTCCGCTGACCACGATCACCGGCAGATCGCGGGTGGCGTCGTCACTGCGCAGGCGCTGTAGGGCATCCAGCCCGCTCATGCCGGGCAACTTCAAATCGAAAATGGCGACGTCGACCGGCTCGTGCGGATTGCCGAGCGTCTCGAGCGCCTTCTCGCCTGATTCGGCTTCCAGCACTCGGTAGCCTTCACCCGTGAGCACCATCTCCAAGGTGCGCCGGATGTTCTTTTCGTCGTCGACGACGAGCACGGTGGGCGGAACGGTACTGAGCGGTGAAGGCTCCGCCATCTCAACCCTGCTTTGGCAGCGCGGCCAGGCGATCCAGATAGTTCTTTGCGGGCACGACGAAGGGGCTGGTCGGAAAACGAGACAGCACGAGTTCGAGCACGACGCGCGCCTTTTCTCGTTCCTTCGTCTTCAGATACACCTCAGCCAACATCACCAAACCTTCCGGCTCGAGTCCCGAATTGGGGTAGCTCCGAAGTGAGTATTGAATGCGCGCGATCGCCGCGGGGAACTTGTCGCGACCGAGATAGAAACGCGCCACGTACAGCTCGTGCCGCGCGAGTAACCCAGTCACTACCGACTGCATATAAGCGAGCTGCGGCGCGTGCTCGCTGTTCGGGTAGTCGTTGAGGAAGGCGCGAATGCTGGCATGCGCGTCGTTCACGTACGCCAAATCGCGCTCTTCTAGGGGAGGCAACAAGAACGACGCGCTCACCGCGTCGTACTGCGTCATCGTCACCTTGTAGCGAGCGTACGGGATCTCCGGATCATTCGGGTAATCGTGGACGAAGGCTTTGTAACCCGCGGTCGCCTCGGCAAACTTGTCTTGCTCGTAGTCCGCGTCGGCCAAGCGCAGCTCCGCGAGGCGCGCGTAGCGGCTGTAGCCGTAGTTGCGCTTGACCTCGCTCAGCTTTTGGCGCGCAGCCTCCCAATTCTTGGAGTCGAAGTCGTCCATCGCGGCTTCGTAGTCCTTCTTGGCTTTCTCCGAGTAATCGAAGGCCGAGACCGGGCGATACTCTTGCTCGCAGCCGACCAGGGCAGGGCCGAGCAGCGCGGCGCCCAAAATTGCTCCGAGCGCGCTGCTCGGAAGTCCGCGCCTCGGGCCTCCGGTCTTCGACCTGCGCTTGCTCGTGCTCGCTACCGTAATCCGCATGTTCGAGGCCTCTGCTAGCGGCGTTCCGTTTCGGGCGCAAGTTCACAGGTCCCAAATTTTACCCGGTTTCTACCGAGCAGCCGCCTCTCTGACACGTTCGGCGGGCGCGGGGGACCAACACAAGACTAGCGCCCCCCGATACAACGGGTAAAGATGCCCGCCGAGGCAACATGAACGAACCCGTCCCCATGACCCCCGCTGGCGCGCAAAAGCTGCGCGACGAACTGGTTCGTCTCAAGGAAGAGCGACCGAAGATTTCGCGCGCGATCGGCGTTGCGCGCGAGCACGGCGATCTGAAAGAGAACGCGGAATATCACGCCGCGAAAGAGCAGCAGGGCCTGAACGAAGCCCGAATCAAGGACGTCGAAGACAAACTGTCCCGCGCGGAAGTGATCGACCCTTCGAAATTCTCGGGTGATCGCGTGCGCTTCGGAGCCTTCGTGCTGCTCACGAACCTCGACACGGATGAAGAAAACACCTACCAAATCGTGGGTGCCGACGAAGCGGATCTCAAGCTTGGGACGATCTCGGTCACCGCGCCACTGGCCCGCGCGCTGATCGGCAAGTCGACGGGCGATGAAGTCGTCGTGACTCTTCCCGGCGGAACGCGCCGCTACGAAATCGGCAGTATCGAGTTCCGCTGAAGTGTCGGGTTCGCTCAGGCTAGCGGGCGGCTCGGCGCTCGCACGGATTGCGCGCGCGTGCTGGTCGGTTTGGGCCGTCGTGGCTGCGGAATTGGCGGTTGCGCTGCTCAGCGCCGCACGCGAGCTTTCCAGCGTCTGGGAGGTCCAATACGGGCTCCTTTGGCTGGCGCCAACGGCCGTCAGCGTCGCAGCGGCCGGCGCGCTGCTGGGGGCGTTCGTTGCGTGGCTCGTGCAGCAATCCGAAGCGCGGCCGGTGCGCGGCTTGCTGGCGGCGTTCGGCGTCGCTTCGGGTGCAGTGTTGGGATTTGGGGTGGGGGGAGGGCGGCACCTGGCGACATTGGGCCAACGCGGCGGTTTCGCGATGGTCGTGGGCGCGTTCGGTTTCGCGCTGGTGTGGGCGGCCGCACCTGCGCTCGCGAAGCTCGAGCGCGCTCGGCCGTGGTCGTGCGCCGGATTGGTCGTGCTGTGCGCGCTCGTCGCGGAGCTCATGAACCGTCTGGTCTTGGTGCGGCTCTACCCCGCGTTTCACTTGGGGTTGGCCGCCTGGGTGCTGCTCACGGCACCGTTCGCCGGCGAGGCCGTTCACCGCGCTCTCGGCCGCGAGCGGGCTTCGAGCTCCGAGCCCGCACGCGTGCGGAGCTACGCCGCCACGCTCGCGGTTTGGGTTCTGGCTGCGCTGCTCGTCCTGCCCAGCGCTCAGCGGCTCTCGCACTTCGATAACTTCCGTTTCGTCGTCGGTGAGCACGCGCCGCTCGCAGCGCGCGCGCTCGATCTCGCGACATTGCTCGTCCCAGTGGCGCCCGAGGACACCGTCGACTGTGACGCCCTCGGTCCGGGCGAACGCGTGGCGCACGCGACTTGCTCGAGCCCATCGACCGAGCAGACCGGGCGGACCCTCGACCTCAGGCAGCGTGATTTTCTGCTCATCAGCGTGGATGCGCTCCGCGCAGATCATTTGGGCAGCTACGGCTACCCGCGCCCGACCACGCCACACATCGACGCGCTGGCGAAGGACGCCGTGATCTTCGAGCACGCGTACGCGCCGACGCCGCACACCTCGTACTCGGTCACGTCGCTGATGACGGGCAAGTACATGCGCCCGCTGCTCTTGCAGGACATCGCGCAAGACTCGGATACTTGGGCCGGACTGCTTCGAACCTACGGTTATCGCACCGCGGCGTTCTATCCGCCGGCGGTATTCTTCATCGATCCCGATCGCTTTCAGAGCTTTCGCGATACCTTCCTCGGCTTCGAGTACCGCTGGGTCGAGTTCGCGGAAGGGGCCCGGCGCGTGCAGCAGCTGCAGGCGTACCTAGAGACTGCTCCCGACGATAAACGCTTGTTTACTTGGGTGCACCTGTTCGCGCCGCACGAGCCGTACGAAAGCCACCCCGAATATGCCTTTGGCGAGCGCGATCTGGATCGTTACGACTCGGAAGTGCGTTTCGCCGACGAAACCGTGGGCGAATTGGTGAAAGCGTTTCGCGCGCGGCGCCCAAACTCGGTCGTGATCCTGACTGCGGACCACGGCGAGGAGTTCGGTGAACACGGCGGGCACTATCACGGAACTAGCGTGTACGAGGAGCAGGTGCGGGTCCCGTTGATCGTCTCGGCTCCGGGGAGCCTAGCCGCTCGGCGCATCGCCGAACCCGTACAGAGCATCGATCTGCTGCCGACGCTGCTCACCGCGCTCGACATCCCCAAGCCGCCGCGCTTGCGTGGCCGCGATCTCGGCCCACTCTTGGCCGGAAAACGCGACGAGGGACCGGGCCTCGTGCTGGCAGAAACCGATGAACAAACCTTGCTCGGCAAGGGCACATTGCGCCTCGTCTGCGCGCGCAAACTCGGCGCCTGCAAACTCTTCGACCTTGCCCGCGATCCGCGCGAAGAACACGATATCTCGGCCACGTCCGCCAAAGAGTTCGGGGACATGCGCGCGCAGCTGAAGGAGTTCGGCGCTTCCCACGGGCGCTACGAGCAGAATGGACTACGCGCGGAGGGCAAGGGGTGGCCGCCGGCGATCCTGCGCGGCATCAGCGGCGACGGTGACGCGGTCGAAGAGATCGCCGCCTTGCTCGACGATGCCGATCTCGCCATTCGCCGCAAAGCGGCCGAGCTGCTTTGCGAACTCAAACGCCCCGAGGCCAAGTCGGCCCTGCGTCTCGCGCTCGGTCGCGATGAAGACGAAGTCGTGCGCCGCTATGCGGCCCTTTCGTTGACGCGCTTGGGTGAGGGCGCGCCGCTGACTTTCGAACTCGAAAAATCGTCGGATCTCGCGGTGCGGCGCTTGGCCGCGCTGGTGCTGGCCGAAAACGGCGACGGCCGTGGCGAGAAAACCCTGATCGCTTGGTGGCAGGACCCGGCCTCGCGCAATTTCGAGCGTTCACGCCAAATCGCCGCGGCGCTGGGCATTATCCGGGCCAAAGACGCTGTGTGGCCGTTGGTCCAGAGTTTGGACGATGTGCGCTTGCGCCCGTATTTGGCAGAGGCATTGGCGCGGATTGGTGGTGAGCTGGGACAAGGCTCGCTGCTCAAGGCGCTCGGCAACGAGCGCTCGCAATCGACCCGCATCGCGCTCGTCAACGCGCTGGTAGCGCTCAAGACGGAAGCGGCTTTGGCGCCGCCGTTGGTGCGCTTCATGGGCGTTCCGGATCCGCTCTTGATTGGCGTGGAGGCGGCGGAGCGGAGCAAGATCTTGCAATACGTGGGCGGCCCCGAGGGGCGGGATCTGACGCGCTTGCGCAGCCAAGCCTCGCTCGGAGTCAGCGTCACGTTGACCATTCCGTCGGGCGGCAACGGCCGCGGGGTGCGGGCGTTCGTGCGCGCGCGCGCGACGGGCAGCGCGCCGGGCGAAGTGCTGATCGCGGCGGGCGCGCCGGATTGGGGCGACCGCGAGACCAAGCGCAAACCGAGCTTGCCGAACCTGGATGCGGCTCAAGCGCTACGGCTTCACATTCCGCCTGGTCCGGAACCCGTCGTGGTCTATGGCGAGCTGCCCAAGAGCTCCGGGGCCCGAGCGGGACTGCGGGCTAAATTCGTGGTTTTCGCGGACAGCACCGTGCAGTTGGATGCGCTCGCTTTGGTGCCATTGTCCGACGAGCTACCGCCGCCTCCGCCCAAGCCCTGGCAGGCCGCTGCAACGGGCGCCTCCCCCAGCGCGCCAGGGGAGTGAGCCGGGGAGTGCGCCAAATGCGCGGGGATCTGGCGCATTTCCGGCGCGAACTCAAAAAAACGGCGTCCATGCCACTGAACGCGGGAATGGTGTATAGAAGCGCCCGTGGCTGAACCGCATGACGAATCCGACTCGTCTCTGGGCCCTGACAAGGAGCCCGAGGCGAATCAAGCAGAGCAAGCAGACGCGGAGGCCGCGGAAGCGGAACTCGTTTCGGAAGGCGAGGCATCCGCCGTCGCCCCCGCTGCCCCCAAAAAGAAAAAGAAGAAGCGCGATCTCTCGGCCGAACCCGAGCCGAGTCGCGATCGCAATCGTCGCTTGCGCGAGGAGATGGTCGGTGGTCGCCGCACCAAGCAAGCCGCAATTCCGGCACGCAATCTGGAAGCCGGCGAGATCGTCGACGACGCGCTCGCGCGCAGCTCTCAGGCTGCCGGTGCTTGGCTGAAGCGAAACGCCAACGCAGTGCAATGGGTGGTGATCGTGTGCCTCGTGGGCTGGGTCGGCTACGCGATCTACAGCTACCGCGCAGGGCGCGCGGCGGAACAGGCCTCCGCTAAGCTCAGCACCGCGATCCGCGCTGAAGGCGCCCGCATCGGCTCGGACGACACCAAGCCGGATCCGCAGACTGGTTTGGTTGAAACGCGCCCCACGTTCGCGAGTGAAGAACTGCGTCTGAAAGCCGCAGAACAGCAGTATCGCGCGATCGCTGACGGCGGTTCCACGTCGGCTGCGACGTTCGCCAAACTCGGCTTGGCCTCGGTACTTTACGATCAAGGCAAGTTCGCGGACGCCAAAGCTGCTTATCAAGCCGTGAAAGACAGCAAGCTCGCCACTCAAGACGTGGGTGTGAAGGGCCGCGCGCTGGAAGGCGTCGGCCTCAGCTTGGAGGCCGCCAACGACAAGGACGGCGCGCTCAAGGCATTCGGCGAACTGTCGAACATCGACGCGCTCGGGTTCAACGCGCTGGGCGCGTTTCATCAAGCTCGATTGTCGTTTGCCGCGGGCAACACGGACAAAGCCAAAGAGTATCTGAAGGACGCTCAGAAGCGCCTCGACACCCTCGCTGGCACCACCGACAAGGACGCCAAGAAGCCATTGGGTGGCGGCAATACCGGCTATTTGCAGCAATCCGTGCGCGATCTGCAGCGCCGAGTCGATCCGAGCGCGGTGCCGCCGCCAAGTTCGGGTGCGCTCACCGCCGAGCAGATCCAAGAGCTGAGCGAGCAGATGGGCGGCGATGGTTCTGGCAAAGGTGGGCTCTCGGCGGACAAGCTGAAAGAGCTGCTCAAGGGAATGGGCAAGGGCGTGCCGAACGTCCCGGCGCCGCCGGCGAGCGCTCCGTGACGCGAGCGCGATCACGCTGGGCGCGGTCGTCGTTCACGATAGCCGCGCTCGGAATCGCAAGTTCGGGTCTCGCGACCACGGGCTGCGAAGTCATGCGCAATGGCGCCAATCCCGAGATGCCACTGTGGCTGCAGCGGCCGAACGCGGCGATGCAGGTCAACTACACGCGTACCCTGGTCGCGCCGTCACGACGTTCGGGCGAGCCCTACGAGCGCGGCCAGCCGGAGATCGACCCGGTCGGTCGGCGCGTGTTCACCGGCTCGAGCGACAATGGGCTGTATGCGCTGCGCGCTGCCAACGGCGAGCAAATCTGGCGCTTCGAGACGGTCGGCTTCGTGCAATGCGCGCCGCTCTACGATCCCGGTGAAGACGTCGTGTACTTCGGCTCCAACGACGGAGCCTTCTACAAGGTCTCGGCGAAGGATGGCAAACTGCGTTGGCGCTTCATGTCCAACGCCGAGGTGTCGCGCCGCCCGGTCCTCGAGAACGGACTGCTCTACGTCGTCAATGCCAACGACACCTTGCTCGCGCTCGAGCCAGCTACCGGCAAAGTGCGCTGGTCGCAGCACCGCTCACCAGCGGCCGGCATGGAAGTCGCGGGCTACGCCGGCCCGGCGGTGTTCCGCGGCAAGGTCTACACGGGCTTCAGCGACGGCAACGTGGTCGCGTTCGACGCGCTAACTGGCGCTGAGCGCTGGCAACCGGTCGATTTGGCTGCGGAAGCCGAGCAAACCCTGGGTGAAGTGCCGCAGCAGTTGGATGTCGACACCACGCCAGTGCCGAACATGCTGCCGTCAGGGCCCGTGGTTTACGTGGCCAGCTACGCCGGCGGCACGTTTGCGCTCGACGCCGAGACCGGCGTGCAAGTCTGGGCAAACACCGCGGTCGCTGGCGTCAGTGAGCTCACGCTCTGGCGTGAGCCGGCCCACGTTCGCCGCGACGGCGGGCCGCCCGAGCCGGCGCGCACGATCTTGATCGCGTCCAGCGGCACGAGCGGTATCTGGGGTCTCGAACCGGAGACCGGCCGCGAACTGTGGCGGCGTGAAGTGCCGAGCGGCGGCATCTCCGCGCCGGTCGCGATCAACGGAGCTTTGCTGGTTACCGCGTCGCGCATGGGGATCTTTTTGCTGTCGCCACTCGGCGGCGAGCTGATTGACGGGATCCACGTCTCGGACGGCGCCAGCATGACGCCATCGGCCTTTGGCTCGCGCGCCTTCGTGATGACCAACGGCGGCACGTTCATGAGCCTGACCGTCGCGCCGCCGATCTGAGTCGCGCTTACCGCCGGTCAAATTGAGGCGTTGCGCGTGCTGCGCATTTGCCGCCGCGGCGCGCTCGACAAACCACGAAATGACCGTGGCGTGGCTGCGGGATCGCGCGGCTTACGGGCCCAGGAATGCCCACCAATTCCCCTCGTTTCTCCGGATATCACTTCGCATAAGATACATTATGTAAACTAAGCCCGGGCGGGGTGCGGGGGGACCTGGCGGCTGTGGCCGTCGGACGTTGCCGAATGCCGGATTGGCCTCGCTGGTCCTTTGGAAGAACATTCCAGGCCCATGATCTCCGTGTTCACTCCGCTCAGCCAGGCCGGCAACGCCTTCATCGAAGCCGCGTTCGAGACGCTGCTCGCGCAGACGCACGAGGACTGGGAATGGGTCATTCTGGAGAACCACGGCGGCCGCGTGCCGGCTTCGATCGGCGAACACCCGCGCGTGCGCGTGTTCGAGGACGACCAGCTCGAAGGCCTCGGCCAGCTCAAGCGCGCCTGCTGTGGCCAGGCCCAGGGCGACATCTTCTTCGAGCTCGACCATGACGACTTGCTGCACCCCGAGGCCTTGGCCAAGACGTTCAGCGCGCTGCAAGACGCGGACGTGGCCTACAGCGACTTCGCCGAGTTTCGCGACGGCGATTGGACGCCCGACGGCTATCGCGCCGACTACGGCTGGCATCACTATCGGGTGAACTTTCAGGGCCACGAGTTGATTGCCATGCGCGCGCCCGCGATCACGGCTCAGAACATGCGCCGCATCGACTATTGCCCGCATCACCTGAAGGCCTGGCGCAGAGACGCTTACCTGAAGATCGGCGGCTACGACGCTGAGCTCCGCTACGGCGAAGATCAGGACTTATTGAAGCGCTTCTTCCTGCTCGGGCATCGCTTCGCCCACCTGGCCGAATGCCTGTATTTTTACCGCATCTACCCGAAGCAAACGATGGCCAAGCATGCGCCGTCGGTCGACGAAGTGAACTGGCGCGTGTACGAAAAATACATCACTGCGCTGGGCGTCAAGTTCGCGGAGAGCGCGGGCCTCTCCAAGCTCGAGCTGCGTCAGTACGGCGCGGGCTATGGCACTGGCCGAGCCTTCGGCAAAGCAGCCGGGATTGACCTCGATCGACCTTGGCCGCTCGAAGACAACTCCGTTGGGTTGATCCTGGCGGAAGACGTGCTGCAGCAGCTGGCAGACCCTGTGCACGTGATGAACGAAGCGTACCGCGTGCTCGCACCGGGTGGCTTCTTGCTGATTCGCGTTCCGTCGACCGACGGTCGCGGTGCATTCCAGGATCCGCGCAGCAAGTCGTTCTGGAACGAGCATTCGTTTTGGTACTACACGCAGGCCCAATTCGCCTGCGAGATCCCCGAGTTCAAAGGCCGGTTTCAGGTCGCGCGCCTGCGCACGTTCAACCCGGATCTGCCAAACAGCGAGCACGTCGCCATTCCGTACGTCGAGGCGCACCTGTTTGCGCTCAAGCCCGGCTACGAACCGATGGGCGCCGTGCTGATCTGAAGAAACTCAGAGCACGTACTGATCGTTCAAGGCCGTGACCGTGAGGTTCACGCCCTTGAGCCGCGCGATCTCTTGCTCGACCTCGCCCTGGAACACCGGCTTGATGTGATAGAGCAAGGTCGGCAGATCCTGCGGCTTCACGAATTTTTTCAGGTCTTTGAGCAACGTGCGCGGCGTGTGATGCCCGCTGACCGTGGCGAGCTTTTGCTCACGGTTCGGAAAGCTGACCTCCATCAACAACGCCTTCAGGTTCTGTTCTCGATTGAGCAGTTCCCAGAGGCGGTCGGTTGGCCCCGTGTCGCCGCTATAGGCGATCGTCGCATCCTTGCCTTGGATGATGAACCCAGACGTGTCGATGGTGTGGTTCACCATCACGCTCTCGATTTGATAGCCCGCGACTTCGACGCGCTTCTCCGGCTTCAACTCGACGTACTGAATCGTCGGCTTGGCCTTGTTGGGAATCACCGAGAAATCTGGCCAGATCAGGTTGTTGAAGAAATGCTTCTTCAGCACGCTGAGCGTCTCTTTGGTGGCCGCGACGATCAGCGGCTCGCAATCCGCCTGGCAGCGGTTATCGGCAATCGTCGCCAGATCGCGAATATGATCGAGGTGCGCGTGGCTGATGATGCACGCGTTCAAACGAAACTGCGCCTTGAGGTCCATGCCGCTCGTGAGCGAGCCCGCGTCGATCGCGAGCCGCTCATCGACGACGAACGCACTCGTGCGATGACGCGGCGTCTCCCCCCCGTGGCAACCTATGACGCGAAGTTCCATGATTTTCGCTGGCTGGAGCACCGCGCACGACGAATGAAATGCGAAAGAGCCACCACTTCCGGCTCTACGGCGCGCTCGCGCATGATCGTTCAACCTTAGCTTGGTCTCCCCGGCGAGCGCTAGTCAGCGCCCTAGAGCGGCGCTCACGCGGCCGCAACGCTCGGTTCGGGGCTTCCCTCCACCGCTCGGCCAGGCCTCCTTCGCGGGGCGGCGGCGTGACCCCAAACGGCCCTGATGCGGCCAGTCGGCCAGCGGTCGCGCATTTTTCGTGTCGAAGGTCTTGCGTATCGGAACGATTGAGGATAGTTACCTCCGCCCCGTCAGGGGAAACGCAAAAGCAACAGGTCCCCTTGGGGGATCGTCTAACGGCAGGACGCAAGACTCTGACTCTTGCTATCTAGGTTCGAATCCTAGTCCCCCAGCAACGTTCACAGCGGATTCGGGAGCCTCCCCCCGAACCCGCAACTGGCCCCGTCGTCTAGCGGTTAGGACGTCGGCCTCTCACGCCGATAACACGAGTTCGATTCTCGTCGGGGTCACCAGTAAAATCAGCAGGTTGGTCGTTAGCAGGACCGTTCGAAGTAGGGAGTTCTGTCCCGGAAAAGGGCAGACTAGAACGGGAAGCGCGGCCGCAGGAGTCTCGAGCGGGCCGCCCTGGGAAAGTTCGACGTAGCGCATATGCGTCCTTGTGGCCGGCCAGCGCCATGGCTGCTGGACGTTCACGCCGACGGCCCCAAGAGCCGGGGCATGCCTGAGCGCCTTCTGTGCCGCGCTCCGGGGCTTCGGCCGCCTCGGTGAAGCCATCGAGCGGCATGTGTACGTCGGCCGCCCAGAGACGGGTTCGAAAGCACCCGCGCGTGGCTAGAGCCGTTTTCCATGACCTGCTCGCAGAGCCATCAGGCTGCCCCCTTCCCGCTCCAGCACGAGCGGGTTACCCGGCGCGTATGAACATTCGAAGCCTCCAAGTCTCGCTCGTTTTCGTTGTTGGCTGCACCGTTGGAGGCGCATCGGCTCGGTTCGTCGTGCCACCCGCGAGCGCACAGCAGGCCGCCGGGCTTACGCGATGGGAATTCCAGTGCCAGACGGTGGACAACGACGATGCCACGGCGGTTGCCAACAAGATGGGCGCTCAAGGCTGGGACATCGCCGGCTCGGCGGAGGTCCCAGCCAACGATGAGAATCTCTGGTGCTTCAAGCGCCCGAAGCTGTGACGCCCCTTTCACGAGGCGAGTCTTGCGCGTGCTACGGATCTGGGATGCGCCGGGTGATGTACGTCGAGAACAAGGGCGGCGGGCTCGATGGGCGGGGCCGCATTGGCTGGGTCGAGCTGTCGCGCTCAGGGCGCTCGTATCAATACCGCGGGCGGCAGCTGGCGAAGACCAAGAGTGGTTACAAGTACAACTGCATCGACGAGGAGACCGGGGAAGCATACTGGGTCTCGGGCCCTCATCGCGATGGGGCGGACAAGCTGTACGGCGGCATCGTCCAAATCGACGAGGACGCACGGGTCGAGTACTGGACCGAGATTCGTCAGCTTCCCTCGCTGGTAGCCTTGACCGAGTATCGTGCGGGAGCCTCGACCCGAACGTCGGGCACGACCCGTCGGAATCGACGGAAGGGGCCTTAGGAAGAGGACCCGGGACTAGATCAGAGCTCGGCGTCCGGCTGACGTTCAGGAGCGGCGTCACGAAATGCGCTGAGCGCGCTGCAGTTCTCTTCGATGGCGAGCAAGGTCGGATACCGTGATAAATCGCAATTGAAGCGGCGGGCGTTGAAGAGCTGCGGAATCAAGCAGCAGTCCGCGAGCCCTGGTTCGTCGCCATGGCAAAAGCTCCCTTTGGGGCCGCGCGAGATCTGTGATTCCAGGGCGTCGAGCCCCAGCGCTACCCAGTGCTGATACCAGCGAGTCTTCGCTTCGCTGCTCACTCCGAGCTCTTGGGTCAAGTAATTCAACGCGCGTAGGTTGTTCAGCGGGTGGACTTCGCATGCCACGCTGAGGGCGAGCGAGCGCACTCGCGCCCGCTCCGCCGGACTGCGCGGCATCAAGGGCGGATTCGGATACACTTCATCGAGATATTCGATGATCGCCAGGGACTGCGTGATTCGGTGCGGGCCGTCCTCGAGCACGGGCACGAGCGCCTGCTCGTTGAGCTCACGAAAAGCGGCCGAGAATTGTTCGCCGCCACCGCGGGTCAGGTGCACCGTGCGGTGTTCGAAGGGCAACTGTTTCAAGTTGAGGGCGATGCGTACCCGATAGGAGGCCGAGCTCCTGAAGTAGTTGTGGAGCTTGATCACTCGCCACCCTCCCCGTCCGAACCGCGCGCGGCAATTCGAATCGAGATTTCGCCGACGCGCTCGATGTGACCGCGCAGCTCGTCGCCCGGCCGCACCGGACCGACGCCCGCGGGGGTTCCGGTGTAGATCAAATCGCCCGGCTGAAGTGCGAATAGCCTCGATAGCTCGACGATCAGATCAGCGACTGGCCAGAGCAACTGTTTTAGATCGGAACTTTGGCGTTCAACGCCGTTGACCGATAGACGTATCGCTCCGCTCTCGGGATGGCCAATCTCGGTGGCGCGGCGAATCGCGCTGATCGGTGCCGATTGGTCGAACGCTTTGCCCACGTCCCACGGTCGACCTTTGTCGCGCGCCGCGAGCTGCAAGTCGCGACGAGTCATGTCGATGCCGACAGCGTAGCCGTACACGTGGTCCAGCGCGGCATCGCGCCGGATGTGTACACCGCCTCGACCGAGCGCGACCACCAGTTCGATCTCGTGGTGCAGATTGTCCGTTGCGAGTGCGTACGGGATCGTCGCTCCGTTCGAAACGATAGCGTCTGCGGGCTTGGTGAAGAAAAAGGGCGGCTCGCGTTCAGGATCGAAGCCCATCTCGCGCGCGTGCTCCGCGTAATTGCGTCCAACGCAATAGATGCGACGCACGGGGAAATGGCAATCCGTGCCCACGATCGGCACGCTGGCTGTGGCGGGTATTGGGAATGCGTAGTTCATGACGGTTTCTCCTCGCGCGGCACTCGCGCTCAAAAGACGTAAAAGCAGCCGCCGAGCATCACGAGTGGCCAATGACCCATCGCAAATATTGCTCGCTTCGACGAAAACGGATGCATCGGCGCTGCGTTGGCGAGCTCGGCAAGCCTGCTGGAATACAGGGTTTCACCGAGCGCGCCGGCCGCGGCTCGGTTGAGTCCTTCGTCCGTGCAACCCAAGGCGGCTAGCGGCGCGACGTCGGTCCCCTGCTCTGCCCTGAGGGAATCGTCGACGGATCGTGACAGCGCCTGCAAGAGTTGGCTGCTGGCTTCAGCGGTCATCAGCTCGGTCCGCAGCCGTTCGCGCTCCCGCTGCTCCGCCTCCCACCAGCGCCGATCCCAGTCCGGATGCGCAATGATACGAGCGGCGCTCTGGAAGTCCGTGACCGTCTCGATCGCAAACTCTCGTTCGAGCCCCAGGCCCGTTAGGTAGGCGCGCACGAGCTGACGCTCGGCGTCAGTCAGTGGTTCACCGAGCCTCGCGAACCAAGCGCTCACGGCGCGGCTTCCTCACGCCAGATCCCCAGCGCCTTTTGCACGGGCCGATCCGAGAAGCTGAACAGGACCGAGTCTTCGGCGGCCTCGTGCGCCACCCGAAGCCACGAAGGGACCACGAACACGTCCTTCGCGCCCCAGTCGAACACGCGATCGCCAATGCGACTCCGGCCGCGGCCTTCCACGACGCAGTACACGGTGCCGTCAGTCGCGCGATAGCCCGCGCCGCGAAAGTTCTTTGGCAGCAGTTGGAGGTACGCGGCGAGGGTCGGCATCGGATAGCCGCCGGTGGCCGGGTTACTGTATTGCATCTTTACCCCGTGCCAGGCGTGTAGTTTGCCGTGAACGAGCAGCTGGTGGAGCGTCGCACGACTCTGCGAGTACGGGTACGAGAGCAGCGGCGTCGCGAGCGAAGTCGCTTGGTACTCGAGCGGCATCAGGTTCTGTCCAAAGCGAAGTGAAGCGCTGCCATCTGGTCGAGTCACCGGCTGACTCGCTTCAGCGTAACGCTCCGCAAATCCCGCATCGAAGAAGGCGATCATCGGGATATCGAGTCCATCCAGCCAGACCACCGGGCCATCACCGGGATGTCCGTGGTCGTGAAAGGTCCACGATGGCGTGACGATGAAATCGCCAGGCTGCATCGTGAAGCGTTCGCCGTTCACCGCCGTGTAGGCGCCGCTGCCCTCGATCACGAAGCGCAGCGCAGACTGCGTGTGTCGGTGACTCGGCGCGACCTCGCCAGGCAGAATCAGTTGCAGCCCGGCATAGAGCGAGCGCGTGATCGAGGACGCACCTCGAAGGGCTGGGTTTTCCAGCACCAGTACGCGGCGCTCGGCTTGTTGTGCGGTGATGAGACGGCCCGCTTCCAGCAAATGCGGGCGCACCAAAGCGTAACGCCAGAGCGCGGGTTCACAAGGCGAGTTCGGTCGTGGTGGGACCAAGAGCGCGAGAGACTCCCAGAGCGGAGCCAGGTGCTCGCGATCGATGCGCCGATAGAATTCCTCCTGCTCGGCGGTGCGCTGCGGAGGCGTGGCGTTCATTGGGGCGCCTTTAGGTTCATGCTTGCGCGGTTTCGAGCTCAGGCAAGCGAAGCCCGAGGGCTTCAACGACCGTGCGCGCGCGGGCGAAGAAGTCCTCGCGCATTTGTTCGTTCGTGCGCTCTTTCAGCCCATATTTGCGATAGAGCTCGTTGTTCTTCGAGCCCGCGGCGCCGAAGAACTTGGGCAGGTACGGCGCATAGTCGTTGATGGCCTGCTGCACCGCGAGCCGACCCTCTTCGGTCTTGCATAGCTCGGTGCAGAAGTCCTTGCCGAACTGCGCGTGGAATTTCTCCTCGGGCATGGTGACGCGCCCGATATTGCGTAGCGGCACGAAGCTACAATGCAAAAGATCCTCGACTTGTAGAATCTCTGCCAGATCAGCCAGCATTTTGATTACGCAAAACTCTGGCCACGTCTTCAACGGAAAGCCGAAGATGGAAAGAGGGCGCTTCACGCTAGGATCGGTCGCGTTGGGCGCGATACCAAGCTCGTCCGCGAGGCCCTTGAAGCGCACGTGATGATGGTATTCTTCCATCGCTATCCGGCAGCTGAGCCATTTGGCGTAGGGCGTTGGCGCGAGCGCAATCGCTGGTTCGTCAAAAACCTGTGCGCCGTAGAGTTCGTTGACGGTGTGGCTCACGACTATCTTCGAAATCGCCTCGCGGTACTCCGCTGGCTCGCTCGACAAGTCGGCGACGGTCTTTACATCATGATACTGGTTTTGCATCTCGCACCTCGTTGAGCAAAGGGTTCCGGTCGTCTTGCTAAGTGAGAGGTTCCGTGTTGAATGCTTCCAAATCCGTGGTCAGATCGACCAGCCCGGTCGCCACGCGTTGCTCGCGCAGCAGGGACGACAACGCCGCTCCACTTTCTTCGCCTTCGGGAATGACGAAGCGCTCGATCGGACGCGGCTGAGAAAACAAGAATACTTCGCGGCCGCGCACGCCGAAAAGTTGCCCGGTGATGTTCTGCGCGGCGGCGCTCGAGAGAAACGCCACGAAGTCACCGACGAAACGCGGTGCGATTCGCAGCGCACGCTCCTTGTATTGCGTTTGCACCGCGTTGGCAGGTTGAATCGCCTCGGTCACGCGCGTTGCACCAAAAGGCGCGACCGCGTTGCTGGTGATGCCGGAGCGCGCCAGATCCATCGCCACGACGCGCGTCAAACCCAACAGCCCTGCCTTCGCGCTCGCGTAAGCGGATTGACCGAAGTTGCCGTACAGGCCCGCTGACGAAGTAATGTTGACGACGCGCCCCGGCGCTCGTCCCTGTTTTACCTGCTCGCGCAAATGCGGAGTCGCAGCGGACAGCACATAGAAGGCAGCGCTCAGGTCGTTGCGCAACACCGTGTCCCAATTTGCGGGATTGCCTTTGAAAATGAAACTGTCCCGCAAGATGGCCGCGTTGTTCACCACCAGATCGATGGCGCCGAAGTGACTGAGCGCAAGCGCGACCGCGGCCTGGGCGTTTTCCGGAGTTGCGATGTCCGCGCTGAACGAAAGCGCTCGCGCGCCGAGCTGGTGCGCCGCGACACTGGCGATCTCGGGATCGGGCGCAGAACCGTCAATCGAAACGCCGCTGTCGGCGATCAGCACGCTCGCGCCGCGCGCGTGGAGCGCACGACTGATCGCGAACCCGATGCCTCGCGCGCCACCGGTGACCAGAGCGACTCGCCCGCTCAACGACGTGCTTTCTCGAGTTTCGTCCATGACTTCGATTCCCTGCTCAAATGTTGAAGGCGTCTTCGGCTTGGCTGTAGAACGCGTCGGCGTGAATGTCGCGCGTTGCCATGCCTTTCGTCGTCAGCTCGCGCTGTACGGTCTCGACCATCGCCGGTGGCCCGGCAACATACGCTTTGAACCCACTGAGCACGGTGAAGTCCCGCGTCAGCGCTTCGGTGACGGTTCCGGTTCGCCGCGTCGTAGCCGCGTTGGGCTGTGAGAGCACGATCTGCAAGTGGAGATTTGGATGTCGATGAGTGAGATCGAGCAGTCGCTCCTCGAGGTACACGTCGCGTTCGTCGCGCACACCGAAGTAGCAATCGATGTGGCGGTTCGGGTCCCTTCGTAGCGCCGTTTCGATGATCGATTTGATCGGCGCCATGCCGCTGCCGCCGGCAACGGCCAGGATGGGCCCATCGTGATTGTCTCGCAGATAGGCGTTGCCGAGCGGCCCAGAAACCGTCAGCTCCGCGCCGACGCGCACGTTGCTGAACACGTAACCACTCGCCTGCCCGTGTGGGACGAGTCGCACGTGAAATTCGAGCAATGACTCCTCCGGGACGTTGGCCATGGAATAGCTGCGCTCGGGAATGCCCGGACCGAACTTCAGGCGCGCATGCTGTCCCGCCGAAAAGCCATAGGGGCCACCGCGCACAATCTCCAGCGTGAGCCCCCGAATATCGTGGGTGAGTTCTCGAACGTCCACGACGCGGCAGCGCATCACACGCGATGGGTGCAGAACCATCTCGCCCGCGTCGAGCGGCCGAATAGTGCAATCATCCCAAACCTGGGTACGGCAGGCGAGGATCAAGTTTCTCGAACGCTCCTCGGCGCTGAGCGCGTACTCCGAGTAGGGCAAGTCGAGCACGTCCCCTGCCACGAGTTCACATTTGCATGCACCGCAGTTGCCAGACTGGCAGTTGTGAGGAAAGGCGACCCCCGCCTGCAATAGGCACTCGAGCATTGTCTCGCCGGCGATTGCTGGCGCGCTCGCGGGCGGCTCAGACAAGACCCGAATGGTGGAACTCACGAGTAGCTCCCGCGCTTGCTGGCTACCGCGCTGCTCGCTGAATCGCTCGCTGCAGGCGTCGAAGGTTGTACGGTTCGCTCCGGCCGCGCACGCAAGTTCCGTCGCGCAGCAATGAACGCGACCAGGCCCCCCGGCAAAAACAGCACCGCACCGATGAGCAGCACGGCGTAGACCGCATACGAGAGGATGATGGGAGCCGTCCCCGGCATGCCGCTCAATGTGGCAATCCGGCTCAGGCCGTGAACGAGCAGAAAGACCAGGGCACTACCGGCGAGCGCGCCGGAAACTTTTCCGAGGCCACCCACTGCGGCCATCACGATGTACTCGATCGACAGGACGACCGGGAACGAGCCCGGCGCGAGGTAGCCCATGTAGAATGCGTAGATGCCGCCCGCGAGGCCCGCGAAGCCCGCTGACAAAGCAAATACCGCCAGCTTGTAGTGGCCCACGGCGATGCCGGAAGAAGCCGCCGCCACCTCACTCGAAGAGAGCGCGCGCAGCGCGCGGCCAGGCCGCGACGCGAGCAAGTTTTGAGCGAGCAAGACGATCAAGACCAGCGCTGAAGCGCTCAGGTAGGCGTAGTCGCGAACCGAACCGAACGTGATTCCGGCGAAGGCGAGCGACGGAATGGCCTGCAGCCCCACGTCCCCACCGGTGATCGAAAGCTCGCTGATCAGCGACAAGAAGATCAAATGCAGAGCCAATGTGGCGAACGCGAGGTGATGACCACGCAAGATGAGTAACGGAATGCCGACCGCTGCCGCGATGCCTGCTGCTGCGATCGGCGCCACCAGCAAGGCGCCCCAAGTCGGAAAGCCGTGCTTCGCCAAAAGCCCCGCCGCATAAGCGCCTGCTGCGTAAAACGCGCCGTGACCAAGCGAAACCTGGCCCGCGTGACCCATGAGCAAGGTCACGCCCACGGTGACACTCGCCGTCAGAGTCAGGAGCACATAAACGGACAGCGCGCTTTCGTCGAGCATCGCGGCGGTGGCCAATGCTGCGACGGCGAGAGCGGCGATCGGCCACGCGCTTGCTACACTGCGTGTCATTCTTCCACCGCGTGCAGCGCTTCACGGCGCGTTGCCTGTGCAACCAGAATGGCGAGCGTCAGAAGCAACGCGAGCGAGCTTTGATAGGAGGCTTTGGCATACCCGGCGACCATCGATTCGGCGATGCCGAGCACCAAGCCGCCCACGAGGCCCAATACCGGGCGCTTCAGCCCGGCCAGGATCGCCGAGGCGAAGCCGTTCACGAACAGGGAAACGTCGCTATCGTACGAAATGGGCTGCAGTGGTGTCAGCAGCACGCCGGCGACACCGCCGAGCGCGCCGCCGAGCGCAAAGCCGTATAGGCCCATGCGTAGAACCCCGATCCCTTGCAGCCGCGCGGCGTACGGATTCGAAGCACACGCGCTCAATGCCTTGCCGGTGTATGTGCGCTCGAAGAACGCCTCGAGACCACCGAAGACCACGAACGTGACCAACGTGACGAGCAAATACTGCTTGGGTACGTCGATCCCCCAAAACTCGTACGCGCCGCTGAGTCCTGAGAACGAACGGGGCTGATCGCCCCAACCGAGAATTTCGACGGCGTAGGCGAAAATGCCCACACCGAGCGTAGCGATCAACGACGCTTGCGGACTCGTTCCCGGCTTTGCGATCGCCACGCAGCCCGTTGCCACGCCCACCGCTGCGGCCAAACCGATCGCGCCGAGCTCAGCGAGACCGTGAGGCAACCCGACACCGAGCAGCGTTGCCGCTGCGAAACCCGCAACGACGCTGAACATCCCCTGCGCCAAGTTCACTACGCGCGTGACGCGGTAGATGATGATGATGCCGCTCGCGACCAACGCAAAGCCGCAGCCGACGGAAATTCCGTGCACGAGGTAGGAAATGAACGCGCTCACGATGCGCCTTCCACCGGACCGCCCAAGTAGGCGCGCTCCACGAAAGAAGAATCCCGCAGCTCCGCCGCTGGCCCCTGCGCCACCACCCGCCCCGTTTCGAGCACATAGGCTCGATCGCACAGCGAGAGGGCCAGGCGCGCGCTCTGCTCCACCAATAACAACGCTAGCCCCCGCTCGGCATTGAGCCGAATCAGCTGCGCCGCGAGCCGCTGCACGACGATCGGTGCAAGTCCGAGCGACATCTCGTCGATCGCGAGCACATCCGGTTGTGACATCAATCCCCGGCCGATCGCTACCATCTGCTGCTGCCCGCCCGAGAGGCTTCCTGCCCGCTGTCGCCTGCGCGGAGCGAGCTCGGGCAAGAGTTGATAGATCCAGTCCGGGTTGCGATCTCCCCCGCGGAACGCGCCGAGACGCAAATTGTCGTCGACGCTCAGCTCCGGAAACAGCTGTCGGCCTTCTGGTACGTGCGCCAAGCGGCCGTCGATGCGGATGGTCCCTGACTTCCTGGCGACGATGCCCGAAAGTGCGTTGAGCAAGGTGGATTTTCCGGCGCCATTCGCGCCGATCAGCGCGACCTTCTCGCCCGCCTGCACGTTCAACGAAACGCCGTCGAGTGCTACGGCAGCACCGTATTGCACGCACAATGATTCGACGTGAATCATTGTGGCTCCGACTGCCCGAGATAAGCGGCGAGCACGACTGGGTCGCGGCGAATGGCGCTGGGCTCACCTTCGGCGATCACGCGACCCAGATCGAGCACGGTGATGGTGTCCGACAGGCTCGTAACGAGCGCGACGTCATGCTCCACCAGCAACACGCTCAGCGAGCGCGCTCGCACTTCGCGAATCACGCGCGCCAATTGGCTGCGTTCCGCGGCGCGTAGCCCGGCGGCAGGTTCGTCTAGCAACAAGACCTTGGGGTTCGCAGCCAGCGCGCGAGCGAGTTGCACCGTGCGCTGTTGTCCGAGCGGTAGAGACTCGGCGGGTTGCTCCGCGACTGCTGCGAGGCCGACGCTTTCGAGCACGGCGTCCGCTCGCGCGCGGAGCTCTCGTTCTTCTCGGCGACAGCGCGGGAGACGCAAAGCCGCCTCCAAGAAACCATGGCGCGCTTGAGTGTGGGCGCCGACCATGACGTTTTCGCGCACGGTCATGCGGCGAAAGATGCGGTCGCCCTGATACACGATCGAAATCCCGAGCCGCGCACGTTGATCGGGCCGTAAGCGATCGATTGGTTTACCCCCGAGCGCGACGCTTCCGGAGGTTGGTGCGAGGTGACCTGCAATCAAATGAAAAAGCGTCGACTTCCCTGCCCCATTGGGGCCGATCACGCCTCTCAGTTCGCCGGGTTCGACGCGCAAGCTAACGTCTTGCACGGCGTACACGCCGCCAAATCGTCGACTGAGCGCGCGCACCTGAAGCATGGCTACTTTTGCTCGGCGAGCGTGCGTGCGAGTTTGCCTTTTGCCCATTCTGTCGGCACGAACTTGCCCTCGCGCACCACGTTCACCGAGACGTAGTCGCGAGCGAGGCCGGAATGATCCGTCGGCGAATAGTGATATTGGCCGTTGGGTGTCAGCAAGGTGAGGTTTTCGAGCGTCTGTTGGATGCGAGCTCGATCCGCGCTGCCCGCCTTCTTTACGGCTTCGAACAGCAGCAAGCACGCGCTGTAGCCGTCCTGCGCGAACTGCGGCGGTGGATAGCCGTGCTTCTGCTGAAACGGCGCCGACATTTGCTGAATCACCTGCTTCTGCGGCCCGTCCGGCAAATACTCGCCGACCACGCCGATCGAGCTCATCACCGTGACGCCTTCAGCTGCAGAGCCAACGGGGTCGATCCAGAGCTTGCTCGCTTGCGCGGGCGTCATGAACAGGGGAACTTTCAGGCCTGCTGCAGCGTACTGTTTGGTGACCGTCACTCCCGTTGGGCCGGTGCCCCAGAACAGGAAGGCCTGTGCTCCCGAGTCTTTCAGGTGCGTGAAGAGCGGGCTGAAATCGTTGGTGGCTGTCTCGAAAACTTCGTCCCGCACCAGCTTGACGCCATACTTCTCGGCGAGCGACTTGGTGGTGTTGTAGCCGGAGATCGCGTACGCGCCCTTCGTGTCGTGCGCGACGGCGACCTTGCTGATCTTTTTCGCTTGTATGTACTCGAGATAACGCTCGGCAAAAGCGTTCGCGAGCGCCGGGATCACGAATACGTAAGATTTGATCGGAACCACCTGCTCTTCCGCGGGGGTCAGCGATAGATAGGGAATTCCGTCCTTCTGAGCCAGAGGCAGCGTCGCCAATGCGGAGTTGGAGAAGACCGAACCAATCACGGCCACTACGTTCTCTGCCTTGAGTTCGTTGTAGGCGAGCACGGATTTGTCGGGCAGCGTCTGATCATCACGGGTGATGATCTCTATTTTCTTTCCCAGCAGTCCGCCGGCAGCGTTGACTTGCTCGACCGCAAGCTCGACCGCTTTCTTGTCTTCACTCCCGAGCGCGGAATACTTTCCGGTCAGCGAGGCGATCAGCCCGACGCGAATGGAGTCAGGCGGCGCTGCTTTGGCGGCGCTGACTTCCGGATGAAGGTCTTTCGTAGTCGGGGGCTCGGTGCCCTTCTTGCAGGCTGCTGCCAGCAATACGAATGCAAGGGTGGTCAGCGCTCGGCGGGTGATTGCCATCGATGTCTCCAGTTCTGTGCTGAATTTCGCGGACTACTGGCTTCTCGTTCATGGGTCGGCGAGCGTCACGCCGAAGTAAAGCATGTTGCTCTCCTGGCTCCGCGCCGGCGCCATGGCAGTCGGTGCGAGATACGTATCACCACGGCGATAGCCCACCTGGAAGCGAGCAAACCAAGCGGCGATGTTGTAGCTGAGCTGGGCATCGAGCAGCGTCGTCGGGTCCGCGTTCGGAGCGGTATCGAGCCCGCGCTGATAGCGGACGGTCCCGCGTAGCTTTCCGATGCCGATCGGCTTCGGCAGCATGTAGCCAAGGGAAGCCACCCAATAGTCTTTCCAGCGGTTGTAGTCGCCGCCGTACTTGTAATAGGCGCCGACGAGCGAAACGGTCCCCGAGTCGCCGATGTTCTTCTCTACCGTGAGGTCAGCGGTGACGCTGTTGTAGTTGTCGGTCAAGGGCACGGTGGGCGGCGTAGTGGGCGGCACGACTTGAACCGAGCCCTCCTTCTGATATTGGCCACCGACGCCGATCGAGACCAGATCTTTGGTCCCGAAGTAAGTGGCGCGGTGATAAAACGCAGGCTCCCCGTTCAACAAGCTCACTTGCAGACGGCCGCTGAGGAGCGGGTTCAAGAGCGGGTCGTACAGATTGAACGCACCCAGGTAGTATTTGACGTGCCCTTTCATCGGCGCGCCCCAAACCGTGACTCCGACGTCGCGGCCAACGGCGCCGGCCTTTGGCAACGCTGGCGCGGCGATCAATGGGAAGAAACCGGGAAAGAAGAACTCGTCCATGCCCCACGGCCCGCTCGGCGCGAAGCGGTCGACGACGACGAGCATGCGGCCGATGTACACATTGAATTCCGGAAGTGGCTCGATGCGCGCGAGTACGTCGAGTGGTTGGATGTTGACGCTACTCGCGGTTCCGGGGGCCCCCGCGTACGCGAACGTGAAGCTGACTTGCCACTTGAGATAGCGATGTATCTGACCTGACGCGAGTAAGTCCGCCGACAACACCTCGCTGATGTCGTTCATCTTGGTGGGATCGGTGGGATTTTGAAGTCTGAGCGCGGTCTGCAGACGTCCACCGAAGTCGATGCTCGGAATGGCGGGCGGAAAAGCCGGTGCAATCGGGCCGGGCGGAGCCTCGCCGTCCGGGATGAGTGAGACCGGAGCGGGCGCCGCAGGTTTTTGCGCCGGGGCAGGCTCGCTCGCGGGACTCGGCGCGGGGGCGGCAGCTGGCGCGGGGGCGGCAGCTGGCGCTTTGTCGTCATCTACGTCGTCGGGGTCCGGTGCTTGTCCTGGCCCTTCAGTCGGCGGGTTCGGGCGCGGTTCCTGGGCGTTTGCGTCCTTGATCCATGTGCACACGCCGAGTTGCAACCCGGCGGCGAGAACCCAGCTGTGCCGAACCCATGTCGAGCATCCACGCATCTTCCATCCTCCTCTGCGCACCTTCGGTCAGACCTTTGGCGCGAATCACCGCCGCCGTACCGCCACCGTCAGTGAGCGGGCGAGAGATACTATAGTAGATGTTCGCTGCGTACTCTATAATAATCTTTTCCGTCGCGCGCGGAGCCTGTCACGCCAGAGTGCACCGTTGAGCTGGATAAATGCGCCGGAAGCGGCAAGCTTGATTGATTCGAGGGCTAGAAGTCCGCTAGACACAAAACATCTACTATAGTACACCTTGCGCGTATGTTCGCTGCGTCGACAGATCCAAGCGAGTCGCGTCGCGCAGTTTTCGGGGTGCTCGATCCGTGACTCACATCGAGGCTCGTTCCATCGAACCGTTCGCGACTCCCGCGGTAGAGCTGGTCCGGCGCGAGCACGATCAGCTCTTTTATTCTCACCACACGCTCGGCGCGTATGCGCGCTGTAGCGGCGAGTACCTGGAACATTGGGCGCGATACGCGCCCGATCGTCCGTTTCTGCTGGAGAGACGCGCAGGCGCTTGGCGCGGACTCAACTACATCGAGATGCTCGGGCAGGTGCGCCGCGTCGGTGGATGGCTCCTCGGCCGCGAGCTCTCGATCGAGCGGCCAGTGGCGATCCTGTCGGAGAACAGCGTCGAGCACGCGATCCTCAGCTTGGCGTGCATGCACGTGGGCATTCCGGTGGCGCCTATTTCACCTGCCTATTCTCTAGTTTCCAGGGACTTTGGCAAGCTCAAGAGCATTCTGCGAACCCTGCGCCCGGGGCTCTTGTACGTGAGCGATCTGGCCCGCTTCGCGCCCGCCCTAGCCGCCGCGCGCGACTTGCACAGCGGTGTGGTCGTGACCGGTGATCCGAATTCTAAAGGAGACGCAGTCCCCTTCGCGACCTTGCTGCAAGCGCAGGACGAGCAAGCCGTCGAGCGCGCGTTCTCCGCGGTCACGCCGGATACCGTCGCCAAGGTCATGTTCACCTCCGGTTCGACGAGCGAGCCCAAGGGCGTGATCAACACGCAGCGCATGTTGTGCTCGAATCAACAGGCCATCGCCCAGATTTGGCCGTTCGTGAGCCACGCGCCGATCTTGCTCGACTGGTTGCCTTGGCACCATACCTACGGCGGTAACCACAATTTCAACATCGTTCTTCGCAATGGCGGCACGCTGTACATCGATCGCGGCCGGCCCTTGCCCGGCGAATTCGAGACGACTCTCGCCAACTTGCGCGAGGTCGCGCCCACGCTGTCGCTCAATGTGCCTCGCGCATACGACATGCTGGTTCCCGCGCTGCGTGACGACCGCGTGTTGCGCGAGAAATTTTTCAGTCGCCTCGAGCTACTGTTCTACGCGGGCGCGGCGTTGCCGCAGCACGTTTGGGATGCTTTGTGGAACCTGGCTCGGCAAACGCTCGGCCGCGATTTGCCGTTCGTCTCGTCTTGGGGGCTGACCGAGACGGCGCCCACCGCGACCATTGGTCACTTTCAGCCCGATCGCGCTGGGATCATTGGCCTGCCATTGCCTGGCAGCGAGCTGAAGCTCGTGCCCAACGCCGACAAGATCGAAGTGAGCGTGCGCGGGCCGAACGTGACCCCCGGCTATTTTCGGCGCCCCGATTTGTCCGCGCAATGCTTCGATGACGAGGGCTTCTTCAAGACCAACGACGCCGTGCGGCTCGTCGACCCAGAACGGCCAGAACGCGGACTATTGTTCGACGGCCGAATTGGAGAGGATTTCAAGCTCAGCACGGCGACTTGGGTCAGTGTTGGCGCGTTACGACTCGAGGCCATCGGTGCGCTCGCCCCGGTCGCGCAAGACGTGGTCGTGACCGGCCACGGTCGCGACGAGATCGGGCTCCTGATCTTTCCGAACCTCGCCGGTTGTCGGACGCTGTGCAGGGATCTCTCGGCGGACGCTCCACGACTCTCGGTGGTCGGGCATCCCGCAGTGCGCTTGCACGTTGCGCGAGCGCTCGCAGCTCTCGCCAGCGCCGGAACCGGCTCGTCTACGTGTGCGCGACGCGCGTTGCTGCTCAGCGAGCCCCCGAGCATTGATTCGGGCGAAATCACCGACAAGGGCTACGTCAATCAGCGAGCGGTGCTCACGCGACGAGCGGAGCTGGTCGACGAGCTGTACTCAGAGCCTCCCCTTCCCAGCCAGATCACCGCTTGGACGGACGAAA
The DNA here is from genome assembly GCA_035634635.1 of Polyangiaceae bacterium. Classification (GTDB taxonomy): domain Bacteria; phylum Myxococcota_A; class Polyangia; order Polyangiales; family Polyangiaceae; genus PMG-095. The sequence continues at coordinate 46,496 of DASQCO010000143.1, forward strand.
GAAAGAGTTGAGCGACCCCATTGGAGTCACCATGTACGAATCCTCCGAACGCCACGCGCTGATCGCCCATTACGAAGACATTTGGCTGCTCGGCGGCGTGCGCACGCCCTTCGCCGACTACATGGGTGCCCTCGCTCAGGTGTCTCCGACCGATCTCGGCATTTTTGCAGCCCGTGCCTTGTTCCAACGCTTGGACGTGCCGGCGCAGGAGGTCGCAACCATCGTCGCTGCCAACGTTGCGCAATCGAGCTTCGACGCTCTCTATTTGCCGCGCCACATTGGCCTCTATTCGGGGGTCCCGGTTGGAGTGCCCGCGTTGCTCGTCCATCGTCTGTGCGGCAGCGGTTTCGAAACCATCATCAGCGCCGCCGATCAAATCGCGCTCGGTCGGGCAAAGCTTGCGCTGTGCGTCGGTACGGAGTCAATGTCGCGCAATCCGGTCGCGGCCTACACCCACCGCAGTGGCTTCAAGATGGGCCAAGTCGAGTTCAAGGATTTCCTGTGGGAAGCGACGCTCGACACGGCGTCGAACACGCGCATGGGGGAGACCGCGGAAAACCTCGCGCGCGCTTACCAAATCAAGCGTGATGACGTGGATCGCTTTGCTGCGCAGAGTTTCGAACGCGCGATCCACGCCTGGGACGAGGGTTATTACCAGGACGAAGTAGCGCCCGTAACGTCGCAGCAGTGGCCGCTCGAGGGCTATCGGCCGCGTGGCATCGCGCTCCCTCGCAAGGTCGAGCGCTTCGATCGCGATGAGCACGTTCGCGCGAGCCCGCTGGATGTGCTCAGCAAACTTCGTCCGGCTTTCGGTCAGGATGGAGTGCAGACCGGTGGCAACAGTTCGGCCATCGTCGACGGCGCCGCGGCGACTCTGGTTGCATCCGGCGAGTTCGTGCGCGCTCACGGGTTGAAACCGCTGGCACGGGTGGTCGCGGGCGCCGTCGTCGGTGTACCGCCCGAGGTCATGGGCATCGGACCTGCGCCCGCCATCCGTGCGTTGTTGCGACGGGTTGGGCTCGACCGAGACGACATTGCGCGCTTCGAGATCAACGAGGCGTTCGGCGCGCAATACCTGGCTGTCGAGAAAGAGCTTGGACTGAACCGCGAGCGAGTGAATGTCCACGGCGGGGCGATTGCCATTGGTCACCCCCTCGCCGCATCTGGCGTGCGGCTAACGGTCACTGCCGCACGGGCGCTGCGCCGCGCGAAGGGCGAATTTGCGATCGCTTCCGCCTGCGCCGGGGGCGGCCAAGGCGTGGGCATTCTGCTGCAACACGCCGTTTGAGCGACGATCAACCATCGAGAAGGACCTATGCAACTCAACACATCCACCTTCATCGTTACTGGCGGCAGCTCGGGACTCGGCGCTGCCACGGCCAGACACTTTCACGCGCTCGGAGCGCGCGTCGTGATCGCCGACGTCAACGTCGAACTCGGACAGCGGCTCGCGGATGAGCTCGGCGGTAGCGCGGCATACTGCAAGACCGACGTCACCAGCGAGTCCGAAGCGGGCGCAACGGTGGCGCTCGCTCGCGAACGCTTCGGCGCTCTCCACGGCCTGGTCAACTGCGCAGGCATCGGCCCTGCCGAGCGCGTCAATGGCAAGAAGGGGCCACACCGCCTCGAAAGCTTCAGTCAAATCATTCAGATCAACCTGATCGGCGCGTTCAATATGATTCGCCTGGCGACCGCTGCAATGGCCGCCAACGCCCCCAATTCTGGGGGTGAGCGTGGCGTCATCATCAACACCGCTTCCGTCGCCGTGTGGGACGGGCAAATCGGTCAAGCGGCGTATGCCGCTTCCAAGGGGGGTGTCGTGGCAATGACATTGCCCATCGCGCGCGAGCTGGCGAGTTTCGGAATCCGGGTGTGTACCATTGCGCCCGGCATCTTCCAGACTCCCATGCTCGCCGGGCTGCCCGCCGAAGTCCAAGAATCGCTCGGGAAGAGCGTGCCTTTCCCGTCTCGACTCGGTCGGCCCGAGGAGTACGCCGCGCTCGCCCAGCAGATCGTCGAGAACGAAATGCTGAACGGCGAGTCGATTCGGTTGGATGGCGCCCTACGCATGGCACCGCGCTGAGCTCACCATGTCAACGTTAGTCACGCTCACACGGCACGAGAACATCGCCGTCCTCACGCTCGACAACCCGCCCGTCAACGCCCTGTCGCACGCGGTGCGCATCGCGGCGCTCGCGACGCTGAAGGAGGTCTTCGAGTCGGCCAGCGTGGAAGCGCTGGTCATCGTGTGCGCGGGGCGCACGTTCATCGCTGGCGCGGACATTCGAGAGTTCGGCAAACCTCCACTCGCTCCCGATTTGCCAGAGCTGGTCGAATTCCTCGACACGGCCCCCATGCTGACGATCGCCGCGATCCACGGCACGGCGCTCGGCGGCGGCCTCGAACTGGCGTTGGCCTGCGATGTTCGAATTGCCATTCAGAGCGCCAAGCTCGGGTTGCCAGAAGTCGCGCTCGGAATTCTGCCCGGCGCGGGTGGCACGCAGCGCCTACCTCGTTTGATTGGGGTTCGCTCGGCGCTAGACCTGATCGTGTCTGGTACGCCGATTTCCGCGACGGACGCGCTGCGCTTGGGCTTGATCGACGAAATCGCGCCCGGTGATCTGCGGGAGTTTGCGCTCGCGTTCGCTCGCCAAGCTATCGTCGAGCGGCGAGCGAGGCGGCGCGCGAGCGCCCTTTCGGCGATCCTCGACGATCCGGGGCTGTTCAGCGCCTTCGAGACCCGCATTCGCGAGCGTTGGCGAGGGTTCCTGGCGCCGTTTCGCTGCATCGAGGCCGTTCGCGCGGCCGTCGAGCTGCCGTTCAGCGAAGGGCTCGAGCGCGAGCGAGCGCTGTTTCGCGAGCTGGTGGTGTCCGCGGAGTCCAAGGCTCAGCGCCACGTCTTCTTCGGTGAGCGTGAAGTCGCAAAAGTTCCGGGTTTGGCCGAGGATACGCCGACTAGACCGGTCAAGTCGGTGGCGCTGTTGGGCGACGCCACAAAGACCAGCGGGCTTGCGCGGTGCTTCGCGGACGCGGGGATCGCAGTCACGTTGCTTGCAGAAGACGCCGCGTCAATGGATGACGCGAAAGACGCCGATCTGCTGATTGAAGCCGTAGCCGAGGAACCGCATGCGAAGCGCAGCGCGCTCGCTCGGCTCGACGCGATCGCAAAACCTTCCGCCATCCTAGCGAGCAGTACGGAGTTTTTGGATCTGGAAGATTTGGCCACCGGCCTGAACCGCCCCGCGAATGTGGTGACTCTGCATTTCGCGGCGCCCATCGCGCACTCGAGATTGCTCGAGAACGTGCAAAGCGCACGCACCGCGCCGGAGGTTCACGCGACCATGATGAAGCTCGGTCGCGCCTTGGGCAAAGTCGCAGTGTCCGTGCGTGGAAACGTCGCGAGTCGACTGCTCGCGCAGTACTATCGCGAGGCCTGTTCTCTCGTCGAGGAGGGCGCGTTGCCGAGCGAGGTCGACCTCGCCCTGACCGAGTTTGGCCTCCGCGAAGGTCCCATCACTGCGCTTGCTGGCTCAGGTATCGCCGCTCTGCTCGAGGAGCCCAAAAAGGATTCCGCGCCGCCGAAGCGAAAGGTCGATGCCGAAGAGATCCGGGAGCGTTGTGTCTACCGCGTGATCAACGAGGCGGCGCGAGTGCTGGAAGAGAAAATCGCGAGTCGCCCGCTGGATATCGACATGATCTGGGTACTCGGCTTGGGCTTCCCCATCTACCGCGGCGGTCCTCTTTGGTACGCCGATCAGCTAGGGCTCGGTCACGTTCACGACCGGATCGTCGGCTTTCGCGACCGGCTTGGTGAGGAGCATTGGACGCCAGCTCCGCTGATCGAACGATTGGCGCGTGAGGGCAGCGGCTTCTACGCAAAGGCGTGATGGTTGGAAGCGACGATGGCAACGGCTCGAAGTAACTTGGAGCGCTTGTTCGCCCCGGCCTCAGTGGCGGTGGTCGGTGCATCGGCGGCGGTGGAGAAGGCTGGCTATCAAGCCATGCTCGCCCTCGCCGGCTTCTCGGGTGAGGTATTTCCAATCAACCCCAAGGTTGACGCGATCCTTGGTCGCAAGGCGTACCCTTCGCTGCGGGCCCTGGGTCGCCCGGTCGATCTGGTGATCTTTGCCGTGCCCGCCTTGGCCTGCGTCGAAGCCGTGCGCGAGGCAATTGCGTGCCAATGCGGTGGCGGGCTGGTCGTGAGCGGAGGGTTCTCCGAGACAGGTCTCGAGGGAGCGGGGCTGGAGGCAGAGCTGGGCCGGGCTTGTCGTGAGTCCGGCTTTCGGCTGCTGGGGCCGAACACTGCGGGGTTCGTCAACAAACAGCTCTCGTTGACGGCGAGCTTCCTGCCCTCCGCGCAACTCATCCCATCCGGTCAGGTCGCGGTCGTCGCGCAGAGCGCGGGCATTAACCTGACCGTGAGCTTTCTGATCGAAAAGCTCGGCTACGGCGTGTCGTGCGCGGTGGGCCTCGGCAACTCGGTCGACGTAGACGCGGCGGACGTGCTCGAGTTCGTCGCGCGCGAACCCGCAACCCGCGCGATCGCGCTACACCTCGAGGGTGTCCGCGACGGACGCCGTCTGTACGAGACGATCAGGCGCGTTTCACCGAGCAAACCGATCGCGGTCTACACGGTTGGGCGAACCGAGATCGGCGAATTTGCACGGTCTCATACGGGCAATTTGATTGGTTCGTACGCGCTGCGCCGTAGCGCGCTGGAACAAGCGGGCGCGGTTCTCGTCGACTCGACGGAAGAGCTCGCGATGGCTGCAGTCGTGCTGTCCTTGTACCGCCTCCCGCCCAAGCTCGATCCTGGGGTTGGCGTCATCACCGCGCAAGCGGGCGCGGGACTTGCGATCTTGGACTTGCTCCAAGATCGCCGGGTGAGCGTGCCTAGCCTCTCGCCCTCGACTCAAGAGAGCATCGCTGCCTGGCTGCCGCCAATGACATTTCAGAAGAATCCAGTGGACACGGCGAGGCCTGGAGCTTCGTTTCGGGAAGTCGTCCTCGCAGTTGCGCAAGACCCGCACGTCGATGCCGTTGCTTGCTACGCACTGAGTGAGCCAGCGGCGTTGCGCCCGACCGAAGTCTTTTCCGAGGTCCAACGCCGCGTAACAAAACCGCTCCTCTTTGGAACGATGGGCCCCAGCGACGAAGTCCGCGACGAGAGTGAGGCGCTGCGTGCACAAGGGTTGTTCGTTGCGCAGTCGCCCGAGGCGCTCGCGCGAGCCATCAGCGCGCTCTGTCGGGACGCTTCGCAACGAGCGCGCCTCGCGCGAGCGAGCGCGTTCGACGGCAGCGCTGGCGCCCCGATCGGGCGTGAAGCTCCCGACGAGCATTCTACGAAGCAAATGCTCGAGGCGCTGGGGATCGGTTCCCCTCGCCGCGCCGCCTGCGCCTCGCACGAAGAGGCACACGAAGCGCTGCGCCGGCTCGCCAAACCCGTCGTGGCCAAGATTCTCTCCAGCGAGATCGAGCACAAGACAGAGGTCGGTGGTGTCCGGCTGAACATCACGGATCCCGCGACGTTGGATGAAGCCCTCGCGGCGCTCGACGCCATCCCCTTGACGTCGAAGCGACGCTACCTGATCGAAGAAATGGCGCCACCCGGCCTTGAGCTCATTATCTCCGCAAAGCGAGACTCGAGCTTTGGCCCGTTCGTGATGGTCGGACTCGGGGGGATCTACGCCGAGGCGCTGCGTGACACGGTCACGCGCCTCGCTCCGCTTACGCAAATGGAGGCGAAAGAGATGCTCGAACAGCTCCGCGCGGCAGCGTTGTTTGGCGGCTTTCGCGGCCAGTCAAAGCTCGACCGAGCTGCGGTCGCGAGTACCCTGGTCGCACTCGGCCAGTTCTTGTGCCAGCAGCCTCGCGTTGCGTCGATCGAGCTCAATCCCGTGCGTGTGTATTCGAACGGGCTGCTCGCCCTGGACGCCCTGCTGATCTTCGAACCGGAGTGAGCGAGCCATGCGCGCTCAGGCGGACGTAGCGCGCGACCCCGGAGGCAACAAGCTCATCAGACCGCGCACCACTTGGTCGACAGCCTTCCCACTCGTGTCGAAGGCCGCGGGTGCGAGTTCGTAGAGATGCTGCCGTGCCTCCAAAGTGCGTTCGATATTTTCGATCGCCTCGTTGCGAAGCTCGGGGCTGGCAATGCGCGCATCGTGCTGCGCGAGCACGCGCTCGAACATCACTGCCGGGCTCGCTTTCAGCCAAATCGTGAAAAAAGAGTTGAGCAAGACTTCGTAGGTGGCTGTCTCGGCCACGATGCCACCCGCAGTTGCGAGCACCACCTTCGGGTGGTTGATGATGATGCGGTCGAGGCAACGGCGCTCGATCACGCGATAGCCATGCTGCCCGTAAACCGTGAAAATCTCGCTAACCGCGAGGCCCGCCTCCTTCTCGATTTCGCGGTTCAGCTCCACGAACGGAACCGAAAGTCGTTCCGCAAGCGCAGGTCCGAGCGTCGACTTTCCCACGCCGCGAATTCCAACCAGCGCGACGCGCTGTGCTCGGTCATGATTGTCGAAGAGCTGTCGCCGGATGAGCGCCAGCCGCTCCGCCGTTTGCCGCTTCAAGAACTCCACGATCATCGTCAGGTCCGCGTTCGGCGCTTCGTCGCCAGCGAGAAAGCTCTCGATCGGCAAGTTCAAGGCGAGCGCTAGCCGCTGCAGCAAGCTGAGCGAAATGTTCCCGCTCCCGCGCTCGACTCGAGCAAGGTAAGCGATCGAAATTCCAGACTCTTGAGCCAACGCTTTGCGGGTCATGAAGCGGCGAGCGCGCGCGTCACGCACCCGCTGCGCCAGGGATTGATGCAGGTCACGTTGGCTCGAGCTCGACGCCAATTCGTCTGCATCAGCTTGCTTTCGCGGCTTCTTCGCAGCGACTTGCTTGCGCCGCGAGCCGACGGCAGTGCTGTTCCCTTTTTTCGGCGAGGCAGGCATCGGCCTGAATCGTAGTGGCTACGGCGTGCGCGCGCAGCCCCATCTCGTCAGCGGGCACGTCGCGCAACCGGGTCCCCTAGATCTTCGCCGCGCAAAACGGCCGCGTTGCAGCTCCAACTCCTCGGGTTTGGCCGGCCTGCGGCCCGCCCGATGAGACCGACTGTCGCTGCGTCCAAAAAAGCGGCGCGGTGGTGGGGCGGAACGGGTCGCCGTCTCGAGGGTGACTCGCGCCTACGGGCAAAAGGGTATCGTGGCACGCCCGTTGCTCGTCGTCGGTCGATGAAGTTGGGGTTGGCGGCGATGTTGGCGCTCGGGGCGTGCAGTTTCAGTTCTTCCGCTTTGCACGACTTGGCGCGAACTCGGGCGGTCAGCGACTTGGCTTGCTCGAGCGAGAAGATTTCGGTCTACGACTCGGTCGACGGCGCAACGGTCGCGCATGGCTGCGGCGCGTGGACGCAATATCAGTGCTTCAAGCACGTGATGGGCGAGCAGCGTGGAGAGCTCTACTGGCGCGACGTGTGCGTTAGGGAAGCGCCCGCTCAGCTCTTCGCTTCGCCGCCCCCGCCCCTGCCCCCGCCCGTTTCGCCAAACGCGACGGAACCGCGAGCCCCGGAGGCTTACCCATGACTCGTCTTGCTCACTCGCCGATCGCGCGCGGTGCGGGCGGGCGGATCTGGCCCTTGCGCTCCATGCCGACCAACTCGCAAATCAAGTCGAGCAGCACCTCGTTGTCGAACGGCTTGCCGACGAAGTAGAGCGCCGGATCCCCAATCGCGCTGATTGCGTCTCGGCACTCCGTGTCGCCCGAGATGATCACGATCGGCAATAGCGGATCGAACAGACGTACCGCGGCGACCAATTTCGCGCCGCTCATTTCGGGCGCGAACAGGTCACTCAGGATCAGGTCGAAGCCCAGCGCCGAGATCAGTTCGAGTGCTGCTTCGGGGGTTGCTGCGGTTTCGACCTCGATACCCGCCGCACGCAGCAGTCGCGCGATCAAACGCAAGAGGTGTGCGTCGTCTTCTGCAACCAGGATTCGAGGCGGGTCTTTGCGCTGACCTACGGGAAATGTTCCGGACGAAAGAATGAATTGACCTGGTTCTGACGACATCGAGCTCCCCTGCGAGACTTTTCCTAGCTAAAGGCAACAACGAGTATGGCCTAGACTCGGGTGTCGCGCCGCTAGTGAAATTGCCAGTCCGTCGCGCACATTGCTGTGGGCACAGGTCGGCTAGTGAGAGCCGGTGTGGTAGCGCCGCCGATTCAGTTCGTGCCCACACCCACGCAATACGACGCAACCCCGCTGGTCGCCGCGGCGCAGTCATAGTTGCTCGGATCGACGCCGTTTGCCTCGGCCTGATCGCAGAACCTCTTCGCGTTGAAGTCGATGCACTTACAGCCGTTGGTCGTGAGATCGGTGCCGCGCTTGTAGCAGGTGCAGAACGGGTTGCTGGTCGTCTTGCAGAAGGCGTCCATACAGGTGCGCATCTGGGTGAGTAGCTCACACGTTGTGTTGTCGCTATCGGGCGAGCCTGCGGCCCCGACCCCTGCGTCGCCGCAACTTTGCTGACCAGCGGGACACGTGACGCAGTTCGCGCTGCCTAGAGCCATCATCAGGCCGAGTCCGAGCGCCAAGGCCGCAAGTATTTGCTTCTGCACGCGCGGACGCTAGCGCGATTCGCGCGGCGGGCGAGCGCTTTTTCCTCGGGAATTGCCGGCTCGGTTGCGGCGTTTGCTAAGATCGACCGCGCCGATTCATGAACCTCGATGGCAATTCGCTGCTGGCCGGTTTTGCGGTGTCGTTGGTCGGCTTCGGGCTCTTCACGTACGGCCGAAAGCAAGGTCGCGCGCCGCAGATCCTGGTCGGGCTGATCAGCGTGGTTTTCCCCTACTTCGTCACGAGTCCGATTTGGATTTTGGGGATCTTCGTGGCGCTCATCGGCGCGATGTGGCTCGCCTTGCGGCTCGGCTGGTGAGCGCCTTTACGGCGCAACCTCGTTGGGCGGTGCGGGAGCCATGATCGCGTCGCGGATGGTCGCGTTGGGCGCGCGGCCAAAAATGGCTTCGCCGCGGGGGCCGCGCGCGACTCCTAGCGCGCGCAGCGTGACGTCGAGTTCGGGAAACTCAGCGCGATCCAGCCAGCGCCGCGCGTGTTCGGTAAAGCGCGGCGCGCCCAAACTTTGGTCCAAGTGCGCGAGCACGCGCTCCGCGGTCCAATCGTCTTCCGAGTTCGCGCAGCACTCGGCGAACGAGCGCAGCGCGCCGTCTAGCGACGGTCCCGAAGCGCGCCGCGCCTCGACGTCAGTGAGGAACGCGAGCGCGGCGCCGGCCCAATACACGCGGTAAAACGAATGACGCTCGTGCATCTGATCGCTCTCGTCGCGCAAGGACAAGCTGCCCTGGTCTCGGCGCCCGCGCTCGAAACCTTCGAGTAGGTTTTGATAGGCTCGCTTCGGATTGATCAGGCCAGCGCGAGCACGCACGACTTCCGTGTAGTAAGTCGCCAGCCCCTCGAATAGCCAAGCGTCCGAAAGCGGCAAGCGAGGGATACCCAGATGCAAGAACTCATGCGTCGCGGTCCAGTCACTATTCAAGCTGGCTGAGCTCGCACGCCGATCCAGGAAGATCACCACGGCCGGGCCGCCCCCGCGCAGCGCCATCCCGAAGCCAGGCCCGGTGCGATCACCGGGCACCGTGATGACCAGGGTGCGCGGAACCGGAAAATGACCAAATAATAGGCTCGCGGCGCGTGCACCTTGCGCGAGCCAGTCGTGCACCGCGGGCTCGCGCTCTCCGAAACCGTCGCCGAGCGCGGCGACGCTGAGCTCGCCGCCAGCAGTGATCAGCGGTGTCGCTGGTTGGTGACCGAAGGCGCCCGCGGCTTTCCAGGCGAATACGCTTTCGGGTAGCGCATCCTGAAAAGGCAAAAGCGGTACCAAGCCATCCGGCAGCGAGAGCCGAAGCTGCATGCGTACTCCGACGGGTCGCGGGGATGGGATCCAGAGCCACAAGTCCGGTGACAAGAGGGCGTCCGAGCCCACGCGCCGCAAGCTGGTCGGATCGGCCGACTTTTCCGGCAGATTGACGGCATAGCGCAGGCAGTCCCCCGGCTGACTGAGCGGCAGATCGACGCCCTCCGCGGGGCACGGATATTCACCCTGAGGAGTGATGATCGAGCCGCCCTCGAGCAGTTGCTCGGCACCCGAGCTCGGCGCATTGAGCCGCTCGATGCGGAAACCCGAGGGGCACACTTCGACCTCGATTCGTTTCAAATCGGGATCGACGCGCGCGCTGAACACTAGGCGCTCTTCCCCGCCCTGGCTCGGGATGTGTGTGCCTAGGCGCGCCGTGACATGCGCGGGACGATCAGGCAACGGAATGCGCGCTGCGACGCCACCATCCCGACGACAGCCGCACAGGAGCATCCCCCCAAAAAAACAGCACCAGCCAAGGAGTGAACGCGCGGCGCGTTCGGGGGACCTGGCTTCGCGGGGCACAGGGCATCATGCTATGTCCTCTGCGTTTTTGAACCAACATGTCTGACGCCCTCTCGCGCTTGCGCCTCCCGCTGTTGCTCGTTTCGTTGGCGCTGCTCGTGGGCGGCTCCAAACTCGACTCGATCCGCCCGTTCGAGGGGCAGATTGTCGCCCTGTTGGTGCCCGCGATTGCGGTCGCTTCCGGCGTCGGGCCGTTCAAGGACGCGCCCAGCTCGCTGCGCAACCAAGTCTACTGCTTGGGCGGAACGGTGCTCGTGTTGGCGGAGCTCGGCTGCTACCGCGTCGTGTTCCAGGACGCCGTCGCCTCACCCTCACTTGCGATCACGGTCTTGCTCGCGATCGGCATGCTGTTTGCGCTGGTGTTCGAGGTGGTCGGCGCTCAGCGTGGCCTGCGTTCACGGCTGAGCGCGTGGTTCGGGATCGCGATCGTGTTCGGTCTGTATTTCCCCGCCCACGCAGCACTCAACGAGCTGTTCGGCAGCGTGTTCGCTGCGTTCTTCATCGCGCTGTTCGTCGGCGGCGGTCTCGGGTTGTGTTTGGGCGAGTTCGCCGTCAGACGCGCGCGCGCTCGGGTGTGATCACTGATTCGCGCTGGGCTCGGGCCTGAGCGCCCAAGGTTGCTTGTCGTTGCCGACTCGCTCCTTCGCCAACCAATCGAACACGATTTTGGCCCAGATTTGCCGGCCCTCGGCGCTCGGATGGATCTTGTCGCGAGCGCGCGGCAAGTCGTGCACGAGCGCGTTGCTGTCCAGGTAGCGACACGGGGCCACGTTGTCGCGGATCACCTGGAGCAAGCCGGTGTCCGGCTTCCACAATGGCGGCGCAATCCACACGCAGGGTCGTCCACCCAGGGTGCCGACCAAGTGCTTGATCGGTTTGATGCGTTCTTCGGGCTTCGGGATCTCGATCTCGTTGGCGCCGAGCGTGATCAGCACCAAATCCGGCCGGTAGTTGGCCACGAATTTCGGCACGTCCCCCTCGTAGCTCCAGTTCGGAATGTAGCTCGCGGTCTTGTACTCGAGCGTGCTGCGCACGCCCGCTTCCTTGAACAACTTGGCGAGTTCGCCGCCGAGCGCCGCCGCAAAGGAGTCGCCGATCTGGAGCACGCGCGTGCCTTTCGGGAGCGGTTCCGCGGCAGGCTCCGGCGTGGCTACCGGCGCGGCAGCGGTTGCCGAAGGGGGCTGCTTGGTCTCGGAATCAGTCGGCTGCGCGGGCGAGCTCGTGGGCGCGGTTACCGCTGACGGGCTCGCTGGGGCCGCTGGTTGGGGGCTGGGCGGCGGCGGCGTGTTGGCGGCTGGCTGCGACGCACAAGCCGCGAGCACTGCTACGGACAACAGGTTGAGTTCCAGCCCACGCCAACGTCGCGATTTTTGCATCCGGCCCTACCGCTTACCAGGTTTCGCGCTCGGTGGGTGCCTCCGAAGTAGCGGAACGGGTGCACGCGCTGTCCAAAGTGATCGCGACAATCGCTGTCGAATTCGGGCGCGGGCGCGCGCTGCACGTTCTTGGCTTCCGCTTCGATATCGACAGTTTGGGCTTCTTCTGGCTCGCTACGCACGCAGCCATGCCCAACGTGCTCTTCGTAACCCTCTGGGCAGCGAGGGGTATTCGGTTTGGCGCAGCGCACTCCGTTCCAGGCTCGCGGCGGCTTGCAGTGCTGTTCGGTCACGCCCGCCAAGCAGTGCGTGGCGTCCGCTTTGCCGAACGGGCAGCGACTCAAATCTGGCACGAGCGCGCAGCGAAACCCAAGATGCGCCCCTTGGTCGCTCGGCTTGGCGCGATCGCGCAGCCGCGTGTGCATCCACTTCTCGAAACGACGACTCCAGCTGCCCCCGCGATAGACCTTGGCGTAGCCGGTTTCTGGTGGCCAGGGGTACGCCGCGTACCAATCGTCGGTCCACTCCCAGACGTTGCCGCTGATGTCGAATAGACCGAACGCACCAGCGGGATAGGTCTTCGTGGGGCAAGCGTCGCCCTGCTTCCAGCAGGTGTGACCGTCCGGGTTCGCGGCACCCCATGGGTACTTCAGGTATTGCTCGCCCCCGCGGGCCGCATATTCCCATTCGATTTCGGTCGGCAGCCGCGCGCTGCGTGACGCGCAGAAGGCCGCCGCTTGCGTCCAAGTGACGCAATTGATCGGGTAGTCGTTGCGATTGCGGTGGGCCGCGTTGCAATGCGAATGCGACGCTACGGCGGGTGTGCACGCGCCACGCTCCACGCATTCGGCGTAGGCCGCGACGGTGACTTCGGTCTGATCGACGCAGAACGGTGGTAGCTCGGTTCGGAAGCGAGGGCTCTCGTCTTCGGCAAAATGCTCGCTCGGGTCAGAGCCAGCCCAGAATGATCCCCCGGGGAGAAGAGACATGCCCGCGGGGCATTGAGCTGCTTCCGCGGTTGCCGGCTTCGGCGCGGAAGTGGCTGTGGCTGTCGCGGGCGCCGCGGACGCGGTGGGCGTGGGCGCCGATGTCACAGCGCTGGAAGCGGAGGTGACCGGCGCGGGTGTCGGCGGGCTCTTCTGACTGCAAGCCAAGGCGCCGAACATGGTCAGCAGCAACAGGCCCGAGCGCGCGAGACGATTCAGGGGAAAAGGATCGGGAGGCAGAACGAACGGCTATAGCTGGATCGGGTCGAGGGAGCTACTCGGTTGCCGCTCGCCCAGTGCGCCTTTTGACGGGCTCATCCCCGCTCGCGCGCCCGCGCCTGGATCCGCTCCAAAATAGCGTCGGAGAGCGCACTCTCGAAGCAAACAGCCACGTCGAATTTCCAGAGCGGTGACTCACGCGGCGTCACACGCACAATGTGCGCGTGCACGGTCTCGCCCTCGTAGGCGCTGTCGAGATGGAGCGTGAGCGCAATCGTTTCGCCGGGCTCCCAGCTGCGGCGCGTTGCCAAGAGCGCGCCGGAACGGCTGGCATTGTAGATCACCGCGGTGTTTTTCAGGTCTCGCTGACCATCCACGGCCGCCGGGATCGACGAAGGAACTCGCGACTCCCCTCTGCGTTCGAACGGCGACGTGGCGGAGGCATCCACGAGCAGCGAGTGCGTTCGGTTGGTCGAGGGCTTCAGGTCGACGCCGAGCCAATGCTCAGGTTCCTCGAGCACCGGTCGCAGTTCGGCAGCCATTTGCTTTGCGGTTTGAAACCGGTCCTTGGGGTCGCGCTGAACCGCGCGCGCGAACCAGGCATCGAAGCCCGCAGGCACGCGCGCCACCGCCGACGGCACCACGATCGGCGTATTGCAAACGGCGGACAGCACGGCTGGGGCCGACTTGGCTTTGAATGGGGAAATCCCAGTCAGCGACTCGAACGCAACCACACCCAAGCTCCACAGATCCGACCGGATGTCGACGTCGTTGCCCAGAGCCTGTTCCGGGCTCATGTACTCATACGTTCCGAGTAGACCGCCGTTCGTCGTTAGAGGCACGGCTTCGGAAGCGAGCGGCTTCGTGATCCCGAAGTCCAAAACTTTGACCAGGACGTGCCCGTCATCCTCGCCGACCAAGAAGATGTTTTCTGGCTTGAGGTCTCGATGCACGAAGCCAGCCGCGTGGCTCACGGTCATGGCGCGAGAGACTTGTTGCACGACGGCGCACACTTCGTCCGGCCTGAGTCGATTGCGAGTTTGCAACTCGCGCCGCAGCGTGCGCCCTTGCAAGAGCTCCATGACCAAATATTGAGTTCCCTCATCCACCCCGTAGTCTAAAACCTGAACCACGTTTGGACTGCGCAAGGTCGCGAGCGCGTGCGCCTCACGCTCGAAGCGGGCCTGCCCGTGCGGCGTCGCAAGAACTTGGGCATCGATCAACTTGAGCGCGACCTGCGAGCGCAAACCGATGTGCTCTGCCGCCCAGACCGACCCCATTCCTCCGCGACCGAGTTCGTGCAGCAAGCAGTACCTGCCGGCGATAATTCGCCCCAGTTGCATCTACCCAGCATAGTCCTGATTCGAGTTCACCCAAATGCCTCTCAGGGAGCGGGCGGGCTTTCTGCTATAGCTGCCCGGCGGCGTGCTTTCGCCCTAGCCGCGCTCCCATTGGCGATGATTCCGCGACGACAATTTCTTCGGGCAAGCGCGATCGCGGGCGTCGGATTGCTCGATGAATCGTGCGCGGTCGACGTCGCCCCGAAAGGCCGAACCGCCGTGAGTCTGTGGTTCAGCTACGGCGGGACCAATCGCGAAGTGCTCGAGAGCTTGGTGCGGCGTTTCAATTTGAGGCAGTCGCGCGACTTCGTGCAGGCCGTGTATCAGGGCGACTACTTCGAGGGGCTGGCCAAGCTGCGCACCGCGATCGCCGCGCGCTGCGCCCCCGTGTTGAGCCACGTGGTCGGCGAAGTCGTGCCGTACCTGGCCGAGGCCGGCGTCCTCGAACCTCTCGCCGACTACCCCGGAGTGCGGGATTTGGATCTGATCCCGGAGCTCGGCCAAGCAGGCACTTGGACGAAGGGCAGCGCGCACCCGCTTTGCGCCCTGCCCTTCAATCGTTCGACGCCGATCGCGTACCTCAATGCTGAGCTGTTTGGCCAAGCGGGACTCGCCGCGCCTCGGACCTGGGATGAGCTCCGCGCAGTCGCGAAGCGGCTCACCGAGCCCAAAGCGGGCGGGCGCTTCGGCTTTGGTTGCCCGGTCAATTGGTGGTTCTGGGTAGCGCTCTTGGGCCAGGCGGGCGGCTCGCTCGTCACGGAAAGTGGCCGCATTGCTCTGGGCGACCAGGCGGGAGTCGAGGCACTCGTGCTGTGGCAAGAGCTGGTTCGCGATGGCCTGATGAAGCCGCCGCCCGGACGCGACTACAACGCTTGGGAGCAGTGCAATCAAGACTTCTTGAGCGGCCGCGCCGCCATGATCTGGTCTTCGACCGCTTTCCTCAAGTATTTGGAGGCACACGCGCGCTTCAAATTGATTGCCGCACCGCTACCCGCAGGCGTGAAGCGCGCAGTGCCCACCGGCGGTACATTTTGGGTCGTGTTGCGCAGCGCACCGAGCGCCGAAAAAGCCGCAGCGGTGCGCTTCCTGCGCTTCATGCACGAGCCGGAACAAGTGATCGAGTGGTCCACCCGGACGGGTTATATCCCCGTCACGCGCGGGGCGGTGCGCACGCTCGAACAGCGCGGGTACTACGCCGCTCACCCGAACGATCGCGTTGCGCTCGAGCAGCTTTCGGTCGCCGAGCCCTGGCCCTGGTCGGTGGACTTGTTCCGCATCCAGCGGGAAATCGTACAACCGCGCTTGGAAAGCGCGGTTGTAGAGCAGCGCGATCCGAGTGCGCTACTGACTGAAGCCCGCGCGCTGGCTTTGGAGCCCACGTGAAGCCGAGCCGTCCGAGCGATCCGTATTGGATGTTGCTGCCGACGCTGCTCTTGCTGTTCGTGTTCTTCATTTTTCCACTCGGCATGCTGATCGAGCACAGCTTACTGAGTTGGGATTTGCTGACTCCGCCGAGGTACGTGGGCCTCGCCAACTACCGCTCCTTGTTGCGCGCGGGCGAGCTTTGGCAGACCTTCGCCACCACGCTGTCGATGAGCGGCGCGGTCGTGCTCGGTTCGATGAGTGCCGGGCTCGCCCTGGCGTTGCTTTTGGATCGCCCCGGGCGTTGGGCGGCGTTCGTGCGCAGCGCCGTGTTCAGCGCGTACGTCGTTTCATGGGTGAGTGTCGGGCTTTTGTTTTTGTGGCTCTTGGATGCGGATTCCGGCATTTTTGCTGCGATTTGGCGGCCCCTCGCGGGGGGACGCGCTCCCCGTTGGTTGGGCGATCCGGCGCTCGCGCCCTGGGCGGTCGCCGCCGTCACGATCTGGAAAATCACCGGTTACGCCTTGGTGATCTTTCTGGCTGGTTTGCAGGATGTCCCGCAGTCGATCTTGGAGGCCGCAGAGCTGGACGGCGCGAGCGCCGTGCGGCGTTTCCGGAGCGTGACCTGGCCGCTCTTGCGCCCGACCACGTTATTCGTGGCGACGACTAGCCTGATCGCGAGCTTTCAGCTGTTCGACGTAGTGCGCGTGATGACCCAGGGTGGCCCGGTGCGTTCCACGACGGTGTTCGTGTATGCGATCTACGAGCAGCTGTTTCTGGATCTTCGGGTCGGCCGCGCGAGCGCGGAGGCGGTCGTGTTTTTCGTGATTCTGTTGCTACTCACTGGCGCGCAGTTCTTGCTCTTTCGCACTGAGGAAAGCGCGTGAAACGAGGCATTTCCGGGCTCGGCGTTTGGGTGCGACGCGGTGCCCTGTGTTTGGTCGCCGCGGTTTGGCTGTTTCCGTATTTGTGGATGGGCTTGACCAGTCTCAAACCGCTGGCGGAGATCGTCGCCTCACCTACGGCACTTTGGCCGAATCAGCCTTCGCTCGAGGCGTATCGCGAGGTGTTTCGGGCGCTGCCCTTGGCGCGCTACTTCTTGAACACGAGCGTGATGGCGCTGGGCATCGCGGCACTGCAGATCACGCTGGCCCTCCCGGCGGGCTATGCACTCGCCAAATTACGGTTCAAGGGCAAGCGCTGGGCTTTCGGGTTAATCGTGGCGACGCTCTTGGTGCCAGCCCAAGTGCGCTTCGTTCCGGTGTTCTCATTGCTCGCCAGCGCCGGGCTGGTCAACACGATGAGCGGCTTGATCTTGCCATTCGGCGTCAGTGCCCTCGGTACGTTTCTGGTCCGCCAAGCGCTGCTCAGCGTGCCGGACGCACAGATTGAGGCTGCGCGTATGGACGGCGCGAGCGAGCTTTACATCGTGTATCGGCTGCTCGCGCCGTTGCTCAGACCGACGTTGATTTCGTTGTTTTTGTTCAGCTTCGTCTCGCATTGGAACGACTATTTCTGGCCCTTGGTGCTCACCACCGATGAGCGGGTCCGCACCCTGCCGCTCGCGATCGCGTTGCTGCGCGAGCAAGGCACTGGCGTGCGTTGGCACGTGGTGATGGCCGGTAATGTGCTCTTGAGCTTGCCGGCGCTCGCCGTGTTTGCTGCCGCACAACGTCATTTGCTGCGCGCCGTCACAGTGCGCGGCTTTGGCGGCTGAGCTCGCGCAACTCGCCCTGCCCCTGTCCGACTGGATGGGGCGATATGAAAGGGATAAGGTATGGCGATGCTTGGTATGGAAGAGCTTCCGTTGTTCTTTCCGGTGGACGAAGACGTGGGTGAGGGCACGCGGCACCTCCGGCTGCGAACGCTGGTCTATCTGTTCCTCAGGCATGCATTCGAGGACATTGCCATGATCGGATCCGACCAATTCGTGTACTGGGATCCAACGAATCCTCGCGTTTGCCTCGCGCCCGATGCGTTCGTGCGATTCGGAAACAAGAACGAGGACTTCGACTCTTGGAAGGTGTGGGAACGCGGCGTGCCGCAGGTTGCCGTCGAGATCATCAGCGACACAGATTCGAGCGCAGCGATCTGGGCGGACAAACTCGAGCGCTATCGGCGACTCGGGGTCAGTGAACTCGTTTGGTTCAATTCCCAGACCCCTGAATGCCCGCTCCGGATCTGGGATTTCGTCGGCGATGATCTGTTCGAGCGGAGATTGTTCGAGTCTTGGGCGCAAAGTCGCCATCTGGGAGGATACTGGCTACCGGTCGAGGCTTCGAACGGCGAATTGTCCCTGCGATTGAGTCGTGACGAGCGCGGAAACTCGCTTTTCCTCACGCCAGAGGAACATCACGCGCGAGGACGAGCGGTCGAAATCGAGAGGCGTCAGCTCGCAGAACTGACGCTTCAGCACGAAGTCGAGGCCCGTCAGCACGAGTCCAAAGCCCGTCAGCGCGAGTCCGAAGCCCGTCAGCGCGAATCCGAAGCCCTGCGCGCTGCCGAGCGGCGAATCGCCGAGCTCGAAGCCGAACTTCGGCGCCGCTCCTAGCTAACGCGCGAGGCAGCGCAGCGCGAGTCGCTCGATCGCCGCGCGGCGCGCGGGGCTCAGTCCGGGATCGCCGCGCAGGGCGCCGAGCGCACGTGCTTTGGCGACGCTGTCGCCCACCGCGCAAGCCAGCGTGAGCCGCGTTCGCCAGGCCTCGCGCGCGACACGCGGCAAGGCGAGCTGCTTGCTCAGCGCTTGATCGAGGTAGTGGGCTGCTTCCGTGAAACGTCCGCGGTTGAACAGGTTCTTGCCCAACAAGTAGCTGGGGAGGCCATTTTCTGGTTCCGCGTTGGCCCAGTCTGCGATGCGCGGTGCGGCAACTTCGAACGACGCGCCCAGCAGCGGATCGCCGACCAACAGGTCGACAATCGCCCGGCGTTGGATTTCGGTTTCGGGTGACCGTTTGACGTCCAACGTGCGCAGGCGATCTTCGTCGGCCACGATTGCCGTCACGGCGTCGTAGGCGCGCCGCGCTTCCGTGAGCCTGCCCGCGCGCAGCTCGATGTCGGCCTCGACTTCGCGAGCACCCGCGCGTTCCAGCTTGGCTAGCTCGGGTGACGCGGCCAGCGTGGCGTAGGCGCCGATTGCGGCCGCCTCGTTGCCGTCTTTGACTTCACACGCGGCGAGCTCGAATTTGGCGGCGGTATGATGTGGGTCGAGCCGCAGCAGTTCGGAAATGGTGCGCCGCGCGCCAACCGTATCGCCGCTGCCCAGCTTTTGATTGGCGACTCCGTTCAACTTGTCGACGATGCGCGGGCAGTGACGGCCGAACAACGACGGTCGGTCGAAGCGCACGCGAGCTTCGTCGAGCAAGCTCGGGGCCACGATGACCTTCGCCAGATCAGCGCGCCACGCGGCTTCGAGCGCTGCGAAAGACTGGTTCGCAACACGCTCGATCGGCTCGCCACCGTACCAACGCCGCACGCCCGCCGCACCATAGTGATCGTGAAACCAGTGCAGGAAAGCGCCCGCCACGGTGTATGCGGTCGACGAATTTTGGCCCAAAAAGCCCAGGCGAAACACCGACTCCAAGGGCGGTAACAGCCGCAAATCGAGCAGCGTTTTGGCCCACTCATCGAGAGTGAAGTCGTCGTTGTCGTTGGGCGAGGCCGCGACTGCCACACCTTCGATGCGACCTGGATCTGGGATCCAGCCGCCCACCGGCCCCGACACACGAAACGGCCCTTGGCCGAAGCTACCGGCGAGCACGTGCGCCAACTCGTGGCCGACTACCGGATGCGGATAGGCCGAGGCTTGGACGTAGATTTCCCGTCGCCAGGGTTTGGCGATGTACGTGCTGGACGCGCCCATCAAGCGCCCTTTTTCGCCCTCGTTCGCGAACAAGAACGCGGTCACGCGCGCTGGCCCTTGGATCTCGAAATACGCTTCGTCGGCGGCGAGTTCGGCGTCGCAGTCGCGCGCGAAGAGTAGCGCATCACGACGCGAGATCCCGCTCGAGTATTTGACGTCGCAACGTGCGCCGTACAGCTGCTGTCCGAGCGCTGCCTCGATCGACGCGCGCGTGCTGAAGTGGCCGAGCGAGCTGCCGTTCCAGATCAAGGCGAGGCTCGCTGTGCTCGCTGCGATGCCCACCCCAACCAGCCAATAGCGTCCACGAAAACCCTGAAATTTTAGGGATTCGTCGAAGAACGCGGCGGCCGTGCCCAGGGCCAGCAAGCTGAGCGCGGTGCCAGCACGGTAGGTCGCGAGCGTCCAAAAAGCGTCGATCACCGTGTCGTAGAGCGGGCCCGAGAAGTAGCCGAAGAACGGATCGAACGCGAACACCATCGGGCTCGTGTAGAAACGTCCGAGACTCACGACAATGCCGCCCAAGGGGCCACTGAGCGCCCCCAAAATACAAACCGTCCGACGCCGATATCCCGGTCGCACACGACTCGCCAACAGGCCGATGCCGGCTCCGTAAACGCCGGCGAGTACCGCGCCAGGCAGTGGCGCGAGCAAGTACAACTCGACGCCCCAGGTGGCGTCACACATTCCCACGCGCAAGCCATGCCCGAATACGACCACTAGGCCCAGCACGGCCAAGCTGAAGCCAAGCGAAATTCCGCGGCCAAAGGCCTGGAGCGGAGTGACGCGCAGGCCCGCGATGCCAAACGCCATGCACAGCGCGCTGGTCGCCGGCAAGATCAGCCCGGCCGCGAGCGAAGACTCATATCCCGGACCGCCGAACTGAGGAATGAAGCCGTAGGCTAGGAACGAAAACAGCGTGAACGCGGCGGCTACTCGCACCGCGCGCGTTTGCGGCAACGGGGGGAGCTGGGGCTCACCCCGTTGAGGGCCGCGGCGCGAGTCGCTGAGTTCAGTCACGGGGCGACGCGTCAGGGGTGCGCGTCGCCGCCCGACTGCGGCACTTCACGGTCGTCGCTCTCCGACGCTTCTGGGGCTCGCAGCACCAAGCCAAGTACTTCATCGATGCGCGATACGAAGTGAACGCGGATGTCGTTCTTGACCTCGGTCGGCACGTCTTCGAGATCGCGCTCGTTGCGCGTCGGCAGCAAAATCTCGCGGATCCCCGCGCGATGTGCGGCCAGCACCTGATCTTTGACGCCGCTCACTGGCAGGATGTTGCCGCGCAGTGTGATCTCTCCGGTCACGGCCACGTCCGAGCGCACCGGTGCCTCCAAGAGCAGCGATGCCACGGCCACGAACATCGCCACGCCTGCGTTCGCACCGTCGCGCGTGGAGCCACCGCGCGGGATGTGCAGGTGAAGATCGATCGTCTTCAACCACTCAGGATCCAACTTGAGCCGGTCGGCCTTCGACCGGACGTAGGACACCGCGGTTGCCGCAGACTCTTTCATCACGTCGCGCAGGCCGCCGGTGATGCGGATATCGCCCTTGCCCGGCATGCGCGTGCATTCGACGATCAGGATGTCCCCGCCGCTGCCCGACACCGACAGGCCAATCGCGATCCCGGGCACCAGCTTGCGCTCGTTGATCTCGTTCAAGTTGCGCTCGGGACCAAGTAATTCGCGGACGTGAGCGGGCGTGACGCGGATGGTCGAGAACGGCTTGCCTTCTGCGAGCTTGACGGTCACGTCGCGACACACCGCGGCGATTTCGCGCTCCAAGCCGCGCACGCCGGCTTCGCGGGTATACGAATCGATGATGAGTTCGATGCCTTCGCGCTCGAACTGGATCTGATCGCTGGTGATGCCGTGATCCCTGACCTGCTTGGGCACCAAGAATTGCTCGGCGATGCTGCGCTTTTCGCTGCGCGTGTAGCCGGGCACTTCGATGATTTCCATGCGGTCACGGAGCGGGTCCGGGATGTTGCCGCGGTAGTTGGCCGTGGCGATGAAGGTCACGTCCGACAAGTCGAACGGCAGGTCGATGTAGTGATCGACGAAGGTATCGTTCTGCGCGGGATCCAGGACCTCCAGCAAAGCCGCAGCTGGGTCGCCACGCATGTCGACACCCATCTTGTCGATTTCGTCCAAGACCAACACCGGGTTGCGACAGCCCGTCTTCTTGAGTGCTTGGATGATGCGGCCCGGAAGCGCGCCTACATAAGTGCGACGGTGACCGCGGATCTCGGCCTCGTCACGCACGCCGCCGAGCGAGATGCGTCCATAGCGGCGGCCCATGGCGCGCGCGATCGATTTGCCGAGAGACGTCTTACCCACGCCAGGCGGTCCGACGAAAAGCAGGATCGGGCCCTTCTTGTCGCGGCGCAATTGGCGGATCGCCGAGTACTCGATGATGCGCTTCTTCACGCGCTCGAGGCCGAAGTGGTCTTCATCCAGGCAGCGCTTGACCTCGCGGACGTCCACGCGGTCGGGCGTGGTGCGCGACCAGGGCAGATCCGCGAGCCACTCCACATACGTACGGGTGACCTGATACTCGGCAGATTGCGGCTGCATGCCGCTCAAGCGACCGAGCTGCTTGCGAGCGGCCTTTTCGGCATCGAGGGGCAATTCTGCGCGCGCGATGCGCTCGCGCAATTGCTCGACTTCGTCGTCATCCGCGGCTTCACCCAGCTCTTCGCGGATATTCCGCATCTGCTGGCGGAGCACGTAGTCGCGCTGCGAGCGGCTCATCTCCGTGTGGACGAGCGTCGAGATCTCGTCCTTCACCTTCAGCACTTCGAGTTGCCGCATGACCATGCCGAGCACCAAGTCGACGCGCTCGCGCACGTCGATGGCTTCCAGCACTTTTTGGCGAACGTGGATGCTGGCTTGCTCTTCCGGAAAATTCGAGGCGATCAGATCGGCGAGTGCGCCCGGCTCACGCACGTTATCGAGGATACTCGCGGTCTCTTTCGGAAGGTTTGGCATCAAGGCCAAGACTTCTCGCGTGTTCTCGCGCAGCTTCTGACCCAACTGATGCAGATCCGGGACAGGCTCGGTGGGCTCGCTGATGCGCTCGACCTCGGCCGTCATGTACGGCTCGAGCCCCGTCGTCGCTTGCATGCGGAATCGCCCGAGGCCGTTCAGCACGACGCTATAGTTGGAGGGCCCGAGGCGAATCACTTTCACGACCCGCGCCAAGGTGCCGATCGCGTACAGATCTTCGAACGTGGGCTCGACGGTCTCCGAGTTCTTCTGGGTGAGAACGCCAACCATTGCGCTCTCTTGGCCAAGCAGCTCTTCGACCAAGCGCACG
>DASQCO010000144.1:0-28615 GCA_035634635.1 Polyangiaceae bacterium
ATCGGCACCGTCGAAAATGGTCGCCGCGATCCATCCTTGAGTACGGTCATGTCGCTCGCGGTTGGCCTCGGTGTGCCCGCCGGTGAACTCGTCGGTGGTGTCGCAGAGTTGGGACCCGTTGCGATCGAGACCGCGCGCCTGGTCGAGAGCGCGCCGCCAGAACTGCAGACCGCAATCCTCGAACTCGCACGCGCAATCACCAAGCGTCGCCGCTGAGACCAGGCGTTGTCCGCGGCCAAATCCAGTGCGTACTGCGGCTGGGGTTGACCTCGAGGCCTGAGTGTCCGAGATCGGGTACGCCCCATGAATCGACTGCCTCTTCTGTGTGCTCTGCTTGGCTTCAGTTCGGTCACGGGCCTCGCGCATGCGGAGGCCTCGGACACGACTTGGGATGGTGGCTACAAACAGGTTGCGACTCACCGTTCCGGTTTCGTGATCGGGCTCGGGCTAGGCCTCTCGGGCGGAAACGCCCAGGGCTACCCGAACGAAATCGCGAAGCTCGACGACCCAACTTACAAGCGCAACACCGGTGGGGCGTTCGGCGGCGTGAACCGGTTGTGGTTCGGTGGCGCTCTGACGGACTACTTGGTTTTTGGATTGGGCTTGGTGGGTACGGGCATGAAGCACAACGAGACGAAGGCGGCGGGGAGCGCGTTCATCTTTCACGTCGAGGGCTACCCACTGTTCTACCGCGGCACCGTGTTTCGTGACTTGTCGCTCTTCGGCGACTTCGGGGCAGGCGGCATGAAGATCACCGGAGCTGGTCGGCAAGATGCCGATGGTGGTTTGATGAGCGTGATCGGGTTCGGCGCCGGCTACGAGGCGGCGCGGTTCTGGAAGTTCAAATTCGGCCCAGCCGTGGAGTACTGGCACTGGTGGAGCCAGACCATGACCATGAACAGCGTTGCCGTAGAGGCACGCCTCACGTTCGTGGGCGGGCCGTAATTCGCTGGCCAATCAGCAAGAAATGGCTCGCTCTCGAGCCAGGGTGACGCGCGACGCGCCGCACCTCGACGTTGAAGCCGCTCTTTGCGAAGCGTTCGGCGAATGCCGGCTCTTCTCCGGCTGACCAATACACGGCGTTGCCACCGCTTTTCAGCGCGCGATGCACGGCGGCTAGCCCCGACGTTTGGAACAGCCGCGTGTTGCCAGCTGTGTTCATGCTCGTCGTCTGATTGTCGGCATCCAGCATGATTGCGTCGAAGCGCGCCTCACTCTGCTCGATCACGCGCGCTACGTCGCCGATCACGATCTGGGTGCGCGCATCGGCCAATTCCGCGGCGGCGAGCGCATAGTTCGGATTCTGATTCCATGTCACGACCTCGGGCAGCAGCTCGGCCACGAGCACGTGAGCATCGCGTGCAAGTGTCGCAAGCGCGGCGCGCAAGGTGAACCCTAACCCCAAGCCGCCGATCAATACGCGAGCCCCCTTTGCTTTCCGAAGAGGCTCGCAGGCAACGACGCCCAGTTGCTCTTCGGAAAACGAATGACGACTGGACATCAGCTCGCGACCATTGACGCGGATCGCGTACGTGCCGTCGTGCTCGGCGAGAGATAGGTTGCTGCCGTCGGGCGTCACGAGTTGCTCGAGCAGCGTCCACTTCTTCACGGGGTTACTCCGCGCGCGCTACGAGGAACGACGGCCGCTGACCACCCGTTCCACACCGGCGAGGTCCTTGCTGCGTACGATTTGGCTGAATCCTGCCTGTTCCAGCAATTGCTCGACGGCGGGGGCTTGGTCGAAGCCGCCTTCCAGAGCGAGTAGCCCGCCTGGACTCAAGTAGCGCGTGGCATCACTCACCAGTCGGCGTGTGATGTCCAAGCCATCGGCACCGCCGTCGAGCGCCAAGCGCGGCTCGAAATCGCGGACGTCGGCATCGAGCCCCGCGATCTCCGAGCTGGGGATGTAGGGCGGATTGGCGGTGATCAATTCGAATTGTGCGCCCTCGGGCAGCGCCGCGAATAGGTCTCCCTCGAGGACTGCTACGTTGTGCACCACGCCGGCGCGCTGCACGTTTTCACGCGCTACCACGGCTGCGTCGGGCGAGAGATCGACCGCGGTCACGCGCCAAGTGGGGCGCTCTTTCGCGAACGCAATCGCGACGCAACCCGAGCCGGTGCACAAATCCAACATCCGACCATACAGGTGTTGCTCGCGCGTGCCGTTGAGCGCGGTCTCGACCAAGATCTCGGTGTCCGGACGTGGAATCAACACGCGCCGGTCCACGCGCATCGGCAGCGCAAAAAATTCGCGTCGTCCCAAGATATAGGCGATCGGTTCGCTCGCGCGGCGTCGCTTGATCAGATCGCGGTAGCGACTCAATTCATCGTCTGCGAGGGGACGCTCGGCCTCGACGATGAGCTTGATGCGATCGAACCCGAGCGCCTCGCTGAGCAGCAGCTCCGCGTCGAGCCGTGCGCTCTTGTTGCCGCGGCGCTTGAAGTCATCGGTCGCCCAAGCGAGCACGCGCTTGATCGACCAAGGCTCTGAAATCGGTTCGGTCACTGGGGCTCGGGGCAATGCGTCAAGGAGCGGAAGTTTCGGGGTTCGTCGGGGCCGCGCCGGAGCCGGCGATGGGTAGGCACGCGATCTCGGTGCAGGTCTTCGGACCTGGCTTCAGCGCCGGGTCTGGGTACCACGCAGGCCGGTAAAACGAGAGCGAATCCGAGGTCCAAACCAGTTTGGGTAAGGCATAAAGGCAGCCCTGGGCGGGCAGTACGGCGCGGCCGTCTTGCCATTCCCAGCGTCCGCCGGTCCAGTCCCAATAGCCGTCGCGCCAAACGCAGCGCCCGCCAGAGCCCTGAGAGATGCGGATTTCCTCGATTTTCGCGGGCGGCGGTGGGTAGTCGACCTTGAGCGGCGCGGCTTGCACCGGCTGAGTCCCAGTCGGCACCGTCACGAGCTTGGGGCCGCCACCGCACGCGGAGAGCAACAGCAAGGCCGTGATGCTGCCCAGACGAGTCGAGCTCATGGGAACAAAGCCTGCACGATGACGTCGCCGAACAACAGGTACTCGATGGTGGCCAGCGCTAGAAAAGGACCGAACGCGAGGCGCGCCTTGCCCAAGCCCTCTTCGGGCTCGAACGCCAAAGGATCGCGGGCAATTGCGCGCTCGAGCTCAGCGCGCGCCTCGCCCTCGCTGGTTTCGAGCAGAGCTTGCAGCTCTTTGCGCTCTCGGACGACGGCCTCCGGTTCGTCGATGCGGCCGCGCGCCACGAACACGGCGAGCGCCACGACCGTCGCTTGAACTGCACCGCCGAGCAACGCGAAGACCGCGCCTTGCCAGCCGAACCACGCGCCGGCAAGCATGACGAGCTTTGCGTCGCCGAGCCCCATTCCCGGTAGACCCCGAAGCTTGCTGTACAAGAAATCGAACGGCAACCAAACCAGCACGAAGCCAATCGCCGCGCCGAGCAGCGCGCCCTGAAACGTACCGCCGCGTAGCGGCACGCTGACCAGGCCGAGCAGCGCGCCGCCGAGCGTGATCGCATCCGGCAAATACATGTGCTCGAGATCGATGAACGCGGCAGCGAGCAGCCCCAGAACGAGCGCAAGGTCCAGCGCAAATAGCAGCACCACGTGCCACCACGCGGTTTCGTCCGGCAGCTCGAAGATGATCACGCGCACGATGGCCCAGGCGACGAGGCCGCCCAGCGCTTCGATCAAGGGGTAACGCGGCGAGATGCGGGTCTTGCAACATCGCGCACGGCCTCGCAGCAGCAACCAGCCGAACACTGGGAGGTTGTCGTAGATGCGGATCGCTTTGCCGCAGCCGGGACAACGCGAGGGCGGATGCGACAAACTTTCGCCCCGCGGCAGGCGGTAAATGACCACGTTCAGGAAGCTGCCGAAGGCCAAACCAAGGGCGACCGCAATCACCGTGACGAAGGGGCCGGGAAGATCTCCTAACGTGAGCACGAGCGCTCGGTTCTAGCACGCAGCGCGTCTCAACGGCGAAACCGCGGAAATGGCTATTTTAGGCCAAGATCCGCGCGGATCGCGACGACCATCTCGCAATGGAAGATCAAATCCGCTTCGCTCTTTACTTCGGACTGTTGATTGATGCCGTAGGGCCAGAAGTGCTGCGTGTCCGCGTGTAGCTCGGTGTAGAGCGGTTTGCTGAGCGTTGCGTTGATGGCGTTCAACTGGGCGGCGGCACGCTCACCAGTGAACAAGCCGTTGGAAACGAAGCTGCCCCAGTTGGAGGCTTGTCCGACCCCGACGGTGTGCGCGATCTCGTGCATCGCGCTGCGGTAGTCCATGTACGTGGTGTTGGAGCCGAAGCGAATCGAGCCGTTGATGTTGCCGTCCGCGGTTTCGACCGAGGGCACGTAGCTCACGTTCAGGCTCTTGGTGATGCTCGTGTAGCAATCGTAGTAAGTGATTGCCTTGTCCATCGCGGTCTTGATCTTGTCGTACGCCGTCTGCTCGGTTGCGGTCGGCGAGGCGGATTTGGCGAGCGTGTAGGTGATGTGCCCGGCACCTGGGCAGGTCATGCCGCCCGTGCCGGCGCTGGCGCTCATGCCGCTGCTGCCGCCGCTGGGGCGCGAGCCGCCCGCGCCCATCCCGCTCGTTCCTCCACCGGCGCTCATTCCGCCGACGGCGTGCCCGCCGCTCGACATGCCTCCGCCGCTCGCGAGTCCAGCAGAGCCGCCGCTCGCCGTTCCGCCTTTGCCGGACAGGCCAGCAGAACCACCCGGGCCGACGCCAGCACCTTCGTACACCTGGCCCGAGCCGCCACTTGCAACGGCGCCGCCCGCGCGTCCGCCCGTGCCGCCCGCACTTTCACCCGCGGAGCCCTCGACGTCCGCCGTTGGTCCGTCCGTGGCGCTGGAGCACGCGGCGGCCGTTAGGTGCAGCACACTGGCGAGGGAGAAGAGCGGGCGGAGCCTCATTGCTGATTCACGGTGCTTTCTTGGCGTGGATGCCGAGCTTGATCAACACGTCGTCTTTGATCAGATCGTCAGGCATACCAGGGTAAACGATCGAAAAATCTTTGCGATTGATGCCAAATTCGGCGTCGACCGAGACCTGATCGGCCTCGATTTTGATCTTGGCGGGGAAGGTGATGCCCTTGGTCACGCCGTGCAACTCGAGATTACCACTGACGGTGTGGGTTGCGCCGTTCTCGCCGCCTGCCTTGATCGCCGTGGAAGTGAACTTGGCCTTCGGAAATTTCTCGGCATCGAAGAAGTCCGGCGTCTTCAAATGCCCCGCGAGCTTTGCTGGCTCGATCGCGAGCGAAGCGATATCAATCTCGGCGTTTACGTTGCTCTTAGTGGCGTCCCCGCCGACGACGTTGACGGTGCCTCGGAACGATTTGAACGAGCCGTCGTGCTTGGCGCTGACTTTCGCGCCGACGAAGGCCACGGTCGAGCCGTCATTGCTGAAGGCGTAGCTGACCGCGCCGGCTGCCGGAGCTGCCGCGGTCACGGCTTCCGCGGCGCTGGTGACGGTCGCTTGAGTCTTGCCCTTGGCAGGGTCGTTGTTGCAAGCCCAAGCCAGGCTGCACAGAGTGAGAGTGAAGAGCGAACGCGCGACGAACGTCGTTGATGTTGTCATGGGCGCCTATCCTAGCCCGGCGAGCGTGGCGCCAGTCTAGCAGCGGTGTGCAACATGGCTGTGGCGGTTTGCCCGCCTGACGGCGATTCGCCGAAAAAATAGCCAGACTTCAGAACGCACCGAGCAGCACCCCCAGGCCCGCGGCAAACGACGGTTGATCCAAGGTCACCACGGTTTCGTCCGCCAGCCGAACCCGCGCCGCGTCGAAGGCGGCGAGCCCGCCCAGCTCCAGATACACACCGACCGTGCGTGCGAAGTAGTACGCCCCGCCCAGCGACACTGAGATTCCGCCCGTGTCGTGCTGGAGATCTTGTGCGGAATAGCCCGGATGCGCGGCGCCGCTCGCGCCATAGTGCAAGTAGTTGACGCCCGCGCGTGCGCTCAATTCCCACGCACGGTGCAGCTGAACGCGTGCGCCAAGCTGTAAGAATAACGTGCGGCGAGAAATTCGAGCTGACCCCGAGTGACGCTCGAAATCCAGACCGGTGAGTGAGCCTTCCGCTCCGAGCGCCACAAAACCCCACCTCGGGCCGACGGCGAGTGCGGCGTGTGCATTGACCTGCGGTACCCCCTGCAGGTTCTGGACGAAGGTCGGACCAAGCGCGAGCTCGAGCAATGGGACAACCCGCGGACTCGGCGTCACCCGAGGCTGCTCTGGCGGTGGAGGTTCGACGGGCGGAGGCGTAACCGGTGGCGATGGTGGCTTCGGTGCTGGCGCTTTCTGTGCGGGGGAGGGCAAGAGGCGCGCAGCACGCAATGCCTCGACTGCGCGGACTGCGATCACTTCTGCAGTCACCTCCGGTCCGTCGAGATCGACGCTCTCGACGAGCGCCGTTTGCGCACCAGCCGCGAACACGCGCACGACGATCGCTCCGTCTTTGACATCCAAACTCAGGCGATCGGTGCTCGTTTCAGCTGCTGCGCTCGTGTCTTCGGGTCCGTGCACCTGCACTTCGAGGCCCACGGCTGAAAGCTCGCCGCGGATCAGCACGAGAGCGCGCGTCATGCGCGCATCCGACGTGTTCGTGCTCACGCTGACTAGCGCCGGTTGATCGCCGCCGAGCGCGGGTACGCTGAATACAAGTGGTGCGAGCAGTGTCGCGGTTGCGCACCAAAAGCGCCGAGCACCGCCCATCAATCGGTTATTCCGGCTGCAGTATCAGCTGTGCGGACTTCGCGTACGCGCCGCGCGGATAGCGGTCCAGGTATGTACGCGCCGTGCTCGTGGCTTCGTTCTTCTGCCCAGATTTGGAGAGTAACAAAAGCCGCCGTCCGAGCGCCTCGCTCGCGTAGGCGCCGCTGGGCGACTCCGCCAAGTAGCGAGCGAGCCAGCGCATGGCTTCTCCGGTTTCACCCTGCTCTTCGTAGCCGCGGCCGAGAAAGAACGCTGCGCCTTGATTCTGCGCGTCAGCCGGGTAGCGCGTGCGCAGACTCTGCCAAGCGCGCATCGACAGCCCGCGCCGCCCGGTGTAGCGCGCGGCCAACGCGAGCACCTTCAGGTCGCTTGCCGACGCGGTGTCGAGCAAGTGTTCACCGCGCGCGTCAGCGTCGCGCATGATGGCCGAGAATTGTCCGGCGTTGAGCAGCGCATTCCAATCCGCCGCTTCCAGGGTGTGGGCGATCGCGCCGCTCGGCTTCGCCGCACGGTTTCCGTTCTGGCTTGCGGGCGCGAGGGCCGCGACGGCAGACGGCGACGCCGGTTGAGTGGGGAGAGCGGCGCGCGCGGGCTCGGGCGCTGCATCACGCGTGACGGGCAAGCGCAGGGTTTCGCCGCCGCGGACTTGGCGCGGGTTGCCGTCGCCCAGCACGCGCACTTCACCGCTTTGCATGACCAGCGTGAGACCATCCGCGCGCGCGTGCCATTCGAGGTCGAACTCGGTACCGACCACTTGCACCTCGTACGGACCCGCTAGGAAGCGGTAGTTCGTGTCGGGTTCGTGGTGGACCGCCACGTGGAGCCGACCGTCAATCAAACGCGCGAGCGCGGCGCGTTTGCCGAGTAGGTCGACACTGAGGGTGGTGTGCGGGCTGGCGGTGATGCGGCTGCCATCCGAGAAGGCCAAGTCAGCTGGTGTTTCGCCAGCGTTCAGGTTGTTGCCCTCGGCCGCGAGGCCGTGCGCCTCGTAGCGCAGCATGGTCCAGGCCTGCCAGGCGGGGGCGCCGACCGCGATACCCAGCGCAAATACGCCGAATGCCAGCGCCCAGCGCACGCGCGAACTGCGTGCGGGTACGCGCAGCGTGCGGTGAGCGTATTGCAGCGCGTGCCAAGCCCGACGTTTGTCGGATGGTTCGCGCTCGAGCGCATGCTCGTTGGCCAAAGCCCGAAAGACTTCAGCCAGCTGTTGCTCGGTGGGTTGCGCGCGTTTACCCGACATTGGTGGGCCCCGAACGCGCGACCAGGTAGTCGGCAAGCAAAGCGTTGCGACGTACTCGCTTCAAGATGTGCTCATTGGCGCGCCGCACACGGCGCTTGGCGGTGGACTCGGACACGCCGAGGGCAGCGGCAATGTCCGCGACCGGCATGTTCTCGAGCGAGTGCAGCACGAAGGCCGCTCGCTCATCCGGGCTCAGCTCTTCGACGATCCGGCCGAGTTGCAACAGAGCCGCCTTGGCCTTGGGATCGTCCGGCGACGCTTCACGCTCGGCCTCCCGCGGCCAACCGATCAGCGTGTGCAGCAGCGCTCGACGGCGGCGCGCGCGCAGTTCACGGCGCGCTACGTTCATGGTGATGGAGACGAGGTAGCTGCGCACCGCGGACGCCTGCCGAATGCGTTGCGCGTTGGCGAAAAAGATCACGAACACATCACCGGCGAGGTCGGCCACCTCTGCTCGCGGTCCGAGTGTCTTCGAAAGCAGACCGTGCACCAGGCGGTGGTACTCGTCGAATGCGCGGCGCTGCCAATCACCTTCGTTGTTGGTGATTGCCAGATGGAGGTCTTCTTCGCGCTGCGCTGATTGACCAGCGGGCTTCGAAGACGGGTAACGCGCCACGGGCAGAGCATACATCATCTATTTGACTTCGTGTTACCTTGTACCATCGTTTAGTGACTCTCGATCGCGCAGCAAGGGAAATGTGCCCTCATATCGCATCTGTCTCGTTTAGCTCGTTTAGCTCGTCTCGCATTAGAGCTCGTCGGCTCGGCTTCCTCGCGTTCTTTTCGCTGGGGTCGCCGCTGTCGTTGCTAGGGGCGTGCAACACCACGCCGCTAGACGTCGTGTACGCGATCGATGTGGCACCTATAGCTGATGCCGGAGCCGACGCTGGCGGTGCAACTGATCCAGTAGGCGGTGGCGGATCTTCGAGCGGCGGCTCGGGCGGCATGCCTGCCGTCGATCCCTGCTTGGTGGTCGGACCGGGGCGCTACACGCTGCGTTCGCAGGCGAACCTTCTCTGTCTGGGACAAGGCGCGCCCACCTCAGTCTTCGGAAACCCAGGTTTTCTGCTGGATTTCAATACCGATTGCCTGGCCGCCGCGCGCACGTGGGAGCTCGCGGCAACCACCATTCCTAACGTGTTCTCACTTCGGAACGGTTCGCCTCCCGGCTTCGTAATGGATGTGAAGCAGGCCCAAATTGCCGACACCACGCCAGTCATCACGTTCGGCGAAAACGGCTACGACAATCAACGCTTCGAGGTGCGTGCGCGTAACGCTTTCACGTCCGAGCTACGCCCGCAGCACCATCCACAGAGCTGCGTCGCCCGCGCGGGGACGAGCGCACAGATCAAGACCTGTGATCCGAACGACTCCTCACAGGCGTGGCAGCTTCAACGCAGCGACTGCCAGTAGCCGCTGATATTACTTTCAGCACTTTCAGCTTTGCTGCGAGATTTCCGGGGGTTGCCCTGGATTCGCGGATGGGCGCGATCTTTTTTGACCCGCGCCGCGGGCCTCGGCGCTCAGCTATCAGTACACCTGCATTTGCCCGCTCAGAATGAGCAAGCTCATCAAGTACATCAACCCTTCGTAATAGCGATTGTCACCCGTCGGGATGGGTTGGTCCCAAACTGCTTGCGCGAGCGCGCGACGATAAACGTTGTTGGTATTCGCCGAGACGGCGAGCGTGCCGTTGACCGAGATCAGCGCTTGCGCCGGGTTCGTGAGCATTGGGGTGCCATCGGTATCGAAGGTGCCGCCATAGGTTTGGCCGTTCGCGAGGAACTCGCCGAAGAACTTGGCAACGTCATCCGCAAGGTCAGCTTGGTCCGGAGTTGCGGTGTTCCAGAGCGCGTCGAGCGCGAGGTTGAGCTGAGTGCGGTACGCCTGTTGAGTGAAGCCGGCCGAACCGTCCACTCGCGTTCCGTCGAAGTAGCTGCGCATCGGCCACAAGCCGGTGTAGCGATCTGCAGCCTTCACGAGCAACGTGCGTGAAGCCTTCCCCACGGAATTCCAGAACGGCATGCCCGTGGCTTTTTCCCAATACCAGTAGGCCGCAGGCATTTGTAAAGAGGAGCGAGTCGTGTAGCCCGCATCGGCGAGCGCCGGATCCTCGCGGATCAAGTAGTCGTGGGGGCTGAATGCGCTGCCGATCCCGGCCACGATGCCGCCGTTTTCGGCTTCCTTGTTCTTGAGCACGTCGAGCAAGGCGAGCGCGTCGCTTTGGTAGGGCATGTCGGGCGAGGTGTTGGCCCAGCGCGCGTTGGCGAGCATCAAAGCGAGGGCGAACAGCTGCATGCCGTAGACGTCGTAGCAGGGCGTGACCGTGTCTTCACCGCACAGTGACAGGAAGTAGCCTGCTGCCGGACCGTCGGGTACGAACAGCTTCTTTTCGCCGGTCTTCTGATCTCCGTACTTGGTGTAAAGCCAGAGTTCGTCGAAATCTTTCTTTTGATTGAGCTCGACGGCGATCAGCAGACCAAGTCCCAAGCCCTCGGCGCGCGTATCATTGTGCAGGATGTCTTTGATCGTCGAGCGTCCCAGCCCTGCCTGATCCTCGAAGAAGATTTTCTGCGCATCAGTGCCATGGAACAGCTGCTGGTAGGCAGTGGTGATCTTTTTCGAGATGTCGTCATCCGACTTGTTCAGCAGATCCTTGCCGAAAACATTGAGATACTTCTGTGGACCCGCGACGGGGCGCAGGGCACTGGGCGTTTCGCTGCTCGTTTCGCTGCCGCTTCCCAGCGAGTCGAGCGTGCTGCTATTGCAGCTGCTCAGCGCACAGACGAGTGCCGCGCCCAGCAGCACGGATCGCAGCGCGCGCCTCGGCATCAAAGACCCACGTAGCTGCGTACGCGCGAGGCGAGCACGCTGTCTGGGTGAAGCCGCAAGAACGCTTCCGCGCGCTTGCGCGCTGCTTCAGTTTGTCCGCTCTTGGCGAGCGCGCCGATGCGCAGCACTTCAGCTTCGATCTTCAACCGACCGCGTGGGAAGTCGTGCGCGTAGCTGTCGAGCGCGGCGAGCGCGCCCGCCGGGTCGGAGTGACCAAGCGCAGTGCGCGCCGTATCGAGCGCGGCGAGCTCCGCGGTGAGCGGCGGTGCCGACGTAGGCTTACTTTCGGCGCGAGGAGCCGCGTTCCGCGCGACAGTCGACGGAGCAGGCTCAGTCGACTCGACTCGCGGAGTTTCGGTCGGCGCGATCTCGGCCGATGCCACTTTCGCCTGTGCTGTTTCCGCCGCGGGGGCCGCAGCTGGAACGGCTTGAACGGCGACTGGCGCGCGTGCGACGGGCGCACTGCTCGCGTTGTGATCGAGGTAACGCCAAACCGGTATGCCCACCGCACCGACCACCAACACGCCGATCGCAACCTTGGCGAGCGCGGCCTTCATCAGTGAGTCACCGGCTGCAGTGGTGGCGGGCGCGATCGAAGGGGCCACCGCCGTCAAGCCGAGCGCGAGCATGGTTTTGGCGCGTGTCGAACCGCTGGCAGCGTACGAACGGCCAGCGTCGAGCAGAGCTCGTTCGAGCTCGCTTTCCGGCGTTTCGAGCAGTCTCGTGGGCTCGCTCATGACCCCACCTCGGCGTGCGTGGAGCCCGACAGTGCCCTTACTCGGTCGCGAAAGTCCGCTCGCGCACGCCGGAGCCGCGAGGCCACGGTGCCTTGAGGGATGCGCAATGCGGCTGCAATCTCGGTCATACTCAGTTCCTCGAGCTCGTACAGAACGAACACGGTGCGAAGCTCGACGGTCATCTGTTCCAACACTTCATCCAGGAGTTCGCGGGCGCGTTTTTGATCGAGCGCTTGCTCGGGTTGCAGCGGCGCCTGGATGCGCAGCTGAGCGTCCGAATCATGCACCTCACGGCGGCGAGCCAAGGTGCGCCGCGCATGCGCGGCCATTCTCAGTGCAGTCTGCAAGAGGAAGCTTTTTTCGGCGTCCGGGCGCACGTCATCCAACCGATTGGAGACGGCGATGAACGTGCGCTGCACGTCATCATCCAGCTCAGCCTCGGGGGTGCCGGCGTTGCGCAAGACGCGCGCGACGAAGTCGAGGTAGCGGTCCACCATCGCCCGCAGGCGCGTGTCGCGATCACTCGGCTGAGTCACGAGATTCAAGGTAGCGGCCGGACCTGGCACAGGCAACCGAAGCGCCGTTGGATGAGCAATAACGACCATTTCTCGAACAAGAGCCGCGAACCGAAGGAAGGCACGCAGCCCTCTATTCCCGCAAACTCGTGAACCGATCACGGTGTTCTGACGGAACGAGAATTTGCCAGAAATAACGAGGGTCTAGCTCAGGTGTATTGGGATGGGCTCTTAGAAGCGGTAGCCCAACCCGAGGCGCAGGAGCGGCGAGACCACGGGCGTCTTCGTCACCACGTGTTCGGGCGAATCCGTGTAGTACTGATGCCGGACCAGCGGGACGGTCAACGCCAGAGCGCTCTCGAAGACGACTCCCTGGCCGAGCAGCACGCCCATCTGCAGGTCGACGCCGGCGCTCCACCACGCGCGATCGACGGTCTCGGGCTGGCTGACGCCGCGACCCGTGAGCTCCAAGAAGCCGACGGTGGCCAGGGCGCAGGGCGCAAACTCCCAGCCGCCGCCGTGATGTCGATACGGACAGGCGTCCAACGCCAGTGCGCCGAAGCGTGTGCTGTGATCGTCAGGCGCAGTCAACAGCCCAGTGCCAGCGTACATCAGCGACATTTGCACGCCACTACTCGTGTTCACGTTGGTTCGCCGAAGCAGCATGGCGGACAACGCGCCGCCAGTGGCGAAGCCTGCAGTTTCCACGACGGTCCCGAGCACGCTCAAACCGAGCTCCAACTCGAGGCGCGCGCTCGCAGCAGGAGTTGCTGGCGGCGGCGGTGGTGGTGGTGGCACGACGACCGGTGTCTTGGCTACGGGCGTGGCCGGTGGCGGCGGCTTTGGCGGCGGGGGAGTCACTTCCGGCGGTTGCGGCGCATGTGCTTCCGGATCGAACGAAAGCGCAACCGTGAAGGCGAGCGCTTGGGTCACCTCTTTGCACGTCTCGCCTTCTACACTGCGCGCCGAAGTTTCACTTTGGTTGACGACTTCGCGCATCTCGCCGTGAAAGCCGTGGTCCGTGCGTGTTACTCGGACATTCACGTCGACGCGCGGCTCGTTGCCCTGAGCCTTGCGCACGCGGTCTGTCCGAGCGCGCACCGAGTCGTAAAAGACGTCTTGATTCGGGCAACTCGCGGGAGCCTCGTAGTTGATGCGAATGGGTACGGCATCCGTAGAAAGCGCGGCGAGCGCATGGAGAACCGCTGGCAGTGCGAGGAGCACCCGCGGAGACTGACACGACGGCGCTCGTTCGCTCAAGCCGGATGACGCTCGGCTCTGGGAGGCAGCCGCCGAGTGAGCTATTTCTGTCGCTCGGCCATGAACTCAGGGGGCACGCCAAACGTCGAATCCGAGCCGCTCATGCGCGCTGACGCTCAGCTCGGGATCTACCGTGACGGCCTGTTCTTGGTCGTCCTTGATGGCGCGACTTTGCCGATGCGCTGTGTGCTGTGCAATGCGCCTGCGCGGAAGCGCGTCGTTCGCGAGCTGCAGTGGCATCCACCGGTGTACTACTTGCTGGCCGTCTTCGGCCCACCCCTGTACCTGATCGCTTACTTCTTCGTGCTGAGGCGCGCGCGGGTAGAACTTCCACTGTGTGCGCGCCATGCGTGGCGACAGCGGACTGGGTCCCTGCTCTGCATGCTCGCTTGGCTAGCGTTCGCGGTGGCGTTCATCGGGTGCACTCTGGCAAACGTCGAGTCTCAGCCGCCCTATATCCTATCCATGCTCGGTGTCTTCGCGAGTCTGACCGCCGCACTCTGGCTACAGCGCGTGGTAGCTACACATCGCATCGCCGACCAGCGCGTTTGGCTGCGCGTGGGGCGCCCCTTCTTGGACTCATTTTAGTTTTTGGGGTTGATGGTCACGCGCTACGGCGTGCATCGTCACAGCCTTCGGCGTCGCGTTTTGCCCATGAGCCGAGAACGGCTTGCCGCGATGGCCTGGTTCGTCTACGTGAAAGTCGATGCGCTATCTAGTTGCCCGCGTGGGTTGGTTGGTCGGTGTGCTCTGCCTCGCGCTAGCAACGATCGTGGCTTGTGGGTCGAGCGTGCCGGCACCTGCCGCGCCGACCGCGCACGAGAAAAAGCTCAATCTCGCCTCCACGAAGTGGCTGCCGTTCACTGGCCCAGAGGGCGAGCCACGCGTCGCGTTGACGTTGACCGAAAACGCACTCGAGCGTGCCGGCTACAAGTCCACGACAACCTTCCTCCCGGATGGACAGCTCACTCCCAGGCTCCAGCACGGCGAGTATGACGGCTCGGCGGCGCTGTGGAAGGACAAGGACCGCGAACAGTACCTGCTTTACTCCAAGGCTTATCTGGAGAATCGCTTGGTGCTGCTTGCGCGCAAGGGCAGTGACGTATCCGCTCAGTCGCTCAAGGACTTGAAGGGCAAGACCGTCGCACTGGTCGAAGGTTACTCGTACGGAGACGGCGTGACGGCCGCCACTGAAACTCGATTCGTGCGCGGAGCGAGCGCACACGACAACTTGCAGGCCTTGCTCGCTGGCAAGGTCGACTACGCGCTGATCGAGGAGCTCGTGGTCGAGTACCTGTTCGAGTCGCACCCCAAAGACGCTACGGCGCGGCTCGAAGCTGGCAAAGTGCCGCTCGTCACCCGCACCCTGCATTTTGCGGTCCGCAAAGACCTTCCCGATGCGCAGCAGATCATCGATCGTTTCAACGACGCGATCGCCAGCATGGTCGGCGACGGAAGTTACAACAAGGCACTGCAGCTCACCTGGATCCGCGCGGACGTCGACGGAGACGGGCAGGACGAGCTGATCCCGCAGGGGAACCATCTCGGCTCCGCACCCCCAGCGCACAGTTACGCCTTGTTCAGCCCCGCGACGGTCGCGGCCGCAACTGCCACCGTGACCCCCGCCCCAGCGAACGCGGCCGCGGCGAGCGGCTCGCGCTTGGAGCCGAAGCCCACGCGCTTCTACATCGGCGGCCAGTACTACGACACCTGGCAGGAAGTGCCGGAAAAGCTGCGTGGCGAGCCAGAGCCGAATTACGTCGCTGGCGGCAAGACGCCGCTGCTGACCGTCGAGTGGTAAGCCGTTCACGCGCATCAGCCGAGCAAAACCGGCTTTGCCGTGCTAAAAGCCGGCCCCCTCAATGCGCGCTTCCTATCGTTGGCTGAAAGAGCTTCTCCCTGGTCTGACCGCTTCGCCCGACGAGGTCGCGCGGCGGTTTGGAGCCGCCGGCCTGGCCGTCGACGGCGTGCGGGCGTTTGGTGCGGGGCTGGAAGCGATTTTGGTCGTACGTGTGCTCGCGAAAGAGCCGCATCCCAAGCGGGCTTCGCTGAATTTGGTGACCGTCGACCGCGGTGGCGTCGAGCAGCGCGTGGTGTGTGGAGCGAGCAACGTGCCCGCTCCGGGCGGCCTGGTCGTGCTGGCGCCGCTCGGTGCCACCCTGCCGGGTATGGATGGCCCGCTCACCCCGCGTGAAATCGGCGGTGTGCTGAGCGAGGGCATGTTGTGCAGCGAGACCGAGCTCGGCTTGGCCGAGAGCGCCGAGGGCATTCTGATCCTGCCCGAAGGCGCCGCAGCACCCGGCGCGCGCTTCGTCGACGCGTTTCCCGCGGCGCAAGACACCATCTACGAATTGGACGTCACTCCGAATCGTCCTGACGCGCTCGGCCACGTCGGCTTGGCGCGCGAGCTCGCGGCGCTGATCGGTCTTCCCTTCACGCCGCCTGCCGCGGGTACTCCGGCGCGCAACGCGACCGAGTCACTCGACGCGCTGATCGCGATCGAGAATCGCGATACCGAGCGCTGCCCGCACTACGCCGCTGGCGCGGTGTTGGACGTGACGATCGCACCATCGCCACTGTGGCTGCAGTGGCGCTTGCACAGCCTCGGCGTGCGGCCCATCTCCAACGTCGTCGACATCACGAACTTGCTGCTACTGGAGTTTGGCCAACCGCTGCACGCATTCGATTTGGATCACGTCCGCGGCGGCAAAGTCATCGTTCGCCGTGCGACCGCGGGCGAACCGTTCGCGACGCTCGATGGCGTCGCGCGCAAGCTCGATGCAGACGATTTGGTGATCGCCGACGCCGAGGGCCCGAGCGCATTGGCCGGTGTGATGGGCGGTCAGGTGAGCGAAATTCGTGACACCACGCGGCGCGTGTTGGTCGAGAGCGCGTACTTCGTGCCGCGCGGCGTGCGACGAACGGCGCGCCGCTACGGGTTGCACACCGAGGCCAGCCACCGCTTCGAACGCGGGGTGGACTACGCTCAAGTGGCGCACGTACTGGAGCGAGCCAAGACCTTGCTCAGCGAACTTGCTTCGGGTGCTGTCGTGGCGGGCGCGATCCACGCGCGTGGCGCCGAGCCCGAGCTGCCGGAGATTCGGCTGCGTTCGGCGCGCTTGGATGCCCTGCTCGGGGTATCCGTGCCGTTCACCGAAGCGCGCGCCATCATCGAACGCCTAGGCTTTCCGGTGTTGGAGGTCAGCGGCAGCGGTGCTGACGCCGTGCTGCGGACGCGCGCGGTGTCGTTTCGTCCGGACGTCACCCGCGAAGTCGACTTGATCGAAGAGGTGTGCCGCGTGCGCGGTCTCGATGCGATCCCCACGCGTCTGCCAGCGGTCATCCCGCAGCCGCCGCGCGCGACCGGCAAGCTCGAGCGCGAGGTCGGAGCAGCGGCGGTCTCCCTCGGTTTGTCGGAAGCCGTGACGTACGCGTTCGTGTCCGACGCCGACCTGGAAAAAGTGCACGCGCCGAAGCCGAGCGTTCGGCTCAGCAATCCTCTGAGCGAAGAGCGCAACGTGATGCGCACGAGCTTGCTCCCGGGCTTGCTCGAGGCGTTGCGGCGCGCGCGTCGTCGCGGTGAAACGCGCGCGCGCCTGTTCACGTTGGGCAGCTGCTTCGGCGCGCTGGTGAGTGAAACGGCAAGCGGCACGCGGCCGCGCCTCGAGGCTGACATCGGCAATTTGCCGCGCGAAGAGCTGCGCTTTGCGGCGGTGCTCGCCGGCACTCGTCACGAGTACCTGAGTCTCAAGCCGGAAGAAGTCGATGTCTACGACGCCAAGGGTCTGGCGCTGGAGTTGGTCGAACGCGTGACGGGCAAGCAAGCGACCGTGCGTCTTGCGACGAGCAAGCCTCCGCACTTGCACCCGCGCGGCGCGAGCGAGATCTGGGTGGGGGAGGTACTGATTGGTCAGCTCGGCCCGCTCCACCCGGACGTGGTCGACGCGCTCGATCTCGGACACACCGCGCAAGTAGTCGAACTGGATTTGGAAGCGGTTCAACACTTGGGTCATGGAGTTCCGCAATTTCGCGCGATCCCGCGCTTGCCGGCCGTCACGCGCGATCTGTCTCTGGTCGTCGCCGACGCGGTGGGCGCAGGTAAGGTCGGTGAGATTTTGGAGCAGGCGGGCGGAGCGCTGTGCGAGTCGATCGAACTGCTCGGATTGTTCCGCGGTGGCTCGCTGCCAGACGGCCAAAAATCCCTCACTTTCAGGGTCACGTGTCGGGATCCGAAGGCCCGCAGCTTGGCCGAAGAGGCCCGCACCTTGACCGACAAAGAAGTGGATGAGGTTCAAGCGCGCATGTTGAAGGCGGCCCAAACGGAGTTCGGCGCGACCCTGCGAGGCTAAGAATGCCCGCGCTGCGTACGCTCGTTCGAGCCGTCGTCGGCTTCGCGCTTCTCGGCGTGGCGGCGGGCTGCCAGCGCAAGGCTCCCGGTCCAGAAGAGTGCGCGCGCTTCGCGGAAGTCGTGGTTGGCGTTCACCGCTACATCACGCCGGTGATGGCCGAGCAGATCGAAGCCCAAACCCGCGAGTGCTTGACCCAGCCGTACGATCGCGAGCTGCTCGATTGCGTGGTTTTGACCCGGCAGGCGCGTCCTTGCCTGGTGGCTTTTCGCGCGCGTAAGGCGAAAACGAACGTTGGCATCGACCAGGAGCCGCCGCAGTGAACCAGCCGCCGCCGTATGGGCAACGCCCGAACCCGTTCGAGCCCCCTCCCGCCGGCAGCTATGGCATGCCGGCACCGGCGCACTCGGCGTCTCCACCGGCCTCGTCGGAAGCAGTCGCAGCGATTGTCTGCGGCGTGCTCGCTTGGAGCTGTTTTCCCCTGGGTTTCGTCGCAATCTGGCTCGGTGCGCGTGCGCGTCGAGCCGCGCGCGAGAACCCCGAGCGGGTGGGCGGCGATCAGCTGGCATTGGCCGGCATGATCATCGGTGGCATCTTCGGCGTGCTGTGGCTGCTGTTCTGGTTGGCCTACGCCGCATTCTTCGCGTTCGCGATCGGCTCCGGCATGTTTCACAAGTGACGCCGATGGCTGGGCTGAGCGACTGTCAGGAAAGCAATCCTTGATGCGCACTCGAGCACTCTTGTCGTGGAGCAGCGGGAAAGACAGCGCGTGGGCGCTGCACGTCCTTCGTCAACAAAGCGACGTCGAGATCGTCGGCTTGCTCACCACGGTGAATGAATCCGCCGATCGCGTCGCGATGCACGCGGTGCGCGCCGAGCTCTTGCGCTTGCAAGCAGCCGCGACCGGCTTGCCGCTACACGTGGTGGGGATTCCCTCACCCTGCTCGAACGAACGATACGAGGCGGTCATGGGCGCATTCGTCGAGCGCGCGCGCACCGAAGGCATCAACGCCATCGCATTCGGCGATCTGTTCTTGGAAGATATTCGTCAGTATCGCGTTCAAAAGCTGGTCGGGACTGGCATCGAGCCGCTCTTCCCGATTTGGGGAATTCCCACGGATCACCTCGCGCGCACGATGATTGCCGGTGGATTGCGCGCTCGACTCACCTGCGTCGATCCCAAGCAATTGGGGAAAGATTTCGTGGCGCGTGAGTTCGATCACGCGCTGCTCTCGGACCTCCCGCCGAACGTCGATCCGTGCGGCGAGCGCGGCGAATTTCATTCGTTCGCCTACGCGGGGCCGATGTTCAGCGCGCCGCTCGCGGTCAAGAGCGGCGAGCTCGTCGAGCGCGACGGCTTCGTGTTCGCCGACTTGTTGCCAGCGTAGCCGCAGAGCCTACGCGCATACTTCAGCGCAGCCGTGTCCCTTTGCGCCGCGCTGTCCCGTCTCGCCCCGACGAATGGCGACACCGTAGGCGCGTTGCGCCGCCGCATTGTTACGCGTTGTTTTCGCGGCGTCACACGCTGATCGCTTTCACGCCTGATCGGGCACACTCCGATCGAGGCATGAGAAAACACAAATACGCTTTAATTCTGGCTGCGATGGGCTGGAGCCCAACGCTCGGGTGTACACCGCACGACACGAACTCCTCTTCGAGTAGCAGTTCCTCCGCTGGTGCTACAGCCGGTGGTGCCGGCGGTTCGAGCGATGCGGGCGAAGCGAACGACGCGAACGCGAACGACGCGGGAGCTGCCGGCGCTCCGGCGACGGTTGGTACGGTCGGTGGTGCGAGCTCGAGCGAGCCCTCAACGGTGGGCGATACGGAAGAAAACGCCGCGACAAACAGCACGGGGGGAAATACTTCGTCCGGTGGAACCTCCGGCAACTCGTTGCCCATCGCTGAGGTAGGCAGTTCTTCGAACGGTGATGCAGGTAACTCCGGCACTGGCGGAGAAGCAGGAGCCGGCGGGGCCCGCACCGACAGCGGCCCCAGTAGCGCGACGGGCGGAACGTCGGGTACGTCGGGCGCGTCGGGCACATCCAGCAACCAGCCGAGCCCCCTGCAGGGGTACACGCTCTACGCCTATGCAGACACCTCCGGCACCAATAGTCATTCTGAGTTGATCGACATGAACGGCAATGTCGTCCACACCTGGAACGTGGGCGGGATCCCAGTAAAAATGCTGCCAGGTGGAGACTTGATCGGCGCAACGGGGATCTTTCCCGGCGACTACGACTTGGTCAAATTGAGCCAGCTTTCTTGGACGGGAGAAGAGCGTTGGGCATACCAAAACTTTGCCCCGATGACAGACACCAGCTTTGCCGCGCGACAGCACCACGACTTTCAACGCGAAGGAAACCCCGTCGGCTACTGGGCGCCGGGACAAGACTTCGTCGACGAAGGTTCGACCGTCGTGCTCGCCCATTCATTCCGGAGTGCACCCGAAATCCGCGCAGACGGTCTCGACGATGACGTCATTTACGAAGTCGATCACGCGGGCAATTTGAAAGGTACGGTTTGGCGCGCGGCCGATCACGTCTCGGAGTTTGGCTTCGACGAAGCGGCGCTCGCCGACATTAGCACTCGCAGTCCGGGCACCGCTCTGGAGTGGCTGCACTGCAACAGCGCCTCGCTGGTCGGTCCGAATCACTGGTTCGATGAGGGACACACCGAGTTCGCGCCGAACAACATCATCCTTTCGAGTCGCAACGCGAACTTCGTCGCGATCATCGAGCGCGAGAGCGGCAAAATCGTGTGGCGTGTCGGTCCCGACTTCGCAGGTCACCCAGAAGAAAAGCTCGGGCAATTCTCCGGTCAGCACAACCCGCACCTGATCCCCAAAGGGCTCCCGGGCGCCGGCAACATGATCGTGTTCGACAATGGAGGAGTGTCCGGATTTGGCGGAGCGAACAACAGCTACCGCTATTCACGCGGTTGGTCGCGAGTCCTCGAGTTCAACCCCGTGACGCTGGATGTCGTTTGGCAGTACGGTAGTGCGTCGGGTCCCGACAACTTTTACAGTTCGCTGATCAGCAATGAGCAACGCCTGCCCAACGGCAATACGGTGATCACCATCGGCGTGCAGGGGCGCGTGATTGAGGTGGCGCCGGACAAAGAAGTCGTGTGGCAATACAACTACACGCCTGGCGCTGACCGCGGTAATGCCTGGCTTTATCGTTCATACCGCATCCCGCCAGAATGGCTGCCGGACGGCGTGAACGCCGCCCACGGCAACTACCCACTCTGGCGTGATCTGTATCCGACGCAGTAGTCAGCTCTCGAACGTGAGGTCCTCGCCGGCGACGCGCACTCGAATGCTCGCGCCGTCGGCGAACTTTCCGGAGAGCAGCGCGTGAGCCAACGGATCCTGCAAATTGCGCAGAATGCTGCGCTTGACGGGGCGGGCGCCGAGTGCCGGTTCATAGCCGCGGTCGACCAAGAAATCCTTCGCCGCATCGTCGAGTTCGAGGGTCAGTTTTCGGTCACCCAGCAGGCGTTCCAGATGTTTGAGCTGAATATCGACGACTTGTCGCAAATGTTGCTTGGTCAGCGGGCGAAAGATCAGCGTTTCGTCGATGCGGTTCAGGAATTCGGGGCGGAAGAACTCCTTCAGACGTTCGAGCAGCACGTCGCGCAGGGCGTCGCGTCCGGCCTCGCTTTCGAACAGCTTGGGATCGCTTTCCAAGATGCGATCGGAACCGATGTTGCTGGTCATGATCACGACGGTGTTCGAGAAATCCGCGAGTCGACCGCGACCGTCGGTGAGTCGGCCATCATCCAGAACCTGAAGCAGCAGATTGAAGACGTCTTGGTGAGCCTTCTCGACCTCGTCGAACAGCAGCACCGAGTAGGGTCTCCGGCGCACTGCTTCGGTCAAGAAGCCGCCCTGTTCGCTGTCGGCGTAGCCGGGTGGCGCGCCGATCAAGCGCTGCGCCATGTGCCGCTCCATGAATTCGCTCATGTCGAGCCGAGTGAGTGCCTGATCGTCGTCGAAGAGAA
The DNA here is from genome assembly GCA_035634635.1 of Polyangiaceae bacterium. Lineage (GTDB taxonomy): Bacteria > Myxococcota_A > Polyangia > Polyangiales > Polyangiaceae > PMG-095. The sequence continues at coordinate 21,631 of DASQCO010000144.1, forward strand.
AGCGAGCCAGCGCCTTGGCTAGTTCGGTTTTGCCGACACCACTCGGACCCAAAAACAAGAACGACCCAATTGGTTTACCTGGATCGCGTAGGCCGACCCGTCCGCGGCGCACAGCGCGCGCGACCGCCGCCACTGCGTCGTCTTGGCCCACCACGCGTTGCGCCAAACGCTCTTCCATTTTGAGCAACTTGTCGGCTTCGCCCTCCAGCATCTTCGCTACTGGGATGCCGGTCCATACCGCGAGGGTGGTAGCGACCTCGCGTTCGCCGAGGATGCGCGGCGGCGGCTCGGTGCTGCTCTTTGCCGATTCCTCGGCTTTGGCGAGGCGTGCCTCGAGTTCGGGCAGGACCGCGTGTTCGAGCTCACCGACACGCGCAAAATTCTTTTCCGACAAAGCCCGTTGATGCTCGTTGCGCGCGGCTTCTAGTTCGGCGCGCAGTGTACGGACTGCGCCCACGACGCCGCGGCGTGACTCCATCTCGGCGCGCACGCGGCCGGTCTTTTCTTCCAGGCTCGGCAACTCGTCGAGTAGTTTTTGGCGGGCGCCGCGGCTCTCGGCGTCGTCACTGCGCTCTAGGGTTTTGATTTGTGCTTGAACCAGCTCCAGTCGACGAAGTAGCGCATCCGCCTCGGCTGACACACCGTCGACCTCGACTCGCTTGGCGGCGGACGCTTCGTCCAGCAGATCGAGTGCACTGTCCGGCAGACAGCGTTCGGGCACGTAACGCTTGGCGAGCTGCACCGCGAGACGGATCGCGCCTTCGCTGATCTCGACACCGTGGTGTCGCTCGTAACGCCCCGCGGCCCCGCGCACGATCTCGGTGGCCTCGTCCAGCGTCGGCTCGGCGATGGGCAACTGTGTGAACAGGCGGAGCACCTGCGCGTCACGCTCTTCGAGCCGCTTCAGACCCTCCGGAGTGGTGGTAGCCAAGACGCGCAACTCGGAGCGGATCAGTGCAGGCTTCAGCACCTCACCGATGGCGCTGCCGCTGGGACCTTGCCCGAACAATTGCTCGATGTTGCGCAACACCAAAATGACCGGATTTTGCGCGACTTCGCTGAGCAGCTTCTTCACGCGCTCTTCGACTTCACCGCGCAGGCGCGCGCCGCTGACCAGGGCTCCGCTATCGATTTCCTGCAACTTGGTGGAAACCAAACTGGTCGGAACATCGCCCGCGGCGATGCGCTGCGACAGCGCGCGCACGACTGCTCCTTTGCCAACGCCAGCTTCTCCGACCAATAGCGGATGACTCTTTTGGCTGCGCTCCAGAATCGTGAGCAAACGGCGCACCTCGGCCACGCGCAGCAGGACCGGTTCGTTCGGATCGGCCAGCAAGGGACGAGTGAATGATCCTGGGACGGCGTTGACCGAACGCGCGGCTTGCGGCAGGGAGCGCAGAGCCGCCATGTGCGGCCGGAGCGAACCCGGTAGCACGCCGAAAGCGCTCAGGATTTCGCCCGCTGCGCCGCGAATCTCTTGCGATAGCGCGTTCACGACCTGCTCGACCATCACCTTGTCGGACTTCTCACGATCGGCCTCGCGTTGGGCGCGCTCGAGCAAGTCCAACATCGACGCCGAGAGGTAAGCGGGCTCAGCAGAGCGCGGCAAGTTACCGAGCGCGCGTTCGAGGGCCGCTTCGAACTCCAGCAAGTTACTGACGCCACGTTCGAACACGGCTCGCACGCCCAAATCCCGGTTGAGCGCCCGCACCAGCAAGTGGAGCGGCTGAACCTCGGCGTGTTTCCGTTCGTCGGCCAGGGATTGCGCTGCAGCAACCAACACTTTGGCGTCCGGTGCATAGCGTTCGAGCGACAGCGTGGTCGGCTCAGATGCGGAGATCGCTGGGGTGGGCATCGCTCCGGAGTGTACACGGGTCGCGTTTTCGAGCGCAGCACGCTATAAGCGAGGAGGGATATGAAAGGCTTTTCGGAGTGGAGGGCTGAGTGACGGACGAAGCGCCCGTCTCGCTCGACAGCGCGCGCTTGCAAATCGCGCGGCTCGTGCTGGATGATTTCGGCGATCTCAAGCGCGCAATGCTCACCGCTGCGCGCGTGAGCGCGACCACGCTGAGCGTCACGCGCGTCGGCATCTGGTCGCTTTCGGAAGATCGAGCCACGCTCCGTCGCGTCGCCCTGCACGATCTGCGCAGACCCGACCAGCACGCGGCGGAAGATTTGGAGCTGCCGCTTTCGGAGTGGCCCAGTTACCGAGCGGCGATGTCATCGCGGCGCGTTGTTGCCACGGATGACGCGCTGACCGATCCGCGGACATCTCAACTCGCGGAGGGGTATCTGATCCCTCACGGCGTCACGTCCATGATGGATGCGCCCCTGTTCCTCAGGGGTGAGGTTTGGGGCGTTGTGTGCCACGAGCACACGGGTGAAGCCAGAACCTGGTCCGATCGCGAAGTCGGGTTTTCCGTCTCTGTCGCGGACATGTTGAGCACCATGCTCGAACAAGCAATGCGTCTGGCGATCGAAGCTCGCTTGCGCAAAACCGAGGCCGAACTAGCGCAATTGCGCCGGGCCGAGGCGGTCGTGCGCACTGCCGCGGCCATCGGCCATGACATCAACACGTTGCTCCAAGCAATTTCCGGCCGCGCGGAGCTCGCGGCGCACCAAGCTCAAAACGGCCAATCGGAGACGCTCGCGGAAATCGTGGGTGATTGCCAGCGCGCTGCACGAATCGTGGGACAACTCCGCGAACTCGACGCGCCTACGCAAGCGGTGGGTTTCGAGTCGGATCTCTCGTTCGTGATTGCGGACATCCGCGCGACGCTGGACGCCTTGCTCGCGCCGACCCACCTGCTCGAGATCGATTTGGCGCCCGAGGCGAGCGTCCCAGTGGGTCGCGCCGATCTCGAGCGCATCGTGTTGAACTTGGTCGTCAACGCCAAGGAAGCGATGCCCTCTGGCGGAACCGTCACCGTCATCACTCGTCGCACGGAAACGCACCTGTCGCTCGAAGTTCGCGATCACGGCAGTGGCGTTCCCGCCGAACAAGCCGAACAGATCTTCGAGCCTTACTTCACGACCAAGAATGGCCGAAATTCAGGGCTCGGCTTGTTTGCGGTTGCGACGATTGCTCGGCGCACGGGCGGCGTGATTGCGCTCGACAGCGTGCCCCACGAGGAAACAACCGTGACGATTACTTGGCCTTCGTGAAGGTGCGGCAGGCTTCGAGGATGCGGTGGGGGGATCACAACACGTTGCGTGCGCGCATATCCTTCACTGTCTTCCAAGCGTAGCTGGCCAGTGACACCAAGAACAGCGGCTGCGCGATGAACGTAAACGCGCCCATCGGGTACGGCCCGGGCTGCCACACGTAAACGAGGCTGACTAACGAGGCAATGCTCACTGCCATCGCCTCCCATCTGAGCTCATTCATGATCGGCCTCGGCGAAGGTGGGGAGTTTGGTCAAGTCGGTGTAGCGCGCTGAGCCCGGCGTACGATCGGCGCGGGTGGGGTGCGCGCGGCCGTGGCAATTGAGACAGCTCATGTTGGAGGATTCGAGGCGTGTCAGCACGTCATGGTGCATGTGCACGCGCTCGAACGCGGTCTTGCCCTGATGGCACTTCAGGCATTGGTGATTGTCGAAGCGCGTTCGCGCCGTGAGCGGCTCGCTGTACGTGCGCGAGGTATAACGCGCCAAATGCCGATAGCCTTCGAGCTTGGCCGCCAGATCGCCGCTGAAGCCGTAGTCGCTGTGACAGGCGTAACATTGGCCGGTCGGGATGTAGCCGTTCTTGAAGTGGCGAGCAGCGAGCGTATCCGAGTTCGGATCGTGCAGGTCGTTCGCCATTGGCCGCATCACGTGGCATTGGCTACAGGCTTGCACCTCGTGAATACCCACGAACGTGTGATAGTTGGCGACCGCGATCGTGGCTGCGGGCAAAACCGCGAGCACGACCAGCGCGCTCAGCTTCCAGAACGCGGTCGCGGGCAGCGTGGTGATGCCGAGTGGAACCGCCGGTTGCTCGTGCAGCCGAGAGAATCGACGCCGCGCAATGAACCAAGCGCCCGCGATCGTGAGCAGGCACGTGAGCGAACCGAGCACGCGAACGATGGTGAGCCAATTCATGCTCGAGCGAGCTCCATGCGCACTGCCGTCACTTTGTACTCCGGCTCCTTGGACACCGGGTCGACATGGTCAGCGACTACGCGGTTGATCAACAGTTTGACGTCGTAGAATGCAGCGAACAGCGTCCCTGGACGACAGCGATCGCTTACTTTCGCGATTCCCTCGACGCTGCCGTAGCGGCTGATCAGGCGCAGCTGGGCCCCGTCGGCGACGTGGGCGCGGTCGGCATCGGCGGGCGAAATTTCGATGTGTGCAGGGCCGGCGCCGTCGCGGAGCTCCGGAATGCGCATGGTCATGGTGCCGGTGTGCCACTGTTCCACGACTCGGCCCGTCGTGAGCTGCAGTGGAAACTCAGCGTTCGGCATCTCTGGAGAGCGAACGTAGGGGCGCGTGGCAATGACTGCTTTGGCGTCGGGAAAGCCATAAAACTCGATCCCGCGACCCGGCTCCACCAACGGATCCGAACCCTCGACGTAGCGCCGGACCGTGCCCGGATGGTCCGGGGTCGGGCAAGGCCACTGCAGGCCGTGAAGCGCTTTCAGCCGTGGGTAGGTGATGCCGGCAAAGTTGTACTTCGAGTGCGCAGAAACCTGACGCCACTCGTCCCAAACGGTTTCGGGAGTACGCGCAGAGATGAGCTTGCCGTGGCCCAAGCGGTCGGCAAGGTCGACTAAGATCGCGAGGTCGCTCCGGCATTGGCCTGGCGGCTCGAGCAACCGAGGAGTGTACTGGTAGCGTCGCTCGCCCTGACCCGTAACGCCCTCCTTCTCGATCCAAAGCGCCGCAGGCAGCAGAACATCCGCTGCTTGTGCAGTTTCCGAGTCGGCGAAAATCTCGGCAACGGCGAGGAAAGCCTTGCCCATGTTGGCGACTTGCACGCCAGAGTTGGGCAGGCTTTGTGCGGGATTGGTGCACATGATCAACGCCGCGCGCACTTTGCCGTCGCCCATGGCCTGAAACAGATCGACCGCGGGCAGCCCCGGCTTCGGGCTGATCGTGCCGGGCGGCACTCCCCAGATCTGCTCCATTTCCTCACGATGCTTGGGATTGGCGACGACCCGACCGTTGGGTAGCGCGTGAGACAGCGCTCCGGTGTCGCGCACGCCGCCGCAGGCGTTCGGCTGACCGGTGACCGAGAAGGGCGTCGCGCCGGGGCGACCGAATTGACCCGTGAGCAGATGGAGCGCACTCACCATCGCATTCAGTGCGGTGCCCTGCGTGCGTTGATTCAAGCCCATGGTCCACAGTGACATCGTGGCTTTGGCTTTGGCGAAACGGTGGGCGGTGCGTCGGATGTCGATCGCGGGGACACCCAGCTCCTGGCTGACTTGTTCTGGCACGAAGTTCGCGTCGAGAAAGGCCTTGAACGCTTCGAACGCGATCGTCGCGTCGCCGTCCGTAAAACGCACGTGGCGATCGACGAACTCGCGATCGACGAGGCCATCGGCGCAGATCACTTGCGCCATGCTATTCAGCAAAAGCAGATCGGTGCCGGGGATGGGAGCTAGGTGAATGTCTGCGTGATCTGCGGTGTCGGTTCGCCGCGGGTCCACGCAAATGATCGTGGTCTCCGGATGGAGGCGCTTCCGGCGCATCATTCGCTCGTGTAACGGCGGATGGCAGTGAAAGGGGTTGGCGCCGATCACGAACAAGCAGTCCGCGTGATCGATGTCTTCGTAACTGCCGGGAGGCTCGTCTTTGCCGAACGTTTGAGTGTATCCCGTAGCTGCCGACGCCATGCACAGCCGTGGATTGCCATCCACGTTGTTGGTGCGGATCCCGGCTTTGAACAATTTGTTCGCCGTGTAGCTCTCTTCGGTGAACAGCTGCCCCGAGCCGTAGAACGCGACGCTGTCGGGACCCGAAGCGGAGATCGCTTCCTGGAATTTGCTCGCGATGAGCGCCATCGCCTCCTCCCAGGTCGCGGGAGTGAGCGGCGAGCCTTTGCCCCCGCGGCGAATCATCGGGGTCGTGAGGCGCCCTTCCACGTAGGGCAATGCGCGGAGCATTGAGCCCTTGACGCAAATGACTCCGGCGTTGTGCGCGAGCTCGTCACCGCGCACGTCGGTGACCCGACCGGCGCGCATGCCCACTTGAATACCGCAGCCAGTGCCGCAAAACCGGCACACGGCTTTGGTCCACGAATCCGCGTTGCCCTTGGGCAAGATGGCCTCGAGTGCGCCCCAAGTCGCCACGCCGAGCGCGTTTGCGGCTGCGACGCCTGCCAGCAGCCGCAGCAAGTCACGGCGATCGATGCTCGGTTCCTCCTCGCTCTGCATACCGCTGATCTAGCGGCTTCGGCCCGTGCAGGGCAAATGCCGTTGCACGGGCCGGCGACCGTCGATTCGATTCAGGGTTCGGCGTGGGGGCGGGCGGCCTCGAGGACCGCGCGGGGCAGACGTACCTCGAAGGTACTGCCGAGGCCGGCCCCGGGGCTGCGGGCGGACACTCGCCCGCCGTGCAGCTCGGTGACGCTCTTTACGTACGTCAGACCCAGGCCAGAACGGACTTCGGAGCGAGCTGCGGGTTGGGGGACTCCGGGGAGTTGATCCCACACCCGCGCGATGTCTTCAGCGGCAAGGCCAACTCCGTTGTCCTGCACCTGAACGACGAGTTCGCGGCCGTCTTTGAAACCTTTGATGGATATCACTCCACCAGGCGTCGTGTATCGCGCCGCATTGATCAATAAATTTACGACGACCTGGCTGAGACGCATCGGGTCAGCATCCACATCGAAGTTTGCCCACGGGATATCCAAGCGAAGCTCGTGGTTCTTGAGTTGAAAGAGCGAGGTCGTCGTTTCTATGGCAGAGGCGACTATCTCGCTCATTGATATGCGAACTTTTTTCAATTGTTTGTCCCTTCCCTCGCGCGTGACACGTTCACTCGACGACCCATCGGAT
>DASQCO010000145.1:0-130047 GCA_035634635.1 Polyangiaceae bacterium
CCGGCCCACGCTCCGAACTGCTGGGAGGCAAATCGAAATGGCTGCTAAGAAGACCCGTACGAAGTCCGCTAAGAAACCCGCTGCCAAGAAGGCGCCGAAAGTCGCGAAGAAGCGCGTCGCCAAGCGCAAGGTCGCCAAGAAGGGCGCCGCCAAGAAGAAGAAGAAGGCCGCCAAGAAGGCGTGAGCCCTTCGCCGGGCTGGCTCGGCCGGGCCTGAGCGCTTAGGCGCCCCGGTTCTGGTCAGAGCGGCCCAGCGGGTTAACTCGAGCGCGCTCAGAAATGGGCGCGCTCGAGCGAAAAAGAGCTCAGCGTCTTCCGGCAGTGTCGGATCACTGAGCCAACCCCGGTTTCTCGATAGCCGGGGGCGAGCACGCAGATGGGAATCAAATCCCCGTCTCGTGCTCGAGTCGTTTTGTGCGCCTGACGAGCGATACGCTCAGCGAGGGCAGCGCGCGGATCACTCGCCGAGATAGAGGCGCAAAGAGCCCGCTGCCGCGCGACGATCGAAGGCAATGCCCGCGAGTTCATCGCGTTTCGAGATGTCGTCGAAGAGCTGCAGTAGGAAGCCATGGAAGGCCACGCATTCGTCGATCGCGGCTTCCAAGCGCGCGGGGTCGACCAGATCCGTATCCTCCAAGCCCGACATTGCCGCCATGAACGCGTCGAAGCGCGGGTAATCGGTCGAGCGCAGCAGCGGGTAACCCATGGCCCGGAAGTAGGCCAGGAACTCGCGCACGTACTGGAACGTGTGCACCGCGGTCCAGCGATCTTCGCTCGGTGAATGCTGCGCTTTGGTCGAAAACGCGCGCACGATCTGAGCGAACATCCACACGTCGCGCCGCAGACGCTCGCTGGTTTCGCGGCGCGCCGCGCGATCGTCGAACACGCTCGCGTCTTCGAAGCTCGCGCCCAGGGCTTTGCCCAAGAACAACACCGCGTTTTGCAACGCGGGTCGCAGATTCTCGACGCACACGTCGATGCGCGTGCGGAGATCGTTGGCGCGCGTTCCCGCATCAAGGGCCGGCAAGTCGTGCTGGAACGCGCGGCGCATCTCCAAGCGCAGGCTGCCGGCAATTCCTTCCAGCGCGCTGCGAATGCCGATCAAGCGATGTCCACCCGCGCGGAGGTTGGCCGAGCGCGCACGGATGTCCCAGGCGCTCTGGCTCATCACGTCGCGTTCGAAGCCCTCTGCCAGCAGTTTCCCCGAGTTTTGACGGAGGTAATCGCTGAGCGCGCGAGCGTCCGAGCGCAGCACGGCGAGCACGAGGTAGGTGCTGCCGATTTGTTGGCGCCTCCGCTCGACCTCGCCGCCGATGCGGCTCAGCAGGCTCAAGTAGCGCAGCATCCGAAACAGCGACAGGAACGTCAGCGCGACCAGGCGATGCGCCTCGGCACCGGGGACGCTGCGGATCAGCTCCAGGACCTGGGCAGACTTGATGCGATCGAACTCGGGGCGAAACTCGAGCGCGTTGAGGGGGTTGAAGAACGCGCTGCGGTCGATCTCGCGATACACGCTGGCCAAGAGCGCGTGGAACAAGCGGAAGGAAACGCGCGGTGTGCGCAGCATGCCTTCCAAGACCTCGTTGGCCGAAGTCAGGCCGTGGCGCAGGGTAATCAGGCTCTCTTGAGGCGTATTTTGCTGCGCGCCCTGGGTCAGTAGGCGATAGCGCGCGTTGTCTTCGGGGAGCATCGTTTCGAGGTAACGATGGAAGACGAACGCGCGGTCGAGCGGACCGAGCAGCTGTCGGGCGAGCTGTACCGCGCGATCCAGACCGTCATGGTAGGTCTGAAGCGCGAACCGAAAATCTTGCGTGACTACCGTCGCGCGGCGCGGCGGACCGGGGTGGTTACGTGGGTTGGCGAAGCAAGCGGTGGCCTTGAGCAACACCTCGAACTCGAACAGGACGTCGTCCTTGTGCTCGAGGGGTAACTCTTCCAGCCAACTCTCACGCAGGACCCGATGTTCACGATGGATGGCGCGCGTGCCGCTGAGCAGCGCGCTATACGGGTCTTCCCCGGGCCCTACCGGAAACAGGCTTCGCCTGGGGAATGCGTTTACCAACTCGCCTCGGCGCTCGGGGTGTCGGACTTCACGGGGCGCCTCCCGCGCTCAGGGAGTGAAATTGAACGGGTAATTCGTGCTGGTTTCCATGCCGCGCGAAGACGGCGGGAACTTGATGCCCTTGATTACGCCAATGACGCAGTCGGTGACCGGCGGCGCTTTCAGGGTCGAACGCTCTTGGTTGAGCTCTGCGAGCTTCACCTTGCCCTCAGGGTCGAGCACGAAGTGAACGACCACGTCTCCCTTGAGATCTTTCAGATCTTTGCGCGCGTCGTCGTAGCACTTACGAGCGGCCTTCCGGTTGTCCATCACGATCTTGCGGATGACGTCCATCGTGCGCGTTTCGACGACTGCTTTGCCGTTCACTGGCGAGGGTTCCGCGTCATGCGCAGCGGGCGCTTCTTTGGCACTGCCATCGCTCTTGGCTGCCTTTTCGCCGACCCAACCTTCGTCCTCAGCGGCTGCGGCTTTGGGCGCTGCTGCTGGGGCGGCGGGCTCAGGCGTAGCGGGCTTGGAGTCCGACGCGGCTGCGGGAGCCGGCGTCGCGCCAGCACAGGCGGCGGCAAGTGCGGCCAGCATCATCGTCAATGAAGAGAATGAGGAGAGCGAATGGGCGACGCGCATGGCACCTGATACTAGCCTGCTCGCGCGGGCAGTGGCCGCACGAAAGATCGCAAGCGAGTGGTGCCACACGCGTTTTCGCCGATGCCTAGAAAATGCGGCACTTCCGCGGTCGACGGCTCAGCCGGCCTTGAGGAAGGGCTGCCACTCCTCGAACGGTTCACGCATGACCATCGAGATTTGCTTGGCGGTCGACCAACGCGGGCGTTTGGGCTCCTTGAGCAGCTTCATGCCCGCTTCGAGAGGCGTGCGTCGGCCCTTTTTCAGATTGCAGGCGCGGCACGAGATCACCAGGTTGGTCCAGGAGTCCTCGCCACCACGCGAGCGAGGCTGGACGTGATCGACGTTGAGCTCGCGATGACCGGGGCGCCGCGTACAGTACTGACATTGAAAGTCGTCCCGCAGCAGCAGGTTTTCGCGCGTTAGACGGACGGTCGCGCGAGGCGTTCGTTCATAGCGCAGCAGATGTAGGACACGCGGTACGCGCAGCGCGCCACCGATGATCGGGAGCGCGTCGTCCGCGTGACGTACCGGCAAGTTGCGCCAAAGCGAAAAGTCATAGGTGTCGCCTGCGGTATCTACCGCGTGGCCCACCCCGCCATAGAGCAACACCATGGCGCGACGCGCTGTGGTGACGCTCACCGGTGCGAAGAAGCGATTGAGCAGGAGGACCGGCAAATTGAGAACATCGCGCCGACCATCCGCGTTTCCAGTGACTGCCCGTTCCAAAGCGTCCACTGACCTTCAGGCTAGCACAAAAAGCCACGGTTTATCGCGCCTCACGCTCGACCGCGCCGCGATAGTGGGCTATCTCGGCGCTTGCCGAGCTCTTTGACTGGCCGCGCCTCTCACGGTGCGGGCACAGCACCCGGCAACCCAGGTATCGATGTTCAGATTCCCTTTACGTTCTTTGGCTTCATTGGCTGCGCCGCTTGCGTCTCGTCTCATGGTCGTCATGGGGTCGTCGGCGGTCATTCTGGGGTGCGCTGCAGGTAACCCCTCTGAAGCCGAATGGCCCCCCGTCTCCAAACGTTGGTTCGATCGTGGGGATGCCAGCTTTCGCCAGGGCGACCTCGAGGACGCCGAAAGCGCTGCCGAAAACGCGCTGCGCGTAACGCCAGATCGTGAGGAAGTGCGGCTACTTGCAGCGCGGATCGCGCTCGCGAAGTTGGAGTACGCGCGCACTCTGCAAGTGACCGAAGGACTGGAATCCAACGAGGCTCGCTCCCTGCGTGGGCGGGCTTACTGGTACTCCGGGGACATCGAGCACGCCGCGGATGAGCTGGAGAAGCTCGTTGCCGATCCTGAAGTGCGGGACGCCTGGGCCGTGGAAATCGCAAAACTTGCGCGTCGCGGCGTAGGGCGGAAGCCGTTCGCGCTGAGCGGCGGGCAAGTCGGCGTGACGGATATGCCTCGCACCGGCAGCACGGCAATGATTGTGCCGCTGGAAATCAATGGCGAGCCGGCGTTGGGGTTGATCGCGACCGGCACCGCCGAAGCAGTGGTCGACTCGAGCGCGGGAGGCCAGCCGAGCTGGGTGTCGCTGCGCTTTGGCGAGAACGTCGAGGTGCGTGACGTGCCAGCATTGGCCAAGGATTTGTCGGGTCTCTCTCGTCAGATCAACGCGCCGATCAAGATCCTGCTGGGCGTGAATTTGCTCCGCCACATTCACCCGACCTTTGATTTGATTGGCGGGCAATTCGTGGTGCGACGTTATGAGCCGCCGCCGCCGCCCATCGCAACCACGCTCAAGGTGAACTACGTGCGTGGCGGAGGCATGTTGCTGCGTGCTTCATTCGGCGCTGAAGCAAACTCCGAGCAGGGGTCGCTGCTCGTGGATACGTCGATTGTTTATCCGGTCGCGCTCGATAGCGGTGGTTGGAAAAAGGCGGGCGTCGCTGCCTCGAGTTTGCGCGCGGTGCCCAACGCCGGCTCGATGAAGTCTGGAACGGTGCCGCTGCTCAAGTTGGGGGCGTTCGAATTGCCGAGCGTGCCAGCGCTCTCGGGCGACGACCCGGTGAAGGAGCGCGAACAAGGCCTGGGAATCGAGCTCGACGGCTTGGTGGGTTCCGGGTTGCTCGCCAATTTCCGCGTTACGCTGGCGGATGGCGGGCGCACGATGTGGCTGGAGGACATGCCGCACGACGCCTTCCCGCCCGGCGATCCAGCGCTGAATATCCCTGAAACGCCAGACGACATCGGAACCGATGACGCAGCGGAGGAAGAAGATGCGCCCGCCACCGGCAAGCCTGGTAAGCCGGGAGCCAAGCCCGCGCCCGGCAAGGCTGCCGCTCCTGCACCCGCCGCTCCGGCCAAGCCGGCGGTCCCAGCAACGCCGGCGGGCGTTTTGCCCGCGAAACCCCCGCCAACCTCGGCACCTGGAAAGGGCGCGACGAAGCCGTGAGCGCGACCACGCAAGTCGCGCTCTACGCGGGGAGCTTCGATCCGCCGACGTTTGGTCATTTGGATCTCGTCGAGCGCGCGTCGAAGCTGTTCCCGCGCGTGGTGGTGGCGATCGGGATCAACCAGGCGCGCGTGCCGCTGTTCTCGGTGGAGGAGCGCCTGGCCCTGATGCAGTCGATCTGCGCGACCTACAGCAACGTGGAAGTTGCGTCATTTCGCGGCCTTTTGGTCGACTACGGAAAGAGCATCGGTGCGCGCGTGATCGTGCGCGGCCTGCGCGCCGGCACTGACTTCGAGTACGAGCTGCAGATCGCCCACGCCAACGCCGATCTCAAGCCGGAGATCGACACCGTGTTTCTGCCCACGCGCACCAACTACGGCTTCATCTCTGCCACGCTCGTGCGGGAGATCGCGAGCTACGGCGGTGACGTCGGCCGCTACGCGCCGCCCGTCGTGTGTGCTGCACTGCAGCGCAAGTTCGGCGCGGCCAAAGACGAAACCTAGTAGTTGGCCCACGGCGTGGGCATGAACAACAGCAGAAACATGATCAGGCACAACCAGGCTACGGCGCGGCGCCCCCGGCCGAGTTCGCCTGGTTCGAACGGTGGGTGATCAGCGCCGCCCGAGATGGCGGCGATGATGCCGGTGAACCCGAACCAAACCAGCCAAAACACCGAGTTCGCGAGCGCGAGGCCAACGCCGAGGGAGCTCTTGTGCATCAGCACTGGGCCCATGAAGCGGATCACGTTGAACGCGAACAGTGCGAGCAATGAGCGGCGTACCCAGCGCGCGATCGCGTGTTGCCGTTCTCCAAACAGCGCGTAGGCGATGTGCCCGCCGTCGAGCTGGCCCCACGGCAACATGTTGATCATGGTGATGAGCAGGCCGACCCACCCGGCCATCGCGGTCACGTGAAGCTGAACGTCGGAGCCGTCTGGGATCGGTCCAGCAAAGAAGCGCTTCATCAGCATGTAGAGGAGGCTCTGCCCCTCCTGCGTGTAGTGCTCCGAGTTCGGCAAGATCGGCGACTTGGACAGGCCAATGGCCAACACCGGCAACGCCACCACCATGCCGGCGAGGGGGCCAGCCGCGCCGATGTCCAGCAGCGCGACTCGCGAGCGGATGCGACCGCTCATGCCGATGATCGCGCCCAGAGTGCCAAACGGGCTCAATTTGGGCAGTGGGATGAAGAACGGCAAAGAAGCGGGCACGCGGTGTAGGCGAGCTGCCACGTAGTGTCCCGACTCATGTGCGACCAAGATCGCCATCAGCGGCAACGCGAACGGCCAGCCGCGCCAAATCTCGAACAAGCGCTGCGGGTCGAGCGACTCGTTCAAGCTCTCATCGAGCAGAGAGGCGCCGCTCCAAAACACGCTGAGCGTCGTCAGCACGAACAACAGCAGATTGAGCCCAAACTTCGTCGGTTCGCGTTCGTCGTCGGACGCCTCGCGGTCGTGTGGTGTCGGGAAGCTGGGGCTATTGCTCATGATTGAGTGATTCGCGAAGCTTGAGCGAGAGCCGATCGAGCTGTGGGGCGAGCTCTGCGTCCAAGACGCCAATCTCGGTCTCGATGCGTAAGTTGCCGCGGCTGCGGCTCGGGTCCGGGCGGACCATCGCGACCGCTTGGTCGAGCCCGAACGCTGGTAGCGAAATCTCGAGCAATTTCGCGTCTTCTGGGTGGGCGACCAGGGTGATTCGACGCGCGCCGCGAGCTTCGGCCAGAGCTTGGCGGGCTAGGGCGATCACTTGCTCCGGAGCCACGCGCAGGCTTTCGCCGAGTAAACGCTCGGCGAGCAAACGGGCAAGCTCGACGCACCGGTCGAGCGCACGCGTGTCGGCGCTGAGCTCGTGGTTGCGGAGTGCAAGCGCTCGCGCAGCGAGCTTGGCTGACGCATCCGCGCGCGCCTCGGCCTCGGCGCGTAGCCGAAGCTCGGCTGCGGCCTGCTCGGCGTCGCTGACGAGTTTTGCGGCGCGAGCTTCGGCGGCCGCAATCAACGATTGCGCGCGTTCTGCGGCCTCGAGCACTTCGCGACGCACGACATGCCCGCGCGGCAGGGTCTTGTCATCGAGCTCGAGGGGCTGCCGAGTCGCGTTTGCCAGGCCCTCGGCCTTGATGATTCGGCCTCGGCCGAGCTTCATTTGATGGCCCGCGCTTCCAGCGAGCTTGCCAAGCGCGACAGTTCGCGCGCCAGGGCCTCGGCGCGTCGTTCACGCTCCGGGTGCGTGAGCCGACTTTGCAGCGCGCGCGCCTCGAGGTGCGGCGCGGTAAACGGTTCGAGCAGCTCCGCCTCGCGACGCCCCGCGAGGTAGCTCACCGCCGCGAACGCGCATTGAAATTCACGGCGGGCGAACAGACTCATGGGTTACAGCGCTTCGACCACGACGGCGACGGCTTCGCCACCGCCGATGCACAGCGTGGCCAAGCCGCGGCGCGCCTTGCGTGCGCGGAGGGCGTGGACCAGCGTGGTCAAGATCCGCGCACCCGAGGCGCCGATCGGGTGACCGAGAGCGACTGCGCCGCCATTCACGTTCACGCGCTCCGGGTCGAGGCCCGCGAGCTTGCCGCAGGCCATCGGCACGCACGAAAATGCCTCGTTGATCTCCCACAAATCGATGTCGCCGGCGCGCAAACCGAGCTTGCTCAGCGTGGTGGCGATGGCTGCAGCCGGTGCGGTCGTGAACCATTCCGGTGCTTGCGCTGCATTGCCATAGCCAACGATGCGGGCGAGCGGCGTGAGCTTCCGCTCGTTCACTGCTCGTTCGCTCGCGAGGACGAGGGCGGCGGCGCCGTCGTTGATGCTCGAGGCGTTGGCGGCGGTGATCGTGCCGTCTTTGGTGAAGGCCGGCTTGAGCTTGGAGAACTTGCTGACATCGCCGCGACCCGGCTCTTCGTCTTCAGCGACGACGAGGGCGTCGCCCTTGCGCTGCGGGACGGAAACTTCCGCAATTTCCGCGGCAAATGCACCGCTCGCTTGTGCTGCCGCTGCTCGACGGTAGCTCTCGGTGGCGAACGCATCCTGCGCTTCGCGAGTCAGCGCGTATTCCTTGGCGCACATCTCGCCCGCGTTCCCCATGTGGAAGTCGTTGTACGGATCCCACAAGCCGTCGAAGATCATGCCGTCTACGAGCTTACCGTCGCCCATGCGATAGCCGCTGCGTGCTTCGCGCAGGTAGTACGGGACGTTGGACATCGACTCCATGCCGCCGGCGACGACGATGCCCGCGTCGCCCAACAACACGGTCTTCGTGCCGAACACGACGGCCTGCAGCCCGGAGCCGCACACCTTGCTGACGGTCGTAGCGGGGACGGTGTTGGGGATACCGCCAAAAATAGCGGCCTGGCGCGCGGGGGCTTGCCCGATGCCCGCAGACAACACGTTACCCATGAAGACCTCGCCGATTGCGTCAGGCGTGAGTCCGGCACGTTCGACGGCAGCGCGAATGGCGACGGCACCCAAGCGGGGGGCAGCCAAGCTCGCAAATGCCCCAAGGTAAGAGCCGATCGGCGTGCGGGCCGCGCTCACGATGTAAACAGCAGGAAGGGTCATTCGAATCCTCAGGCGGACAAGCCGGCTTGGGCCAGGTTCTTGCGCATGCGCGGCGCGGGATCTTCCAAATTCGGCGCAAAGGGAGCGCCAGTGATGAGATCGACCGCTTCGATGTAGCGGCGCATGGCTTCGACGCGCACGCCATCGGGGATCACTGGGATCGGACCTTCCCCGCGATAGCCTTGGTCGACCAGGTAGCGACGCACGTATTCTTTGTCGAAGCTTTCCGGATCTTGGCCGGCCTCGAAGCGCGGTTGGTAACTGGCGGAGTACCAAAAGCGGGATGAATCCGGAGTGTGGATCTCGTCGATGACCACGATCTGCCCGTCTGGGGTTTTGCCGAACTCGTATTTGGTGTCGACCAAGATCAGCCCGCGAGTCGCACACAGCCGTTGCCCTTCACGGAAGAGCGCCATGGCCATCTCCGCGGCGGCGTCGAAGTCAGCCGCGGGCATGCCCGAAATCTGGAGAATTTCCGCGCGGGACGCCGAGATGTCATGGTCGCCTTTGGGCGCCTTGGTGCTCGGGGTCAGAATCGGCTCGGGCAGCTTTCCGTGCTTTTTGAGGCCTTCTGGCAGGCGATGTCCGCAAAATTCACGCTCGCCGCGTTCGTAGTGCACCCAGATGCTGGTCGATGTAGTTCCCGTCAAGTAGGCCCGGACCACCATTTCGACCGGGAGCGGCGTGCACTCCTTGGCGATCAGGATGTTGGGGTCGGGCACCGAAAGCACGTGGTTCGGGGCGATGTGCGCGGTATTCGCGAACCAAAATGCCGCCGCGTGGTTCAGCACTTGGCCTTTGAGCGGCAGCGTGCCGAGCACGTGATCGAACGCGCTGATCCGATCAGTGACGACAATCACGCGCTTGCCGTCGGGGGTGCTGTAGTTGTCTCGTACCTTGCCCTCGTACTTCTTTCCGAGCAGTGGAAAGTCACTGCTATCGAGGGGATGTGCGAGCGCCTTTTGAATCAGGGAAACGTCGACCAAAGTGGGCGAAAGCTAACACCATCCAGCGAGCTTGGCAGGCGCTACGGCAACGTTCTGATGTGCCGCTGTGAAGGTTTGATGATAGTAGCCGTCGTCGGGGGCTTCTCCCCCGCCCCAATGAAGTGAATTCATTGGGGCACCACCCCTGAGTTTTGGGGCCCCGACCCCGAATCCGACCCCGGTTCCGTTTTGACCGCACTGCCCGTATGCAGACCCTAGCCTTCGGAACGCCGCGTAAATTGCCGAGAGCGAGCCAAGTGCTCGGTCGTGTGGCCGTGCTGGATATCGCATTTGCGGGCGCCGGCAGCGGTGGCGGCTTCCCAAAAATCACGCAGCCATTCATCGAAGGGCTGGGTGATCGACTGCGCGCTTGGGTCGATCATCATGATCACGAACTGCACGCGCAGTTTGCGTCCGATCCGCGCTTCGTGCTCGCGACGAAAGCCGAGCATGGGGCCTGTCCCGAGATGATCACGGAGGAATTGGTGGCGCGGGTCGGGCTGGTCGACACCATCGTTTGCCACACCGACTTCGACGGTTTGGCGAGCGCCGCCAAGTGGATGCGAAAGGGTATCGAATCTTATCCAGGGTGCGACGCAGACGCGCGCGCGATCGACACGCGCCTCGGCACGCCCAGCGCGATCGCCAATCGGTTCGACCGCGCGCTGCGCGCGCGCCCGCGGGACGAGGGCCTTTTTGGCTTGATCGTGCGGCATTTAGCGACCGGCCTCAAAGACGAGTCCTTGTGGCAACCGATCGACAAGGCGGCGGAAGATTTGATCCCGATCGAGCGCGAGACGCGCCGCGCGGCAGAGCGCTACCAACGCCTTTCGCCTGGTGTTGCCTATCTCGAACTCGGTCCGGAGGTCACGCGTATCGACAAGACGTTGCTGCTCTTGCTCGGACAAGAGCGCGAGCCAGTCAGCGTGGTGGTCGACCGCGACAACGTGAGCGTGGCTGCGCGCTTCGATAGCGGTCTCAACTTCGTGAGCCTGCTCAAGCTCGGTGGCGGTATGCCGACGCGCGTCTCCGTGCCCAGGCCGCGCTTGGCAGAGGTGTTGCGCGCGCTGGGTGTGGATCCGAGCCAAGCAGGAGTCGAAGTTTGAGGTCGAAGACGCGAATTTTGGCGGGTTTTTTGGGGCTGCTCAGCGCGCCGCTGAGCGCACTGCCTGCGCACGCCGCGACCTCCGTGGTCGCGTTTGCACCGCCGGGTGACGGCCAGGGCGGCTTGGCCGTCGGCTTCGACGCGGCGGGTGCATTGCGCATGGTGCCCTGTGCGGCCAAGGGCTGCGCGGTCGATCGCGGCACCGAGATCGCGTTTCCAGCGGAGCTGCGGCCCGCGATTCCGAACGCGCAGTTTTCGGTCGTCGGCATCGGTGAGGGCCGGCGCGCCATCGTCGTCTCGGTGAGCGAAGCGCGCTCGGCGAAGTCGTGGACGGCGGTGCTCGTGGGCGGCCTTGCGGGTGGCGCACCGAGTGCGGTTTTCTCGGGATTTACTGGCTTTACCGCGGGTGAGGACGGCATGCGTCGCGGTCAACGCGTGGAGATCTCACCGCCCGACGAGAACGGCGCGCGTCGCGTCGTGATCGGTGACGTGCAAGAGGACTTGTCGCTGTGCGGGCGACAAGCGTTGCTCGCGCCGCAACTGTTGCTCAGTAGTGATTTGAAATTGCATCCCGCCAAGGTCCAGCGCCTGAGCGTCGAAGAGCGCGAGAGCGCTCGACGCGTCACCGCGGTACGTGTGGCCCCCGGTGAAGCCGCTGCGCGCGTGGGCGTTCTGCGCGCGGTGTCGGCGACCAGCGCCGTCGGCAGCCCAGCTGCCCTGACCGACGGCAATCCCGAAACCACGTGGGCCGAGAATCGCGGGGGCGCGGGCCGCGGTGAGTTCGTGCTGATGAATGCGCCGCCTGCATTGCCCATTTCCGGGCTGGATTTGCTGATTCGCCCGCAAATCGGGAAGGTCGACGACGGCGTTGCGCCGCGCGTGTTCTGGTTGGCTTCGAACCGCGGTTTGGTCGAAGTCACGATGCCGGAAGACGCCTGGAAGTTCCCCGGCGCACACTACAGCATCAAGCTCGATCCACCCCTGCAGGGTGATTGCTTGGCGCTCGTCACCGAGAGCGCGTTCGACGAAAATCCGAGAGCGCGTGTCACGTTCGCCGAGCTCGGCGCGCGCACGGAGTTCGACGCGGCGTCCGTGCCGGCATTGGTCGCGGCATTGGCGGGTGGTGCCGAGCGCGCCGAGGCCGCTGCTGCGGTGCTGCGCGTCGCGGGTCAACCCGGCTATGAAGCGGTCGCGCAGGCGTTCGATAGTTTGGACGAGGGCGGGCGTCGCGTGGCGCTCGAGATCCTCGATCAGGCACCGTGCGAAACCAGTTTACCCGTGTTTTTGAAGGCGTTTTCTGGCCCTTCTCAGGCGCATGCGATTCACGGTCGCGATCACATTCGGCGTTGTGGCAAGGCTGCTGCGCCGTTCTTGGCGGAGGCCGCAAAGCAAGCCAAGGGTCAGCTACAGGTCAACCTGCTCGCCGAGCTGCTGCTCGCCGACGCGGCGCAATGCGTCGACGTGATCGTGGGCTTGCTCGATGTCGATTCGAAGTCGCGGCGGACTCCGCTGCGCATCGCGCTGGCGCGTGCCAGCGCGGTGAGTGAAGCAAAGCCGCGCGTGCTAGCCGTGCTCGCGGATCCGGCGCGCAGCGAGCGCGTCACCGTGGACGTGCTGCGCGCACTGGGTGATCGCATCGGCGAATTTCAGCCCGCCGCGGGCGCAGCCATTGCTCGGCTTTCGACGGCAAATGCCAGCTTCCGCACGCGCTTTTTGCTGCTCTCACCGAGCGCCGAACTGGCCGCGCAAGATCCGGCGCTGCGCGCGGCGTTCGCACAGAGCCTCGCGTCGGACCCCGATCCGCGGTTCCGAGCGCGAGCGCTGAGCGTGCTCAAAGTGCCGGCTCAGTTCGAGGCGCAGGTCAGCGCTGCCTTGAACGACTCCGACGTGCGCGTGCGCGAAGCGGCCATCCACGCCAGCAATGGTTTGCAGAGCACGGTGCCGCTCGTGAGCACGCTGTTGGCGAAGGACGAATGGCCGCTCGTGCGCATGGCCGCAGCGGATGCGCTGGCGACTGCCAAGGGCTCGCCCAGTGCTCCGACCGCGCTCTCGCGCGCGATCGACGACCCTTCGCCGCATGTGCGGGCGCACGTGATTGTTGCGCTCGGCGAACACCACGTGAGCGCGGATCTCGACAAGATTCGCAAGCGTCTGCTGGATGAAGAGGAATATCCGATGGTGCGCGCGGCAGCCGCGCAAGCATTGGCCGCGTTCTGCGACGTGAGCTCGCTCGACGCGCTCACGCGCTATGCGCAAAAGCTGATCGATCCGATGGCGAGCCCGCAAGACCACATGGTTGGCTCCGCCGCGCTGCTCGCGCTTGGCGAGATGCACCCCGCAGATCTCGCGAAGCGCCTCGAGCCGCTGCGAGCCAAGGGAGCGCCCCCCCAAGCTCGCCAAGCCGCAGACGCGGTGATGCAACGCCGCAGCACTCAATGCGGCGCCCCGAGCAAACCCAAGTCGCCGCCAACCAAGTCGTGAACCAGCGATGGTGCGCCCTGAGCGGCTCTCCAGACGGGATCAAATGGCCAAGACGCCAGAAGAGAGAGATTAACCGCCGAGCCGCAGAGGCCACAGAGATCTGAGAGAGAAGGACGATGTTTGCTAGTCGCGGCGATTTGCGGCGTGACAGCGGGGGCTTCGACGAAGATTGGAAACCAAAAAATCTCCCTCAGATCTCTGCGGCCTCTGCGGCTCGGCGGTTTAAATCGGGGAGCCGAACCTCGCGCTCGTCGGGCGTGACCGATTGCTGACTCAGCCGCGCCGCGATGCTACGGAGAGCTGCATGGCTTTTACTTTGGTGACTGGCGCGACTGGGTTTCTCGGGTCGCAGTTGGTCCGCACGTTGCTCGAACGCGGTGAGTCGGTGAAGGCGTTCGTGCGGCCTGGTTCGAACTTGGCGGCGCTCTCCGGCTATCCGAGTGATCGCTTCAAGATCGCGGTGGGCGACATTCGCATCGAGCAGAGCGTGTTTGCTGCGTTGGCCAACTGCACGCGCATGTACCACGTGGCCGCGAACTTCAAGATGTGGGACCCGGATCCGTCGCGCATCATCTTGCCGGCGGTCGAAGGCATGCGCGCGACGTTGCGCGCAGCGCGAGCGCGCAAGCTGCAGAAGGTCGTGGTCACGAGCAGCGCGGGCGTGCTCGGCACCACGGCCGGAGAAGAGCTCATGGACGAGACCCATGAGTTCAACCTTGCCGATCCAGAGGCATATTTTGCGGCCAAGGTGGCGGCTGACAAAGTGGCGGCCGAGTTCATTGCGCAGGGTTCGCCGATCGTGCTTGCGCTGCCTTCCACGATTGCCGGCCCCGGCGATTGGAAACCGACGCCCAATGGCCAGCTCTTGCTCGAATACCTGAAGACGCCGCCGACCAGTCACTTTCCGGTCAGCGGCGGCGGCATCAACGTCGTGGACGTCGAGGACGTGGCGAACGGGCACGTACAGGCGATGGAGCACGGCGCAATTGGTGAGCGATACATCCTGAGCGGCGACAATCTGACCTTCAGTCAATTGTTCGAAACCGTCGCGGACATCACCGGGCTTGCGGAGCCGAGCGCGCCGAAGAGCAAAGGCTTGATGAAGTTCGCCGGCAAATTGTTCGAGCTGAACGCGCGCTTCCGCGGCGGGGACCCGCGCATTACGTCGCGCTTGGCGAACGACTACGTCGATACCTTCTCGTTCGTCACCTGCCAAAAGGCCGAAGAAGCGCTCGGCTATCGCCATCGCACGGCGCGAGAAGCGCTCGCGCGTTCAGTGCGCTGGTTCCTTGCGAACGGCTACGTGCCGAAGAGCGCGGCGTCGCGAGTGCGCTTGGAGCTGCGCCCGGCGTGACGCGCCGAGCCGGATTCTTGTCGGGGCTGATCGCGGCTGTCTTGGCTGCGTTGCCCGCGGCCTTCCGTTTCGAGTCGGGGTTGGCCGTTCAGGCGTTCGTCGTTTGTATGGCGGGGTGCGCGCTGGTGATGGCGCCGCTCTCGGCCGCGTTGGCGAGCGCAAACAGCACGAGCAAGTTGCGGACAGCCCTGACCGTGGGCGTCCTACTGGCAGCGTTTCCGTTGTTGCCGTTCGCGACCCTGCTGAAGACGACCACGCATCATCGGCCGCTCGGCGGGGTCACCTTCGCGGTCGTCGGCGGGTTGCTGATCATCGCGCTTTCGCTG
Source organism: Polyangiaceae bacterium (assembly GCA_035634635.1). Classification (GTDB taxonomy): domain Bacteria; phylum Myxococcota_A; class Polyangia; order Polyangiales; family Polyangiaceae; genus PMG-095. The sequence goes on from DASQCO010000145.1 coordinate 14,886, forward strand.
GTCTGTGCGCGATTCGTAACCTGGGCGGGCGTGCAGGGACGCGGCGCGTTCGCGCGCGTGGCGTTGATCGCGTTCGCGGCGCTGGGAACAGCCGCACTACTGCTGGGTCTCGTGAATGGGCTGAAGGGCGGGAGTGACTACCAAACCGGCTTCTACGATGGGCTTCGCGTGCTCGGCCTGGCGACACTTGCCGCGCGTGTACGGCTTCCGGAGACACTGCTGAAAAGAGTTCGCGGGCTCGGCCTTGCGACGTGGGTGGCCGTGGTTACGGTCGGAGTGTGTCTCGGTCGCGCTCCAGCGATGCAGGTCGAGTTGGCCTCCCGTTGCCCAGTTTTGCATTGGCCTCTCGTCTGGCTTGGCGGCTGACCGTTGTCGCGCCATATTTCGGTGCGTGATGGGGCGCGTGGCCGCTCGACTGATGCTTCTGTGCCTGGCGTGCTTGGCGCCGCTCTTGCTGCTGCTGGCGAGCTCCTCGTCTGCTGCACCGGGTGACCTCGTTCCGCCACCGCCGCCGCCCGCGGAGATCCGCGAGGGCCGCACCGTCGTTGCTCCGCCGCGTGCTGGCGCAACCGCACCGGACGGAGCTGATGCCGCGGCGCCCGCGGTGAGCACACTACCCTCTTCCGTTCCCGACGCTCCGCGCGTTGGGCGCGGGGTGTTGCGCTTGCCGCCGATCCCCGCGGGCTTCAACACGTACGACGCCGGTTGGGTGCGATTCGTCTATCACCCCTCCAGTCGTGAACGCGTGCAGCCGCTGATCGCGCAGGCCGAAGCCGTTCGTCATGATCTGACGGAGCGCCTCGGCTTCCCCGTGTTGTCTGAGGTGCGCGTAGAAATCGCGCGAACCACCGGCGAAATGGCGACTTTCGCGCCTTCGGGTGCGCCGTATCCGGAGTACGCCGCAGGCGTCGCTTACTCGGAGCTCGGCTTGGTGCTGCTCTCGCTCACGCCCGTGCACCCCGGTGAAGAGCAGGACTTGGGCGAAGTGTTCCGGCACGAGCTCGCGCACATCGCGCTGCACGACGCGCTCAACGGCCAATCCGTGCCGCGTTGGTTCAACGAAGGCTTTGCCGTGTTCGCCTCCGGTGAATCGTCCTTCACGCGCATGAAAACGCTGTCCATGGCGACCGTCGGCGGCTCTTTGATCCCGCTGCGCGACTTGGAGCGCTCGTTCCCGAACGACGAAACCAAAGCCCAGGTCGCCTACGCCGAAGCGGTCGACGTGCTCCGCTTCCTCGTGCGCCGGGAGGACGCGCACCGCTTCCGCAGCTTGGTGAGCGAACTGCGCGAAGGCAAAAGCTTCGAGCAAGCCGTGCTCGACGCCTACGCCGTCGATCTCGCCACGCTCGAGCTCGAGTGGCGTGACGATGCGTCGCGCCGCTACACCTTCATGCCCATCTTGCTGAGCGGCACCTTCTTCTGGGTGATCGCGCTCGCGCTGGCAGTCTGGGCCTGGCGTCGCCGCAAACGCCGCGACAAACTCACGCTCCAACGCTGGGCCCGCGAAGAAGCCGTCGAAGATCTGCAACGCGCCCGCTTGGCTCTGCGCTCAGAAGCCGCGCGCGTCCACATCGTGCTCGCCAAAGGCGCAGGTCTCCCCGTCGCCCAACTCGCCGCCGCGACCCCCGAGAAAGAAGTCCCCGTCGTCGAACACGACGGCTCCTGGCACACCCTTCACTGATCGGGAGAGTGGGCGCCCCCACTCCAGCATCGCACCTCAAATCCCACGCTGTACCCACGCTGTGCGGCTCCCTGAGATTGAACCGCCGAGCCGCAGAGGCCGCAGAGATCTGAAGGAGATTTTTGGGGGGTGCGATTCACGGCGAAGCTGGTCGTGGCTACGACGTAAGCATCCGCGATACGCAAACCCCAATCTTTTCTCTCTCAGATCTCTGCGGCCTCTGCGGCTCGGCGGTTAATCTTCCGGGAGCCGCTCATCGCCGCGCTATGCCTGGTGCCGTGCTCTCCGCGTGTGCTTCACGGAACGCGACGCCGAAGGCTTTGACGGGACGCGACGGGGCGCGTGACCATCAAGAAATTAGCGGTGTTTGCCCATGCTGTGTTGTTCGATGCGGCGTGATTCGTCGATCAGGCGTTCGAAGATGCGGCGTACGGTGTCGGCGTCGAGCGGCTCGGGCGCCTGACTGCACAGGCGTTCGAGCATTTTTCGTTCGCGCTCGGGATCGTAGACCGCGATGTTGTTTTCACGCTTGAATTGACCGACGGCGAGCACGACCTTCACGCGGTCGGCGACGAGCTGGAGGATGCGGCCATCCAAATCGTCGATGCTTCGACGTAGTGCTTCGAGCTCCGGAGCAGGCTTCACGCTGCGGACCGTAACATCAGAAACCGTCCTCGTCAGCGAACTACCGTCACCGGCCCGTCGACGGTGGCACCGCGTCAGCGAACGACCGTGGGGCAGCCGTACAACACTTGGACGTTCAGCACGTCCCCGGCGGCGAGGTTGTCGCAAGTGGCGCCGACGAACTGGATCGTGTTTTCGTCGCGGTAGTGCCAGCCATCGTCGTCGCTTTTCGGGACGACTTGGTCGTCGAAATACACGTTCACCAAGTCGGGGTCGTCAGGCTGCTTGATGAGCGGCAGATCGCAACTGATGGCTACCTGTGCGCCAATGCTGCGCAGCGCCGTGGTCAGCTCGTCCGTGTCGGAAACCGCGTAATATTGCGTATTTCCTGGCCGGGCGGTGTTGCCGGCGACGGCCAAGCGGTTGAGCATCGAGCGGTAGGCTTCGCTGCCCGGCATACCGATGACGAAGGTGTCGACCCCCGCCTGCGCGTACTCGGAGACGGCTGCTTCGCTGGCGTCCGCGTCGACGCAATCGCCTGCGCCGACCTTGGGGGAGCAGCAGTTGAAGCTGTCGTCGCACGTGACGCCGTTCACCGTCAGGTGCTCGATGTTGGAGATGCAAGCGTCCACGCCGCAGCGGAGCGCCAGGTTGCAATTTGGCGCGCCGTCGGTAATCAGCACCACGTACGTTTTCTTGCCGTCGAGGCCGAGGATGGTCGACTCCAACTCGCGCAGGGTGGCCGCGGTCGGCGTGCCGCCCGACGGCAAGGTCGCGCCGAGGCGGTCGAGCAATTGGGTGAGCACCGGCCCATTTTCGCCCCTTGCCGCGTACTTGGGCGAATCGCCCGCAGTGATCGGGAAAATTTGTGAGCCGGGCGAGCAGCCGTCTTCGTTCAGGTAGGTCGGGTAAACGCTGGCTGCGTAACGCACGCGGTGTCCGACCGCTCGCAGCATCACGCTCATCGCGATGCGTGCGTTCTCGAATTTACTGTACGGGCTGCCGGGCAGCGGATCGCCCATGCTGCCAGAGCGATCGACCACGAAATACAGGTTGGGGGGATTGCTGATGGCGGGGATGCGTTGGTTGCCGCAGAGCGCCGAGTCAGCGCCAGCCTCGCCGACGTCCAAGCTGCTGCCCGCGTCGTCGCCGCCGCCGGCCCCGCCGCTGGCGCTGTTCTGAACGAAGCCAAGCAGCGGTGGGTGCTCGGCCGAGCTGCAGGCCAGGGTCGCCGCGCTCAGCGCGAAACCAAGCAAGGCCACACTTCGAGCAAACACTGTTTTGAACCATAGCATTCGAGCGGAAGCCCGCGCCGCGGGTCCGCGTTATGGTGCTCACGTGACGCGCCCGAAGCACCCGGCCGAGCTCTTGACCTGGTTGATGTCGGTGATTGCGTGCGTCAGCTTCGTGTTGGGTCTTTCGGATCTGCCGCGGCGACCGGCGCCCGAGCGCAAGGCGCCGGAAACTATTCGTATTTCCGAGCAAGATCGGACCGGGGCAGTGCGCGTCTCGGTGTTGCAGGAGGGCGGCGTGGGTTTGCCCTTGGCGACCGTCCAGGTGTTCTGGGAGCGTGCGGGAAGCTTTCACTGGATTGCAGCGGAAAGCACCGACAAGACCGGACAAGCAGTCCTTTCGCGCTTACCCCTCGGGCGACTGTGGTTGCTCGCGGAGGCGCCAGGTTTCGCGCGCGCCTCGACCACCCTGGTGCTCGGTGCAGAGCCACGCGAGGTGTCGATGGGTCTGCACCCCGCGCAGACGCTCGCCGTCACCGTGACGGACGAGAATGCCGCGCCGCTGCCCAGAGCGACCGTGCTGGTCGAAACCGCGGATCCGCTGCCCTTCGGTGCGCTGAGCGACGAACAGGGTCTCGCGCGCTTCACGCGCTTGGGACTTCCGCCTTGGTCGGTGAAAGCGGCTGCGCCAGGCTACGAGTCCGTCTCGCGTGCCGGAGTGCGCGGACCGATTTCGCTCACGCTGCGTCGCTTGGCGTCCCTCGAGGTCGCGGTGCTGGACGTGGAGGGCAAACCTGCAGCGGGTGCCACCGTGATGATCGCGGGAGCCACCTTGTGGCCCGCGCGCAGCGCTGTTTGCAATGCGGATGGCATTGCCAAGATCACCGGGCTGCTCGCGGGCAGCTACGATTTGCGCGCCAGCTCGGGGAGCAACGTGGCTCCGACGTTGCTCGGCTTTCCGCTGTCGCGCGGCCAAATCGAGAAGCTCACGTTGCGGCTCGAACCGGGCCGCACGGTGGTCGCCCTGGTCACCGACGGCGAGGGCCCGAATCCGATCGCAGTACCCAATGCCGACGTCGTCCTCGCCGAAGCCGGGTTGAGCTCATTTCCGATCCGCGGCCGCACCGGCGGGGACGGCAAAGTCTCGCTTGGTCCGATCGCTTCCGGACCGGCGACGCTCGGCGCGCGCGCGCTGGACTTCGTTGGCAGTGCGCTGGTCGCCGTACCCGAGCAGCTCAGCGAGCCGGTGCGCGTTCCGCTTACCCGCGGGGGTGCGATCGTCGGTGACGTCGAGGACGCGCGCGGCTTCCCCGTCGATGGGGCAAGCATCGAAGTGGTCGGCAGTGATGTCTCTGGGTTGCCGATTGCGGAGACGCCCGCGTTGGTCGGCTTTCGCCAAAATCATTTTGCTTGGTCATTGTCTGGTCCCGTGCCGCTCATTCCTGCGGGTGAATTGGGGGTGATGCCCGGCCCGGTGCCGCCCATCCCCAAGCAAGGAGCGGCCAGCGCAGCTGCGACGAATACGCCCGATTTCGACGCACCGCTGGCCGAAATCGTCCCTTGGATCTCCAATCGCGGCGGTCATTTCAGCGCGCGCCCAGTCACGCCGGGCCGTGTGCGCGTGATCGTGCGCCATCCCGACTTCGTCGAGGGCACGAGCGAGTTGATTGCGGTCGCACCGGGCGGCGAAGCGCACGTGAAGATCGTGCTGCTGCGCGGCGCGTCGCTCGAGGGCCGCGTGCTCGACGATCGCGGTCAGCCGCTCGGCGGGGTGGAAGTCGAGCTGAGCTCCGCGCGTGCCACGCGCACTGAAACCGCAACCACGGCCAGCGACGGCACATTTGCGTTCGCGGCCGTGCCCGCCGACCTCACGCTCTCGCTCTCGCGCCCTGAAGATCCGGCGCGGGTCGTGCTGCGCAAGTCTCTGCACCTCGCCGAAGGTGCTCACGACAAGCTCGAATTGACCTTGCCCGCGCTGCGCGATCCGGTGCGGGTGTTGGCCTTGGACGAAGACGCGCGGCCGATCGAGCTGTGCGAAATCACTGCGACTTCGCTGGAACCGACGCGTCCGTTGCGCCTGACGCGCTTCACGGACGCCGAGGGAGCCGTCACCTTTCCCGACGCGCTGGGCGAGAATCTGCGCTTGGTCGCCGAAGCTCCGGGCTATGCGCGGCTTGCGCAAAGCGTGTCTGCGGCGCCGAAAGAGCTCAAGATCACGCTGCGCCGCGGCGTGATCGTGGAAGGGCGCGTCACGGCGGTGCGGGGGCGCCGCGTGGTGTCGGGCGCAGTCGTCAGTGTTTCGCAAAACGGCGTGCGCAAAGTGGCGACGAGCGACGGCGACGGCGTGTATCGGCTGCGAGATATCGCACCCGGTGAGCTGCACGTGCGCGTCGAGCATCCCGACTTTGCCGATGAGGAGGCTTCGCTGCGCGTCGATTCCACGGGGCGCGCCGATCGCCCGTTCAGCCTGCCGGACATCGACTTGCTCGAACCGGGCGAGGTAGAGGGTGAGGTCGTCGATCAGCGGGGGGATCGAGTCGAAGGCGCGCGGGTCACGGCGGGGATCGGATCGAGCTTCGTCCCTGCGGGCAAAGGCGCGCGGAGCGTCGTGCTCACGGATCGCGACGGGCACTTCGCGCTGACCGGCGTCCACCCAGGAAGTGCGACGATCACGGCCGTTTCCAGCATTGCCGGCCGTGGCAGCGTGCATGGTGTGGACGTGAGCTCGGGTCGCAGCGCGCGAGGATTACGCATTCAACTCGCGCCGCAGGGGAGTGACTCGGAAGCGCCGTCCGCGCCAGGCAGCGTGGCGATCGGTTTGGGCGAACGCGGCAACGCGCCCAACGTGGAAGTCGTCGTGGTCAGCGTAGCCGAGTCGAGTGAGGCTGAGCGCGCGGGGGTCGAGCCCGGTGACGTGATCACCGCGATTGACGGCGCGCATCCGACGTCGATGGGCGATGCCCGCGCGCGGCTCGGTGGTCAGCCCGGAAGCGACCTGGTGCTTGAAATGACGCGTGCAGGGAGTGCGCTTCGTTTGCGCGTGCTGCGCGAAGCGATGCGGCGCTGACCCACCCCTCGGCCGCTACTTCGCGGTCGCCGTGAAATCGAGCACGATTGGCGCTTGTTGAGCCACTTTGCCCTTCAAATTGTCGCTTAGGGCCTCGGTCAGCGTTTTGACGAACTTGCCCGCGTTGTCACGCGGATTCACTTCGAACTCTTCCAGACCGACGTTGAGCGGCTCCGTCGTTTTCACGTGAACCGACTGCGCCTTGTCACCCTGATAGGTGAAGACGAGCTCGAGCTTGGCGCTCTTGGTTTGCTTGCGACCGTGAAGCCGAAACTCGCCCGTGGCCGTGGCATTGAGCTTGCGCTCCGCGCCAGTCGCCGAAGCGACGTTCGGCAAGCCCAGCGCCTCGAGCTTGTCGATTTTGAACTCCACCCAGCGATTGGCTTCGGCTTGAGCGGGGGTCACGTCGCCTTCGCGCGCGACGATCTGTAGCCAATTGCGCGCGTGCTCGTTCTGGAGATCGCTCTTCTTGCGAGCGGCGTAGGCGGTCTTCTCGTCGTCGCGCTTTTGCTGGTACAGCACCAGTTTTTGCAGATCGACCTTCACCAACGCGGTCGATTTGGCGAGGTCGGACAGATCGACGAACAGGTCACCGGAGAGCCCGCCCGACGCGTCGCCGTCGATTTTCTCGAGTGGCGAGTCCATCAGGAACGTCACCTTGCTCGAGGCCGAATCGACGCTGAACTGCGCCGCGGTGGGAGCCGCAGGAGCGGCTTCGAGTGCGGAAGCGGTGGGCGCCAGCTGCGCCGAAGGCTTCTCTTTACACCCGATCAGCGTGCCGCCGAGGCACAGTACACCCGCCAAAACTCGATACTTCACGTCACTCATTCCGTGGCGCTCCCTCTCATGCCTACGTGGATCTCCCCGTAGTACGCGGAGATCCGCGGACGGTTACCTGACGCCGGTCGCGGAAGCGCTACTGAACGTCGCCGTCGAACGTGTCTTTGACTTCCGGCTCAGAGCGATCACCAGGCGCCAACAAGAACAGGAAAGGAACGATGCCCATCGCAACGAGCAGAGTTCCGACGATCTTGGCGAGCGTGACGATACCGGGTTCGACCATGGCAGCGCGACCATACCCAACACCCTCCATTGCGCAAGAGACCAACGACAGCGCACTAAAAATTGCGGGAATCCAGCAATTGTGTAGGTGGCCCACGTTTTGCACTGGTTTGTGACCATGCCGTCAAGTGAACCGCCTGTCTCGCGTGTCTACCAGCGTCGGCCCAGTAGGATCTTACTGGTCGATGATGACCCGTCAGTAATTCGCGGGCTGTGGCGAATCCTTCGCCAAAATCGGCCGGAATATCACGTGAATACTGCAGCCAATCCGATCCAAGCCATCGAAGCTTTGTATGAGCTCGGCTACGATCTCGTGCTCACCGACTGGCATATGCCGGGCGGGGGCGGCCGCGTAGTGCTCGACGCACTGCTCGCGCGCTATCCTGAGACGGCGCGCATCGTTCACTCGTCCCAGATCGAGCCCGGCGATACGCTCCAGCGTTACCGAGCGCATGCCCTTCTTGCAAAGCCGGCTTCCGATTCTGAAATCCTCGGGGCGATCGACACCGCACTGCGTCGCGTTGCGTTAGAGCCCGTCCGCCGCGCAAGCTGAGCCGAAGAGCGACTTCAGAGATTCGTAGCCCTCAGCCGAGCAGCTTGGCGATCGTGGACAGCTGCATGTTGCTCGTGCCCTCGTAGATTTTGCCGATCTTGGCGTCGCGATAGAACTTCTCCGCCGGACACTCGCGGGTGAAGCCGATGCCGCCATAGAACTCCACGCACAGCGACGCGGTTCGCTCTGCGACCTCGGAGGCGAACAGTTTGGCCATGGCCGCCTCTTTCACGAACGGCTGACCTGCGTCTTTGAGCCGCGCCGCGTTGTACACGAGCAGACGCGCCGCTTCGATTTCCATCGCGAGTCGCGCGTATTGAAACTGCATGCCCTGAAACTCGGCGATCGGTTTGCCGAACTGCACGCGCTCCTTCATGTAGTTCATGGCTTGCGCGAACGCGCCTTCGGCCAAGCCGAGCATTTGCGCGCCGATGCCGATTCGGCCCTCGTTCAGCGCCTCGATTGCGATCTTGTAGCCCTTGCCCACTTCACCGAGCACGTTCTCTTCCGGCACTTCGCAATCATCGAGCAGGAGCTCACAGGTGCTGGACGCGCGGATGCCGAGCTTGTCTTCCTTCTTGCCCACGGAAAATCCGGGGAAGCTGCGTTCGACCAAGAACGCAGTGATGCCCTTGTAGCCCTTCTCCGGATCGACGTTGGCGAACACGATGAACAGCGAGCTTTCAGCGGCGTTGGTGATCCAGAGCTTCCGCCCGTTGAGCAGGAAACGCTGACCGCGGCGCTCGGCGCGGGCCTTGAGCGCGAAGGCGTCCGAGCCCGAGCTTGCTTCACTCAGTGCGTACGAGCCGACCCACTCACTGGCGAGCTTCGGGCAATAACGCGCTTTCTGATCGTCGGTGCCCCAGCGTAGCAGCGCGTTTTCGACCAGCGTGTTTTGCACGTCGACCAGCACGGCGACACTCGGGTCGACACGCGCCAGGGCTTGAACCGCGAGCACGGCGTTGAAAAAGCTGCTGCCAGCGCCGCCCTGTTCGCTCGGGATCTCCACGCCCATCACGCCGAGCTGAAACAGCTCCGGTAGAAGCTTGGCGGCGAAATGCGCTGTTTCGTCCATTTCACGGACCAACGGCGCGATGCGCTCGCGCGCAAACGCCGAGACCGTGTCGAAGAAGAGCCGTTCCTCGTCCCGCAGATCCGTGAGAGCCGTCATGGACTCGATAAAATGCCCGGTCGCCGACGGCGGCGCAACTGATACACTGCCGCCCGGCATGGCAGGTAATAGCTTCGGTCAGGCGTTTCGGATCACCACTGCAGGTGAATCACACGGGCCTGGCAATGTCGTCATCATCGATGGTTGCCCCGCGGGTATCCCTCTTTCCGTGGAGGATCTGCTGGTGGATTTGGACCGCCGCAAACCGGGTCAAAGCCGTCTCGTCACCCAGCGCCAAGAATCGGACACGCCCGAGATCTTGAGCGGCGTGTTCGAGGGCCGCACCACGGGCACCAGCCTCGCGATTTTGATTCGTAACGAGGACCAGCGCAGCCGCGACTATTCCAACATCAAGGACAAGTACCGCCCGGGCCACGCAGACTACACTTACGACGCGAAGTACGGTTTTCGCGACTATCGCGGGGGTGGGCGGTCGAGCGCGCGTGAGACTGTCGCGAGGGTCGCCGCGGGCGTCGTGGCCAAGAAGGTGATCGCCGAGGCGTTTGGCGGCAAAGTCGTGGGCTACGTGAAACAGGTCGGCCCGATCGTCGCACGTGTGGATCAGCCGGATGCGGTGACCCTGACTCAAGTGGAGACGTTCCCTGACGGCGAGCCCAACATCGTGCGCTGCCCGGACGTGGAGCGGGCGAAAGAGATGATCGAGCTGATCGATCGCGTACGCAAAGACCAGGACTCGATCGGCGGCGTGAGTGAGCTCGTGGCCAGCGATATTCCGGCCGGTTTGGGCGAGCCGGTGTTCGACAAGCTCAAGGCGGATTTGGCCAAGGCGCTGTTCAGCCTACCGGCGGTGGTGGGCGTCGAATACGGCAGCGGTTTTGCGAGTGCCGTGCAGCGCGGCAGCGAGCACAACGACGAATTCTTCGCGCAGGAGAGCCCGACCGGGATCCGGAGCATCCGCACCCGGAGTAACCGTCACGGTGGCATGTTGGGCGGCATCTCTTCGGGCATGCCGATCGTCGTGCGCGCGGCGATCAAGCCGACCAGCAGTTTGTCTCGCGAGCAACGCACCGTCACCCAAGAGGGTGATGAGACGTCGATCGTGACCAAGGGTCGCCACGATCCGTGTCTCTTGCCGCGCTTCGTTCCGATCGGCGAGGCGATGATGGCCATCGTCCTGGCCGACCACTATTTGCGCCAACGTGGGCAACACCCCGCCTGAAAGAAAACATGGAGAGCGACGTATTTTCGGGCACTTTTGCACTGGTTACGGGCGCTTCTTCCGGCCTCGGTGAAGAGTTCGCTCGTCAGCTCGCGCACCGCGGTTGCAACCTGGTTCTGAGCGGGCGCTCGCGTGAAAAGCTGGAGACCTTGGCCTCGGATCTGGCGCGCATCAACGGCGTAGCGACGCGCGTGGTCACGGCCGATCTCGCGCAGCCGGGCGGCGCCGAGCAACTCGCGCTGATCATCGACGATCTCGGCACGAAGATCGATCACGTGATCAACAACGCGGGCTTTGGCTCCGCGGGTGACTTCAGCGAGACCGAGCTGCAGCGCCAAACCACGATGGTGCGCGTGAACTGCGAAGCCGTGGTCTGCCTCTCGCGGCATTTTTTGCCGGGCATGCTGAAGCGAAACCGTGGCGGCATCATCAACGTCGGCTCGACTGCCGCGTATCAGCCGACGCCGTACATGGCGACTTACGGCGCGAGCAAAGCGTTCGTGGTCAGCTTTTCCGCGGCGCTCGCGGCGGAGCTGGAAAAGAGCAACGTGCGCGTGCTCGCCTGTTGTCCGGGCCCCGTTCCCACCGGTTTTCAGGCCGCAGCGGGCATGCCCGAAGGCAGCGTGCTCAAGTTCGCCAAGCTCGAGCCCAACGCGGTCGTGCAGCGCACCCTCGAGGCCTACGCCGCGGGCCGCGTGGTGTACGTCCCCGGCAAGGTGAACTCCGTGCAAACGACGCTGTCGAAGATCTTTCCGCGCGCTATCGTGGTGCGCGCGGCGAAGTACACCATGCGCAAACTGGGGCGCGCTCCCGGCGCGTGACGTTCAGCACACGCTTCCACGAACGAAGTTCCGCAGAGTGCGCTCCGTGAGATTGAACCGCCGAGCCGCAGAGGCCGCAGAGATCTGAGGGAGATTGGGTTTCCCATTCAACGTCGGAGCGCACGTTGTCACGACGCAGAGCGCCGAATCGCGGAACCCCCAATTTCGTCTCATTTGCGCTCCGTGAGATTGAACCGCCGAGTCGCAGAGGCCGCAGAGTTCTGAGGGAGATTTTGGGTTTCCTGATCACGTCGCAGCACACGTTGTCACGACGCAGAGCGCCACGAAGAGCAAACCAGATCTCCTCTCTCAGATCTCTGCGTCCTCTGCGGCTCGGCGGTAGTCCCTCTCCCTCTCCCTCTCCCTCGTCCGCGACGCCGAAGGCTGCGCCGCGGTGCGACGTGGCGCGTGACCATCAACCAAAAAATCTCTCGAGCGGCGTTTGGGGATCCAACCGGCGGTCGGCGCTTAGCCGACCTTCAGGCACTTTGCGAGCTCGCTCAGCATGCGATCCGCGAGCACGAGGCCGTCGCTGAGCGCCTCTTGCTCGCCGGCGCGCCGTGTGAGGCGGCCATCGGGGCTGAGTCGATAGAGCGACTTCTTGCCCGCGACCAGCGCGCTGATCTTTGCCGGGTCGAGCGGAGTATCGGGGAGCAGGTGCAAGGTGGCGGATTTTGCGCTGGCTTCGCAGCCGACCGCGCGTAGCCGTCGGAGCTCGGTCTTCACGCGCATGAGTTCGACCAGGCGACGCGCCGCAATTGGCGGCGGGCCGAAGCGATCTTCCATCTCGCGCGCCAGCTCGTTGACTTCGGCTTCGTCGGTCGCGCTCGACAGGCGTTTGTACAGCGAGAGCCGCACGCCGACTTCGTCGATGTAGTCGTCCGGCAGCAGCGCCTCGACGTCGAAGTTGAGATCGGGATCGACCTCGTGCACCACGGTCTCGCCGCGCAGCTCGTGCGTTGCGTCTTCGAGCATTTTGCAGAACAAGTCGAAGCCGACACTTTCGACGAATCCGCTCTGCTCCGCGCCGAGCAAGTCGCCACCACCGCGCAGCTCCATGTCGAGCGTCGCAATATGGAAGCCGGAGCCGAGCTCGGTGTAGCGCTCGAGTGCCTCGATGCGCGAACGCGCTTCGTCGCTCAATTGGCTCGCAGGCGGCACGAGCAGGTACGCGTAGGCGCGCTCATTGGACCGACCCACGCGCCCACGCAGCTGATAGAGCTGAGATAATCCGAATAGATCTGCGCGATCGACGATGATGGTGTTGGCGCGCGGAATGTCGAGACCGCTTTCGATGATCGCGGTTGCGACGAGCACGTCGTACTCGCCTTGCACGAAATCGAGCATCGTTTGTTCGAGCGCGCTCTCGCTCATTTGGCCGTGCCCGACCGCGACGCGCGCAGACGGCAAGAGCTCTTTGATGCGCTCCGCGCGCTCGTAGATGCCTTCGACGCGATTGTAGACGTAGAAGACCTGACCACCGCGATCGAGCTCGCGGCTGATCGCTTCCTTGATCATGCCCGGGTCGTATTGAGAAACGACGGTGCGGATCGCGCGGCGGTCCACGGGGGGCGTGGTGATGATCGACATGTCTCGCATGCCGCCAACCGCAAGTTGGAGCGTACGCGGAATGGGCGTGGCGCTCAGAGTCAGCACGTCGACCGACATGCGGATCTGCTTGATGCGCTCTTTGTGCGTGACGCCGAAGCGTTGTTCTTCGTCGACCACGAGCAGACCGAGTCGTTTGAAGTGCACGTCCTTCGAGAGCAGGCGATGGGTGCCGACGACGACATCCACCGAGCCCTCTTTCAGGCCTTTGAGCGTGTTTTGGTGCTCGGCCTTGGTTTCGAAGCGGCTCATCGCGCGCACCGTCAACGGGTAGCCGGAAAAGCGCGCGGCGAAGGTGTTGTAGTGCTGCTGCGCGAGCACGGTGGTCGGGCAAAGCAGCGCCACTTGGCGTCCGCCCATGGCGTTGAAAAACGCGGCACGCAGCGCAACCTCGGTCTTGCCGAACCCAACATCGCCACACACCAAGCGATCCATTACGCGATCGCCCTGGATGTCCTTCAGCACCTCCGAAATCGCCGCGGCTTGATCGCGCGTTTCTTCGAACGGGAAGCTGGCCTCGAAGGCTCGATACTCGTCATCCGGCGGGGTGAGAGGATCCTTCTTCAGGGCGGCGCGCTCGGCGTACAGCTTGAGTAGCTCGTCTGCCATTTGGCGCACGCGCCGCTCGACGCGAGCTTTGGTTTTGCTGAAGGTCTGCCCGCCCAGGCGATCGACCTTCGGCGTGGTGTCGCCACCCGCGTACTTTTCGATCTGATTGAGCCGATAGACCGGCAAAAACAGCTTATCGCCGCCGGCATACTCGACGACCAACAGATCGACGTGCACGGCGCCGATCGCGCGCCGCTCGAGCCCCAAATAGCGACCCACGCCGTGGTCCACGTGCACCACGTAGTCACCCACGCTGAGCGCGCGCAGGTCCTGCAGCATGGCGCGCGCCGAGCGCTTCTTCTCCGCAGGGCGATGCGCGCGAGAGCCGAAGATCTCCTCCTCGGTGATGAGCACGAAACCCGCCGCGGGGGCGAGCACGCCGCGCGAGAGCGGCGCGGTCACGATCCGAACTTGAGCGTCGCGCGTGAGCTCACTGTCGGCTCGCCAAACAGTGACTGGAGTGCCGCGGTGTGAGAGCAACGCTGCGAGGCGCTCGGCTTGCGTCTCGGTGCGGGCGCAAATCACGATCTCGAGCCCAGCGTCCAAGTAGGCGCGCACGCGCTCCAAGAGCGGCTCCAGCGCGCCTTGCTTCCCGTGCTCCGTGCGCGCCCCTTTGACGGCACGCGCTAGGTCCGAAAGGTCGGAAAAGGCCAGCGTTTGTGCGTCTGGGGGCGCGCTCTGCAGGTTCTCGAGCAGGCTTGCGCTGCTCGGCGCGGCGATCGCAGTGCGGTGGAGTGCTAGCAATGAGCGTTTGCCAAGCTGCTCTTCCAGTTCGTCTTGACTCGAGTACAGCGCGTGCGCCGGAAAGTGCGGCGAGCCGCGGCGTGCGGCTTCCCCGGAAAGACCACGCTCGATCTCTTCATGGATCGCGCGCACGACCGCGATGGGGTCGTCGATAACGAACACCGCGTCGGGCGCGAGGTAGTCGAACAGACTCTCGAGCTCGTAGAACGCGGGCAGGTAGCCGTCACTGCCGAAGAACGCGCGGCCGGTCGCAAGGTCGTCGATCAGCGAGCGCGTCTTGGTCGACGGAAAATTGACCGCGTCACACAAGCTGCGCAGCACGTCGCGGGCGCGCGCTTCGGTCTTGGGCGTCACGATCGCGTCGCGCGCGGGCGGCGCGATCACGCGCGCGACGGCGTTCTGCGTGCGCTGATCGTCCGGGTCGAAGATTTTGAGCGAAGCCACCAAATCGCCGTACATTTCGATGCGAATCGGTGCGGGCAGTTGCCCCGGCCACAGGTCGACGATGCCGCCGCGTAGCGCATAGCTCCCGGGATCTTCGACCACGGGGGCGCGCAGATAACCCGCCGAAGTGAGCCGCTGCGAGAGCGCGACCACATCGAGCTCTTGCTCGACGTCGATGGTGACCGTGGCCTCGCGTAGTGCTTGTCGCGGTGGTACGCGACGCACCAAGGCTCCCGCGGTGATCACGACTGGGGAACGCTCGGGAGCGGCGAGCAGCTCGCACAACGCGGCAGTGCGCAGCATCGTCGCGCGTCGGTCGCTGTGCACTTCCGCATAGGGCGTCGACTCGGAGGGCGCGAGCACGAGTGGCGCCGAGAGCGTCTGCTTCGGCAGGTGGGCGAGTGGGAGTCCCTTGCCGAGTGCTGCCAAGTCTCCCGCGGCCTGCTGCGCGGCCTCGTTGCTCGCCACGAGATAGATGACTTGCCGCGCCGCTTGCGCCGAAAGCGCGTGTGCGACCAAGGCTGGGCCGGAACCTTCGGCACCGACCAGCGTGGTGAGTCCCGGTCGCGAGAGAGCGAGGCGCGCGGCGTCGCCCGCGGTGACGATCGTGCGGTCCTCGGGTAGGCGAGGCAAAAAAGTGCTGCCTTCGAGCAGGGGATCCGATTCCGACATGGCAGGGCGCGAGAGTTTTACTCGGCGTCGACGCCTTGCAACGTGTGAATCAAATAATTTCTAGCCAACAGCGCGTAGGCACCGGACTCGTGCTGCCCGAGGTGTGCGCGATACTGGCTCGCCGCGGCTCGTCGATCGCCCAGCTGATCGAGCAGGTAACCCTTGGCGAAGAACGCGGGATACTCGGGGTCTTTGCGCGACAGCGCGTTGACCACGCGCACACGCGCCACGTTGGCCGCGCTTTCGGCATCCGTCACCGGGATGAGCTCTCGCTCGGGATACTGCAATAGAAAACGGTAGTAGAGCCGCCAGTCGTCGAGCGTAGGCGCGAACGGAAAAGTGCCGCGCTTTCCGATCAAGTCCGCAAAGTGAAGCTGAAACAGGACGCGCCTCGTCGCCTCGTCCGCGACGAAGCGCCCATCGCTCGTGAACCAGCCGTTGTGCAGGGCGTGCTTCAGAAAGTCCGCACCCAGCTCGTCGAGCTCGCTGTTCGGCTTCGCTTCGCGTTCGAAGCGCGCCAGGGCGCGCAGAAAATATTGCGTTTGCACGGCGCGTAAATCGAGCAAGAGCGAGCTCTTGCCAGTGGTCTCGACCGTCTTCACGCGCTCGCTCAGATCCTCGAGGTCGTGCGCCGGATCGATTCCCTGACTGACCGATTGTCCGTAATGTCGGATCGATTCGCCGAGCGCACGCACCTCGAACGGTAAGCCGCTGGCTTCGGTGCGTTGCGCGCGTTCACGTTCGTTCGCGTTGCGTCTTCTCGCCTCGGCTCGGTCGATGCGCGGTAGTGGAAGCGTCTCCGGACGGCTCGCGCGCGGAAGCGTCAAAAGCGAAAACGTCAAGACCATCGAGACGCTCAGCAAGCCGAGTTCATAGCCCAGCAAATGCCGCCGAAAACCGGCGCGTTCGGCCTGCTTCTCGGCCGCATCGGCCGGCTTCTTGACAAGCTCTGTGTCTCGACTCAAGGGTGTAGTTCGGGCATTTGCATCCTGCCCGCGGAGTCAGTCGTGGAAGACAAGCGAGTACATCCCCGGGTCGTCGTCAACACACCGGTGTCGTGTGAAGTGAAGAACGGTGCGGCGTTCGCGGGGTTGGTGAAAGACATCAGCATCGGCGGCACGTTCGTCGAAACGACCGAGGTCGTACCTTTCGGGACCGAGGTTACCATCGTCGCTCGCTTCGCCTCCACGAAGGGCGACTTGCGGCTCCCCGGCACCGTGCGTTGGACCAAGCCCGAGGGCTTCGGCGTTCAATTCGGCGCCCTCGGCGCGCGCGAGACCCACGCCATCAGCCAGCTCTTGAAGCGCTGACGCGGGCAACGATGAGCATTCCTTCTTCGCCCGAACCCTTCTTTACTCAGTACATTCCAGAGCGCTTCTCGGGCCTACCCGGCTTCGAGCAAGTGTCCTCGCTCGGCAGCATCGTCTTCGCGGTGCCCGACGTGGGTCGTTGGTCCTTCCAGCTGCGCAAAGGCCAGCTCTCGTGCCAGCCCGGACTCGCAACCGACAGCATCGTGCGCATTACCATTCCAGAAGCGAGCTTCGAACCGATCGTCGTGCGTGGCACCGAGCGCATGGCCGGCCTCGCGCTCTCTCCCGACAAGCAGATGCTCGCCTTCCGCGCGCTCAGTCTGGACGCCGAGCGCGTCGCACAAATTCGCGCCGTCACCGGCTCGGTCTCGTTCGCCGTGCTCGACGGCACCAGCAACCACCGCGTCTACGTCACCCCAGGCAGCGCCGAGCCGAACCTCGCCCAGCCCGAGTGCGAAATCTCGTGCGAGTCCGAAGCATTTTGGGGCCTTCAAACCGGCACCCAAAATCCCTTCGAACTCCTCATGAACGGCAAAATCAAAATCACCGGCCAAGCCCAAATCCCAATGGCCTTGAGCAGCCTGTTCGTCTGATCTCTCCCCCGTAAACGTGCCCGTGCCCGTGCCCGTGCTCTCCCTCTCGAACCCCCTCGAACTAAGCCGCGAAACGCTTCGAGAGGAGAGATTTTTTATTGATGGTCACGCGCCACGTCCCAACCGTCAAAGCCTTCGGCGTCAGGGTGCGGAACCAAGAGAGAGCGCGAGGTGCGATGCAGGATCGCGAGCGCCCACTCTCGATCGGCGTGGACCGGCTCCCAGAGTTTGAAACCGCCAAGTCGCCAAGCCGCCAAGTGCACTGAACGACCAAGCCAAACGAAGTGCACCTGAGGACACGTGCCCGTTTGGGGTCGCGTTGCGCGGCGTTGCTCGAGGTATCTACGATTCGGACGGGCTCAACGCATCATCGTCGGCATATGCTGCACGATCGGCCGAACGCCATCTAAAGACACGCTCTGCCGTCTCTAGGCCGCCGCGTCTCGTTGAAGGCGCCCCCCATCTCCCTCTTCTTGGCGGCTTGGCGGCTTGGCGGTTTGATCCCTGCGCACCAAGAAGCAGAGGGGCGTTGTTGCGACGTTTCTTAGGGTGAGCCTGGGACGCCTGGGAGGGCGGCCCAGTTCAGTGTCTCACCCTCTTGGGTGGAGATTTGTTGGGCTTTCCAGCTCTTGAGCGACATGAGCCAGATGCCGGGGCTCTTGTTGCGGTTGGAGAAGAAGGCGACCAGGCGGCCGTCGGGGCTGCAGGCGGGGTAGCTGTTGGAGCCCTGATTTTGCGTCAGGCGAGCCATGTTTTGGCCTTTTTCGGCGGCGATCACTAGGTCTTGGCGGTTGCCTCCGACCTGCACCGAGTAGACGAGTTTGATGCCGTCTTCGGTGTCGCAGAAGGAGGGTGATGCGGCGGTGAAGCCAGCGGGGGAGACCGGTTTGCCGTCGACCCAGATGCGTTGCGAGCCTTGTGCGGGATCGCCGCCGACCCAGGCCAGCTTGCCTGACGGGCTCCAGGCGGGGCGCGTCGCGAGTTCACTGGTCGACACCTTGTTCATGCCGGTGCCGTCGGGATTGCCGACGTAGATCGCGCTCTTGCCTTCACCCGCGACGGCGACGGCCAGCTTGGAGCGGTCCTTGTTGAACGCCAAGCTGTACACCGAGGTGTTGAACGGCAGCTTGAGGGGCTTGCTCGCGCCGGCGGTGTACTCCATCACTCCGAAGGGTGAGTAGTTGTGGCTCACCGAATAGAAGATGTGGCCCGGCAGCCCGAAGTTCGGCGCGATCGCGGTGTCGCTCGGGTCGGTGAAGGCGAGCAGCGAGTTGCCGTCGGCGTCCATCCGGAAAATGCGGCGATTCTGGGCCCATTTGCCGGAGAAGGTCAGCTCGCTGGCGAAGCTGCCGTTGCGCCCGGTGAGCGCACCGAGCAAGGCGTCGGTGATGCGATGGCCGGTGATGCGCGCGTCGCTTTTGTTGACGACGATCGTCTTCTGATACACCGGCTCTTTGCCGACGTTCAGGAAGTACGCGATGCCGAGGACCTGAATCTGAGTGTCGCTCTTCTTCTGCGCGGCAACTTTGACGATCGCTTCAGCGCCGAGCTTCTGCCAAGCGTCGATGTCGATCGCATCGTCGAAGCCGTAAAGCCCTTGTGGGGCCTTGCTGTCCGGGAGCACGTCGTACATGCCCGTGAGCTCGAAGTCGCGACGGACCACGCCGCGCACGATGACGTCTTCCAGGTCCGGCGACAGCGACGGCAAGATGGCGATCTTGGGCAACGGAACTTGGCCGGCGTTCGAGCCCGTGATCACGAACTCGCCGAGCACGCCTTCGTCCGGCGGGGGCGTGCCCGGCGCGGCGGCAGGAGCATCCGCGTGCGCCGGCCACGAAAGCGAGAGCAGCGCTAAGGCGACGCCGACTCGGGTGCAGGCGCGGGCGCCGGTGCGGGTGCGGGCGCCGGCGACTCGGGAGCTGGAGCTGGCGCCGGTGCGGGCGAAGGAGCGGGCGATGAGTCGGCGCATGGGGCGGTCTTTCCGGAGAAACTAGGGTTCAGCGAGGAGCCGGGGCTCAGGTCGGGATAGAGCGGCGGCGGCGGTGGCAGTTGTTGTCCGACGAAATTGTCGAGCGCGGTCTTCACGCGCGCGTCGAAGTCGGCGTTGTTGCTTGGGCGGCCCATGGTGGCAGCAGTGATCGTGCGATCGGCGCCGACGGAGATGGCCGCCGAGGCGCTCAATGCGTGCACCACGTCACAGGGCAGATTGCTCGGCGCTTGAAAGCGCGCTTGGAACCAAGCGATCAGCTTGGCGCGATACAGGTTTGCGGCGCGGGCCTTGAGCGGATCCGTCTCCGTGCCCTCCTTGACGCCGTCGGCCGCGCCTTCAGTGGGCAAGTTGGCTTCCGGCTTGGGTGCTGCGTCCGTGAGCGGTTGGTCGACTTCTTTGGCCAGCGCGGCGTCAGGGGGCGGCGGAGCTGCGTCCGCCTTCGCGAGTGGAGTCGTGGGGATCGCGTCTGGCGTTTTGGCGGCTTTGGTGGACGGCGCGCTCGTTTCCGTGAAGCGCTGTACGGGCGCTTGCTTGGTCCACATGTCCGGCAGCTTGGCTTTGACCTTCTTGCTGCCTAGCTTGAGGAGCGGAAGGTCGTCCATGATCGGTTTGACGGCGATCGGCACCTCTTCCTTCACTTCCGCCTCGTGCGCGACGACTTTGGCCTTATTTTGGCCCGCGACGACGATCAGCAGCACCAGGCCGGTTTCGACCAGCGCGGTCAGGAACACCGACAGGGCGATCTCGTGCGCTAAGAATGCGCGCGCGGCCATCGCTCAGGGCGCCTTCTTGCCGCCCGGCTTCTTCTTGTCGTCCGGCGGAGGCGTGTCGGTGTCGGGCTCGATGTCTGGTTGAACGAGCAGGTTGAGCGACTCCACCCCGCTATTGCGCGCGGCCGCGACGACCGTGGCCACGATGCCGTAGCGCGCGTCCTTGTCCGCGCGAATGTAGAGCTCGCGCTCTTTTTGCACGCGCGCATTATCCTTGAGCGCTTGGTCGATGTGCGAGGTGACGTCCTCTTCACCGAACAGCACTTTTTCGTCTTTGGTCACGGTGACCAGGAGCCGCGCGTCTTTGACCGGGGTTTGCGCGGCGTGCACTTCGGGCAAATTGATGCGCAGGCCCGTGGTCAGCAACGGCGCGGTGACCATGAACACGATCACCAGCACCAACATGACGTCGACGAGCGGCGTGATGTTGATGTCACGGAACCCGCCGCCGCGACGACCCTTGCGGGCGGCGCCCATACCCATGGCTAACCTCGACCCCGAGTGTCACTCGGGTCGGCGATCAGCGTTTCGACCCACACCTCGGCGGATGCGCTCAGCTCATCGAGCAAATCGCCGATGCGCTTGTCGACATAGTTGAAGCCGATGGTCGCCGGAATGGCGGCAACCAAGCCGAAAGCCGTGGCGATCAGCGCTTCACCGATGGCCGGCGCGACCACCGGCAAGGAAGCGCTCTTCTCCACGCCGATGCGCAAGAAGGCGTCCATGATGCCCCACACCGTGCCGAACAGGCCGATGAAGGGCGCGGCCGAGGCGATGCTCGACAGCGTGGGCATGAGCGCCATCGTGCGTTGCTGCTCGGTCGCGATGGCTCGTTTGGCGACAGCCATCAGCAACTCCGACGTGAGGTGTCGCTGATGGTGACGCTTCGCCAACTCCAACACCACGCGCGCACCGGGTGCCGCCTTGTGCTGAATCGCGAGCGCGATCAGATCCGACGCGCGCTCGACGGTCGCCGAAGCTTTCTCGAACGCGCGGTGCGTGCTCCGCAGACGGCCGATCTGTGCGGCTTTCAAAAACCAGATCAGCCACACCAAACAGGAAGCGACGATCAGGATCGACAGCACGACCAAGACCACGCCCGAGGCGCTCAGCATCAGACCGATCGGGTCGAGGCTCTTGGGATCGGCAGAAAGCGCAGCAAAGGCGTGGATCATGGTCTCTTAACTTGTCTTACTTGCCCAAAACCACGTCGACGCGGCGGTCCTTGGCCCAGGAAGGCTCGTCCGTGCCGGTGGCGTCGAGCTTGCCACGCGAGGTCGTTGCAATCTTGTTGGCGGATAGACCCTGATTCGCGATCGCGGTCTTCACGTTGTCGGCGCGGCGACCACCGAGCACGATGTTGTACTCGTCATCGCCACGCGGATCGGCGTGACCGACCAAGCGCAGTTCACGGCCCTTGAGCGGACCCGTGCTGAAGCAATCCGCGAGCTTCTTCAACACGCCCTTGTCTTGTGGACGCACGTTGGCGGAGTCGTACGCGAAGAAAGCCTCGGTATCCGTGATGCCGCAGGCTTTGCGGATCTCGTCCGAGATGTTGATGTTCGACTTGCTCGGATCATCGCCCGGCTTCTCGAGCTGCTTCGGCGCGGGAGGCGGCGGCGTCGGGGCAGCGGTGGCAGTCGGAGCGGCAGGGGCAGGCGGCGGATCGGAAGCGCAGCCAGCGGCGATAGCGGTGGAGAAGAGAACGAATGCTGCGGCGTACTTCATGACTAGCTCCTTCAAGCTCGCCCCTTCTTGGGGCGGCGCCTGGTATACCTCGATTGCTGTTACAGCCGTGCAGAAGAGAACTCCCAGCACGTGCGTTCGCAACGTAGCAAGTGCGCCATGTATTCCGATGTGGGCGCTCGGTTCGAGATTAGCGAGAAAAACGCTTTAATTACGGAATTTTAGCGACGCTCAGCGGGTCGAGATCAAATAGGCCAGCAGACCGGCCGCTGCCAGGCCAAAGCAGCCAGCGAGGATCAGCGCGCCGAGGCGACGCCCGGGACGACCCGCGGGAGTGCGTGTCGCGTGCAACTTGGCCAGGGCGACGATCGCAATTCCGGCCAAGCGTTTCTCGGCGATGGCTGAGCGATCGCGATCGCCCTTCATCCCGCGATAGCGCGCAGCCGCTTCCGCCAACGAATCAGTCGCCTGACAGTATTCGAGGAACGCGCCGTGTGCGCGCTCGTCATCCCAACGATCGAGCACCGTCTTCCACAACGCTTCGAACGCGGCGTCAGCCATGGTTCAGAGCTTGAGTTCGCGTGTCAGGTGTTCGGTGAGCGCGAAGTATTCACGGCGTTCGTAGCGCTCGTTCAAGATGTGGAAGTCGCGCCCCGTGAGCCCGACGCAACCGAAACAATACGAACAATTGGTGAGCGCAATCGAGCGCACGAGATACGAACTATTCGAGCAGTTCTCGCAGTCGATGCAGTGCTGGCAATTGCTCAAGCCGCGTGAGCCGCGACAGTGCAAGCTCTCCGAGCATTGCACGCAGCGAACGCAGAAATTGCAGCGAATCAAGCTCTCGGAGTCGCTACAAAACGTGCAGGAATCACAAGCCACACAGCGCTCACAAGCCACGCAGGATTCATTTTCGCGATCGCGCCCGATGCCCGCGACGAGCTTTCGGAACCGCGTTTCGAAGGTGCGCGCGCTGAACTTCGTATCTTTGGGCATGGCGGCCGTTGCGACAATTCAGGTGCGAAGCACGCGGCGTAGTTCTGCTGCACGCACGCGCGTCTCGGCTTCCTCGGCGCCGTCCTCGAGGCGCTTCAGGCGTTGCTCGAAGACGGGCAATTTAATTGGGGGTTGTTGGTCGAGCAGGGAGGTGAGCACGGCCAAGGCCGAACACACTTCGGCTTCGTCGCTGTGTTCGAGCAGCTTCAGCTGGACGAGCTGCTCTTCCGGAAACTGAAAGCCACCTTTGCGATAAGCGTTCGCGGCGCGGGTGACCGCGGCTGGCCCTTCACTCTCGAGCAGCCGCGAAAGCAAATGCCGTCGTTCGAGCTCTGCTTCGTCGACCGCCGCGGGAGCGCCCACGATGCGCGCGGCGCGCTTGGTTGCGACCGGGCTCGCTTCGGCGTTGGGCGTAGCTGTCGTCACAGCAGGCGCGGCTTCGGTGCGAACCGGCGTTGGGTTTGCGCTCACCGGGCGTCGGGCGAGCACGACCTCTGGCAGCGGGGCCAACGCGCGGCGGGGCGGGTGACGACGCTCGGGCTTGCCGGACTGGGGTGCGCCTTTGCCGGACTTGGGGTCCGTTCGCTTGCTTCGTCGGGACATGTGAAAGCGCGGAGCGTGCTCGGAACTAGCACGCCCGGCGCGCGGCCGGCTCTCAGAAATCGCTGACGCACGCCGCACCGGGCTTTCAATCAGGCTATCGTGAGCCCGCTTGGCTCAACGCTTTCACTGGCTTTTTGTACTTTTCTCGAGCGTCACAGCGAGTGTCGGTTGCGCATCGACGTCGCACCAGCCCGCTTCGCAGGTCCCCGCGACAGCCGTGTCGCCTGCGGAATTTCTGGCAGGCCCCACGGGGCGCGTCCGTTCGCGCCAGCTCGACTTTCCAGTCGAACTCGCGCTGCCCGGCAAAGCGAGCTGGCAGATCAACGAAGGACCAAGCTGGCTGATCGCGGACGAGCGCTCGAGTTCGTCGCAGCTCGCGCTGCGTACGTGGCGTGCCGAGCGCTTGGTAAGGCGAGCCGATTGTGAAGCGCAGGCGCGCCTCGCTCGGCCTTCGATCCCTGTCGTACACGAAGAAGCCATCGTCGAACGCGAGTCGCTGTCTGCCCCCGCAGAGTTCGACAACGAGCTGTTGGTGGGGGTCGAGCCGAGCCCGCTCGGCATTTCGGGCTACGCCCTGGTGTTCGGAGCCGGCGTTGGGCGTTGCTATGCCGCGGTCTTCACGACCCGCGTGACGGGCAAGGACGGCGAGGTCGAGGTCGCGGCGCGGCTCGGGCTAGTCGTGGATCGCGTCTTGAGCCAAGTGCGCGTTCGCAGTGTGGACGAACGTGCACCGCGGCGGCACCTGACCGTGACCCCAAAACCCCCGGCAGAGTGAGCTCTCCGAAACCTGCCAGCCTTCCTGACGCCATCATCGCGGCACGCAACCCGAGGACGATGATTCCGAGGTTCGATGTCGTTGAAGTCAGAAGCTGCGCGCTCCGTTCGGCCACGCATCATCGAGGAAGTCCCGAGACCCCGGGCGACGGACTTAGCGGTGCGCCTTGCCGAACAAGTGCGCCGGTTGCGGATTCAAGCCGGACTGACTCAAGCAGAGCTCGCCGCGCGGGCCGGCGTTACGGTCGAAACGATCGCACGGCTCGAGCGAGTGCTCCGTGGTCGGCTTTCGGCGAACGCCAATCCGTCGCTCGAGACCATGGAGCGCATTGGTACTGCCTTGGGGGTCGAGGTCGCAGAGCTCCTCGCAGCTCCTGCCAAGCAAAAGACCAAAGACGATCGACTCGTCTCGGTGTTGCGTGGCGTGAGCCCCGCGACTCGACGTCGAGTGATCCGCGTTGCCGAAGCGCTCGTGCGCGACGATCGCGCCGACGCCAGGCCGATCACGCGCAAGCGCTGAAAGTACCTAGAAAGCGCGGGCCGCGCGCTGCAGGCGGTCTCGCACTTTTGCGCCGAGCGGACCCACGATCAACAGATTCAGTGAATCACGAGTGAAGAGCCGAGCTGCCGCGCGCCTGACATCTTCGAGGCTCGTGGCTTCGAGCAGTTCTTTCCGCTCGCCGGGCGTCTTGGCCACGCCGGTCAATTCACCGAGTCCATAGAAGCTACTCAGCGCGGCGGGATCGTCGTCTTGTTCGGAGAGCTGCCAGGCGAAGCGGCGCTTGGCCTTGTCGAGCTCGGCCTGGCTTGGTCCTTCGTCACGCAGGGCGCGCAATACGCCGAAGATCTCCTGCAGTACGTCCTCCGCGCGCTCCGGCGCTGCGTCGGCCGCGATGTCGAACAGGCCGGCGTCGGAATATGCCTCGTAGCTCGCTGAAACGTCGTAGCAAAGGCCCCGCACGTCGCACAATCGCTCGTACAGGCGCGTGGCCATGCCATCGTCGAGCACACGAAGCAGCAGTTCCGTCGCTGGTTCGTCGGCATCGCGCTCACCGGGTGCACGAAAACCAACGCGCACCGATGCCTGGCTGCCGGTGTACTTCACATGCGAGAAGCGCAGTCCGGTTTGCGCTTCGGGCGCTACGGTCAGCGGCTCTGCGCCATTGGGCAACGCCTTGAATACCTCAGCGACTTGGCTGAGCGTGGCTTCGGGATCGACAGGGCCTGCGATCGTGACCACGCTGGCTTCGGCCACGTAACGTGCGGCGTGGTGTCGCTGCAGCAGTGGAACGTCGAAGCTTTCCAACGTGGCGAGCGATCCGGTGATGGGAAACCCCAGGGGATGATTCGGGAACGCCAAAGCGCGGAGTAGAGTGTCGGCTTCGACCGAGCGCCCGTCTTCGTCCAGGCTCTCCAAGATTTCCTCGCGGACGATGCCCTTTTCGATGTCGAGCCCGCTGAAAATCGGCTCCAGCAGCACCTCTGCCAGGACGCGCACGAGCTCGTTCAGGTTCTCCGGCGGAGCCGACAGACTGAGCGCCCCGTGATCCACGTAGGTCATCGCGGAGAGTGCGCCGCCCAGCGTTTCGAAAGCGAACGCTAAAGCGTGCGCCGAGGGGTAGCGCGCGGTTCCGCGATGCAACATGTGCTCGAGGAAATGGCTGATGCCGTTATCGGTCGCGCTCTCGAAGCGCGAACCGATGCGAGTATGGATGTCGATCACCGAGCGGCGCACGTGCGGCATGCGCACGGCGCTGACGCGCAGTCCGTTCGCCAGCCTGGCCTCGACGCGTGCGGGCTCACCGCTTTCGCGCGCCGCGCTTCGTGATCCCCGGTGGGGAGAATTCACTCGTCGTCCCGGTTGGACGCCTTCGCTTCTTCTCCGAAGCGGGCGTCCACCTTCAGCTTGTCGCCGGCTTTTTTGCGCAAATCGGCGACGTAATTGGCGAGCGCTTCATTGGCCTTGGCCATGCGCATCGGGCCGAGCAGCTCGGCCTTGTTCTTGTCGAAGTCCGCGCGCGACGCGGCGTTCTTCTCTTTGAGCTGAAGCACTACGGCGCCTTCGCTGGTCTGAATCGGCGTCTGCCAGACGTCGTCCGGATTCTTCAGCTCGAAGGCGCGCGCCGCGAGCGGCTCCTTGGGCGTCACTTGCGGCAGTGGGTTGCCCGAGGACGGGAACGGCGCGGAGATCTCGATGCGCGGGCGATCCAGCACGGTCAGCGCAGGCACCTCGGACGCTTTGTCTTCACCCGGCTTTTTGGCGGCAGCGGGCACCAGCGAGCTCAGTTGCGCGGCGAGCGCGTCTTCGAGCTTGGCGCCGGCTTTGGTGCGGCGAATCAGCTCTTCGGCGAAGGCCTTCACTTGTTCGTCTGCCGCGGCGTGCACGTACAGCTTGTGAGCGACGAAGTGGCGTCCGAAGGCTTCCAGATTCGAGGCCTCGAGCTTGGCGTCGACCTGCAGCAAATGCATGCCGCGCGGCGTTTCCACGACCGAGGAGAGCTGGCCGGGAGCGAGCGTCGCGAGCGCCTTGAGCACTTCCTCGCTGCCCACGCCGTAGCTCGCGCCGACGCAGCCGAGTTCACCGCCTTGAACCGCGGTTTGCCCTTCACTCACCGAACGGGCCACGCTCGCGAACGACTCACCGCTCTGGATTCGTTGCCGCGCGCCATCGAGCTTCTTGCGGATGGTTGCGCGGTCTTCGTCGTTCGCGCCTGGACCGAGCTCGAACAAGATCTCGCGGGCCGGCGCGCAACCGGCGCTGAAATTGGCTTTGTCGGTCTCCCAAGCGGAGTCGACCATCGCCTTGTTGTCAGCCGCCCATTTGGTGATCGCTTCTCGGCTGGTGTCGAGCGTGTACTTGGCGAACCAATCGCGGGTGAGAATCGCGCTGCGCACGGTGGCCGTGCTGCGCGCCTGATCGAACAGCTCGAAAGCTTCGACCTCGGAGACGCGCACGGGCTCGCGGATCAGGTCGCGCATGCGCGCGGCGATCAGCTCGCGCTGCTGCATTTCCTTGAACTCTTTGGGTCCGCGGTTGGCCAGCACGCGCACTTCGCGCTCGTACAGCGCGTAGTCGAACGGCTCGTCCGCGGTGCGTTTCACGCGCAAATAGCGGAGCATCGTGTCGCCGCCCGGCTCACAGCCGCGGCCATCCTCCGCGATGCGACACAGGCCGAGTTGAGGCGTGAGGCTGAGCGCGTCTTGCGCCGGCACCGACAAGTGCGCGCGGCCATTGAACAGTTCGGCTTCGACGTCGCTCTCGCTGGCGCTGATCCCGAGGCGCTTGGCCTCGGCCACCAAGAGTTCGCGCTCGATGAGACCGTCGAGCGCCTTTTTGCGTAGGCTGAGCTGCTTGGAGGCGCGTGGATTGATGCCACGCATCAAGAGGCCATAGGCCGCGTAGTACTCTTTGGGATCGACGCAGTCGCCCTTGAGCTCGAAGGCGCATTCCTTCTTCAAGCTGGCGGTAGGCCCGTTCCTGCCGGCGCGAAACTCCAGCGCGAAGACCAGGATGATCGAAAATGCGATGCCTCCGACCAGAACCTGGGAGAAACCGCCGCCTCTGAAGATACTCAGCATTGTCTAAAAACTTTCACTGCGGGACAGCCTGCGAGCCTGGAGGCTGCAGCGTGAAGGGCGCGGCAAATACCACGCTCCACACGGCGGGTCCATGCGCCCGAAACCCGGAATTGTCCGGCCGGTTTTAGCGGCGGGGCTCAGCTGGCGCGGTTTTTTCCAGAGAAAGCGCGTAGCGCAGTTCGGTGATGAGTTCGGCGTCGCTGGCTAGTGCCTTTTCGAAGGCGACCTCGTGCCAAACGTCCAAAGTCTGCGAGTCATCCCCGGGGTCTCGAACTTCCACCCGAGTGGCGCCGACCTCGCGGTAGCCGCGGCCAAGCGCGTCATTCGCCATTCGGCGCGCGCGATCGAAAATCGCCGCGGTGGAATCATTGGGAAAATCACCGGCTTGGGCGCGCACGGTGAAGCGTACGCCGCGCTCTGCGCCAAGTCGCGCGGCCACCCCGCTATCCATGATCAGATTGTCCCGAACGCGGTCGGCGAGCACGATCTGATCGCTCATGGTGCGATAGACCTCGAAGCCTTCGGCGAGCAGGAGCTTTTTCAGCTCACTCGGGGTAGGTGGCGACATATCGGGGCCGTAAAAACACCCGGAACCGTACGCGGAACCCGCACCGAGCGTCAAGATCGGTTCACCGTCGTCTTCCGCCCGGGTTCTCTCGTCCTGCTTCGTTCCCCCCGTGCTAGCGTTGCGGAATTCCGTGACGCGCGAAAAACCCCCACACAATCCGGATGGTGAGGTTCGGGCGCAGCGCCGCCACGCGGGTGGCGCTCGCCGCGAGGCTTCAGAGCGCGTCTTGATTCGTTCCGACGGCTTCGAAACGCATGGCTGGACACTGAACGTTAGCCGCGGCGGGATCCGGGCAATCGTTGAAGACCCACTGGTGCAGGGCGCCGAGTACCAGCTGAGTGTGGGCGACGAAGAAACGGCCGTCGCGCGTCGCGCCGGTGTCGTTTGGCTTCAGGACGAGACGGACGGTCAGATTGTCGGCTTGAAATATTTGGACGTCGAAGAGGGCAGCGACCCTCCGAAGGACGGATAGCCGGCCGTTCGAATGCCTTCTGCCGCGGAGCTCCTGGGGCCCGATGGACCCCTCGCACGCAGCTTGCCTGCCTACGAGGCTCGCCCTGCTCAACTCGAGATGGCGCGCGCGGTCGAGCATGCGCTGGCCAGCGACCGCGTGCTGATCTGCGAAGCGGGCACGGGCACCGGTAAGAGCCTTGCGTATTTGGTGCCGGCGTTGCTCAGCGGCAAGAAGGTGATCGTGTCGACTGCGACGCGCGCGTTGGAAGAGCAGATCTTCTGGAAGGATCTGCCGTTGATTGAGCGCGCGCTGGGCGTGCCGGTGCGCGCCGCGCTGATGAAAGGCATCTCGAACTATTTGTGTCGTCGGCGTCTGGCCGAGTTTCGCGTCAGCGAAGAGAGCCTTCGACCTCGGCATGCGCGCTCGCTCAGCATGCTCGATGACTGGTTGAACGAAACCGAATCGGGCGACTTGGCGGAGCTCAGCGGCGTTCGCGAAGACGACCCGCTGCGTCGCGAAGTGAACTCCTCCAGCGAAACGCGACTCGGCGCCGGCTGCGCCTACTTCCACGAATGCTTCGTGACTCGCATGCGCCGCGAGGCTGAAGCGGCGCAGCTCGTGGTCGTGAATCACCACTTGTTTTTTGCTGACTTGGCCTTGCGCGGCCCGCATCCGGCGCGTGTAATTCCCAACTATGACGCGGTGATTTTCGACGAGGCGCATCAGCTCGAAGACATTGCTACGGACTTCTTCGGCATGCGCGTGTCGCGCGCGCGGCTCGAGCGGCTATTGGGTGACGCCGAACGCGCGATGACCGTTGCCGGCGCGGGCGATCCATTGTTCGCGGTTGGCTCCAGGTCACCCACTCTCGCTAACGCGCGTGTCGCGGCCGAAGCCTTGTGGACCGAGCTCGGTCGGCGTGGTCAGGGTGAAGAAGCGCGCTTCACCTTGGAACGCGACGCATGGAAGGGTCCGCTCGAAGAGCGCTATCACGCGCTCGACAACGCGCTCGAAGCGGTTGGCTCGGCGGCGAGCGCGGCCGCGGGGCGCGCATCGCTGGTTCCCGCGGGTGGCAAACGCGCGCCGGCCGCGGCGGTCGACGCGCTCAAAGCAGTCGAGGGGCGAGCTGAGCTCGCGCGCGAGGATTTGGCTGCGATCGTCAGCGGCGCTCCTGGCCGAATCACCTGGTTCGACATGGGTGGGCGCTCGGCCTCGCTGAGCTCGACCCCCGTGGACCTATCGCACGTGTTTCGCGCGCGCATCTTCGAGAGCGTGCCGGCGGTGGTGTTGACGAGCGCGACCTTGTCGATCGCGCCGTCCAAGAGCAATCCGGATGCGAGTCCGTTTGCATTTTTCCGATCGCGCATCGGACTGAGTGGAGATGCGGTACCAGTCAACGAGCTCGTGCTCGATTCGCCGTTCGACTTTGCTCGCAACGCGCTCTTGTACACGCCGAAGGATCTGCCGCCGCCCGGTCATCCCGCGTTCGCCGCCAGTGCCGGCGAGCGCATCGCAGAGCTGATTGAAATCACCCGTGGGGGTTGTTTCGTGCTCACGACCTCGCTGCGTTCGATGAACGCGCTGTACGCGATGCTTTCGAGGCGGCTCCCTGGGCGGCGCATGTTCGTTCAGGGCGCGGCGCCAAAAGCCGCGCTGATCAGCGCGTTCCGCGCGGCGGGCGACGCAGTGCTGGTGGCCACGATGAGCTTTTGGGAGGGCGTCGATGTGCCCGGTCGCGCGCTCCGGCTCGTGGTGCTCGAGAAGATCCCGTTCTTGGTGCCGAGCGATCCGGTGGTGCAGGCTCGCTCTCAGGAACTCGAACGCGCGGGTGAAAATCCGTTCCTACGTCTGCACGTGCCGGCGGCGGCGATCACGCTCAAGCAAGGCTTTGGGCGCTTGATCCGTACGCGCGACGACGCCGGCATCGTCGCATTGCTCGATCCGCGCGTTCATCAGAAGGGCTACGGTCAGCGCTTGTTGGCCGCGCTCCCACCAGCGGGCCGCACCTCGGAGTTGTCCGAGGTGCGGAGCTTCTGGGAGCGCGTCCCGGCGATCACTCGCGGCGCGAGTTAGCGCTTCTTCTTGGCGACCGGCTTGCTCGGCTTTGCCGGTGCCTTGGCTGCTTTGGGCGCGGTCTTGGCTGCGGCTTTGGCGGGCGCTTTGTTCGCTTTCGGGGCTGCTTTGGGCGCGGCTTTGGGGGGCGCGGCCTTGGCTGCTTTGGGTGCGACTTTGGCGACTGCTTTGGGCGCGGCCTTCTGCGGCTTGGCCGCTGATTTCGCTGGAGCAGCTTTGGCCTTGGCGATCGGCTTTACCGGAGTTGGCGCAGCCTTAGCCGTCTTCTTGCTCGCGACCGGTGCAGCCTTGGCCTTCGGCTCGGGCTTTGCCGGTGCGGCCTTAGCCTTCGGCTCGGGCTTGGCCTTTGCTTCGGGCTTGGCTGGTGCGGCCTTCGCGGCTTTGGGGGCGGCCTTCGTCGGCGCAGCCTTGGCCTTCGCGGCTGCCTTAGCCGGTGCTGGCTTCGGTGCTTCGGGCGCCTTGGCTTTCGGCTCGGCTTTCGGTTTTGGCTCGGCCTTCGGTTTTGGCTCCGCCTTGGGCTTCTCCGCCTTTGGCTTCGGTTCCGGCTTGGGCTTCGGTTCCGCCTTGGGCTTCGGTTCCGCTTTCGCTTTGGGCTCGGGGCGAGCGACTGCTTTTGCGAGTGCGGGCTTCTCGGCTTTTGGCTTCGGCTCCGCTTTCTTGCCAGCAGGTTTTACTGGCTCGTCCTCGTCGTCATCGTCGTCGTCGTCGTCGTCCTCGTCCTCGTCCTCGTCCTCGTCTTCATCCAGATCATCATCATCGTCGTCGTCGCCTTCGCCTTTACTCGCGTCAGCGCTTTTGCCGCCTTCGTCTTCGGCTTCGTCGTCGCCTTCTTCCTCGGCGTCGTCGTCATCCAGATCGTCGTCATCCAGATCGTCGTTTTCGTCGTCGAGTTCTTCGTTTTCTGCGTCCAGATCGTCGTCGTTGTCGTCGTTCACGGCGTCTTCTTCTTCCTCTTCCTCGGCATCTGGACGGCCGAGTGCACCGGCACTTCGGCGATCGAGCGTCTCGGTGATCTTCTCGTCGAGATCCGAAAATTCGAACGGCTTGTCGAGATATGCGTCTGCGCCGTACAGCGGCGAAGTCATCTCGTTCAAGTTCTCCCCAATACCGGTGAGCATGATCACGCCGGTGTGTGCCAGCGATACCGCTTCACGGATCTTGCGACACACTTCCCAACCGCTCATGCCCGGCATCATCACATCGAGCAGAACCAGGTTCGGCAAATGCTCGTGCGCGAGTTCCCACGCTTGATCGCCGTCCGAGGCTTCGAGCACGCTGAACCCTTTCGAGCGCAAGTGACTCGACAGCATGGCGACCATGCTCGGTTCGTCGTCAGCGACGAGCACGACGGGCTTTGAATCGTTTGGCATAGCAGCAAGAACTCCGGAGGAAGTATCGGTGGAGAGGCGCGATTTCATTCGCATTCGAGACCAGCGCATGGTTGTGGGTCAAGCCCCGTGACGCGCGAGTCTCCGCTCGGGCCGCGGGCCGTCTTTGCGAGTGGTGTCGCAGTGGTCGTTCGGGGCCGACGCCGACCGGCCAAGGCCCGCTGGGGTCGAGTGGTCCAATGCCTACATGGTGACCGCTGTGCTCCGCGCCGTTCGGGTGCTTAACTTGGTTTAGATGACCCCCAGCGACGGCATCGCTCAGCTACGGCGTGCGGCACGAAGGGCCGGGCGCCGGGCGCGCGCCGCAGCGGTTTTTCGCCGAATTGCGCTGCTCTTGCCCCTCCCGCTCGGCTATTCGGTGGTCGTTCTCACGGCGGTCAAAGCCCTGCGCCTCGACGCGGCGAGTCAGCGGATCTGGTGGTTGCTGGGGGCTGTTCCCGTGTTGACTTTGCTGGTCGGCGTTGCTCGCGTGCTCGTTGCGCGGCGGCCGTCCTGGCAGGGTTCGATCGCGCTCGACCAGTTTCATGGTTTTCACGATCGGGTGACGAGCGCCTTGACCTTCAGCCAAGTTCCGGACGCGGAGCGCACCCCGCTGATGCAGGCGGCGATCGAGGACGGCGTGGCGCTCGCCGGGCGGCTCGACCCCGGGCGCGCGGTGCCGATCGCCTTCCCGCGAGAGCTAGGGGTCACCCTGGTGCTGGTGTTGGGTCTCGGCGCGCTGTCGCAGTTGGAGGTTCGGCGCATCGTGCCGGTGCCGGCTCCGCCTTCGTTCGAACCAATGGTGATGAGCCCGGACGACATCGATCTCTTTCGTGACGTCGCCAAAGAGCTGCAAGCGAAGAATGACGACCCCAATGCGCTGGTCGCCGTGCGCCGCTTCAACCAGCTGATCGAAGACATCGCCGAGCATCGCTTGGATCGTCATGAGGTGTTCCAGCGCATGGGTGATCTGGAGCGAGACCTGAAGGGCAACCTCGAGCTCGACCGCGACGCGCGCGAT
The DNA here is from genome assembly GCA_035634635.1 of Polyangiaceae bacterium. Taxonomy (GTDB): domain Bacteria; phylum Myxococcota_A; class Polyangia; order Polyangiales; family Polyangiaceae; genus PMG-095. Next base: position 48,138 of record DASQCO010000145.1, read on the forward strand.
GAAGGATTGAAGGGCCTCGCACGAGAGTTGGAAAAGAGCGGGCTGAGCAAACCTACGGCGAACGCGCTCGACGAAAAACGCCTTGCGGACGCGGAAAAAGCCCTGCGCGAGCTAGCCGAGAAGTTGAAGAAGAAGGAAGGGCGGCCGAGCGCCGCAGAGCTCGACAAGCTTCGTCAGGCTTTGGAAAAAGCCAGCCGCAGCAATGAAGAGCGTTCCAAGAACATCGACCAACGTCGCCGCGAGCTGGAAGAAGAACGCAAGAGCTTGCTGAAGAAGAAAGCCGACAAGCCTGACGGCGGCGCGACGCCCGACTTAGACAAGAAGCTCGCCGACAACGAACGCCGGCTCGAGCACCTGGATCGCGAAAAGGACCGCGCAGGGCGCAGCCAAAAGCAAATGTCGGAGCTCGACAAGCAGCTCGCTCAGGCCGCGCAAGATCTCATGCGTGACGCAGGCCAGAGCGCGCAAGACCTGGAGCAAGGCGCGCAGGACATCAACCGCATGGCCAAGCAGGAGGCGAGCGAAGAGCAAAAGCAGGAGTTGCTCAAAAAGCTGCAGGAAATGCGGGAGTTGATGCGCCAACAGGGCAAGGGCGGCAAAGATCAGCGGGAGCGCATGCAGCGCTTCGGTCAACGCGCGCGAGGTCAAAGCAGCGCCGGTCAGGGCCAGCCCGGCGAGGGTCAGGGCGAGGGACAACAAGGCGGCAAGAAGAATGGCCCGCTGCGCTTGGGCAGTGGTCCCGGCAGTGTTCCGATCGAGATTCCGGTGCCAGTTTCACAGAGCGGTCAAGGCCAAGGTCAGTCCGGCGGCGATAAGCCAGGTGGCTCGGATACCGGCCCGAGTCAGAACTACGGCAACGGTCACGATTCGAACCTCACCGGCAACGCCACCGATCTCAAAGGGCAGACGAAGGACGTCACCGCCGCAGGCGCCGACACCGGGCAAGGCGCAGCTGCGTCGCAAGTGATCTACGGAGCGGCCGAGCGAGGCTTCGTCGGTCGCGGCTACAAGCAAGTCTTCACGGACTATCAAACGGTTGCCGAACGGGCGCTGAACCAGGATGAAATTCCGTCCGGTTATCGTTTCTATGTACGACGCTACTTCCAGCTGATTCGTCCGCGAGAGTGAGCTCTCCGCGAGTCCAACTACTACAGGAGTGAGAGAGATGACGGAAGCCGAGCAGGCGCGCGAAGAGGTGGCCGAGTTTCAGAAGCGGATTGGGGCTCTGCGCGAGGAGATCGGTCGCGTCATCGTCGGCAACCGCGAGGTCGTCGACGGCGTGCTGTCGTGCATGCTCGGCTCGTCGCATGCGCTGCTCGAGGGCGTGCCCGGCTTGGGCAAGACCATGCTCGTGCGCACGCTCGCCGGCGTTTTGGGGCTCGAGTTCTCGCGCATTCAGTTCACGCCGGATTTGATGCCCGCTGACATCATCGGCACGGTCGTGCTGGACGAGGGCGCAGGTGGCGCGCGCTCGCTCGAATTTCGACGCGGCCCCGTGTTCGCCAACATCGTCTTGGCGGACGAGGTGAACCGCGCCACGCCCAAGACACAGAGCGCGCTGCTCGAAGCGATGCAGGAGCATCGCGTGACGGTGGGTCGCTCCACGCACACCATTGGCGAGCCATACTTCGTGCTGGCCACGCAAAATCCGCTGGAAATGGAGGGTACTTACCCGCTGCCAGAAGCGCAGCTCGATCGCTTCTTCTTCAAGCTCTCGGTGCCTTTTCCCTCGCGTGACGAGCTGCACGCGATCATCGATCGTACGACGACGACCCAGCACGCCGAAGTGAAGCGCGTGGTCACCCGCGAACAAGTGTTGCAAATGCAGGCACTCGTGCGACGAGTCCCGGTTGCGCGGCACGTTCAGGACTACGCCATTCGCGTGCTGCTCGCGACGCATCCGACGGGTGAGGAGGCACCCGATTTGGTCAAACGCTTCGTGCGCACCGGCGCCTCACCGCGTGGCGCGCAGGCCATGTTGCTCGGCGCAAAAGTGCGCGCGTTGTTCGATGGTCGCTTCGCGGCGTCGATCGACGACGTGAAGGCGACCGCGCTCGCGGCGCTTCGCCATCGCGTGTTGCTCAGCTTCGAGGGTGAAGCCGAGGGCATCGCGCCCGACCGCGTGATCGAAGAAATTATCAAGAAATTGCCCGGATCCAAGGAGTAACCCGGGAACGTGGGCTTCCTGGATCTATTCCGACGCGAGTCCGCGCCGCGCTCCAAGCGGCGCGAGCGCGCGCTCTTCGACGACGAATTCCAGCGCAAGCTCGAGATGCTGGCGCTGGTCAGCCGACGTGTGTTCGCAGGCCGACTGCGCGCCGAGCGGCGCAGCAAAAAGAAGGGCAGCGGCATCGAGTTCGCCGATCATCGCGACTACGTCGGGGGAGACGACTTTCGCTCGGTGGACTGGAACGTGTATCAGCGCTTCGGCAAGCTGCTCGTGCGCCTGTACGAGGAAGAGGAAGATCTCAGCATCTACCTGATCGTGGATTGCTCGAGTTCGATGGCCTTCGGCGACAAGAAGAAGTTCGACCAAGCCCGTCGCTTGTGTGCGGCTCTGGCGTACGTGGGGCTGGCCAATCTGGATCGCGTGACGATTGTGGGCGTGAACGACGCGCTGATTTCGCGCATGCCCACCACTCGCGGCAAGGGCCGCATTTTCAAGGTGTTCGAGTTCCTTTCGCAGCTCGAGCCGGGTGGAACGACCGACCTCGGAGCTGCGCTCACCACGTTCGTCGCGCAGCACAAGCGCCGCGGTTTGGCGGTCTTGTTCAGTGACTTGTACGACCCGGCGGGGTTCGAGGCGGGCATCAACGTGCTGCGCTTCAACAAGTTCGAGCCGTACGTGGTCGAGCTCGTGGACCCTGCCGAGGCGCGCCCTTCGCTCAAAGGCGACGTGCGCATCTACGACTGCGAAACCGGTGAAGAGCGCGAGCTCACGATCACCGACGGCATGCTCGACAAGATGCAGCGCGCGGTGAGCGACTACCGCGCGGGCATCGAGCGCTTTTGCGCACAGAAGCAAGTGCCGTACTTCCCGGCTGACGTCGACACCGCTTTCGATGAACTCGTGCTGCGCGTGTTTCGGCGCGGAGGCTTCTTGCGCTGATGGTGTTCGCCGGTTTGCCTCTGGCACAGCTGTTGATGATCGCGGGCGGCGCCGCCAGCGTGACTGTGCTGCTCTACATCCTGAAATTGCGGCGGCGGGCGGTTCCCGTGCCTTTTGCCCGCATTTGGGACGCGGTGTTTCGAGACCAGAAGGCCACGGAGCTGTTCAGCAAGCTGCGCCGGCTGCTGTCATTGCTTTTCCAACTCGCATTGCTCGCGCTCTTGATCTTCGCGCTCGGTGATCCGAAGCCGAAGCAGACCTTGCTCGAGGGGCGGCACCTAGTCGTGTTGGTCGACAGCAGTGCCTCGATGAAAGCGGTCGACATCAAGCCGAGCAGAATCGAAGCCGCCAAGGCCGAGGTCAAAAAGCTCGTGCGCGGTTTGGGCAGCGCGGACCGAGCGCTGATCGTGCAAATGGGTGCGCTCCCGAGCCCGCTCTCCACGATGAGCTCGGACGTGACGGAGCTCGACCCAGCGATCGATTTACTCAGCGCGTCCGATACGCGAGCTGATCTCGAGCGCGCCCTCTCCTTCGCCGTCGATAGTTTGCGCGGTCTGCCAAAAGCCGAGATCGTCGTCGTGAGTGACGGTGTGCTCGGGGACGTAACCTCGATCGCGTCGCACATCGAGCTGGGCAAGGCCGCTCTGCGGTTCATGCCGATCGGCAGATCCGGCACGAACGTCGCGATTTCCGAGTTCTCGGTGCGCCGCTACCCGCTCGACAAATCGCGCTCGGAGGTGATGTTGGAGGTCGCCAACACCAACGATCGCGCGGCGCAGGTCGAGCTCACGTTGCTCGGTGACGGCGCCATCATCGACGTTAGCCGTTTCGCGCTCGGGCCGAACGAGCGACTGCCGCGGTACTATCAGGATCTGGCTGGCGCGAGCCGTACCCTGGAGGCCAAAATCCGCTTCGCCGACGGGCACGCGGACGACTTACCTGCCGACGATCACGCGTACGCGCTGATGCCGGAGCGACACCGGGCGCGCGTGCTCGTGATCTCCAAAGGCAATACGTATCTCGAGGCCGCGCTGCTCTTGGACGAGTACTTGGACGTGACGACCGTGGCGCCCGGAAAGCCGATCCCGAGCGAGCACTTCGACGTCGCGATCCTGGATGGTGTCGCCGACGCGTTGCCCGACACCGTCGCGGCGGCGCTCTATCTCAATCCACCCGAAGGCGGTGTGCCGCTCAAGCTCGGCGCGCACCTGACGGACTTTGGCTTCGATACCTGGGACAAAAAGAGCCCAATTTTGCGCTTTTTGGCGCTCGGAGACGTGCAGGTCGAAGGCGGTCGAGCGCTCACGCCGAGCACCGGCGATCGCGTGCTCGGCGCCAGTGACCAAGGGCCTATTTTGGTGACCGGCGCGCGGTCGGGCCATCCGTTCGTCGCGCTGGGCTTCGACCCGCGCAGTAGTGATTGGGTGCTGCGCGTGGCTTGGCCGTTGTTCGTGCTCAACACCATCAACGCATTCGTCGAGGAAGACACGAGCTACGTGTCGTCTTTTCGCACGGGTGAGGTGTGGCGCATCCCAGCACCGAGCTCGGTCGACTCGGCGACGGTGATCGATCCGCACGGCGGCCAACACGTCGTGCCGGTAAAGGAAGGCCGCGCCGTGTACCTGGGCGAAGAAGCCGGCTTCTACAAACTGAGCGCGGGCTCGGGCAGCGATGCGGTGAGCAGCGAATTTGCGGCCAACTTGTCGGATTTGGCCGAAAGCCGCATCACGCCGCAGTCCGAGCTGTCGATCGGCCAGAAAAAGGCGGCTCCGGTCAGCATCGGGGTTCCGGTGTCGAAGCATGAGTTGTGGGTCTATTTGCTCGTGGCAGTGCTCGGGCTGTCCTTGATCGAGTGGGTCACCTACCATCGCCGGGTCACGGTCTGATGGCGCGCTTTGGTCGTTTGATTTGGGGGGCGTTCATCGCGGCGGTGGGCGTCATTTCGTTCGTCATCTATCGCCACTACGTGCTTCGCGTCGGAAGTGACGGCGCGTTTCATTGGCTTCAGGACGGCATTCGTTACCAGCTGCTCGAGCCGCGCGCCTTGGGCGTGCTCTTGGTCTTGCCGCTGCTCTTGTTCGTGCTTGGCCGTTCGCTCGCGGACTTGCCTTGGCCGCAGCGCGTGCTGTCGGTGCTATTTCGGCTGGCGTTTTTGGGGCTGCTGGGGCTCGGCTTGTCGCGCCTCGTGCGTTCGGAAGAGACGCACAAGGTGTGCACCGTCCTCTTGATCGACGTCAGCGATTCCGCGCCGGACGAGGCCCTGGCCGACGCGCGCAAAGCCCTCGAAGCGTACGCCAAAGCCAAAGGCGGCGACGATCAGCTGAAACTCGTCACCTTTGCCGAGCGCCCACGTCTGATTGAGATCTATCGGGACGATCAGCTCGCGCTGCCCGCGCTAAAGGACCTGCGACATCGCGCTGCGGACGGCAAGAAGCTCACCGCGGGCAGCGACATTCGCGCCGCCTTGGCGCTTTCGTACGGCCTATTTCCGCCCGGATATTTGAAGCGAGCCGTGCTGCTCAGCGACGGGCTCGAGACAGATGGCGACTTACTCGCGGAGGCCAACCGCGCGCGTGGTTTCGGCGTCACGCTGTTCACGATCCCCTATCGCCGGCCGCCGCCTGGCGAAGTCGCGCTGCGATCGCTCACCGTGCCGGACAAGGTGGACGTTGGCCAAGCCTTCGAGGTGATCGCCGACGTCTACGCCAGCCGCGCGACGCACGCCAAGGCGCGCTTGTTTCAGGGAGAGGCTTTGAACGGCCTCGACGGTGTGCGCGATCTCGAGCTCAAGCCGGGGCGCAACGAGCTGAAGTTCAAGTCCGTGGTGCGCGTCGGCGGTGAGGTGACCTACGCGCTGCGGCTCGACGAAATCGCCGAAGACACCTTCAAGGACAACAACGCGTTCAGCGTTACCGTGGACGTGCCTGGTCGACCCACGGTGCTCTACGTGGAAGGCCAACCGCAGCGCGCGAGTTACCTGATGAGCGCGCTGAACGCCCAGCAATTCGACGTCGATTTGCGGGCGCCCGCTGCGTTCCCGGCGTCCTTGCGCGAACTCGAACGCTACGATTTCGTGATCGTCTCGGACGTGCCACAGGAAGCATTTCCGCTGCCCGCGCAGGAGCTCGTCGAGCGCTATGTGCGCGATCTCGGGGGCGGCTTTCTGTTCGCCGGTGGGGAGGCTGGCTACGGCCTCGGTGGCTGGGCGCATTCGACGATCGAGCGGCTGTTGCCGGTGCGCATGGATGCCGAGCACCGCAAGGAAATGCCCGGAGTAGCCATGGCGCTGGTCATCGACCGCTCGGGTTCGATGACCGGCCTGCCCATGGAAATGGCGAAGGCCGCCTGCAAGGCCACGCTCTCCACCCTCCAGGGTGACGATCTGCTGGAGGTGATTGCCTTCGATTCGACCCCCGTGCGCTACGTGAAGATGCAGCCGTCTCGCTATCGAAGCCGCATCCAAAACGACATTCAACGCATCCAGCCAGGTGGTGGTACCGAGATCTTCTCCAGCTTGGACATGGCCTATCAAGATCTGTCCGTCGTCCAAGCTCGGAAGAAGCACGTGATCTTGCTGACGGACGGCCAGGCCCCGACCCAGGGCATCAAGGATTTGGTCCAGGCCATGCTCTCGGAGTCGATCACGGTGACCACCGTGGGGCTCGGCGAAGGCGCGAATCAGGACCTATTGCGCATGATCGCGGACACTGGCGGAGGGCGCTTCCACGCGGTGCCCGATCCCAACAGTTTGCCCAAGATCTTCACTCGCGAGACGGAGCTGATCGCGCAACAAGCCGCGGTCGAAGACTGGTTTCCCGTCCAGCAAGCCGGGCCGGCGGACTTTTTGAAGGGCATCGCCATCAACGCAGCTCCGCTGCTACATGGCTACGTTGCTACGCAATTGAAGCCGGCGCCTGCTCAGCTGATCTTGCAGAGTGAACGCGGCGATCCAATCTTGGCGCGCTGGCGGGCCGGGCTCGGCTGGGCAGTGGCTTGGACCAGCGACGTCAAGAACAACTGGTCGATCGACTGGTTGCGTTGGTCAGGGTTCTCCAAGTTTTGGGGCCAACTCGTGCGCGAGCACATGCGCGTGAAGCACCGTCGCGAGCTGGACATGAAGACGGAAATGCTCGGCTCCGAAGTGCACGCCGTGGTGGACGCATTCACCGCGGACGAACGCTTCGACAACGGCATCGTCTCCAAATTGATCGTGACTGGTCCCGGCTCCGGCCCCAGCGCACAACGCCGCGAAGTGCCGATGCGACAGACCGCGCCCGGCCGCTATGAAGCCAATTTCCCGCTCGATCAGTACGGTTCGTTCCTACTGCGCGCCGAGCACGCGAAGATCGGCGAAAACGGTGAACTCAAGCCGCTCGCAATGAGCTACGGCCACGTCAGCAATCCTTATCCGCGCGAGTACGCGAGCTTCGATCCCGATCTCGAGCGACTGACACGCGTCGCGGTCGCCGGTGGCGGAAGCGTCGACCCCGCGCCGTCCAAAGTGTTCGACGCCGCGGGGCAAAAAATTGTCTCTTATCGGCCGCTCTGGAATCGCTTCGTGCTGGCCGCGATCGTGATGTTCTTGCTCGACCTGCTGGTGCGACGCGTGCGCCTGTTCGATCGCAAGTTCCTGCCGAAACGTCACTGAGCGTTTTGCGTCGTGTCTGCGACCTGGTCGCCGATGCAAGCGCCCCACGACCCGTATTGATCGCAGGTCTGAATGCCCGTCGAGCACCACACGTAGTCACCCGCCACGCGCTTGATGCGACCGCAGTCAGTGGTCTCGCCCGGGTCGTCGCACGGGCAGCCTTCTTCGTGATTGGCGCACACTTCGGGAGCTGTAGGCGTGGCCATCGGCTTCGGTCCGCTGTCGGCGAGCATCGGCGGGTTGGTGTCATCAGCGGCGGAACAACCAGTACCGAGCACAGTGCAGATGGCCAACGCAGCGACGTACAAAAACCGATTCATCAGGTGACGCTCCGATAGGATGGAACGGGCACACCTCAGTTGCGGTTAACGTAGGACGGCTTTCGCCAGTTGAGTTTTGTGCGAACTCGTCGGACTTGTCGCCCGAAGTATTCAGCTGAGTCTTTTCCTACCACTCCGTCGTCAACCGCGTCGGGAACGAGGCAATTGCAGGCGGAATTGGCGGTAGCGTGTCGGCGCCCACGTAGAAAAATGTGCGCTTTTCGAGTGCAACCCAGGTGGGTGATCGTCGTTGGCTAGGGGCGAGCAGTCGCTCACTCTGCGGGCACGCAGCTATAGCTTTGACGCCAATTCTTCAAGATCGGACTGGCGTTGCCCTCGGTGTTTGGCACGAATCGCACGGTGATCTTCAAGTACGCCTGGGATTTGAGCATCTTTGCTTCGAGTAGCGGTTCGATCGCGGTGCCCGTCCAAATCGTCACTGGAGCTCCGCTCACGGACCCCAGGCTGACGACCGTGTCCGACATCACCCCATTGGATGCTACCGGCAACGTCGAAAACTGACTGGGATCGGCTGCCGTTTCGGCGAAGAACTCCAGCCGTGAGTCCGTCGCTGGCGTGACGGTTTGCCAGTCGAAGAAACGCCAGGCGACCTTGGTGCCGTCCGGGCAGTCCGAATGGTAGATGCGCTCGTAGTTTTGCGGGAGGACACCAATTGCGGATGGCGATGACGAGCAGGTCGCGCCGATACAAACCTGATCAGCGCAGCATTCCGAGCTTGCAGAGCAAGATTTACCGGCGGCGACGCAACCTCCCGCGGGTGGCAGGGCCTGGCAGTGACGCGTTGCTGGGTTCGTGATCGGTGTGTCCAGGCGACAGGCTGCGCTGCGGCTCATCCCGGTGCCACCGCAGCAGTCCTCGTCGACCTCGCAGCTGGCGTCGGCGTCGGTGCCGGTCGGACGGCAGTCATTGATCGTCCAAACGCCGCGTTCGTTGAGGTAGCCGTTTGCCGCGCCCTGCCGGAAGTTCTGATTCGGCAGCCAAAACGCGGGGTGACTGCGGTCGCTCGAGCCTGACGCGTCGTCGTCGATCGCGGCGACCCAGAGCTGGCTCTGGATCGACGACGCGGGCATCATCGGCTGGTACGTCGATGTGGGGTAGGTTGTCGGATCGCTGAAGTCTTGTTGAACATCCGGCAGATTCAGCGTGTTGCCGTAGGGGCGAGTGCTGGTGAACACGACCCAACGGTAGCCGCCCGCGGCGCGCGGTAGCATCGTCGGCTGGTAAGACTTGTTCGCGTCGCTCGCGCGTTCGCCGCGGTTCAGAGTAGCGAGCTCAATCGGCGCGGGTGACGTTGCTTGAGTATCGATCGACCAAAGGCGCCCCGGATCCTCGTAGTAGTTGGACGGGCCCATGTAGCCGTACTTCGTCCAATCGCTATTGCGACAGCAGGCGTCCCCGGGCACCGTGGTCTGAAATATGACGCTTCGCGAATCGCTTTCGAAGGTTGGCCACTTCATCACGTCGCCGAGAGGCCAGGTGCTGGCGATCAGGCGACGATTCTGAAACAGCTGAGCGCTCTGATTGAAGTCGAATGTGCTCAGTCCCTTACGCCAACCGGCACCTCCCGCCGAGTCGCCATCGATGAACACCAGCTTCTTGCTGTCTGGAGAAAACGAGGGGACCATCATCGTCGTGCCAGCGAGGCCCCAATTACCCGGGCTCGCAGCGGTCACGTCGATAGGCGTCGGCGCGGTCGTACTGTTTGGCAGCTGCCAAACCCAATAGCTGCTGTCGTTGCCATTGTCGCCGCCGTCGATCACATAACCAGTGGGGCGTGTATAAGCCGCATTCGGGGTGAATGCGGAGCTGGGAATGGTCGTGAAGCCCGCGGAACTGCAAGGCGTCTTCCATTGCAAGCGCGCGGTCGCGTTGCTCGTGCCCTCGTACCAATCGAACTTGAAATCGTGGCTGCCGGCGCTCAACGCGACGGCGCCGCTCAATACTCCAAGGCTCCAGCGGCTCGCCACACGCGTGCCATCGATCCACAACCGACCGCCATCGCTGATGTTGCCGTTGCTGCGGAACCTGTACACGCCACTACAGGCCGCCGTGATGTGCCCGGTCCAGCGGGCGCTGAACGTATCGTCATTCGAGACGACGGAGTAGTTCGGACGCCCCGTCAACCAATCGAAGTCGATGTTCGGGTCGATGCGCTGGAATGCGCGCGGGTTGGTCTGTGATGGAGGGAGCGTGCCGTTGAACGTGTCCGTGTCGTAGTAGGTTGCGGTCAGACCGTTGCTCGCCGTGGGAACGGTGGCTGGATATAGGTTCGTGGTCGGAACCACTTCTGTCACGGTGCCTGCGACCGGACCGTAAGTGTATTTCAGGATCAACCGCGCGTCGTCCCCGCCCTCCGTGTGCACGATGTGCACTCGATGCTTGTCGCCGAGGGACCAGGACTGTGCCGTGCCACAAGCGTTGCCGTTGGCCGTGGTGACGTCGATCAACGCGATGCTCGAGCCGTCGAGATAGAGCTTCACGCCGTCATCGGCGTCCGTGCAAAGCTGTACTGAACCGGTATACGGCGATTCGACGTCGGCGTCCCAAGTCGAGGTCCAATTGTCTGGATCGATCCCTGCCACCGGGTTGTGATCCAACCAATTCGACGCGATGTCCGGCTCGATCAGTGAGACACTGCCTACGCCGCTGCTGTTGGCGTAGGTCACATTTGCGCCGTGCATTGGTTCGCCAACGGGTGGATAGAGCTGCGTTTGCGGAACGAGCATGCGTGGAGTCGAGGGGCTGCTCCAGTAAAGCTGCACGTTCGAGTTGCCGGCGCTGTTGATCTGATCGAGTTCGAACGGCACGAGTTCGCCTGCGGTCATTGGCACGATCGCGAAAAGCGGCGTTGGTCCGGTGCCGGTGACCTGCGTGCCTCCGACCTTCAAACTGAAGCTGTCGCTGCTCGTGCTGACCACTTCGAACTCGTACGATTCGCTGAAGTAAGCTTGGACTTGCCCAGTTCGCTTGACCGAGAAATCCGCGCCCACCAACCCGCCAGGCGACCCCGAGAGGTCGAAGTTCACTTGCGGGTCGATGCGCTTCCACGCAGCGCCCGTGTAATCCTGTGATGGGTAGTACTGCGCTAGCAGGCCGGTACCGGAGCCGCCTGACTGCATGGCGCTGCCGGTATTGACCTGTCGCGTGGACGGGTCGATGCCGACCAAAGCCTGCTTGGTGTTGCCCCAAAAATTATTCGCAACCAGCGCGTACTTGCCGTCCGGTGTGAGCGGCGCCCAAGCGAAGCCACGCCAGTCGTCGGATCCACTCGTGTAATTCGAGCGCGAGGGGCCACCGATGAAGTCGCTAATGACGGAGAGTGACCCGTTTGCGTTCACCGTCGATACCCCGCCGAGCGTCGAGCTGATCGACAGGGTGTTGGTCATGCCCTGTTCGTCACGGTAGTACCCTTCGCGACTCGACGTTGCGAACACCTTACCGTTCGCCGAAATCGAGTGACAGACAGGGCATCCGTCGTTGCTGCTGAAAGCGGCACGCGCCGGATTGTCGGAGCGCGTGTCAGTCACCATTTCGCTCTGCCGGCCGTTGCGCTGGTATTCCGTGTAATAAATCTTGCCGGGCACTGGCGCGCTCGAGAAGTTCAAGGTCCGCAGCACGGCGACCTTTGGCGTACCGCCGACAATGCGCTGCACGGACAGCAATCCGGCCTGGCCCTTAGCCGTCTGTTCGAAGCCCTTCCAGACGGCTTGCGGGATCGTGATTTGGGCGCGACCACTCTCGGGCACGATCTCGGACCAGTCGAAGCTCGAGCCGGTACTGGGATAGAGCAGGCGGACCTTCACGGCACTGGCTGTCGAGCCCTTGCGCTCCCATTGGAGCAGTGGGGCGCGCAATCCGATTGGCAGCACGGTCTGGTCGTAAGGGTAGAGAAATTGCGCTGGGTCGTTGCCGGTCGCCGTATTTCCGAACAGCGCAGCGCTGCCCGCGGGCGCGGCTGAGGTGTCGGCGACTGCGACCTTCACGTTGACGACACCCGAGGCGCTGAGATCGCCGAGGTAGGCAGTGACGTTGATCTGACCCGCAACCGGGCTGAGCATTTCGACCTTACCCGACTCGTCGATCGAGGCGATGTCGAGACGATCCAATGTCCAGGCCGGCTTCGGTACGCCTGTAACGCAACCAGGCGGGCTCAGCTCCACCCCGAACTTAGGCGCAGTGGCGACGGTCAGTTTGGGGGGTGATGCATTCTGAAAGAGCGCGCTGGCCGGTACGATCTGCTTCGGTATGCTCGCGGTCATCCAGCTGAGCTGGGCGTTGGCATAAACACCAGACTCGAAGTACTCCATCCGAAGGTCGTGGCTCGATTGCGCAGTCCAGTTTAGGACGCCGCTGCACGTTTCGACGGTTGCATGAACGTTCCAATCGTCGACCACGAGGTTGCCGTCCAGCCACAACCTCACGCCGTCGTCCGTGCTAACGCAAAATTTGTAACCTTCGCTGGTCGGAGCCACGATTGAACCCGACCAACGCACAGCGAAGTCGTCTGGAGAGACGTCCGGAAACGGAGCTTGCTCTCCCCAATCGAAATCGACGTTCGGATCGATGCGTGTCTTCGTGGGGGTGCCGACGATGGGGTTGGGTGTCGCGCTGAGGTCCGTGAAATATTCGCCGAGCAAACCGGGTGTACCGCTACTGCCCATGGTCAGCCCGGTCACCGTCAGGGTTTGCGGTGTGGGCGTGACGATCATCGACGCGCAACGCTGCGCCGGGGTCGTCGGCAGGATTTGAAGTCCGCCGTCGCCAGTGAGGGGACCGCCGTCAGGAAGTTGAAGATTGTCTGGAGTGTCGATGACCACACGACAGTACGGATCGCATGGGTTGTCTGGACACTTCATCCCCTGGCCCAAGCCCTGAGTGCGCTGTTGACTCACCGGAAAATGCAAAGTGGCGATGCCGTCACCCACGCACGCGCCCCACCTTCCCCCGGCGCAGGTGCGTTTGCCCATCGAGCATGAGACGTACTCTCCAGACACGCGTTCAACTTGTCCGCAGTCGACGACTTGACCTGGTTGACTGCATTCACAACCCTGGTTCGGATTGTCGCAAGCACCGACAGTCGGCCGTGCGTTCTCGGGACCGCCGTCGCCCGAACCCAAGCTTGCGGGGTGATCGGACGACGCGGAGCAGCCGGCCAAGGTCAAGCAAAGCAGGGCGAGGCCCGCCCAAAGCGTTTCAAGATGCGACAAGCTTGGGCGCTTCGCGGAGCTGTGCGCGCCCGTCAACCTCAGCATGCGCGCGCTCCCTGCGTTTTCCATGCCGCACTCCTTATAGCGCCCGTCACTTCTCGCTGCCCGGATAGTCGGCCGATTGGCCGATGATCTGTGTCGGTAACTGTAGGAAATTGTTGCACTTACGAGCCAATGTTCGCTGAACTCGAGATCTCTGTCCAGCGACGATGGGGTGTCTCGACGCGGCTTCGCTCGACGCAACGTTTGCGGCGCTTCGCACTGTTTGCGGACCCTCGCGCCGCGGCTCGCGGCAAACGAAAGCATGAACGTTAGTGGTAGAACGGCTTCGGGTTTTATCGCTGCTTAGCGGAGGAGTGCTTAGATGGTGAGGCATTGGGCTGTTCGATTTCGTGCTGCGCGTTGGTCGTTGAGTGTCGTGGCGTTGAGTTCACCGGTATTCGCTCAAGCAACGAATCCGAAACCAGCAGTCTCACCAGTTGCTCCCGCTGCAGCCCCTGCACCAGGACCCGCGCCCGCGCCCGCGCCCGCGCCCGCGCCCGCGCCCGCGCCCGTTGTAGCGCCTGCACCCGCACCCGCTGCAGTAGCACCCGCTGCCGCGCCACCCGCGCCCACGCCGACGCCAGTCGTTCCCGCCGCGGAGTCGACGCCTCCTCCTCCCACACCGGTAGAGCCGGCGCCCGTGGTCACGACCACGCCGCCGGAACCTCCGCCAGCTCACGTTGAACCGCCGACGCCCGCTGCCAAGGAGAGCGAAGAGCATTGGTACGACACGTTTGCGATGCGCGCGTTCGCGGACTCGTACTTCAGTGTGAACTACAACGCGCCCAAACCGCAGTCGTCGGGCAATGGCGTGATCCGCGCATTCGATACCTCGAACGGCTTTGCGGTGGCTTGGGCGGGGCTCGATATCTCGCATGCCGCAGAGCCGATCGGCGGCACGATCTCGCTCCGATTTGGGCCCAGCGCGCAGCGCTACAACTCGAGCTGTGTGGGCAAGTGCGACGGCGACTACGGCTTACAGAACGTCAAACAAGCCTTCGCCTCATTCCGCCCGGGCAAGGACATCCCTCTGACTTTGGACTTCGGCAAGTTCGACACCATCTATGGCGCCGAGGTTGCGGAGAGCCAAGACAACATCAACTACACGCGCGGTGTTTTGTTCTGGCTCGGACAACCTTTGTTTCACACCGGGTTGCGCGCGAATTGGGAAGCCACCAAGAACCTGCGCGCGCGCGCGATGGTGGCGAATGGTTGGAACAACACCATCGACAACAACACGGGCAAGACCTTTGGCGCGCAGCTGACCGCGCATGCGCCGCGCAACGAATCGCGCGATTGGATCTCCGCCTCCGTCGGCTACCTCGGTGGTCCCGAGCAGAACGACACGATCAACGTGCAATGCCCGGCGGGTAGCGTGTTCGATCCCAGCAGCTCCACCGGCTGTTCGCCTGGCACGGGTGACAACACGTCGGGCACGCTCGACCGCCCCGGCAACAACAGCTCTGGCTGGCGCCATTTCATCGACCTGGTGATCACGGCAGATCCAATCGATTCCCTACATCTCGTGTTGAACGCCGATTACGCGACGGAGAAGGTGCGTAAGGACGACTTCGCCACGACGTTCGAGGCGCATTCCTGGATGGGCGCCATGCTCGGTGCGCGCTACCTAGTGTGCGAAAAGTTCGCGGTCGCGGGCCGCGGCGAGATCTACCGCGACAAAGACGGCGTTACGACCGGCTCGGTGAACGGCATTCCGATCACCGGAGCGACGATTTACACGGGCACGGTGACGCTCGATTACCTGCCCAGCAAGAACTTACAGATCCGGCTCGATAATCGCGTAGATTCGTCGAACAAGCAGATGTTTCCCAAGGGCGTGCGCGAGCTTTCTGGCACGTTGTTCACGACCACGTTGGGCGTGGTGGTGACGACCAACTGAGCTCGCGCTAAGGTTTGGCCATGTCGTCCCCGCAGCGCACTCGTGACTTGGAGGACGTGATCGATGCCGTCGTAGACAGCTACGACGGCCCCGAGGACATCAACAACCTCGAGAGCGCAGCGCTGCCCAACAAGCGGCAGGTCGTGCAGGCTTACAATCACCTGAAGCCCGTGATCTACATGGGCTTCTACAGCCAGCGCTCACTCACGCGGAACAATCTTCGCTACGCGCTCAGCGAACACCTGTACCCGGCGTGCGAGATTTTGGTCGAGCAGATCGGGCGCGCTCTGGCGTACGAAGAGCGCAGCGGTTACGTGAAGACGCCGTGGCCCGCGGGCTGGGCGGAAGAAGTGGTGCTGCGTTTGCTGCGTCGCATTCCGGAGCTGCGCCGCATCCTGAATGCCGACGTGTTGGCCGCGTTCGAGGGCGATCCAGCCGCCAAGAGCGTGGAAGAGGTCGTCTTCAGCTACCCCGTGGTCGAAGCCATCACCGCGCATCGCATCGCGCAGGTGTTGTACGCGGAGCGCGTGCCGATCGTGCCGCGCATCATCGCCGAGTATGCGCACGGCTTGACCGGTGTGGATATTCATCCCGGCGCGCAAATTGGTCCGGGCTTCTTTTTGGATCACGGTACTGGAGTCGTGATTGGCGAAACGGTGATCATCGGGCGCAACGTCAAAATGTATCAAGGGGTCACCTTGGGCGCGCTCAGTACTCGCCGCTCGGATTGCTGCGATCCCGCGAAGCAAAAGCGCCATCCGACGATCGAAGACAACGTGACGATCTATGCCGGCGCCACCATTCTCGGTGGCGACACCGTGATTGGTGAAGGCTCGGTGATCGGCGGAAACGTTTGGCTCGTGCGCTCGGTGCCGCCCCATTCCAAGATTTTCGGCAAAGCGAAGGAGTGATGTTCTTCGTTCGAGAGTCGGGTTAAGTGAGCTATCAATGACTGCGCAATACGACGCTTGGCTCGTGGACCTCGATGGCACGCTCTACACCCAGCGCTGGGTGAAGCTTGCCATGGCCGTCGAGCTCGTACTTCTCGGCCAGTCCGCGATCAAAACGCTGCGCCAGTTTCGCCACGAACACGAGGCGATGCGCGAGGAGCAACGTGAAAGCCGCGCCTTGGCGACGCTTCACGAAAGTCCCTTCGCCGGCCAGCTTGCTCGCACCGCGGAGAAGCTCAGCGTGCCCGTCGCCGAGGTAGAGCTGGTGGTTCGGCACTGGATGATCGAGCGCCCGCGCAAGTGGATCAGTCGCTTTCCGCGTCAATCGTTGCTGGCGGAGCTGAGGGCATTCAAAGGTCAGGGCGGACAAACCGCGCTCGTGAGCGACTACCCCGCCGAGCGCAAGATGGACGCGCTCGGCGTACGTAGCTTGTTCGACGTGGTTGTCGCCAACGGTGAAGTCAACGGACCTCGACGACTCAAGCCCGATCCCGAGGGCTACCTGCGCGCGGCCGAGCTGCTCAAGGTGCAGCCCGCGCGCTGTCTGGTGATCGGCGATCGCGACGACGCTGATGGCGAGGCCGCCCGCGCAGCCAAAATGAGCTTTCGCTTGGTTTAGCGAAGGCGTTCGTTCAGGCCGCGCAACCCTGCAGTTTCGGCATCCAGAGCGTGACGCGATTTCAGCCACCGCGTTTCGACGCGTACAGCGCCTCGTCGGTCGACTTGAACAATGCTTCCCAGCTTTGGCCAGCGAGCGGGAAGAGCGCCGCGCCCACCGAGCAGGTGACCTGGATCGTGCCGAGTTCTGTGTGGAAACTGGTGGCCTCGAGTTCGCTGCGGATGCGTTCACCGAGCAGCATCGCGCCGCGTTCGTCGGTCTCTTCGCACACGATCACGAACTCTTCGCCGCCGAAGCGACCGACGGCGTCCGTGTCGCGCTTCACGCGCTTGAGTACGTCGGCAAAGCCCTTGATCACGAGGTCGCCCACATCGTGCCCGTAGGTGTCGTTCACCTTCTTGAAGTGGTCGATGTCGCACACCAACAAAGAAAGCGGCTTCTTGAAGCGCAGGGCGCTCTTCAGCTTCTGCGCTGCGACGTCCTGCAGCGCACGCTTGTTGAAGAGGCCGGTCATGCCGTCCATCGTTGCCATCTCTTCCAGGCGCTTCAGCATGCGCGCGTTGGCGAGCGATACCGCCACGTGACTGGCCAAGACCTCGAGCGTGGGGCGCACGGAATCGCCGAACGCACCACGCCGATTCGAGCCCAAAACCAGGGTGCCGAGCGCGCGATCGTGAACCAGGAGCGGCAACACGAGTAGTGAGGGCATCGACGGCGGGTTCAAGCGGCGCGTGAACACTGTCTGATGCGACGGATCGTAGTCCCCGCGATATGGCAAGGCATGGCGGTTCGCGACCACCATCGAGACCAAGCCGGAGTTGTGCTTGAAGCGCTGCCCGACCAACTCACTGGCACCCTCACCACTCACCGCGCAGATCTCGTGTTCGTTCGAGTTCTTGTCGAACAAGGTCACGACCGCAAAGTCGAAGGCTGCGAACTCGCGCGCACCGCTCACGCCAGCCTCGATCACTTGCGCTTCGGTCGTTGCCGAAGCAAGCGCGTTTGCAGCGCGGTATAGCTTGCCTTGCTCGACCTTGGCTCGATCGAGCTGCACGAACACTCGCTCGTTCTCGATCGCCCGGAGCACGAAGTGCGCCGCGGAACGCAGGGTTTCTTCCTCCTCCGCGGAGAACGGCTCTTTCGATTCGCGATCTACCACCAGCAACCCTCGGGCGTTACCGTGGTCGAGCAGCGGCGTGGCGCACACCGCGCCGATCGCGGGCTTCCGCGTGTAGTAGGGCACGTGCGCGCCTGCTTTCGGGCCAGCGATGGCAAGCAGTGAGCCTTTCGCCAGACTCGCGCCGAAGATCCCGTCTCGCGCGCTGAATGGGCCGCTGGCGATGCCGTCTTCCGTACTGGAGAGCTCTTGGATGTGCAGCTGACTACCGCTCGAGTCGAGCCCGAGCAGCAACGCGGTGCGCAGTCCGAGTGTTCGGCACAGCAAGATCAGCGCAAACTCGACCGCTTGATGGATCTCGTCCACGCCCGAGCGCAACAAGCGCTCTTCTGCGTCTGGGCTCGGCGCCGTGCCCCGCTCGCCGATGCTCGTCGGTGCGCCGAGCAAGCGATACGAGCGCGCGGCGTCCTTCATCTTGCGCAGTTCGGTCTCGATGCGTTGCCGTGAAAGTGTGCGGATTCGCGCAATTTCCGCGCGAAACACCAACATGTTCAAGAACGCGAACACACCCAGCAGCGCGGCGTGAGGCAACACGCGATCCGTGTCGTGGCTACCCCAGGCGATGAAGTTGAGCGCGGCTTCCATCAGCACCGCGAATGCAATCGTGCCAGCGGCGGCGAGCGGCTTGGCGAAGCTCGAACAGATCATCACCAGCGCGTACACCGCCGGGTAGTACGGACCATCCAAACCCCCCGGGGTGTGCAAGATCGCGCCGTACGCCAGCACCAGCAAGTGGGTGAACAGTTCGAGGTCGAGTCGTGTCGTCTCGGCGGCCGAAGAGGACAGCAAACGCAGTCGCTTCAATAAGCGATAGCCGAGCGATGCAGCGAGCAGCAACGTGGCAGCGACGCTCCAGAGTACGGGCGGCGGTTCGACCGCCCAGTAAACGAGGTAGCCACTCAGCGCAAAGCTCAGCACCAGGCCGGAGCTTCGAGTGATCAGTTGCTGCACCCAAAGGGCCGAGCGCACGAGCGGGTCCATGTGCGATTTTCGGTATCAGAGCGCGCTCGAAACGGCCCACTTTCTCGCGGCTTTTCCCAACTTTCGCCAGAAACCAGGACTGTGCGAAAAGGTCGGATACCGTAGCGCGGGTGCGCGCCGGTTTACGCCTTCAGATCCTGCTGCTCTTGGGCGGGTTGTTTCTGTTGGCATTCGTGCCGCTGTTCATGGCCGTCGCCACTTATGCAAGTTTCACCTTGAGACAAGTGCGCGAAGCGCACGCGCAGGCACTCGGTCGAGCGGTCGCTGGCCATGTTTTGGAGGCACGCGCGCATCGCTCTCCGGAGCAGCTGTTGAGCTTGCTCGGTGCGGAGGTCGGCTCGCAGGGTGTTGCTGCGTTGGGCGTGTACGGGGCGGACGGCCTACCAGTGGCGCGCGCCGGCGAGCCGCAGATCGTGGATCTGCTGCCGGCGCGAATTGCGGCTGGCACGGAGCGCGTGCTGGGGCTCGAGAAGCACAAGGCGCTCGAGGTCATCGTGCCCAACGCCGACGGAGCAGTCGCGGCAATTTTGCGCACCGATGATGGCGCCGCCCGGGCCGCACCGCTGGTCCGCTTGCTCGGTCTGTATTCGCTGCTCGTTGGCTTGGTGTTGTTGGTGGCTGCCTACTTCGCGCTAACGAGGCTGATCGTGCGACCGCTCGACGATCTCGCACGAGCGGCGGCCCGGGTGGCCACGGGCGCCCGGCGCTTCTCGGTACCGGAGGCGGGGGCGCGCGAACTGAGCGAGCTCGGTCGTAACTTGCACACGATGACCGAAACCTTGATCCGCGAGGAGGAAGCCTTGCGAGCCAAGATAGACGAAGTCGAGCGGGCGACGGTCAGCCTGAAGGAGGCACAAGACCGCCTGATTCGCTCGGAACGCTTGGCGTCGGTCGGTCGCTTGGCTGCGGGTCTGGCCCATGAAGTCGGCAACCCGATTGCCGCGCTGCTCGGACTCGAAGACCTGCTGCTCGAGGGCGGACTCGATGCCAGCGAGCAGCACGATTTCCTGCAACGCATGCGCAAGGAAACCGAGCGAATCAATCGAATCTTGCGTGATTTGCTGCAGTTTGCTCGTCCCGGGGAGCCTCAACCCATCATGGGAGTGGCGCACGGTGACGTTGCCGCGGCCGTCACCGATACGATCGCTCTGATCGCTCCGCAGAAGGTCATGCGCGACGTCGAGCTCGACCTTTCTATACCTGAAGGTTTACCGAGCGTTGCGCTGAGCGACGAGCAGCTGGTGCAGCTCGTCCTCAACTTGGTACTGAACGCGGTGGATGCGCTCGCGGGCGGGGGGCGAGTTCGAGTCACGGCTCGGGCCACGCTCGACGGCGTCGAACTGAGCGTCGAAGACAACGGTCCCGGTGTTCCGGTCGCCGTGCGTGATCGACTCTTCGAGCCATTCGTCACCACCAAAGATGTCGGCAAGGGCACCGGGCTCGGACTCGCGGTGTGTCGCGGTTTGGTCGAGGGGGTCGGGGGTAGCATCGCGCTCGATCTCGGCTTTGCTTCGGGCGCGCGCTTCGTCGTCAGCCTGCCGGGGTCCAGCCGGCCGGGCGCGAGTAAAGCGCCGCATCCGAAAAAGAACGCGGATTTGCCGTAAATACTGAATAATTCGCGTAGGTTTCCCGAGCGTGCTCGAAAAAGGGCTCGGTTTGCCCAACTCTTCTTGTCCATCGCCCGACAAGGCGCGATAAAATCCCTCATGCGACTGGGCATCGACTTCGGGACGACGAGAACCGTGATCGCTGCGGTGGACCAAGGCCGCTACCCGATCGCTCAATTCGAAACCCCTCAGGGCTACACCGACTTCGTGCCGGGCTTGGCCGCGAACAGCCACGGCAAGCTCGAGCTGGGCTGGGAAGCCGCGGCCCGTTTCAACCAGAACCCAGACGGCGCGCTGCGCTCGATCAAGCGCGCGGTCAGTCGCGTTTCGCCCGACGAGGTGTTCGCTGAGCTGGGCATGGCTCAGACTAGCGCGGTCGAGCTCGTAGCGACGTACCTGACGAGAATCCGCAGCTTGTTGGTCGAGCAAAGCAATCTCGACATCTCAGCCGATGAACCACTGGAAGCGATGGTTGCGGTGCCCGCGAACGCCAGCACTCGTCAACGCTACCTCACGATCGAAGCGTTTCGACGCGCAGGCTTCGAAGTCTTGGGCATGGTCAATGAGCCGACGGCTGCGGCGATCGAGTTCGCCTATCGCAACCTGGGCACGATCGCCAAGCGCAGTCCGAAGCGCTACGTCGTCGTCTATGATCTGGGCGGTGGCACTTTCGATACCTCTGCGGTCTCGCTCGAACATCGGCGCTTCGAGCTGATCGCGAGCGAAGGCATCGGTGAGCTCGGTGGAGACGACTTCGATCAGTTGATCTTCGAGTTCGCGCTGCGCGCCGCGAAGATCGATCCGCACACGCTCAGCTACGTGGAACGCGCGCGCCTGCTCGAGCTGTGTCGCGAGGCCAAAGAGGCGCTCACCTCGTCTTCGCGCCGCATGTTGATCGACCTCGGCCGAGTGCTTCCACAAGCGGAGTCGATCACGCTCGACTTGGCCGATTTGTACGACGCGACGCGACCGCTGATCGACCGCTCGCTTTCGCTGCTGGAGCGCGTTTTCGGCAAGCTCGAGGACCGTGGCATCGACCCGAACGACGCGCGGCAATTGGGCGCGGTGTACTTGGTCGGCGGAGCCACCGCATTTCCCATGGTCGGCAAAATGCTGCGCGAGCGTTACAAACGCAAAGTCCAGCTCGCGCCCCAGCCGCACGCGGCGACCGCCGTGGGTCTGGCGATCGCCGCCGACCCGGACGCGGGCGTGTTCGTGCGTGAAGCCATCACTCGTCACTTCGGTGTTTGGCGAGAAGGTGAAGCGGGTCGCGAAAAGATCTTCGACCCGATCTTGGACAAAGGCACGGTCAGTGAGTCGGGCGATTTTTTGATCGAGCGCAGCTACCGGCCGGTCCACGCCGTGGGTCACCTGCGTTATTTGGAGTGCAGCGAGCTCGGGGGTGACGGTCGACCCGAGGGCGATCTCACTCCGTGGGGTGATATCTATTTCCCCTACGATCCGCGCTTCTTGGGCGATCAGGATCTGCGCGGGCGCTCGGCGGAGCGCTGTGACGGCCTGTCCGAGCAGATCGTCGAGCAGTACCACTACGGTCGTGACGGCACGGTCACCGTCACGATTCAAAATCAGACGCGTGGCTACCAGCGCCGCTTCGTGCTCGGCGCATCCGGCGAGCTTTCAGCGGGTTGAACGCACTTCGCTCACAGCTGATCGACGCTCACCGTCGCGAGTCCGCGCTCGCGGAGCGCCCGTAAAATTTCGGGCAACGCGGCGATCGATGCCGGGGTGAAGTCGTCGCGCTCGGCTGCGTCATGCAGGAGCACGATCGCCCCGTCTTCGAGGTGCTCGATCACCCGTTTGGCCACGCTGCTCGGCTTTGCGTTACGCACACCGTCCAAACTGCGCACGCTCCAAGCGACGACACGTGCGGCGGCCTGCTCGGCGCCGCGGAACGTGCGGTAGCTGGCAAAGCCAACCGGCGGACGAAATAAGCTCGGAGTGACACCGCAGGCGTGGACGATGGCTTGGCGCGTTCGCTCGACTTGTCGTCGCGCATAGGTCGGTGACCGGAACGAAAATAGGCGATCGTGCTGAAAGCCGTGAATGCCCAGCGCGTGGCCAGCGGCGTGAATCTCGCGCACCACGTCCGGGTGAGCTTCCACCTTGTGACCGAGTACGAAGAACGTGGCTCGAGCGTCGTAGGCGCGCAGCAGCTCGAGCACCGCGCGTGTCGTGATTGGGTGCGGCCCATCGTCGAACGTCAACGCAATGCGGCGTGTCCCCGCCTTGCCGCGCGCGAGCGCCTCGCCGTACATGCCGCACTGCGGCCAAAGCACGCCATAAGTCGCGTACAAAACCAGCCCGACCAAGGCCAAACCGAGTTCGAGCGAACCAGGCCGCGAATGCGGCCAAGAAAGCCCGCACCAAGCGAGCGAGGTGAGGCTCATCAACCAGAGCAGGAGGCGCGCGATCGGCACGTCAGCGCGTCCAAAAGTAAGATGGCAGAGGCATACGCTCTCTTACTCTACCCCGAGCGCCCCGTTCGTGTAACGTGCGCGCCGACGTGCAGTTCACGACGATCGCCTACGCCAAATTCTTCGCCCTGGCCTTCGTCGTCACCTGGCTCTGTGCGCGCGTGCGCCTGCTCCGGCTACTGTTTCTGCTCGGCGCGAGCTATTTCTTCTACGCCCAATCGGGTGTGGCGTTCCTGGCGCTGATTTTCGCCTGTTCGTCGGCGGACTTCTTGCTCAGCCATGCCATCGGTCGCGCTCCTTCGCCACGCGCTCGCAAGGCTTGGCTGACGCTGACCGTGATCATGAACCTGGGCGTGCTCGCGTACTTCAAGTACGCGAAATTCGGCGTCGAAACTGCCTTGGCCGGGCTCGACGCGCTGGGCGTCCACGTGCCAGTGCCCGTGCTGTCGATCGCGCTGCCAGTGGGGATCAGCTTCTTCACGTTCGAGTCGATGAGCTACGTGATCGACGTGTATCGCGGAGAGCTCGAGCCCCACCCGAGCTATCTCGAATACCTGACGTTCGTCGCGTTCTTTCCGCACCTCGTGGCAGGTCCTATCGTTCGCCCGCGGGACCTCTTGCCGCAACTCGCGCGCCCGCCAGCGTGGGAAGAGGGCGCAGCGAGCTCGGCGCTGCTGTTGATCGCGACCGGCTTGTTCAAGAAGCTGGCGATTGCCGACTACCTCGCGCTCAATCTCGTGGATCGCGTGTTCGACGCGCCCACGCAATACTCGGGGCTCGAGTGCTACGTGGCCATGGTCGGCTACGCCGTGCAGATTTACTGCGATTTCTCCGGCTATACCGACATCGCGATCGGCTCGGCGGCCCTGCTCGGCGTGCGCTTCCCGCCCAACTTCGCCGCGCCGTACCAAGCGCACGATATCGTGGATTTTTGGCGACGATGGCACATCTCGCTCTCCACCTGGCTGCGCGATTATCTGTACATCCCGCTGGGGGGCAATCGTCGCGGCTCGCTTCGCACCTACCTGAACTTGATCACGACCATGTTGCTCGGCGGCCTTTGGCATGGTGCGAGCTGGACGTTCGTGGTTTGGGGCGGGCTACACGGCGTGGCTCTCGCGTGTAACCGCGCGTGGCGTGAACGCTTCGGCGACCTGATTGCGCAGAGGCCGTGGCTGCGCGTGCTGTCTACGTTCGCCACCTTTCAGTTCGTGCTGCTGGCCTGGGTCTTCTTTCGCGCGCACGCGTTCCGTGATGCGCGAGCGATCTTTGGTGAGCTGCTGACGTTCACCACGTATCACCCGAATCTCGACCTCCGCGTGCTGTTGGTGCTGGCCCTCGGTCTGGGCATGCATTTCGTGCCTCTCGAGCTCGAGTCGAAGCTGCGGGTTCGCTTCGGCACCTTGCCGGGGATTATCCAAGGAGCTGCGCTGTTTGCGGTGTTACTCTTGGTGCGGCGAATGGCGAGCGCCGAAGCCGTTCCCTTCGTATACTTCCAATTCTGAGAGCCGATGAGCGAAGCCGAAGACGCCCAGAAGTTGTCCGCGCCGGAAGCGCCGCCCGATGCGCCCGCGCCCGCCACCGCTCCTGCGCTGAACGCGGATGGCCGCGAGCGTCCGCAATTTCTATTGGAGTTTCCGAGGGACCCAGCGCTGCAGCAGTTGGTCGCCGCGTTCGAAGCGGGGAATTACCAAGCCGTCCGCGAAGGAGCAGCCAAGTTGGCCGAGTCGACCGAGGATCCGATCGTGGCGGCCGCAGCGCGTGAGCTCGCGCGCCGCATCGAACCCGATCCGCTGATGAAGTACCTCTTGTTCGTCGCGCTCGGCTTGTTCATGGCTGTCGTTTGGTACGCGTATCAGGGGCCACATTGAGACGGCTCGTCCTGTGGCTGTTCCTCGCGGCGGGAAGCACGGCCTGCGCGCCCACACCTGCGGCTCCACCGAGTGCAGCACCCGCGGCTGCGGCGAATGATTTGACCCGCTATTTGCCGCTCGAAAACGACACCGTCTTCTCGTACGCCACCTATATCGAAGAAACCAACGAGCGTGGTTTGGCGGTCTTCGAGATCAAGCGCCCACGTCCCGAACTCGCGGAGTTGAGCCTCGCCGGCCAAGTCCGCAAGCGCTATTACTTCGAACCCGGCGGTGTGCGCAGTGCGCAGGGCGGTTACCTGCTCAAGCTTCCGCTCCAACAGAACGCCGAGTGGCCCGGTGACGATGGTATTGTGAAGGTTACCAGCGTGAACCTGAGCGTGGACGTGCCCGCGGGGAAGTTCTCCGGGTGTATTCAAACGGTGGAGGACGCCCGGCTTGGTGCGGCCACGCGAAAGACAACGACCGTGTTTTGTCCCGGCATTGGCATCACCGTGCTCGAGATCAACGCAGAGCAGGAAGGCACGAGCGTGTTGCAGCGCCTCAGCTTGAAAGCCTTCGGCCCGCGTTTCAAAGCCCCCTGACCAGCTCGTTTTTCGCCCCCTTCCGGCCCTGACCGTTCCGCGTTAGGACCTGCCCGTGTCTCGGTTGCTCGTGCTTTTGTCGTTGGGGACGCTCCTGCTTTGGAGTTGCGGCCCGGACAAGCCGTCGACGTGCTCGGGCGCCGACCCCAAGTTCAAAGTCGTACTCAAGCTACGTTCGCGACCGTTGCCCGCAGACACCGTGGTGCACGTTACTTACGCTGGCTCGGCCAAAGAGGACTTTCGCCTCTCGGCGCCCGATGCTCGGCTCGAAGTGACTTTTTGCGAAAAGGTCAACGCGGACGGCTCGCCGTTCGATGCTTCTGCGCCGGTCTCGGCCGGGTTGGAGGCTTCGGCGGGGGCGGCCGGAGCAGCCGGAGCAGCCGGAGCAGCCGGAGCAGCAAACGCGCCCGATGGTGTGCCCGCGCTCGTCTGTCAGCTGTTCACTGCCGGCTTCACCGAGCTCGAAGTCAGCGGCAGCGGTTTCACGACCGTGAAGTACGAGCTGTCGCCGAACAAGGAACGCTGCACGCTGGAAAAAGAGCTCGTCCTCGACGATCAAGACGCCGGTTGAGCGAATCAACCCGCAGAGTGAGCGCACGCACGCTCCGGAAAAATTCGAGACCATGTGTCGCGCTGACCACGGTGTACGTGCAGCTCGGCGCATGGGAGTGGTAAACATTCCTTACTCCGCGCGCGCAGAATTTTCCGCGAGACTTCGAAAGTTTCACCCGCCGCTTTCCAGATCTTCGCCGCCATTTGTCGTTTAGTTCGATCGCGCGGCGACGTCGCGCGCTACGATTAACAGCCCGATGGCTGTCACGACTTCTCGCTTCGCAGCCGTGCTCGGCTTGTGCGTCTCGGTGCTCGGCCTGGCCGCTTGTGACGTCAACTTCAAGCGCGACTCGGATCAGCCTGCCACGGCCCAAGCCGGCTCAGCCGGTGCCGCAGCGGTCGAAGCCAAGACTCCAGAAGAGGTGCTGTCATCCGCGGCTTGTAAGAATCCGACGCCCGGACGTGCGCCGCTGCGGCGAATGAGCAACGCCGAGTATCGCAACACGATGACCGATCTGCTCGGTGATTCGCCGACAACGCAGGCCTTGGTGGCGTCGGCAACGCGCAGCTTCCCGTCCGAGACCGAGTCGCTCGGCTTTCGCAACAACGCGGACTACCTCGGTGTGTCCACGCTCGTCGCGCAGGGCTATGTGGATGCAGCCGAGCAATTCTTGGACTCGATCGCCGCGAACAAGACGTTTCTGTCGTGCTCGCCGACCGCGGGCGCTGAGCTGGATTGCGCGCGCACGTTCATCGACAACTTCGGCAAGCGTGCGTTTCGCCGGCCGCTCACCGCGGACGAGTCGACGCAGTACGCCGCCATCTTCGACAAGTCGCTGAAAGCATACGATTTCGACAGCGCTGTGCGCGCCACCGCGTTCGCGTTCCTGCAGTCGCCGAAGTTCTTGTACCGCGTCGAGTTCGGCGCGGCGCCGGCCAACTCGACGACGCGCCCTTCGCCCTACGAAATGGCGAACCGCTTGAGCTACCTGTTCTGGCAATCGATGCCCGACCAGTCGCTGTTCGACGCGGCCGAAGCCGACCAATTGTCGACCCCCGCGCAGATCGAAGAGCAAGCGCGGCGCATGTTGAAAAGCACGAAAGCATCGCGCTTACTCGAGTACTTCGACGAGTGGCTCGGGACGGACACGTTGCCGACCACGTTCACTCGTGACGCCACGCTCTATCCCGATCTCGATCCGAACCTAGTGCCGCTCTTGCAGCAGGAAACGCGCGCATTCGTGACCAGCGTGCTGTCGCGGCCCGACGGCAATCTGAGCGATCTGTTCACGGCGCAGTACACGTTCGCCAACGCCGATCTCGCCAAGCACTACGGGCTCACGGGCGTTACCGGTAGCGACTTCACGAAGGTGGATGCGCCCGGCCGCGCGGGTGTCCTGACGCAGGGCATGATGCTCGCGCGCGACAAGGCGACGCGCACCTCCATCGTGCGTCGCGGACTCAAAGTGCGCGTCGATGTGCTGTGTCAATTGGTGCCCGCCCCGCCGCCTGACGTGAACCTCACGCTCGAGACGACGAACACGTCGAACCTCACGCAACGCGAGCGTTTGGAGCAACACCGCACCGTGCCGTCGTGCGCCGCGTGCCATGATTCGATGGACCCGGTAGGGGTCGTATTCGAAGGCTTCGACGCCGTGGGGCGCCCGCGCACCGCGGACGAGCACGGAGCCGCCGTCGATACCAACAGCACCATCACGCGCACCAAAGACGCGAATGGGCCGGTATCGAACCCCAACGAGCTCGGCGCAATGCTGGCCAAGAGTGAAGAAGTGCGCTCCTGCTACGTGACCAAATCATTCCGCTTCTTCTACGGTCGCGACGCGGACCCGGCGGATGCCTGCTCGCTCGCGCAGCTTTCCCAATCGTTCAAGGGCAAGGCTTACAGCTTGTCCGAGCTGTTGATCGCGCTGACGCAGACCGACGCATTCCAGTACCTGCCCGCTCAAAATCCGGAGGCTCCATGAGCAAGCGACTCAGTCGGCGAACGTTGCTGCGCGGCGCCGCGGGACTCGGCATCGGGCTGCCTTTGCTCGAAGCGATGTTGCCTCGCTCGGCCAAGGGGGCGACGCCAACGGTGCCTCGCCGCATCATGTTCGTATTTCAAGCCAACGGCGATCAGACCAAGCGTCGCTTCATCGACGCGGGTGAGACCAGCTTCACCTTCGACGAGTTCTTGGCGCCGCTCGAGCCGTATCGCAAAGACCTGCTGCTCTTGAACCGGCTCGATCGCCGTTACAACAAGTTCAAGTCGAACGAGCGCGCGGACGGCCACCAACAAGGCGGCGCGTCCCTTGCGCCCTGGAAATCAGGCGAAGGAGCGTTCCCGATCGGCGGCGCGGATCAAACCATCGGCTACGTCACGGGGCCGAGCGCGGACCACGAGATCGGCGAGCGCGTGCTCAAAGACAACCCCGGAGTTTCCACTCGCCACTTGGTATTTCGCGTCAATACCAAGGAAAACAACATCTGGAACGTGAGCTCTCACGCGGGTCCGGTTGGCCAGCAGAGCCCCGTGAACCCAGAGACCGATCCGTACAACGCGTACACGGCGCTGTTCGCGGGCAACACCAGTGATCCAGCCGCTGCTGCTGCCCTGGCCAAGCGCATCGCCATGAAGCAGTCTGCGCTCGACAACGCGATCGGTGAGCTTGGCTCGCTGCGCGCCAACCTCGGCGCGGGCGACCGACAGCGACTCGATCAGCACACTCAAGCGCTGCGCGACATCGAACGCTCATTGCTCGCGATCGGCGGCGGCGCGGCCTGCAATCCCACGCCCTTCGCCACGCCCAAGATCGCCGTATTCGACGACGACCAGCACGAAGCGCTCGGACAATTGTTCTTCAAAGTCAGCGCCTGGGCTTTCGCCTGCGATCGCACGCGCTCGATCAACTTCAACTGGAGCGGCAACACCAGCAACCGCGTGTACAAAAAGCTGGGCATGACCGAAGGTCACCACGACATTTCCCACGTCAGTGACGACGAAGCGTTCGGCAAAGTGCGCGCGATCCACAAGCACCTCTGGGAACAGAGCGTCACCCTTCACGAGCTGCTCAAAGCTACGCCCGACGGCACCGGCGGCACACTCTGGGACAACACCCTCGTCGTGCACTGGAACGAGCTCGGCCAAGGCGACGTGCACTCCGAGAACGACGCGCTGGTGGTACTCGCAGGCGGCGCCGGCGGTCACTTCAAAATGGGCCGCCTGCTCGATTTCCAAAACAAAGCCTCGTTCGCCGACATGCTCGTCTCGTGCTTCCACTACATGGGTTACGAAGACGTGATGAGCTTCGGCGATCCACTGCTCAACAGCGGCGGTCCGCTCGCCAATCTCAAAGCCTGACGCCGAAGGCTGCGACGCCACGCGCCGCGCTCCGGCCCCATCAACAAGAGAAGCCCAAATCACGCCTCGTCTGCGCGCGATCCGGGTTTCTTTTTTTGATGGTCACGCGCCACGTCGCAGCGCGACACAGCCTTCGGCGTCGCGGACGAGGGAGAGGGACTAACCGCCGAGCCGCAGAGACCGCAGAGATCTGAGAGAGAAGAGCTTGGGGGTTCCTCTGCTCGACGGTATGCACCGTGACCACGTGCGCTCCGACGTTGAGTGGGAACCCCAAAATCTCCCTCAGATCTCTGCGGCCTCTGCGGCTCGGCGGTTCAACCTCAGGGGCCGAACTCAGCGCTCGCGCGACGTTCGCCTCGAATCCAAGTGATGTGATGAGCTTCGACGATCTGAGAGAGGAGCTTGGGGGGCCTCTGTTCGACGGTTTGCGGCGTGACCACGTGCGCTCCGACGTTGAGTGGGAACCCCAAATCTCCCTCAGATCTCTGCGGCCTCTGCGGCTCGGCGGTTCAACCTCAGGGGCCGAACTCAGCGCTCGCGCGACGTTTGCCGCGAATCGAAGTGACGCGCTACGGGGAGGGGTTGCTCAGATTGCTGGCGAGTTGGGCTTTCATGAGCTCGATGCGGCGGATGATTTCGGCGTGGCGAGAGGGGGGGACGATTAGGAAAGTGAGCGCGCTGGTCAGCTCGTTGGGCGTGAACGCGCGGACTTGGACACCGAGGAATGCGACTGCGCGCGCGACGCCGCGAATCAGCGCTGAGTCTGTCACCACGGCGATGGTGATATTGGTCCCTTTCATGAACTGAGCCACGTCTGCGCGTTGGCTCGCGTTGATGCTGGCTCGCGGCGGAGCGATCACCAGAGTCCCCCGAAGTCGATCGCGGCTCGCGTTGCGAACCACGGTCATTCGCGTCCAATCTGCGTCGCGTGGCGGTACGTCGGCGTGGACGATTAGCATCACGTGATCGACGATGTCGAAACGAAGCGAGTCGGAGTTCACCTTGGCCCTCGCCCTTAACAACGGCACGCGTCGATCGCCCGATAACTGCGAGCTCCGAGCGATTGGCAGTCGTTCGGGATCGTTGGGGATTTGTCGGGAGGCTGAGGCGAGAATGAGCTCGCGTGCGGCGCAAGGGCCCGGGCGGCGCTGCGATGATGCGCTGTTACTTCGGTGATACATTGCTCGTGTGGCGAAGCTGGAAGACAGGAGCGGTCAAGTCGTTGGCCAGCGTTATGAGCTAATCGAAGTGATTGGCCGCGGTGGTCAGGGCACCGTCTATCGAGCGACCGATCGTTGGATGCAGCGCGCCGTGGCGGTGAAAATTTTGGGGGTGAAGGCGGTGCGTGAGCCGCACGCGGTCGAACGTTTGATGCGCGAGCAGCAGGCGATGAGCGTGCTCAAAGGCACCGCAGCCGTGGAGTTGTTCGATCTGTTTCGTGGCGATGCGGGTGAGCTGTGCCTGGTGATGGAACTGCTCAAAGGCATGGACCTCGATGATTACTTGTTCACGATCGAGCTCAGTAACGGGCGAATTCCGCTGGAGCGCATGGTGCAAATCTTCGAGCCGGTCGTGCGCACCTTGGAAGTGGCGCACGCAGAGGGGATTTTGCACCGCGATCTCAAGCCGGCGAACATCTTCTTGCTCGACGGCGGGGGCGTGCGCCTCTTGGACTTTGGCCTTGCGCGGCTGAAGCGAGCCGCGCCGCTCACCGCGCCGGGTACGGTGATGGGCTCACCCAGCTTCATGGCGCCCGAGGCTTGGCAGGGCGTGTCGGACTTGATGGACGCGCGCGTCGATGTCTATTCGCTCGGTGTGGTGCTGTTTCGCGTGCTCGCCGGCAAGCTGCCTTTTGCCGGCACGAGCATGCAGGAGAAATTCGTCAACGCGACCACTGGCGAACGTCCGAGTTTGCGCAAATTCCGGCCAGATTTGCCGCCTGAGGTGGACGCCTGGGTCGCACACGCGCTGGCGCTCGATCGCGATGAGCGCTTCGGCAATGTGCGCGCGTTGTGGACCGCGCTCGAATCGGCACTGCGACTCGACCGGCGTGGGAGTGGTTTGCGTCCGTCGTTCTGGGCGGCTGCGAAAGACGCGATGCACAAGCTGATGAGCAACTCCGAGCCCGTGGTGCCGGTTGCTCGTGCGTTCGGCGAGAACGAACCTTCGTTCACGCGTGATGCATTGGGGCGCAGCGCTTATCGAATCAGTACGGTCCCCGAGTCGACGATCGAGCTCACGGCGAGCGATTTGAAGCCCGTGCCGCCAACGCTGCGGCCCGCAGCGCGGCGCCCTGCCGAGCAGACCATCCTCGTGGGTGATGATGACTTGATGATTGATTCCGAGGACCCGGGCGATCGAGAGGTGTAAGGTGTTGCGTGCAGACACCGTGACAGAGCCAGTGAGGTTTTTAACATCTCGGCATGACGCGCGCGTTGCGCGTTATGGTGAATGCCAATTGGCGCGTCGCCCGCCCCCTGAGCGGCGCCTCCAACCGCTGAACGATTGGCCGCCTGGCAGCAATCACCAAGCTGCCACGAGGGCCGAGCTCCGCGTGTTTTTCGCGGCGCGCTAGGAATTTCTAGGCGCAGGTCGTTCTTTTGATCGTCGGGCAGAGTCGCGGCCATGATATTCGTTAGTGGCTAGCCCCGCGCTCCAACTCAGTCAGTCGAACTCGGTTCGTTTGTCACGCTTGCCATTCTTCGGCTCTCGCTCGCAGCCCCGGATCGGAGAAAGCGCCACGGAAACTCGGATCCGCGCGCTGATGTCGGCGCATTTCGACTTTGTTTGGCGCAGCCTCCGCCGGCTGGGGCTGTCCGCGGCTGACGCGGATGACGCCGCACAAGAAGTATTCGTCGTCGCGAGTCGCAAGTTGGACGCGATTGCAGCTGAGAGCGAGAAGCGCTTTCTGTTTGCGACGGCCCTGCGCGTCGCATCCACTCGCCGTCGCAGTTTGAAACGAAGGCGTGAAGACCCCCACGCCTGGCTCGGTGAGGATGACCCGCTTTCCGATAGCGAGCGGAGCGAGCCCGGCCCGGAGCGACTCGCGGAGCTCGCGCACGCCCGGCGTGACCTGAACGAGATTTTGTCGTCCATGAAGCTCGAGCAGCGTGCGGTCTTCGTGCTGTACGAGCTGGAAGAGATGACCGTGCCGGAAATCGCGAACTTGCTCGATGTGCCACCCGGCACCGTGAGTTCGCGCCTGCGCGTCGCTCGTGAAGAGTTCGATCAGTCGCTGCGCCGTCTGCGTGCGCGCGAGCAATTTCCTGGAGCCAAAACGTGACTGGCGATCCTTCAGACCCCGAACAACCGCCGCGCAACTCGCAGGCGCCCCGCACGTCGCAAGCCCCGCGCAATTCGCAGGCGCCGCGTTCGTCCCAAGCGCCGCGCACCGCGCAAGCGCCGTCTCAGCCGCCGCGCCTAGCGCATTCGGCCGCACCTGACGCGCGCGAGCTCGTGCGCTCGACGCGCAACGACGCACCCAGCGCGGCCACACGCGAGCTTGCCATCGAGCACGTGCTGCACCGCTACCGCCGCCGTCGCGCGCTGCAACGCGCAGGCTGGGTTGCGTTGGGCACCGGAGTCGCCTTGGCCGCCGCCGCCGTGCTTTGGATTCGAGCCAATCCTGCGCCGGAAATGCAGCTTGCGCGCGAGCTACCCATCGCGCCGAGCCAGAGTGGAGCGGCGTTGCCCGCGTCGGAGACGACGCCAGTGCCGGTCCCTTCGCCCACACCTGCGCCAAGCGCTTCGACGCGCGCACTCGAGCTCGAGCCGTGCACGCCCGCCATGCGCGCCGCCGGCGAGGACGCGCTGATCGACGATTTCGAAGACAACGACTCTCGGATTGCGCCGCTCGAACATCGCGCGGGCTTTTGGAGCGCATCTAACGACAACACCGGCAAGCAAAGGCCCGCCCCTGGTGGACCGCTCGCCATGACGCGCATTCCTGGTGGGCGCGGTACGAGCCACTTTGCGCTGCACACCAGCGGCAGCAAGTTCACGAAGTGGGGCGCGCTGCTCGCCGCAGACTTCAGCCCCCGCCGCTGCTACGACGCCTCCGCTTACGCGGGACTCGTGTTCTTCGCGCGTGGCCGCGGCAGCTTCAACGTCGTCGCGAAAATGACGCAAATTGCGCCAGAAGAGTTCGGTGGATCGTGCACGCATGATTGCTACGACAGTCACCGCGCCACGATTCCACTCACGAACGACTGGCAAGAGCGGCGTGTCACTTGGGCTGAGCTGAAGCAAAAGGGCTACGGGCAAGTCGTCCCCTTCGACCCGCGCTCGCTGCTTTCACTGGAGTTCACGGTCGAACCCGAGCAAACGCCGTTCGATCTTTGGATCGACGACGTGCGCTTCCTGCATCGCTGAAGCGGCTCCCTGAGATTGAACCGCCGAGCCGCAGAGGCCGCAGAGATCTGATGGAGATCTTGGGGTTCCCACTCAGCGTCGGAGCGCACGTTGTCACGCCGCAAACCGTCGAACAGAGGACACCCAACCTCCTCTCTCTCAGATCTCTGCGTCCTCTGCGGCTCGGCGGTTAGTCCCCTCCTCTTTCGTCCACCACGCCGAAGGCCGTGTCGCGATTCGACGTAGCGGGAGCGGAATCCGAATGCTTGACCAAGCGATAGGAGAGGATCTGAAAGCCAAGCGAGGTCCAGAAGGCACGCGCTGCCTGATTGAACTCATGGACCCCGAGCACGGTGCGGCTGGCGTCTGAAGCCGTCGCCCAATCGAGCGCGGTCTGCACGAGCCGCTTACCAACGCCCTGCCGACGGAAAGAAGATTTGACGACCAGCACATCAATCTCCGCGAGCGTCGCGGGTTGTACGATTGGCGAGCGCGACTGAGGGCGCAGGTAGGCGCACAGCGCGCCCGCGAGCGTGCGGTCAGCCGCGACAGCGAGGAATGCGACGTGATCCGGGTTCGAGACGCAAGATTCGCGGAGCGCGATCTGCTGATTCACGTCAATGCGGCGAAACAGCCACGGAAGCGCTTCTCGGTGCAGTTCGTCGGCCTCCTCGAGCAAGGCTGCCAAGGCAGGCAAGTCTGCCGCAACTGCGCGTCGAATGGTTAGCGCTTCCGCGGCTGCCATTTCATGTCCGAGGGACTGCCGTGCCTTGGTGAAACACGCAGCGCCACTGTCCTCCCTCACGGCGCCAAACCGAGCTGCGCAGTGATGCGGGTGTTCGATACGTGGCCAGCGCGACGTCTTCGGAAAGCGCAACGACCTGAAAATCCGAGACGTCGACTTTGGCGTTCGGCGAGGCCATCAGCTGGGCAATCACCTCTGCCTTGTTGTAGACGCGGCCCGAATTGCCAAATTCGACGAATTGATCCGAGACCAGCCGGTCGAGTGCATCCGCAGACGCCCGGACCTCCGGCATCAGTAGTTGCTGTTCGACCCCGCGGATTTCATCCAAAATCATGGTTCAGCCCTCCGCGAACACGGTACCAGCTTTGTGCTGCCCCTAGCCAGGGAACATAGCCATAAATGGCTCTGCTTCGCGAAGTACCCGCGAGAAACTCGGTCGCGCCTGGAGCCGCTCCAGGTATGCCCGACAATGGGGCAAAGTTGCGCTGAGGGGGTGCACCTTGTCCGCGTAGAACAGCGATGGCGCGGCAGCACAATCGGCAAAGCTGAAGTCATTACTGACCGCCCAGCCCGTTGCTCTGAGGAACCGTTCGGCGATGCCATAAGCTGTGTCCAGGCGCGCGTGGGCCTCTGCGACGCCGCGACGGTCACGCTCGCTGTCCGGTCGGAGCTTGTCGTCGACGATTTTCGACATGGGCTCCATGACGTACAGATCGAAGAAGCGATCCTTGGCTCGCGCGTCGAGCAATTGCTCCGCCGAAGTTGGAAAGAGCCGCGCGGCGCCTAAAGCGTGCTGCGCGAGATACTCGATCACGATGCTCGATTCGGGGATGGCGCGGCCTGATTCGGTATCGCGAAGGAGCGGGAATTTGCCGAGCGGCGTGAGTTCGAGAAACGCCGCGCGTTGGGCCGGGTCACCCAAGTCGACCAGGCGCTTCTCGAACGGAATTTCGGCTTCGTACAGCGCGATGAGCGCCTTCCAACAATAGGATGCGAGTGGGTGATAGTAGAGCTCGAATGACATAGGGAACAGTCCTTTTCAGCGAGGGGGAAGCCACCAACGATAGCCGTTGCTGCGAAAAGGCAGGCCGAGTTCGCGGCACACCTCTTCGATGAAGTCTGGCGTGAAGAAGTAGTTGCGCAGCACGCTGATGCGACCTTCACTGAGCTCGAGTCGCGTCACGCCGCGCACGGCGTCGCCGTCGTCATGCGCGTACCAAGAGAGGAGCAGCGGCTCGCCGCGGCAGCTCACGACTTCCATCCGTGCGGGCGTTGGGTGAACTCCGGCGACGAAGCGGGCCTCCATGCCGCCAAGCTCCGCTGCACGCGCCATGCGCTGGCTGCCGAAGAGCATGCCGCGCAGGACCCTGCCGTCTGCAGGGCCCTCGACGGTCGCGCTCACGACCTCGATTGCGGCGTGGTCCAAGAGCAGCTCGGTCATGCGCGTGATGTCGTGCGCGTTGAAGGCCGCACAAAAGGCGGAGATCACTTCGGGCACCGCGCGTTTCGTCGTGTCGCGCTCGGGCTCCTCGAGCTTGCTGCGCCCGCGGTGAATCGCCGCTTTGACCGCGCCCACGGTCGTCGACAGAGCTTCGGCGATCTCCTCGAGCGTCAGCTCGAAGACGTCTTTCAATACGACGGCCGCGCGTTCCTGCGGAGCCAATTGCGCAACCAGAGTACTCGCGGCTTCGCGCGTAGCCTGCGGATCGGATGACGACACGCTTGGCTCCGTACTTCGCTCCTGTGCGAGGTGACGCTCGCGACGCACGCGATCGATCCACAGATTCGATGCCACGCGGAACAGCCATGCGCGCGGATTGGGCGGTGCTTGCCCCATCCGGCTCAGAGTCGAGAACGCCTGAGCCAAGGCGTCTTGCGCCAGATCTTCTGCATGCCAAGGACTGCGCGTCAAATAGCGGCAATAGCGATACAGCTCGGGTCGCAAGGGCTCGTACACCAACAAAAAGCCGTGCCAACTCCGCCGCGCTTCGTGGGAGAGCGCTTCGAGCGTTTCGCTGGTTTGGTCAGACATGGCAGGGAAACGAACGAACTTGCCGAAAGGATACTTCGCTTCGAAAATCTTTTTCGAGGCCGAGACGGGTCAGCGGGTCGGACGGGAAGAGAATGAGCGTCAGGGGTCTACCTCGACCAATTGCTCGTCGTTGAAGATCGAATCGGGAGTGACGACTGGTTCTGCGGGATCGAAGGTCGCGCTCGCGAAGCGTTTTCGGATTGCTTGCTGGACACGCTCGTCGCCGAGATTCATGTCCGAGGCATGCTGCAGCGTGCCGATTCGAATGCCGGCGCCGCGTTCGAAGAGCTTGTATGCGAGCTCGGAGCAATAGAGCGCCTGATCGTCCCAGCGAAACCGTAGATCGTACGGACGGCCTTGCCACGCGGCACCAAGCTTGGACATCCGGTCGATGGCATCCGGGAGAAGTTTGCTCTCGGCATCACGAAGGCGCTTCACGACGTAACGGCCGCCACGCCCATGAGCAATCCAGCGTTCCAGAGGCGTCATTCGCACCGGCGACGCAGCTTCGAGGACGAAGGCTCCCGCGGGCCGCTTGATGATGACGCCCATGTGCGTCCACTGACTGCGTGTCAACGCGCGAACCATCTCGCTTTGACCCGACGTCGACTCTTGAAAGATGAGATCGCCGTCGTGCAGGAGGCTCGATGGCACGTGCGAACTCGAGCGACCCTTGCATGATGACGGCGTGACCGCCACGCTGATTGCTGCGAAACAACCGATCCAAAACCGGGCGGTCATGCTGGGCGTTTCTCGAGCCACGAGAGAGAGTAACCTAGGTCGTCGCCTTTGCCAGCGCTACGCGGTGAAGGCCTAGGGCGACCTGACGCACGCGAGCGGCGTCTTCCAAGCGCTCGAGTTTGTCAGCCGGTAGCATCGAGTCGCCGTTGCGCGCGCCCCAGATTGCGCCGGCTATCGCGCCAATCGTGTCCACATCACCGCGGCATGCCGCGGCGAAGGCGAGCAGGTCCGAGAATGGCCGCTCGAGAAAACGAAGCGCAATGTAGATCGCTGTGATGCACGACTCCGACGCTGCGATGCCATTGCCGAGCTGAGCGCGGACGTCGCGCGGCGATGGCGTGGCTCCTTCGAGCCAAGATTTTGCGGTAACCAAGCGGGCACGAATCGCATCGTGTTCGGCAGAGTCGAGCAACGCCTCGACAACGCCCGAGGGGCTGTGCCCATGGAGAAGCAAGGCGGTCGCGAGCGCGACCAACGCCGCGCCCTCCTGACCAAGCGGATGAGCGTGCGTGATGATCGCGGTCGCGCGCGCTTGACCACCCACCGACGCAAGGTCCGAAGCGCAGAACAGGCCGACCACTGGCGCGCGCATCGCGCCGCCGTTGCCGAACGAGCCCTCTCGGTAGACGCGTGTATTGGCCAATCGCCAATCGACACCACTTCGAATCAGCTTGAGGATCTTGGCTGCACCCGGGCCATATCCGCGGGACCAGCGGTACCCTCGCGCGAAGCGGCGCGCGATATCATCCTGATCGACGCTGCCGCGATCGGTTAGCGACTCGGCGAGGTCTAGGGCCATCTGCGTGTCGTCGGTCCAGCGAAAGTGACCGTCAGCGGTTTTGCCCATGATGCGCCAGAGGGCGCGCTCGAGCACCCCGCCTTCGAATGGCGCTCCGAATGCGTCACCGAGAGCTAAGCCGAGCAGTGCGCCAACGAATGACGCTTCTTGTTCCGCGATGTGCACGAGCCACAAATGCCGGCGGCCGCGCGCGTATTCCGACGCTGTCTCGCCCCAGCGTTCAGCTCAACCGCTTACACCACCCGCCGCCCGCCTGGCGCGCGCGAAACTCGGCTTTGAGCTCACTGCGCGCGTCCGGCAGGAGCAACTCACAGGGCTCGAACCAGTGTTCGGTGCGGGCACAAGCGAGTAGCTCGGGGAGCGCGCCCGAGAATTCGGGATTCTCCGGACATCTGAAGTGCCAGAGCGCACACGGATCCACCGGTTCGTCGAAGCAGAGGACTTCCTTGACGCCGCCGTTGCAATTGGTCGAGATGACGAGGTACCGGCCGGGCAGGCGCGGCTTGGCGTTTGCGACTCGCACCATGACGTCGTGATGAAACTCGCCTTGTTGATGGTGGGCGATTAAATCAAAGGCGCCCCAACCGCGTCGAAGCGAATCGAGAAGGGCGCCAAGCACGCGCTCGTTTGCGAGCGATTCTACGATTGCTTCGAATGTCTCAGGCACGAATCGAGCGTAGCTCGCTTTCGAGACTCGACAAGCGAGCCGCGATCGAACCCTTTCAACGATCGTTCATGCCCTTGCCAGCAAGAATCATTGGAGCGCATTTTTCGATCCGCGCGCTGCGAGTGGCGGATTGCTTGGCGCCGTTGAAGTGCATCACATAGGCGCGCTGTCGCCCCGGAGTCAGCGCCTCGAAAGCTTTCGCAAGCTTGCGATCCTTTTTGAGAATTTGGGTCAGCTCCGCCGGAAGCTCGAGCTCCCGCTTGGCTTTGAAGTCGACCTTGAGGCCCTGCTTTTCCACCGCGATGGCACCCTTGACGTAGGACTCAAGGACGGCCTTCTTGATCTGAGACTCACTCGTGAACTCGAGGCGCAGCGCGGATTGGGTGTTCTCGCCTTGGCTGCGAAGCAAGCCGTGGGTGTCTTTGATCAGCGCCCCTTTGAAGAACATGAGCGAACAATGTTCTTTGAAGGGTTGGATGATGGCGATGTTCGCGCCATCGAACATGAAGCAGGGCTTGCCCCACTTCAAGTCTTCCTCGAGCCCGCACTTGAGCAAGATTGTCCGCAATTTCTGGATCTCTGCTTGCCAGGATTTCGCGCGGTTCACGAACTGATCGACCTTCGACGGCTGCGTGCTCATCGGGGTCTTTTAGCAGATTCTGTTTCGTCACAGCACTGTATAGCCCTGCGCCGACACCACGATTCGCGGTGGGACGTGCGTGTGCTCGAAGACTCGATAGGCGGTTACCAACTCTTGCCAGTAAGCGTAAGACGGAGACTGCGCGTGCTGCGCGAGATGGTGCTCGTCGAGCGGGAAGGGGAACGCGTGAACTGGGACGGACTCTTGCCCGGCGTGCAGCGCGGCACTCACTGCCGTGTAGATCTCGGCGATGGCGTCATCGCCCATCGCGTAGCAACCAATCGATACACAAGCACCGTGAATCATGAGCGCGCTTCCTGTCCAACCCCGGGTGCTTTCGAACAGATTCGGGTAGCCGAGATTCAGAGCGAGGTAGAAGCGGCTCCTGGGGTTGAGCTGGTCGAGGCCGACCGTGTACAGACCTTCAGGGGCTTGCGAATCACCCTGCGCGGTCTTCGGGCCCAAGGTTCCGGAGACGCGGCAGATTGGGTATTGCTTGAAGAGCGCATACTCGTGCGGGGTACGCGCCCAGAGCTCGAGCACCGCCGGCTGCTTGAAAATGCGGATGAAAACGGGAGCGCCCAGCGAACTGCCCAGTGCACGCAGTCCGGCGTCGAGCGTGGGAGCCACGCGCACGCGAGCCTCCGCGGCGTGGTCGAACCTCATTCCCCTCCACCACCAAGGTGAACTTGCGATGACCGCGGCGGTGACCGCGATCGTCAGCACGACCCAGCTGCGGCGACTCCGACTCCACTTGCTCAGGAACGAGACAGCCACGAAAGGCGCCCTCCAAGGCGGCAAACGGTGTGAGCCCTATATGGCGACCAAGTATGAACGGAGATCGACCTGGTGCGCGAGCCAAAAGGCCAGCAACGCGCTGCCCGCGGATGTAGCGGCGAAGGGCACGGCGAACCGACGAGCGTCGTTGCGGCGAGTCAGCCGACAAATCAGCAACCAAGACTCTGCGCAGAACACCGGCAGTGTTAGCAACACCGCCGTTACCAACAGGACGTGC
Source organism: Polyangiaceae bacterium (assembly GCA_035634635.1). Taxonomy (GTDB): domain Bacteria; phylum Myxococcota_A; class Polyangia; order Polyangiales; family Polyangiaceae; genus PMG-095. The sequence goes on from DASQCO010000145.1 coordinate 88,511, forward strand.
ACCGTGACCGCCGCCAAGTTGGCTTGGTCCATCACATATGGGGGGCCAAACGCTCGAAGAGCGCGATCAAAGGGCGATAACCAGACCGCCAGAAGCCAGCCGCGCTTCAGCCACAAAAAGCCCGTCACGGCTGCGAATGCAATTGGAGTCCCCGTGAACGCCCTCGCGATTGCCACGGCGAGCAGTCTAGCGGCGCGTAGCCGCTTTGCAAAGGTGAGGGCGCAAAACCAATCGATTGTGAGGACGCTAATCAGCGAATACTCTATCTGACGTGGAATCCAGCGAGATAGAAGCTCCCTATCGCGCAGCATGGGCCCGCGTCATGCGCCGACTGTCGCTTGCGACCGCGCTTCGCAACGTGGGTTTCGTTTTGCTTTTGCTGGTATTCGTCGGTTCACTCCCCAAGCGTCCCGTTCAGCTCACCGCGCTCGCCCTATTCGTCGCGTCGTTCACGATTCCGATCTTCATCCGCTGTCCACGTTGTCAGGCTCGCTGGCCTTCGAGGGCGAGTAGCGACGGCTCCCGAAAGCCGTGCGCGAGGTGTGGGCTACGCTGGGGGCAGGAAGACAATCAGTCAGACGAAGCTCACGCTCCGAATGTACACTCGAGCTCGTGATCTTCAGCTTCCACCTCGCGAAGAGTTCGATCGCTACGACTGGGAGCGCTTTGCTGCAGTCGCGGACGCTGTCCGGCGTGCATGGTCTGCGCCACGCAGAGTGCATGATGGTGATGGCGCTTGGCTCGCCGATTTTATCGCCCGCGCGCATGCAGTTGGGTAGTCTTGCGGTGTTCGCCGCTTGGGAAAGCTCGGACGCGATCGACGGCTTTTTGACGAACACGGAGCTCGGTCGCACGCTCGCGCTCGGGTGGCACGTTCGCTTGGACTTTCTGCGCCGCTGGGGACGTGTTTCGGGCTTCGAGGACTTGCCCGCAAGCGCTGCTGAGGTGGCGCCGGAAGCGCCCGTGGTTGCGGTCACCGTCGCGCGCTTGAAGCTGCCGGAAGTGCCGCGCTTCATCCGCTGGGGCAAGCCAGTGGAGGTGCTAGTTCGTGATCATCCAGGCACGAACCTAGCGCTCGCCGCGATGCGGCCACCGCGCACCGTGTGCACATTTTCGGTGTGGCGCTCGCTGCGCGAGATGACCGACATGGTTCGTGGGCGAGGTTATGTTCCCGGGGCCGATCGGCACGCTACGGCGATGTTGGAGCGAAATCGCAAGGACTTCCATCACGAGTTCACGACCCTTCGCTTCCGCGCGCTCAGTGAGCATGGTGCGTGGCAGGGACGCAGCGACATCGTTCCGCGCACGTCCGCATAGACACGAAGCCTGCGCGCGCGCGTATCGCTGTCTCCTAGCCCGCGATGGTCCACTGCACTTCGCGGTACTCCAGTTGAAGCTGATCGGCGAGTTCTTGGCGAACGGCAATGTAGGCGTCGATCGCGGTGCCACCTCTGAGCATGCTCGGCTCGCTGAAGCTCGGCATTTTTCCACGCTGAAAGTACACGACGCGGTAGCCTCGCGCTTCGAGCCCCTTGCGCGTGCCTGCGTGCAGATTGGTGTTGAACACGATGTCAGCCATGGGCACGCCGCAATCGCGCAAAATCGCCTTTCGATACTTGAACATGAGCTCTGGCGACAGCGCTACGCCCAGGCTCGAGTGCCGCAGTGCAGAAGGCGGAATGCAAGGCATCGCGCTCGCGTCGGTCAAACCCCAAAAATCGATGAAGCGCAGCTTGTCCGGAAAAGCACGGAACGTGTGATACGGAACTCCGCCTGCTTGGCCTGACGCGATCCAGATCTTCTCGGGTGTGACTGTGGCGACCTTTTGGACGACGCGCTTCAGCTCCTCGGCCAGCAAAGCGTCGCGCAGGTGACTCTTGTTGCTCAGTTCCAGAAAGGAGTAATTCTGGAGCTGATATTGCTCGCGTGCCGCGGGCACCACCTTGAGCGCGGCCGCCATCGGGTAGCCATTCGTTCCACCCGAGCGTGCTAGGCCGAACAAGAACCAGAGGTTGACGAGACCGAACGCGCCCGTTGCCCAGGCCATGCTGCGGATGCGATGGGCGGGCAGCAGCGATAGTGCGGCCACAATCACGAACCACCACACCGGGAGCTGGTTCGCCAAGAAGCGCCCGCAGCTCATCCAGTCCCCACCGGAGGCGCAGATGAACACCACGCTAATCACGGCGAGTGAAGCGCCAAATCCAACCACTGGCTTGGTGTGCCGGGTCAGACAGGCAACGAGCGCGACCCCGGTTGCGAGCGGCAGCAGGAGGAACATGGCTGGCTGAAAGTCGCTGATGCCGTTGGTCAGGTACTTCCAACCATTGCCCCAGCGCGGATCGCCTCCTTCCTTTGCGGTGACCGGATGCGGAAACCAGGCGTGAAAAACGGCGTGTCGCCAGGCAAACAAGAGCACGATCGGTGTGAGCACGGCCAGCGCGCACAGCCCGACGAAACGGAGTCGTGATTTGTCCAAAGGCCAGACCCCGAACGCACGCAGCGAGCAAAGAACGCCGCCGCCGAACACTCCGAGCACGAGCAAATGATTCTCGGGTCGGATCGTGATGAACAGCGAGGTCGCCGCAAACAGTGCGAGCAGTGAAAATCGCTGCTTCGGGCGCGTGTCCACGAGATCGTCTAGAAGATCCGTGCAGTCGGCGACAGTGTCGAGCAGCCAAAGCGCGGCGAATGCGGCGACAGACGTCTCCATGCCGCTGGTTCCCCAATAGATGAGCGGACCGCTGGTCGCGATCAACCACGCGGTGGGCAGCGCGAGCTGAGGTGCCAAGCGACGCGCTAGCTTTGCGCCCATCAGGCAAGTCATCGCTGCGGCCAACACGGAGAGCATCACTCCGAGCGCTGGGGTCTTGAACTGGAAGACGAACTTCAGCGCGGCCACGATGAACACGAGTCCGAGCGACGAGCTTTGTTCGATCGCGGCTCCGTTCAGGTTGAGGATTCGCCCGGTCTTTTTGAAGACATCGACGACCCACCAGGTAATGTGCGAGTCATCACCGCCGCCGCTTCCGAATAGGGCCAGCGAGCCAGCCACGACTACACACGGCAAAAGCCAAAGTGCGACTCGTTCTGCGCGCATCGCGGTCGACGACGATGCGCTGACGGACAAGTCTGAATCGTCGACATTATTCCCGAACAATCGAGCCCCCAATCTTCAATCGTTTACCAGCTTTACGCCGACTTCGATGTAAGCACTGCCGTCGGTCGACGGAACATTAGCAAGATCATCAACGCCACTAAGCACAACCCAACCGTGAGGCCGAAAACTGCGCGATGCCCGAGCTCGCCGCCCACCACGCCGAAGCTCAAGTACCCACCGACCGCGCCAATGCGTGAGGCAGTGGAGTACAAGTTGGTGGCCGTGCCGGCTTGGTTCGGCAAATAGTTTTGGAAAAACGTGATCGCGACGCCGCTCATCACGGCGACGATCGCGGCGCTGAGCGCCTGCAGGAGGAACACCTGAATTGGCGCATGGGCCAGCGAAAGGCCCGCGTAGTACACGACGCCCAGAGCAATCGCCCCGAGGATGATCTTCTCGTGCGGCGTGCGGGTGGCGAGCACACCCACGTAGAGCATCAGCGGCAGCTCGAAAATCGGAGCGAGGCTGTAAGCGACGCCGACGTCGCGCTCGAGGCCGTGGAGCTCGTTCAGGATGAGCAGCGGCAGATTCATCATGCCCATCGTGGAGCAGCAGAAATAGAGGCAGAAGGCGAGGAAGTGGGCCAGGAGCTGTCGATTCTTGAACGCCACGGAGAGTGGCATCGCCAGAGCGGCCTGCCGACTTGCTTCCGACGGTGGGCGCCACGGAACGAACAGCGCGACCAACACACAGAACAGCAAGTACGTGAAAGCGGCGGCGCTGAACGTGACTCGATAAGAGTAATGAGTCATCAAGTACGCCGCGATCGCTGGTCCGACGGTCCAGGCGAGCGCAAAGAACAGCCGAATGAAGTTCATGTAGAACGGGATTTCATGCCGTTCGATGCTGCTGTGCTCGAGCGTGTCACGTGAGTATGCGAACACTTGACCGAAGGTGATCGAAGCGACGCCCAGCGCGAGTGCGCCGATGATGGTCAGCAGCAATGGGTTGCGCACGAAGGCGTAACCCAGATATCCCACGGCGCCGCACGCGCCACCCAGGAGCAGCACGTTCTTCCGACTCCAGCGCGTGTCCGAGCTGCGCGCCAGAAGCGTCGAAATCACGATGCCGCTGACGCTCGTTATGGTCATGAACACGCCGAAACCGAAGTGACTCATGCCGACCTCGCGCGTGCCGAACATGGACATGAACGGCACCACGAACGAGTAGGCGAGACCGAGCAGGATGCTCAGGAACAGCACGACCAACAATCCGGGCGTCGTGCGCAACACGCGCAAAACGCGGCTCAAACGAGACATGAATCCAACACCGCGCGCAGCTTGGCACAAATTCAACGGAGTAGGCCTGGGAGCCACATTTTCACTCTGGATGGAGAGCATGCTTGCTGCCGCAGCGATGGCCGCCGTCGAACGGATGGGGTAATCTGCGGCTACCGATGCGGGAAACCAGAGCGGTGAGGGGGCGCGGCGTTGCGTTCATTGTCTTGGCCTCGATCGGCTGCGGAGGAAATCACGCAGCCGATCGTCAAAGTGCCAACGGTGGCGCAGCGGGTGTTGATGGCGGCGTCTCCGACGGCGGCACGCCTGGCGACGGCGGAGCGGCCAGTGTTCACGCGTCCGGCGGTCGTGGACACGCGCATGCCGGCGCGTCCTCTAGGGGCGGTGACGGTGGCATGTCTGGATCCGCAGATGCAGGGGGCATGGCTGGCGCGGCCGGCGCGACTGCAGGCGTGAGCGGAATGGCGCCGGAAGACGACTCGTGTCCCAAACCCAACTACGACTACTGCATTCCGAGCTGCTTCGAGGCGTCGAGCTTCAGCGACACGACGGTGTGTATGAACGGCGTTTGGGCATGCAATCCGGGTTACATGCTGGCGAGCCGTTGCCCCGCTCAGGCTTGTCGCGTCACGCAAGACGCGTGCTGCAATTCGACGACGGGCGTCATCAAAGCGAATCCATGCGGTCCCGACGGGCTGCGCGCCGTGTGCCCTGACGATGGAGGGGCAACATCAACCTACCCGCATGGCAGTTTGTGTGTGCCTCAGAGCCTCACTGGCCAGAAGTGTATCTCTCTCGATAAGCAGCCGTGCGCGGGCCCGGCATACTACTGCTTCGACTCGGATCCCGGCTTCGTCAAATGCACGTGCAGTGGGATTGCCACGGACTCCGGCAGGGGTGAGTGGAATTGCTCTGCCTTCATCGGTGGCTGAAGCAACTCTGAACTACGGCTCTCCGTCGGGCGAGGCGATGACCACCGTGTAGCCGTCCAAGTCACGGATCCAAAGTTCGCGGTGGTCTGCGTTGGGATTGTGGTGCACGTCGAGCACGACTGGTGCCTCGAGCTCGCGTGCACGCGCGACGGCAGCGTCGAAGTCGTCTACCTCGAACCAAAGCAACACGCCGTTTCCGACCTTCGCCGAAGAGTCGCCCATGTGGCCGTGGTGATGATCGACATCCCAGGCGTGGAGCTGCAAAATTAGGCCGTCCGGGCCCCACTTGCTGGTGTGCAAGCGCGGATCCCAGAGCCGTTCGTACTCGTCACCGCCGTGGCCTCCGACGCAGCCGAGCAACTTTTGGTACCAGCGGCTCGAGGCCTGTACATCGCGGCAATTGATCAGGGGCTGTGCTCGCATGGATCAACTGATCGAGACCAAGAGCGCTTGGTGTTCGGAAGCGGCGTCGAGAATGAACGAGCGAAGCACCTCGTAGTATTCGGCGACGTAGCCTTGTGAGTCGTCTTCTTCGGGCGGGCGATCCCAAATGTCCGGGTAGATGTCTGCGGCCGATAGGGCTTCAGGATTGAAGCGCTTCAGTAGGACATTGGTTGGGAGCTCTTGGAGTGCTGCCGCCAGACTTGCGACCTCGGACGAATCGAGACAACGCGCTGGACCGTAACCAACGTCGTCTCCAATTTCGGCGCCGCCTGCGGCGATAAAGTTGAGTGGTGACTCACCCTCCCACGCGGAACCGGTGAGCAGAAAGTGAATGGCGTGCCACGCCTTGTCGACGTCGAGATCGGCAAAAGGGCCGAACTCACCGGTTGGTGAACCTTCACCCAAGTAGTCGGAAACCCGCTCCGGGTCTTCACGGAGGCACAGTAAGTCGACCTCGGGCAGTCTGCGAAAGTTTGCGATCATTCCCATTTGGCTTTGACCTCTCTCCCTCTCTGACCTTCAGCCAAGGTACAGGCGTTGAGGCGCGGCCGCATTAGGAAATCACTCTTACGCCCGAAGCCGCTCAGTACTCGCCCTTGATCACGAAAAATGAGCCACGGATCGTGCCCGCAAGTTTCGACTTCTGAGTTGCGAACTTGAACTTCGAGGCGAGCTCTGCCGGCACGGGCATGCCATCGGAGAGCTTGAAACCGACGGCGCGCTTCTTCGCGTCTTTGATGGTGTACATGACGTTGATCGATAGACCGCTCTCGTAAAACACGTACGCCATCCGAATGTTCTCGACCTCGAATGCCGTAGCTTCGAGCGGCGGTGATTCGATGACGAGGCCGCGCTCCTTCTCGAGGATGCGATGCACCCATTCGATGGTGCCTTTGGCTTTGCCGGCAGGTTCGACCGTGAACACGTGGTCGTACTTGTTCTTGAAGTAGCGAGCTTCGTTCGCGCGAAGGCCCGCGAGCGCCGCGGCGACCGGGGACGACTCGAGACCCGCTGTCGAAACGTTCGTAAAATCCACGATGGGCATGGTTCGTTCGGCTCCAACCTGCGCCATGAGTGAGGCGGCGCGACATCCACGGTATCGCCAACGGAGAAGCGATTCAAACGAACTGCGCGCCAGTTTTCCGGGTTTGCCACGCGGCGAAAATGTCGTCGAAGGAGGACGGGTTCTGGGAATACGACAACACACCCGGTGGCAATCTTAGCCAGTTCCGGGCACTCGAGGTCCAGATGTGCGCCACGGGCTCGAGGTTGAGCGGTGTGTTCAGCGTTCCGGGTTTGATGCTGAGCGTTTGCGATTGATCGCTCATTTGATGGAACACTCGCGTCCCACAGCGATCGCAGAACTCGCAGACTTGCTGTCTGCCAGTCGGTGTATTGCGGATCCAGGATCGCAATTCGCCTTCGAGCACTTCTTTGCTGGAGTGCTTGATCCACAGCGCCATTCCAAACGCGCTCGCCGATTGACGTTGGCACTCCATGCAATGGCAGACGAAGAACGCGACCGACTCGCCCACGACGCGGTACACGACTTGGCCGCATTGACACCGGCCTTCGAAGATTTCAGGTGTGTTCATTTGACCCTGCACGGCGGCGGCCCCGCGAGCCGCTTCGCCAGTAGCCGCTGAGTAGCACTTCACACGCCATGGCTACTCCTCGTCGCTAGCTACGAAGCACATTTCGCGAATCCGCACTGCGAGTTCCGGTGACACTTCGACGCGCGGCTCGAGCATCGACGCGAACATGGGCACCTCACGCATGGGACGCGGAAGCGGTGCCGCCTCACACATGTCGACGGAAACGACCTCCAAGATCTTCATCTCGACGACCGCGAACGCCCCCGCACGGAGCTTCAACTGGATATCGGGCGCGTACGAGCGGCTCTCCACCACCGTCGCTGCAGTCCAACACCGCACGCTGCATTCCCAGAGCGAATCCGCCTTCGGCGAGGCATCGCCAGTGCCGATGAACGGGCCCATCTCCTGGACGTACAAATTGCCGTCCTGTTCGACGCCGTGAACAGCGACCCACTCGCTGGACACGTCGTCTTCGGTCGAGCACGCCCAAAGCGGAACCAGCATGAGTTTGGTCATGACAGGCCCAGTCAGCGAACGTTCAGCGAACACGAGACAACGCCCATGATCGAATCGCCCTGCAAGCAGCGGTCTATTTGGTGCAACACGGCGAGCAAACGAAGCCCACTCACCGCGTTGGCAAGCGTGCCGCGCAGCCAACGCGTGCTGCCATTTGCCATCAACAATCCGCTGCGCGATTTCGATTGGTGTCACGTCTCGGGCCGCCCTGTTCGACGAGCGTACCCTATCGGGCGACGATTGGATCTGCGCTCGTGGAGTCGGTTGCCCCCGCCAGCGCCGCGCGCTTCAGCCGAACATCCACATGCACCTGGCGGCACATCCCGCGCCTCATGTTGACGCAGAACGGCTTGATCTTGCCCACGAAGCTCTCATATCCGAGCGCCCGCACCGTGAGCTCGCAATCGGGCGTGCACTCACCGATCTGCCCGTCGTCGAGTCTGCCCTGCGAGTTCGTAACGCCATACACGCACAGGCCAGGACATTGAACGAGCGTCTCCGCGCGGCTCACTGGCTCACCGTCCTCGTTCAAGACGCGACCCTCGATTCTCACTAAAGGATCGCAACCGGTCAGGATGATCGAAATCGCAGCCAAGAATGACGCGACGATGCCCGTTCTCATCGGCGTGCTCGACTGGGTGCTCCGCGTGGGGTCCATCATCAGCCTTTCGGGCGTTAACGCGCGACACCGGCGTTACCTAACACCCAACTTTCCGGGCGCCCTCCTTCTTCACCGATTAGCTGAGCCTTCCGAACCCAGTCGCAACGAACCTATCTTAACCGCCGCACCTCGAGCTTTGAGACGAGCAGCGCACGCCTCGCCCGCTAACCCATCCCAACTCGCGAAGAGACCGCACCCAGGTGATTGCACCCAGGTCGCGGTTGAAGCGGGTCGGATCGGTTTTGGTTAGCGGGCTCGGTGCGCGTGGTTCGTCGCGTAGCTCGGAGCGCGTCGCTCCTCTCTCGCGAAATCTGGGATCGCGTTTGGTACGGAGTTGTGCCGCCGATCATCGACGATGATTGCGCACGAATGCAGCCACTTCGTCGAAACGCCGCCATCCCTCGCCCAGGAACAGATCATTGTGATGGCCGGAGTTGATCGTGATCAATCGGGCGTTCGGAAACGCAGGAGCTAATCGGGTGGACATCGCATAAGGCACGACCTCGTCGGAAGTGCCATGGATCAGTAGCGTTGGCAGATTGATAGAGGGCGCCTTCGCCAGCGAGTCGAAACTCTCTCGCATCAACCAACGTACCGGCAGCCGGAACACGAAACGCGACGCTACTTCCGGAATGGACGTGTAGGGCGTGACGAGGATCAGCGAGCTGCCACGACCACGCGCGGCCATCTCGACCGCAACGCCGGTACCCAGCGACTCGCCGAAGAGGGCGATCCGGCTTGGGCCGATTCCCTTCGCGGCCAAGGCATCGAGGACGGCTTCGGCGTCCTCATAGAGCCCGTTTTCGGAAGGCATTGAGTCGCCTGATTGAGCGGACAGCCCGTACCCGCGGTATTCGGTGAGCACCACACTCAACCCACGCCGCATGAACTCGCGCGCCATCCAAAGCACGTCTCCCATGGCGACGCCGTTCCCGTGAAAGTAGACGAGCACGGGCGCATCTGAGCGTACGATCAGTTCCGTCGCGTGCACGGTGACGCCATCACGCGCGGTCAACGTCAGTAGTTTTCCGCTTCCTGGCGCGCTGGCATCACGATGCGGTGCCGGGTAGAGGAATCGCGGATAGTACGCGCGCACGGCAATCACGAGCGCAATACCGCTGAGCGCGATGCACGCTGCGAGCCGCACGACGCGCATGAGCGTCGTGCGACCAGTGACGCGAGCGAACGGCGATTCCGGGCGTGCCACGGCGACGTTCAACGCCGGTGAGCGCTCGGCCATTCCGCGCTTGTCGCTCATCGGCGTTGCCGAGCCAGCTGATCGGCGCGCTTCAACAAATCCGGAATCCGATACGCGCCTGCCATGCGCCCGACGTGCTCAGCGGCTTCCGCGAGCGGAATGCCATGCGCGGTCACGAAGAGTGGACGCTCACTGCTCGGTCTAAGCACTCGAGCCGCGTGCTCGGAGCCACGAAACGCCGTTTTGGCTACGCCGACCACACTCGCGCGCCCACCCAGGGCCTCGAACAGACGCGCGCCGAGCCCTGGTCGCCCTTCACCGTCGAGCCAAACATAACCGTCAATCACGATCACCTGCGGCAACGGATCGACGAGAGCAAGGACCGCGACAAGACAGGGAAGCTCGCGCTTCCAGAATTCACCAGGCTGGTACTCGCCTACGCTGTCTTGGCGACAGCTGTACTCGTGTGTCGCGGCGCTCGCGGTCCAATCAGCGAACGTGATGCACGCAGCATAGCCGCAGCCCTCTTCGTATTGCACGTCGACCGCTGCGATCATCCCAGAAACAAGCTCCGATACACGTCCACACTCATCGAAGTCGAGGGTACCCGGGCCAACCACGGTACCTCCAACGGCGGCATGTCTACGCAGCAAACGCGAATTGGTCGAGCACGCGCGACGCCCTCGAGGCCGTCCAGGAAACGCTCGAGGCGGGCGCCGCTGAACGGGCAGTAAAGAAAGAAGACTGTGCCAGTCGTGATGCTGCGGATCGTGTCCGTTGCGTCGCCCTGAAGAAACTGCACTCGAGTTAGCTTCAACGAGTGAGCGCGCTCCTGCGCAGCACGCACGAGAGGGGTTTGAATTTCGAGGCCAATGCAGTTTGCGCCAGTTATGAGATGTGCCAAGACCGCAGCTCTGCCGAGCCCGGCGCCGACATCGACGAATACGTCACTGCTGCTCACGCCCGCGTGCTCAACCGCGCCCAGCACGGACGCCGCTGTGCACGGCAGATAGGGAACGCAGCCACGCGGGAGCTCTGGTTCGTCGGGCGGGATCTGGTCGATGTTCCACAACACGTCGAGCCACGAATCGCGGTCGGATGGCGCGATCTCCTCGAGCGCTGCGCCGAACGTTGCAGGCGTTACTCGACCCTCCCGCAGATCAGACCGGAGGCGTTGGGCGGCACTCCGGTACGTTGGTTGCACGTGATTTACCTAGCACGCATGCGGCGAACCATGAACCAGCCCACTCGATCGCTGTTCAGCCTTGAAACCGCGATTCGGTCCAAGGAACTGCCGCAATGGGTGTCGGAATTGCCATGGCTGCAAGTCGGGCGAGCGACGCGACCCTTCGAGTGGCGATCTGGCTGCTCGCGCTCGTCGCGACGATGTTCAGTGCGGAAGTCGGCAAGGCGTGTTCGTGCGGTGACACTACCGATCCACTCGATGTGGACCTCATCCTTCAGGGTGAAGCCGTTGAAGTGCATCGGCCCCTGCACCTCCGATTCATTCCGCGCGGGGGAGGACTGGAGAGGGAAGCCTGGCGACTCTGGTACAAAGTCGCCAGAGAGTTCGACTCCGACATGCGAACGGTGGTCAGGGTCAACACGGTTTGGAAGGGACGCGCCCCTGAGTTCGTTACGATAAACACGGGCTCGGGCTTTTGTAGCTACGGCGCCGCCTTCGAAGAGGGCCGTGACTACGTGGTGCACGCGACAAGGTACAACGGCGAACTCCACGTGTTCTCGTGTGCGGGCGGGCGTGTGTTCTCGGGCAAAGCGCTAGAACCCGAGTACGCGGCCAAGCTCGGTCCGGGCATTCCTCCCCAAAGTGGCGCGAGGGGCTTTCCCAAGTTTTGGCGTCACCTCCTGTTACCCGCAACCATGGCGCTGCCGATCGCGCTCGCAGGGCTGATTTACTTAATCGCGAAGTCGCGACACAAGAGAGCTTTTGATTTGGGGGTTGGGTAGCGGGCGCGGCGCTCCATGCGCGGCGCGTAGCTCGGTGAGCGAGAACGACTATTCTTCTTCGTCGTCGTCCGAGGGCGGTTCCGAGGAAGCCGGAGCTTCCGCCGGCTTGGGCGCTTCGGCTGGCGCGACGAGCGTTTGCACGCCCTTCGCTTCCATGTCTCCCAAGAGGCGTTGCATGCCTTCTCCGATCACGCCTTGAATCAGGGCTTCAGTGTTGGACCACTGAGTGACTGCGGCGCGACCGAGCGTGTGCTCGGCAAATCGGTAGAAGGGCTTTGGCTGGTCCGCGAAGCGCATGCTGACGGACCATTCCATGGTTCCAACGGCTGAGTTGTTGTCCACGGACTTCCAGCCGAGCGAGTCAATCTTCACGTTGCTCACGACTTGATGGCCCGTGGCCTTCTCCGCTTCGGCGGGGGGCACAACAGCAACCTTAGAAAAGTAAACTTCGAGTGCGCTCTTGAGGTCCCTCGTGACGATCAGATTCGCCTGCTGAACCTTGGCGGGACTGTAGCCGGCGAGAACCATGTCGTCACGTACGGCTTGCGGATCGAGAACGATCGTCAGCGGCACGTCTGAGCGCGCGGCCACCGCAGGCTTGCTATAGGTTGGCGCGGTATTGGCGACGTTCGCCGGGGAAAAGCCGCCACACGCCCCGAGGCCCAGACAAAGCAACAACAGTGAGCTGCGCATGGGCTTCTCTTATTGCGATCGGCGCGGGCTGCTCAAGTCATTTCATGCACGCGCGTATGCACGGCCGATCTTTGATTTGCGCCCGCGCGTAGTTTGGCACTTGCGCCTCAATTTTGAACTAGCCTTTATCGCCGCGTGGAGACCGCGACACGCGGGTTCGAGCTACTTGAGGGTCACGCTGAGGTTGTGATTCGGCATGGCTGGTTCTTGATGGCTTCGGGTCGTAATCGTGAGCCCGCTGACGATGGTCGTTGCCTCGAGCTCGGAGCTCAGGTTTGCATCGATCGACCCCGTTGGAGACATCTCCTTCAGTGACGAAAGCAGCGCGCGGGAAACCACCCCGGCTCCAGCTGCTCCGTCGAACGCGCACTCGAGTGTGATCGCGGTGCGGGAAACTTGATAGTCTGCGCCTTCCAGGTGGAAGCGGATCTCGGCATTTCTCGGGAAATACGTAGTAGGTGCTTGGCACAAGTTGGCACGCAGGGAGGTCCGCGTCGCTTCAAGCCGGAGGGCGACGCGACCGAATGCCATCGGTCGGGTCTGCTGTGGTTACGAGGTTTCCAGATTGGTCGACCGCAACTCACCTACCTTTAGCTCTGCTGCGTCGCCTCCACCCAGGCGAGGTATTCGTCGTTCACATATCCAGTCACGTATTCGCCGGTGAAACAGCTCATCTCGAGCTCGCTCACGCCGGAGCCTTCGGTGATCGCGCCGAACATGTCGTCCACCTCTTGGTAGATGAGGTGGTCTGCGGCAAGCTCGGCTGCGATCTCGGGGATCCGCCGGTTGTGGGCGATGAGCTCGCGACGGGAAGGCATGTTGATCCCATAGACGTGCGGAAAGCGCACGGGCGGAGCCGCCGAGCAGAACGTGACCTTGTTCGCGCCGGCCGAGCGCGCCATCTCGACGATTTCACGGGAGGTCGTGCCGCGCACGATGGAGTCGTCCACGATGAGCACGTTCTTGCCGCGAAACTCGCGGCCCAACGCGTTCAGCTTCTGCCGCACGGATTTCCGGCGCAAGGCTTGTCCGGGCATAATGAACGTGCGCCCAACGTAGCGGTTCTTGAAGAAGCCTTCGCGGTACTCGACGCCGAGCTTCTGCGCGACCTGCATGGCGGCCGGTCTGGAAGAGTCGGGGATCGGCATGATCACGTCGAGATCACCGCGCGGAACGTAGCGCGCGATCGTGTCGGCGAGACGGTTGCCGAGCCGCAGGCGCGCCTCGTACACGGAGATGCCGGACATGACAGAGTCCGGTCGCGCGAGATAGACGAACTCGAACGCACAGGGAACGAGACGAGGGCTCTTGGCGCACTGGCTCGCGAACATCTCTCCCCCGTTCGTGATGAACACCGCCTCTCCGGGCGCCACGTCGCGTACCGACTCGTACCCGCCGCTCTCATGCAGCAGGGATTCGGATGCGATCGCCCATTCCACCCGACCGTCCTCCGCCAACCGCTTTCCGATCGTGAGTGGGCGGATCCCGAACGGGTCGCGGAACGCGAGCAAGCCGTGGCCGGCGATCAAGGCGATGACGGCATACGAGCCGCGAACCCGCTCGTGCAGCATGCGGACACTCGCGAAAATCTGCTCCGGGCTCAGGTCTCCCTCGCCGGCGACTGGCTGTAGCTCGTGCGCCAAAACGTTGAGCAGGAGCTCAGTGTCCGAGTTCGTGTTCAGGTGCCGCCGATCGACCTTCAGCAGTTTCTGAGTGAGCTCTCGCGTGTTGACGATGTTGCCGTTGTGCACGAGCACGATGCCATAAGGGGAATTGACATAGAACGGCTGCGCCTCACTGGCCTCGGAGGCGCTGCCGCTGGTCGCGTAGCGCACGTGCCCGATACCAATGTTTCCTGTCAGCGCCCGCATGTCGCGAGTGCGATACGCCTCGCGCACGTAGCCCTTCGCCCTGTGCAGGTGGAGGCGCGCGCCGTCGGCCGTGGCTATGCCCGTCGAGTCCTGCCCGCGGTGTTGCAGCAACGCTAGGCCGTCGTACAGTTCCTGGTTTACCGGTGTCGAGGACAGCAGACCGATGATGCCGCACATCGACGCGAACATGGCACACCCGGGGGCTGGGCATCGGACCTTTCGCCCGTCCCGCGATCAGTGCTTACTGAAAATCCATCCGCCAGCGGGCATCCGCGCCGGGTGAGCTCACAGCTCTAAGACAGAGACCTGCGGATGATCGGCGGCCAGGCGCTTGATGTCCTTGGGATCGCCACTGGCGACAAGGGCGCGCTCGAACTCAAGGGCCGTTGCAACAACGAAGGCGTCGACTGCGTGAGTGGAAGACATGCGGGCAGCGGCAAGGAGCGCGCCCGCGCGTTGAGCGATCGACCTGGTCAATTCGACGACCCTCGCGATATCGCGATTCAAGAACAGGTTGATGGGAGCGTCCAAGCGCCCGCCGCGAGATACTTCGGCGAGGACCGGTGACGGAATCCGGACAAGCGCGCCTCGTTCGTGAGCGACCCGCGCGATAGCGCGAGCCCGTAGAGCGAGGGCGCCGCGCTGAGTTGGATTGGCGAGAGCGTTGATGGCTTCAGAGTCGAGGATCAGCGCTTCGGCCATGCACGTCTCGCGCGGCGGAGGGCCGCTTCAGGAACCGGGCCGAGGGTCTCGTCGAGCTCGTCCAGGAATTGACCAAGCGCTTCACGTTCCAATTCGCGCGCGACGGCTTTGGCGACAAAGGAGGACAAGCCGCGGCGGCCAGCGCGCTTACGGGCAGCGCTGGCGAGCTTGTGAGGCATGCTGATGGAAAGCTTCTCCGCAGCCTGAGCCATGAGCAAATACTACTCGAGTAGCATAGCGCGAGCAAGGCGCGTTCTTTTGGGTCAGCGGGCGAGGCGCGCGCAATGCGGCGCGTAGCTCGCTGGGCCACACTTCGCTCTTCCTACCCAAACACCTTGGTCAACAGGCGCATCCAAATCCCCGTAAATTCCAGCCCAAACTGCACTGAAGCGGCGATGCACGGCTCACCGCGGCCAACGCGGAACGAGTGCTCGGAGCCGGGCGCCATTTCGTGTAGGCCGCCCGGACCGACGTGGCGCCCGTCGCTGTCGCGGTAGCTGCCCTCGAGAACGAGCAGCGCTTCCCGACCTGGGTGAGCATGCGCGGGGAAGCGCATGCCGCGCGCGAACCGAACGAGCGCGACGCGGGCTCCCTGCAGCGCCGCGCCGGGCTCGACGTCGATCAACTGCAGCCCCGGGAGTCCGGGCTTGCGCCAGCTGCTCGGGTCATTGGCTCGAGTGAGCACGTCTTCGACCGTGGTGACCGGCAAATCCCACAGTGCCGCGAGGCGATCGTAGAACGGTGCGTAGCGGAGTGGCAGCGGGCGAATGGCGCTGAGCAGGCGTTCGCGACCGCGCGTCGCGAGTTGCGGCGGGAGCAGCAGCGGCAGTTCGGCCAGGGCCGCTGCACTGTCATCGCCAGCCTCGTCGCCGAGTGCCTCGAGCAGGAACTCGGGGATGTCATTTTGATCTCGCATCACGCTCCAGCCTCGTGCAGCGCGAACCAACTGCGTAGTTTGGCGAGCGCGCTGCGCGTCCGCGACTTGACGGTGCCGACCGGAATTTGAAAGCGCGTGGCGATCTCAGCGCTGGTCAGGCCCTCGAAGTATCCGAGCAATAGCACCTGGCGCTCCGGCTCCGACATCTGATGGAGTGCCTCGCGCACGCGCCCACCGTCAGACGATTGCCCTGCCTGGTCGTTGCGAGGGCTCGCGAGCTCCTCGATCTCGGCGTCAGTGAGCTCCACTCGCCGCAAGAACTGCGCGGAGCGGCGGCGATCGAGCGCGCGGCTCCGCGTGCGCACCGCAAGCCAAGTCCAGACGCTGCCACGTGTCTCGTCGTAGTCCGAGGCGTGGCGCCAGACCTCGAGGAAGACGTCGTGCAAGAGATCCTCGGCCTCCGCTTGCTGGCGGAGGATCTGCCGCGCCAGCGCACAGAGGGCCGGCGCGTGACGTTCGTAGAGCTCTGCCAACGCTTCGCGATCGCCGCGCGCCATCTCTGCGAGTAGCTCCGGATCGGAGCCGAACTCGCGAGTACGGTCAGCGGCCAGGGCCATCCCCTGTCTACGCGCGGGCGCTCACATCGGATCGAAATCGCCCACAAGAGATCCAAGTCTCGCTCCGAATCGTAGGGAGAGGGTCCTGGGATCCGTACGAACGGGTCTCGAGTTTGGATTTGCCCATGAAAATCCCCCACCCTCCCCACTCAGTTTGGCTCATCCTGCTCGCGCTCGTTGCCGAACCCGGCTGCCGCCGAACAGCACCTCATCGACCGCAACCGCCGCTGAGTGCGAGCAGCAAGAGAACGCTAGGCGCCGCCTCCGCGGAAGCCGGCGAGTCGACGGTGCTGCTCGAACGTTTGTGCTCTGCCCTCCATCGGCTGCCCGCTGAGCGGAAGAGCGCATGCAGCGGTCGCCCCAGCGAGGCGCCGTTGTTTGACGAGTGCGAACGAACCACGCGGGCTGCGCTGAAATCAGGCGCGATCATGCTCGATCCGCTCGCCTTGGTCGGCTGTGAGCGGGCGATGCAGGACGCGCTGCGCGGTTGTCTCTGGGTCAATCCGGGCAACCCGCAAGGGCCCGAAATCTGCGGGCGAGCGATCGTCGCTCGGCGTGACGCGGGCGATGCCTGCCGCTCGTCCCTCGAGTGTCGAGCCCCATTGCACTGCGCTGCGGCGGGGTTGAATGGCGCCGGCGTTTGTCAGCCCCCCGCCCCCCTCGGCGCTGGCTGCGGCGTCGCGAGCGACGCGCTGGCCGCTTACACCGTGAGCCGCGGGCTCGAACTCGAGCATCCCCCATGCCGGGACTTTTGCGCGCTGACGAGCCATAAGTGCGAGCCCGTTCCGGCGCTCGGCTCGTCCTGTCGTGCGAGTGTCAACTGCGGCCCGGGGCAGCGCTGCAGCGCCGGGCAATGCGTCGCTCGAGCGGCGGTGGAGGATCAGAACGCCGCCGGACTGCCCTTGCCCTCCGCGTCGCCGGCGAATGGCGTCCCGAGATAGGGGAAGTACGCGAGCAGTTTGCGGCCGTCGCCCGGTCCGCCCACGTAGTCAGTTACCGGCGTCTTCAGTTGCGTCAGGATCAGCGAGAGCTCGGTGTCGGTCACGTCCTCTTCCTTGCCCGACGCGACCGCTGGACCGCTCAGCGATCGCCCATTCGGAAACGACGACGGCACCGCCACGTCCACACGCAGCACATCACCGGTTCGGCCGTTTTCGATCGGCACACTGTGCGCGCCGGCGCTGGGAAAATCGTTCAGGTTGATGACCTGCAGGATATCGACGCGCCCATACTTCAGCGTATCCGGTACCTGGTCGACGCCGAGCTGAGCGTAGCCGCCGATGGCTTCGACGTCGCGCACCAGGATCGGGTTCAGAAAGTACGCGCCAAAATTCTCGACGTCGTTCGCCGGGTGCGTGCGATTGAATTTGTCCTTGTCTTGAATGCCGATCACCGCCTCGTTGATCAGCGGCAACCCGAGGCGCGAGACCTGGCGCCAGGGGCCCGCGTCCTCGTACCCTGAGGGGCAAATGTCGGAACCCACGAAGGCGGGCGGGCACTGCACGCGGAACGTGCGCCGACTCGCCGACGCCCAAACTCCGAACAGCGTCGTGTTCGACGGTGTTCCTTTCGCGAGCGCGTCATTGAACGGCTTCTCGCGACCCTTGGGCGCGAGTTCGCCGAGCGGAATGGCCAGGACAATCGAATGGACATTGAAGCCCGAAACGCCGTCCGGCGCTTTGCTCGGATCAGTGTTGGCGAAGGAGCCGTTGGCCTTGGGATTGACGTCGTAAACGCGCGAGCGGAAGGGTTGCCCGTTCAAGCTATTGAGCCCCACGAACGCGCCCAGATCGAAGATTTGCGCCAGATTCACGTAAAACGCGTCATCGCGAGGCCCGGCGAAAAAGCGATAGCCTCCGTCGCCATCGCTGACGAAGGTCTTTGCGTAATCGTCGTAGCTCGGATTGCCATAGGCGAAGGTGGCAGTGCGCTGACCGATGTTCGGTGGCGCAACCGCCACGTTCTTGAACAACACCTGTGCCTTGTCGCTGTCACCACGCCGCAGACTCACATCCGCGGTCTGCGAAAACTCACCTGCGATTTGCGCGAAGAACTCCTTGCCACCGCCCGGGCCCGCCTTCTTGTTGTCCACGGGCACGCGCTTTCGCGGCGCACTGTGAAAGCGAATGTCGAAGGTCATGTAGTCCGCGAGTGACGGAACCCCTTTCTTGTCGTTGTGAGTGATATGAATCTGATACAGCACGTCGTCGGAAAACTTGTGGTAGTTCGGTCCACCCTCGGGGAGCTCCAGGGGGATGTAGTTTGCCGCGATGCAGAGCGAAGGCGTTCCGCCCTCATCGCAGGTCCAGGCGTACAGATCGGTGTTATCAGCGGCAGGATCGTTCGAAATTGCCGGCGCTTCGCGATGACTGGAAGCGGACGCGATCGCGCTCGCAAGGAGCACGGTGACGACGCTGAACGAACACCCGGTGATGGCTCGAAATTTCATGATTTTCCTCTGATTGCGATGGAAAGTTTGAATGGCTGCGATCAATTCGCGACGATGCGATAGACAGTGCCGCCGTCTGCAGCGAGTGACGCCCAGATGAAGGTGTTGCTGCTTCGCGCACGCTTCAGACCGGCGGAAGAATCTTGAAACGCGGAGAAGGTCGCGGTCACGACGCTGGGCGGCGCCGTCGGTGTATTCGTGTCGACGAGATAGACGCTGTCGCTGCGGTCCGGGCCTTCTCCCGAAATGATGAGCGTCTTTTCGTCGAGCGTGAGCGCAATGCCCGCGGGGTATCCAGTCGCAAAGCCCGATGCCCAGATGCTGGCTTGCCCCTCGCTGATGCGGACTATCCCGGCCTCGCTGCCGAGCTCGGCTTGGCCATCGAACAAGCGCGTGTCTGCGACCAGCAGTGTGCCGTCCTTTTTCACGGCGATGCCGGATGGATCGACTAGCGGTGGCCCTGTGAACACCGCGCTGGCGCTGCTGCCGCTCAGTAGGAACACGCCGGGCTCGGCGCGGTCGTCACTGCTGCCCGTGAAATACACCTCGCCCTGATCAGAGATGGTGACCGCGCGCGGGCGGGAGCCCGCGAGTGCGACGCTCGGTTCCCCGCCGCTCACATCCAGTGTGAGCAGCGCGCCGAGCCCGTCCTCGCCAGCAGCGGGATCAGCGATGTACAGCGTGCTTTCGTCGACGGACAAGGCGATGTCGAGCGGGCTCACCAGCAGATCGCCGCTATAGAGCACGCTCACTTCGCCCTTGCCCGGCGGTTGCAACAGCACCCCGATCCGCTTGCCGGATTCGCTGCTCTCGGCGCTCAGCTGCCCTTCTAGCGTCGCGATGAATGCGACGCTGCCGTCAGCCAGCGGCACACCCGCGCGCGGCGCTGAGAACGCCTGCGGAGCATTGGCCACCGCTTCGAGCGACTTGAATGGCCCCGAGCTCGTTCCCTCGTCGGTTTTCGTCCCTTGCTGACTCTCACTACAACCGAGCACGAACACGACTGTGGTCAGGCTGAGAGCCAGCGCGAAGACCCGCGGCCCCTGCCCATTGCTACGGCATTGACTCATTGTCATGCGACCTCCGACAAGCCCTACGCGGCCAGCCCTTCGTAGGGATTTGTCGAACCGAACGGTCCCGCTGATTTTTCGATTTTCGTTGCACCTCCAAATCCGAGCGTCGAGCTCACCCGTAGAGACCAGCGGGAGATGAAACCAGCAGGACGTTTCGGGGCGTGGCTGCTCGGCCTCGCACTCTGCGCTTGTCAAAAGGAGTCCGCGCCAAAGCTCGCGAAAGCTTCCGGCCCGGCACAACTGGCGAACGAGCGCGCAGCACCGCTCGCGGTCGCTCGGCAATTGGCGCTCCAGCCCACGCGCGAAAACACGCTCACGGATCGCAAGCTCCAGGGCCTCGGAGCGCTCGCGCAAAACGCGCCACAGCGCTCTGCCTCCTGGATCGAACTCGGCCGCACCTGGGTTCAGAAAGCGCGCGAGTCGAACGATCCCGGGTTCTACTCGAACGCCGACGCCTGCGTCACCCTGGCGCTGGACGTTTCAGCCGACGATGCATTGGCGCTCGACTTGCGAACGCTGGTGTTGCTCAACGATCACCGCTTTCGCGAAGCCCGCGAGCTCGCCGAAGGACTGCTGGCGAAAAATCCCGAGTCCACGCTTGCCTGGGGCAGCTCGAGCGACGCGCTGCTCGAGCTTGGTGAGCTCGAAGCCGCCGAGCGCGCCGCCGAAAGAATGCTGGATCTGAAGCCCAATTTGCCGTCGTACAGCCGCGTGTCGTACTTGCGCTGGCTGCGCGGAAACGTCACCGAAGCGCGGGAACTCGCGCGCTTGGCCATCGATGCCGGCGACGATCCGCGCGCACCCGAGCCACGCGCGTTCATGCTCGTGCAAGCCGCACTCCTGTTCTGGAATCAGGGCGACATTGCCGGCGCGGATGCCGGCTTTCAGCGAGCGCTCGCTACCATCGCGGATTATCCGCCAGCGCTCGTCGGTCGTGCTCGCGTCGCGCTGGCCGAGAGCGACGCGCCGCGCGCGGTTCGACTGCTCGAGCGCGCGCACCACGCGAGCCCACTGGTCGAAACGGCATGGCTGCTCGGCAAAGCGCGCCTCGCCGCCGGGGACGCGCCCGGCGCCGACCGGGCCTATGCCGATGCTGAACGCGACGGCCAACGCTCCGATCCGCGAACGCTAGCCCTGATGCTGTCCGCTCGCGGCATCGAGCTCGAGCGCGCGCTCACCCTGGCGCGCAGGGAGCGCGAGACCCGTGGCGACATCTACACCGACGACACCCTAGCTTGGGCACTGTATCGAAACCGCCGCTTCGACGAGGCCAAGCTGGCGATGCTTCGTGCGCGCCGCTGGTCGACACCCGATCCACGCCTGCTCTTTCACGAGGGTGCGATCCGGCTTGCTCTAGGTGACACCGCCCGAGGGCGCCGCTTGCTGGAAGCCGCGTTGATCTTGAATCCGCACTTCGACGTAGAAGACGCGGCCGAGGCCCGCACGCTCTTACACGCCGGAGCAGGCTGATGCGCGCGCCGCTCGCGCCCTACGCCGTCGCGCTCGCGCTCGGCGCATGCCTGTTTCTATGCGCACCCGCCACCTTCGCGCATGCGAGCGGCTTATCGCGCGGCGACTATCAGCGCACCGCGACGGGCATCGACGTCATGCTCGGCTTTGCGCCGAGCGACGCGGCGCTGCTGCTCCCAGAGCTCGATCGCGATCAGAACGGCACGCTCTCGACGGCCGAGCTCACGGCAAACCTCGAGCCTGCCGCGCGGAACGCGCTAGCTGAGCTCGACGTAACGCAAGGGCAGCAAGCGTGCACCTTAGGACCGAGCCGCGCCACAACGGTCGGCGACGGCAGTCTCGAGCTCCGCGCACATTTCGACTGCCCGGACCCAGTGCGTGGCATCGAGGTCACGATCACGCTGCTCGATCGCTTGGCGACCGGACACCGTCACGCGGTTCACACCAACGCCGCCGATTCCGCGCAGTCCGACGCGATCTATTTCGGAGAAAAACGCCGATTTTCGCTCACGGCGAGTGCTCAGCCGTCCGCGCATGCCACTCATGGTTATGGCGCCTTCGTCCGACTCGGCTTCGAGCACATCCTGTCTGGCGCCGATCACGTCGCGTTCCTGCTCGCGCTGGTACTCTCTGCACAGCGCATCTCATCACTTATTAGGGTGATTAGCGCCTTCACCGTCGCGCACTCACTGACGCTCGCCCTCGTCGTGCTGAAGATCTGTGCGCCGCCCGTGTCACTCGTGGAAGCCGCCATCGCGCTTTCGGTCGCTTACGTCGGCGTCGAGAACTTGCTCGGCGTCGATGCCAGCAAGCGTTGGCGACTGGCCTTCATCTTCGGTCTCGCCCACGGCTTCGGCTTCGCTGGCGCACTGACCGAGGCTTCATTCCCCGCGTCGGAGATTGCCAGCACGTTGCTCCTCTTCAACGTCGGAGTCGAACTCGGGCAACTCACGATCGTGGCTGGGATTGCCCCATTGCTCTTCCTGCTCCGCCGCTATCCGCGCTTCAGCGTGAAGGTCTTGCGCGCGGCATCGGCGGTGGTGGTCGGCTCGGGTTTGTTTTGGTTCGCGACTCGCTGCTTCGGCTGAGGCAATCGGGTGGCGCTAGAAGCCCCGCTGCGCTTGGAGCTTCTTTCGAGCTTGAGCAATCGCGTTGCGAAAGTCATCTTCCGATCGCACCAGGACAGGCAAGATCAACTCCCTCAGGTCCGCCGCTAGCGAGTCAAACTGATCTCCACCGTTGCGCGCGCCCCAGGAGACGAAACCGAGGGACACGAGCTGGGCTGCATCCGCAGCCCCCAGCTCGGCCAGCAGGTTGTCGTGCCCCACATGACAATCGCCAATAGAGTAGTTCGGGCACCCGATCTCGGTTCCGCGAACGATCAGTCCAAGCTCGATGTCCCCGCGACGGAAGCATTTGGTCGCGTATTCTCCGTGCGCAATGCCGCTATCGCTCGCGCCGTCGGAAAAACCGTGCCCCTCCAGAAGAGGCCGTAACTTGACTAGCCCCGCCTCCAGAACCCGCGACGAATCTATCGCCTTCTTCTTCTTCGTGAACGGCCACATCAGTCTTTTTCCAAAACTCGTGCCCAACAATCGTGACGATCTCGCGTGCGTCGAAATTGTCATCGCCCGCCCAACGTACCGGCGTTCAGCAGCGAAGGCTAGAGGAAGCGCCGAGCGCGACCGGCCGCCTTCGTCAGTTGCAACTCCTTGTTGGCCAGCTGCCGACTGCTGCAACAGCTCGCTAGCCAGCCCTTCCGTCGCCACGACGCTGTCCGCGCGGGCGCCGAAATCGCATCCAAAGCGTCGTCAAGACGAAGAGGGGCATGCCCAGTGCAGCAAGCGCGACCGAGACCGTCTCATTACTCAGTCGGCCGCTCGCGCTACCCACCAGATTGACGTTCGGATCTTCGGGTAGGTAGGTAACGCTCAACGAATCGTCTGGTCGCAAGGCGGTACAATTCGGCACGTTGTTCCACTGCTCGACGGATCGACCCTTCGCCTCGAACCGCACTTTGGCAGTGCTGTGCTGACCGCAATTGGTGACCACGACATGTCCCGTGGCGGTCACGCCATGCTTGGCCAGCGCGCGAAACCTGGGCCAGTTGAAGGAGCCCAACGTTAGCGTGAGGAAGGCCGCCATGCCCACGTAGGCGAGCCCGAACGTCAGGAAATCACGAATGCTTGGCACGAAAACGGCAGCCCTCGCTGGTCGCAACTCTGGCTAACGATACTGGCATTCAGCGTCTGCCAATTCATCACTAGGGTCGCTCGTCGGCGGGGACCCAACCGTGGCGTCTCAGAAAACGTCGAATCTTGGAGAACCACTCATTGGTCTCCGAGTGTGAACCTCGCTCTTCGGTGAGAAACAGCGTCTCGTCGCGGAGCTCGAGTGCGATACGGGTCACGTCCTGCTGAGCGCCGACTGTCTGATTCAGAAAACGCAGATCCGGGATTGGTGAGGGCGCCTCACGCAAGCGTTGGATCGCCTTCGTGTCCAGGTAGACATCGAGCAAGTCTGGAAGGGCAATACTCCGCGGCATGCTGAACGCCGGCCCCGAAAGATGCAGCGAACCATTCTCGACGCGTAGGGTCGCGCGTGGGCGTGTCTTGGCAAGTCGCCACCGAATTACCGGCCAAGCCACCGAAACGCCGCCCGCGACAACCCCCAGCAGGATCGAATCCGTGACTGCCTGCACGCCCGCGTAGACCGCAAGCGGCAGCACGAACACGATACCGATCCCAGCGGAGGACGAGCGACGGTCATCCGTTGGGAAGTATTGCAGTTCAGTTGCGACCCCGCTGGCGTTCACGGCGCTCGCGTCGGCAGCTGTGTGACGTGGTGGCGTGTACGGATCGACCATGGCTGCTCTAGTCCGCCCAACGTACCGCTGCTGAGCGGCGGCCGCATAGAGAAACGCCGAGATGATCAGCCCGCTTCGCTGCAACCCCTTCGTGTAGTCCAACGCGACACGTGCGTTTGGCGAGGTTTCGCTCGATACGACGCCTCGTAGTGCAATGGCACTAGGTCGGTAAATCCGTCAGCGCTTTTTCGGTGTGCGACTTCGTTTTCGTAAAGCTCGAGCGAGGCGTGCGCCGTCGGATCAAAAAAATCGGCGTCTTCAGCGAAAGTTCAGCACATCAGTGAGAGTCGCGACAGTAACAGCGATGCGCCGTTGTCGTCCGTGCCTTCAGGAGAATGTTTCGATGAACTTACTGCCGCGCCGCTCCGTTGAGATCGTCGTCGTGTCTTGCGCACTATTCGCGCGAGCTCGTGCGGCAGCGTGCTTGGCTGCGGCGTTGTTATCCGCATGCTCGTCGACCGGTGGCTCGACGGACAATGTGGGTGGTGCTCAAGATCACGGCGGAAGCGGGCCGAACGGCGCTGCGGGCAAGGTTTCGAGCGGGGGCGACACCGCGCGTGCTGGTGCGCCACAAGGCGGCGCGGGTGGGCAGTCAGGCAGCGCCGGACCGAGCGGCGGCATGAATCAAACGAGCGGAGGATTTACGGCGCTTGGCGGGACGTCATCATCAGGTGGAGCAAGCGGATCCGGTGCGAGTGCTGGTGGCGGCGCTGCAAAGGGCGGTGCGAGTGGCACGGGCGGCGCCAATGGTTCTGCCGGCGCCGGCGGGGTCACCGGAGCTGAAACGACGGGTCCTTGCGACATTTACGCGACCGCGAACACGCCGTGCGTTGCAGCGCACAGCACCGTGCGCGCGTTGTTCGGCGCATACAATGGGCCGCTCTACCAGGTCCGGCGCGCGTCCGACAAAACGACCAAGGACATTCCCTTACTGGCGCGCGGCGGCTTCGCCGACACCTCGGTGCAAGACTCGTTTTGCAGCGGTACCACGTGCACGATTTCGATCCTTTACGATCAGTCGAGTTACAAAAACGATCTTGCCAAATCGCCAGTCGCACATTGGCTCGAGAACGGCGGTAACGAAGCGGACGCTTCGAAAGGCAAGATCACTGTCAATGGTCACACCGTTCACGGCATCTACGTGACCGGGTACAACGGCAACGTGGCTTACCGGAACAACGCCACCAAAGGCGTAGCGACGGGGGACCAAGCCGAAGCGATGTACATGGTGGTCGACGGCAAGCGCTTCAGCGACCAATGTTGCTTCGACTACGGCAACGCTGAAACCAGCGGCAACGACGACGGAAACGGCACGATGGAGGCCGTCTATTGGGGCTCGGACGTCACGTGGGGAGGCCACGGTGACGGCAATGGCCCTTGGGTCGCCGCCGATCTCGAGAACGGCGTGTTCAAGAGCGACAAAGGCGGCTGGCAATCCCAGTCGATCATGGTTCCCGGCGCAAAATCGGTCGTCGCGAATTTCGCAACTGCCATGCTGAAAGGTCCCTCCGGGAACCACTTCACCCTGAAGGGTGGTGACGCGCAAAAGGGCGCGCTTGCGACTATGTGGGATGGCGTGCGCCCCTCCCCCGGCTACAGCCCCAAGAAGCTCTTCGGCGCCATCATTCTCGGAACCGGTGGCGACGGAAGCAACGGCGGCACTGGCACGTTCTTCGAAGGGGCCATGACCAAAGGCAACCCGGGCGATTCCGTGGACGCGGCGATTCAGGCCAATATTGTAGCTGCTGGCTACGGTCGCTGAGGCTGAACGGTCGCACCGAGGCGTTCAACTGTTCAACTCAGGCGCGCGACGGCACGATCGGCGCATGCGAGCTTGCCAACTCGCTGGGTGCGCTGTGCAGCGCCCAGGATTGACTGGTTGCCGCCAGTGCCAGAGCAGAATGGACAACAACGGCGACTCGATAGCTTAGCTCAGGCGCTTCAGGATCGGCGATAACGTTTCCCTCGCGGTCGTGGCTCCGAATTGGCACCGGAGGACCGGTATGTGAATAGGCAACGCCATGGCAGCGAATGACCAGGTGCCAGACATCGGGCGCCCCCTTTTCGACAGATACGGTGACGATCCGCCGCTGTGCCTCGAATGGAACCGAGAAGTGTGCACTACCGATGTACGTGAGACCGAGCTCCGCCAGGCGATGCTGAGATCGCATCCAACCGGCAGCGACTAACGCGCGTTCCACGATCGGACAAGGATTCTCGGCAACAACAGTCGCGAATTGGTCGCAATACTCGCGCGGACTGTGCCGCTTTCTGTAGTCGTCGAAGATCCGGAGGCCACGGATGACGGCGTCCTGGAGCCGGGCGAACTGCTCTGGAGGTGTCTGAGGTGTGAGGTGCAGGAACCAAGTGTCATCGATCTGCCGCAGCGAAAACCCGAATCGGTACGCGACTGCTACACCTTGTTGACGAACTTCCTCATCCGGTTCCTCAGGGTCGGCCGCGGCAGCAAGTACGGCGCTCTCCTCGACGTGGACGATCATGCCCGATCCGCGAAGCAGCTGAATGGCTTGTTCGAACGTCACGGGGCTTCGCCTAACGTACCGGCGTTCAGTGGCTAATGCCATAGGGAGCGCGAAGCGCGAGCGACGAAACTCGTGCGCGGCAACACCTTTGTTAGGCAGTCTGATGCTTGGAGCTGATCCGATTCATGCCACGGTAGGAAGAAGTGGGCGTGTTATAGGACCGCGTGGGATTCTGGTTTTTCGTTTGGACGCTCGCCGCGCCGATGACGTTGGCCACGGGAGCGGGCTCGGTGGTCTTGGTTGTGCTCGCGCGAACGAGGACCGCCGGACGAATCCTAGCGGGGTGCGCGGGAATTGCAGGAGTGGCGTTGACGCTGCTGTTTGCGCACGCGCACGAAGTCGCCCGAAATAGCGAGGGTCACGCCTACGACCTGATCTCGCCCGAAGAGCGCGCCAGAATGGCATTAGTCAACGGTTGCATGAGCCTGACCGGGCTTGCCGTCGGACTGATGGCGCTAGCGCTAGCCTTTCGGCTGTCACAACGGACTTCGGTTCCGCCCTCGTAGTTGGGCAGCACGTTGCCCGAGTACCGGATCGAGGTCGGCATCGTGGTTAAGGTAGAACACCGCGCTAGCTGGTGAGTCCACGTCGATGACGATCGGAGCCTGAATCATGGTGGCCCGTTCATCTTCGGTCCTTCTAAGTGCTCCAGAGAGGTGAAGTAAAGGTAGCCGCGTTCGTACTTCGCAAACGTCCAACAATATCCGTCTTGGTGGACAAATGTATGATCGAGCGACTCCGATGGATCCCACCAATTCGGTCCAGATTGACGCCAGGCGAGCCAAGGCTCGGGCCCATCATCGTATCGCCGACTAGGAGTATGGGGTGTCAGATCAAACTTGGGGATGTACTGGTGAAACTGTGTCTCGGTGATCTTCGCCTTTAAATGGTAGGAATAGTCGCGGAAAGGCCACTCTTTCCACGACCATTCCTGAATGTCGGTTGCACTCCACGGCAAAGCGCGTCGAGCCTCCCACTGAAAGAGATACGTCCAGCACAGGTACCCTGTGAGAGCAAGAGGAGCCGATAGTGCAACAAGGAGGCTTCGTCGCGACCAATTCATGACCCACTCACTGTGCAGGCGAGAGTAGCACTTTCTGAACAGCGCGTGCCTCGAACCGGATCGAGTCAAGTGCGCCGGACAACAGCGAAGACGAAAAAGCTCGCGAGCGAGAATCATTTGCTCGCCCGCCCAAGGTACCGCTGCCAAGCAGCGGCCGAATCAGGAAAGTACGACCCGTTAGGTGAAACGACCGAGTCGCGCAGAGAATCTTCTCGTCCTCGTCCATCATGTCGGCTCGCGTCGGAACGCCGAGCGTCCGAAATAGATCCCGCACACCGCGACAGCCACGACGAGTGTGTGGTTGAGCGCCGAGACGAGAGCATTGTTTCCGTCTTCGAGCGCGACGAGCTGACCATTGGATCTAATGTGCGCGCTTGGGTACAGCGAGCCCGACCAGGTTGAAGAGTGCCACGGAAAGATCGGACCTTGCAGGGGCGCGGTGACGTGCAGCAGACGAGGAACATGGTCGATCACATCTGGCAAGAATGAGCTCACCAGTGCGACCGCGAGCAGCAGCCGAAGCTGCGGTCGAATGACAACGAGCCAAAAGCAGGAGATCGCGAGGGCCGCAACCACATCGACACGCGACGGGATGGGATAGCCGTGCCTCAACCAATCGAGCACGCCGTGGGCCGCCACAGCGACTAACCCGACGCAGCTCAAAGTGACGAAACTCGGGCTCGATCGGCGCCCTTCAACGACGAAAGCCACGTGCGCGATTGCTCCACCGGCGAGCGCATGAAAGATCACGTTCATCGAAGTGGTTGAAGGCGTGGCGAGGAAAGGACCTGCTCAGGGACGACGCAAATGAATCAGCCAATAGACCGGAGTCAGAGCAGCGCTGAAAAGCAAGAATGCGGCGGTCCACCAAACGCGCATTCCCCAACCGAGACGAGTGTTGCGGAGTGCATGAGCAATGAACGTGAGGGCGATAGCGGTAGTGAGAACGACACAGATCAGAATCGTTGGCGCTAGAAGCGCGTGAGCGATGGGAGCCAGCCATGCGTCACACAAGATCGTATCGCGGATGTTGGGTGAGAGGCACGACCACAACGCCACGAATAGCGCCGGCTGCAAGAAAGCAAGAATCGTCCAAAATCGATGAGGCTTCATTGACGCTCGGTGACTCACCGGTATGGCACGAGATCCCAAAGTCGCGTAGCCAGCCGCGCTCACGTGCCGAAAGTTTGTCCGGAAAAGGGCGCTGTCCGTTCGCGCCGGACAAGGCCCAATTCCGGACAAGTTCACATCTCCGCGAAGACACGCTGTGAACTTCTGTGAACTTCCGCTTCACCAGGTGCGCCTAGCCGGTGCTTGCGACTGAGTTGAGGCGGTCAACAAGAGCGATGATTGGCGCGGCAACGAGTTTTGCTGGCAGCGCGATCTACTCCAGCGTCACGTTGAAGTCGTGGACCTGCTCGGCAGGTTGCTGATGGCTGTGGGTTGTAATCGTGAGCCCGCCAACGACCGAAGTTGCATCGAGCTCGGAGCTCAGAGCGGCCGAGGTCGACCCCGGCGGAGCCTTCTTCTTCAGCACCGACAGCAGCGTGCGAGAAATCAGCCCGGTCCCAGCTGCACCTTCGAACGAGCATTCGAGTAAGGCGTCCGTATTGCCAAAATTATAGCCTCCGCCGTAGACCTGGAAGCGGATCCGCCCGATTGAGATCGGCGACCAATTGAGCGTGAGATCTTGGGATGTGTCGACGATCACGGTGCCGCCATCAGTCGCTGGCAGGGGCGAGGTGAGGACTGCTAGCCCGGGAATTATCGCGGAGACGTTGAACTCAGGGACGCCGGCTGTGTTTCCGCCGTGGAATGTCATGATGCCACCGGTTCCAAGCGATTCGGGAAAGGCGGCGCCCACGTAGTAAACCCCGTTGTAGGTGAGAGTCTCCGTTGCTCCGCCTACAGAGGCGGATATTGGACCGAAGTCGCCATATCCGCTGCTCGGGCTACCGATCCCTCCAAGAACGCAAGCCGTCAGCTGGCACGCGCCCTCATTCATTGGCGGATCGCACGTTGCTTGCGGCCCAACACCTGGTTGCGTCATTTCGACGCCGGCGCTTACTTTGCCCGCGGGGCCACCCCAAGCGTCGAGCACAAGGACGTTGGGGCGCTTGTCGGCGTCGGCATCACCCACGCCAAGCGATCCGGTCCCGCCGCTTTCACTGCTTGCGCTGCCGCCCGAGCTTGCCGGGGTTGTCCCCGAGCTGCCCGCGCTCGCTGGCACGCTTGTTTGGTTTTGCTCAGCGCGTCCGCCGCAGCCAACGCTCGAGAGAGCGAGCACCAGACTCGTTCCACAAACCCAACGTCGTTGCTTCGTCATCTCGTTCGCTCTTCCGAGCAAGTTTCGCGCCCAGGGAACGCTCGACGGATCTGGGGATTTTTCGGGAAATGCGCAGAACGTTCTTGGCACAAGTTGGCACCGAGTGTCGCGAGACCGCGCCGCCTGTCGTGGCGTCGCAAGGAAACCAGGTCGGATTGCGACGCTCAGCTCGAGCCGGAGAACAAGCGTCTCCACCAAGATTTCGGTGCGGGAGCAGTCACCTCGACCTCCAGTCCTCGTTTCTCGACGACTTGAGCACCGCCGCAAATTGGACAGAGCGCAGAGAACATCTCGATGTTGGGCACACCGGGGAAGACCTTGGCTGCAAGGATCGAAGGAGGATCGAATAGCTCGCTCATTCCGCACTTGTCGCAAGGATGGATTGTCCAGCGAACGCGCTCGGCCAGGTACTGCGCCGTGGCTCGAATTGGATGTTCGAAGCCGTCCGGAACGATAAACAAGACTTCAGCGCCGACCTCGATCGTCTCGAGCTGGGTCGGAGCATTCAGGACAGTGCCGACGAAGGCGTCTTCCGACTGTCCACTGACACGCACCCAGATCAGTTCGGGCCTGCTCTTGGCAGTTCGCGGTCCCCCTTCATGAACGACCACCTGAAGGTCGTCGGGGTGCTCGGGATGAAAGCGCCCCAAGAGTTTCGGATGCTGCCGCCACTGCCCACTCGTCATTCGCTTGCCCAATGTCACGCTACGCGAGGTTGATCGCGTCTGCTAGTCGATCGGGACGCCTGATCTCGCGAAGCCGCCGCTTCTGAATATTTGGTTAGCGGGCGCGGAGCGCCATGCTCGTCGCGTAGCCCGGTCGGCGTCTGCAATCGCGCGCCTTGCGCACTATCCTGCTTGGGGGTCATTATCGACGAGCAGAAGACCCTCACTGTACTGAGGCAGCGAGTCCGTGATTTCATACCACGGAGCTTTCGAATCGACCCACACGTGTGCAGATGGACTCACGCCTGGATCGTCGTCGAGGGTGCCGAGAGCAAGTCCGATCTCGTCTGGGTATTCTCGGAAGAAGGTTGGCAGTGTAGCGCCGCACACGCGACAGAACGTCCGAGTCTCGCCCGGCGAGGAGTCGTATTTCGAAAGGAGCTCTTCGCCTTGGAGCCAACGAAACGCAGCCGCCAACACCTTAGCCCTCGTGCGGAAGGCGGCTCCCGTGGCCTTTCGGCACATCGAGCAATGGCAGTTCACCACGGGTCCAAGCGGACCGTCGATCTCGTAGCGAATTCCACCGCAGAGGCAGCTGCCCTTGATGCTCATCGAAACTCCTTTCGCCTACCCGATCTGAGAACTGCGTGGGAAGCCGATCCACGACGCCGAAGGCTGCGCCGCACTCCGACGCCCCGCGGCCCCATCAACAAAAGAAAAAGGGCGACCCCGCGAGGGATCCGCTTTCTCGCCATTGCACTGAGTTAGCTCAACTCAGCGTTGGGCGTCTCAGAAGTCGCCGCCCATTCCACCGTGGGAGTGACCGCCGCCTTCAACCGGCGCTTGCTCTGGGGCTGTCCCCCTGTCGATGATTGCGTAGCCCGCTCGTTCATCGATACGCCCACGGGCAATTGTTGCGGTGAAGCTCACCGCGGGTCCAGTGCAGCGGTCCGAGTTCGACGGTGGAAGGATGCTGGAACGCGGCTGCAGCCAAGTGCTGCTGACCGTCGCCTGACGAAGCAAGCACCGGCGTGCCATCGGTTGTGCATTCGTGATATCTCGCAAGGACTTCCTCACTCGGCGCGGCCACCGAAGCGGCTCGCGGTAGAGGCACATCCACGCGCGTCGTTGGGTCGGGCCTTGCGCGGAAAACGGAGTATGAGGCGGCTGGGCCGCGACAGCGTCGAGGAGCAAGAGTCGTCCGAATTGAATCGTCGACGGTACCGGCTGAGATCGTATGAACGCGAAGTGCGGTGTCAGACAGTTCGAAGCGGGCGACTTCAGCGTCTGTCTCGAAGACCAAAGATTGCGCACCAGACAGGAGGTCTACCAGGATGACGCGCGAACGCCCTTCCCTGCGATTGCGAAACGCCGCCCGCGCGTTCGACGCGAAGCTGATTGTCGGATGAGGCAACACGGGCGAAGAGTCCGTCACCTGTTCGGCTTCTGGAAGTTTCAGCCACTTCGATGTCGCGGCATCGACCACCTGCAACGCGCCGCCAACCGCGACGGCAATGAAACGATGGTCAGGACTCGCCGCGACGTACTCGTCGATCTCCAGCGGCGGCTGACGATCAAGGAGCAGGTACGGGGCGAGTTCGTCGCCAAAAGGTTTGCCATGGTGCGTAACGGTCACCGAAATTGCTCCGTCGCGGTTGCTGTCGCTCATGGCGAAGCAAGCCACCGCCCAGCGCCAATTCGGGCTCGCATCCTGCAAAAGGACGGGCCGGTGGAATCCAAACGGCGACTGGCTCAGCGACGGTGTTCTCGTAGACGGCGTGCAGCCCTCTATGACGACTAACGTTGCGCACACGAGCGATCTCAGCAGCATCGACTGGTTTGGACAGACGCACCTGATGGAGTCTTTGGTCGGTCTAACGTACTTCCCGGAGGCGCTCAGCAAGCGTGGCGGCCGTGGCTTCGCCGATCACTCAGGAACGAGGCTGACCGTGGCATCCTCGCGGCGCTAGCCCAGCTGTACAGCAATCGCTCGGCCCAGTGCGGACTTGCCGGACCCAGGTGGGCCGCGGACCAAGAGCGGCTGCCTCACGGCAAGCGCCGTGTTCACTGCGAGCACGAGTTCGTCGGTGAAGACGTATTGGCCTCCGTTTCCCTGATGCAAAGAAGGATCAAAAGTCCTGCTAGCCAAGGCTCAGCAGTAAACTCCGTCCGCCCAACGTACCGTCGTTCGGCTGCGGGCGCACGAGGAACCTGGTGGCGTCAGGTCGGTGGTATCAGGTCATCTCGACTCGCGGCCGACTGCTGCAACGGCTTGTTGGGCGGCGTTCCGAGCTACGCGTCGTCGCCGTACTTGGAGCGCTTCCACGCGAGGAAGGCCTCGCGATCGAAAGGCTTCGGTATCGACGCCTGCTGGTCGAGCACGATGGCACCTGCGAACTGCCGAGCGAGGGCCTCAAGCCGCGCCGCTCCGAGCGCGGTCGGTTTCACTGAAAGGTATCCGAAGAGTTGCGCTATCGAAGAGTCGGTTGGCGGTTCAGCGTCGGCGTACAAGTTCAATGCATATTCCGGACGGTAGGCGAGTTGTTCAAGTGAGAACCAGCCGTGCGCGCAGCCAAGCCCGAGAAACTCTGCAATCGAACCGGCGACGACGTGGTTGGCGCGGCTCGCCGCAGGGACAGTCATGACGACTGGGCCATTGCTCGAGGACATGGACGCAATCTGGAGAAGTCCAAAGTGCACGCCGTCCCCTCCGGTGGAAGCAAACGTCAATGAGTTTACCGGCGTAGCTGAATACGTCCATCGGTTGCACGTCTCGTGGACGCGCAGGCCGTGGTCCAAGAGGAACCCCTCGCGTGAATGGCCATTGCGCACCGAGAGCACGTCCACCGCCGCAAGCAGTTCATCGAGGTCGACTCCCAACGACATGTCGCCCCCCAACGTATCACGGCTTCAGCTGCGAACGCCGAGCGAAGCGAGGTCTTCGACAGCTGCAAGCCGAAGTTGGCCTGCCTAACGGCCGCATGGTTTCCAATCGATCGGTTGCCGGCTTTGATGAATGACCGCGATGATTGCCGCGAGATCGCCAGACACCACGAAGTAGACGCTGTAGGGGAACTTTCGGATCAGCGCACGCTGCACGGAATCAGCGACGAGCGGGAACTGGCCGGGATTCTCGGAGATTCGCTCGAACACAACGTCGAGCTCGTCGAGCAGGCGCTGACTTAGAGCCGCCCCACGTTGAGCGTACCAAGCCAATGCACTATCGATGTCCGCCAGCGCGCGCGGACGAACGATGATGCTGGTCACGATCAGCGGCCAGCTGGTGCAGGGTACTTGCGCCGAAGTTCAGCGCGAACCTCGGTCCACGAGCGACCGGCGGTCGGGTCTTGGCGATACGCTTCCATGCGCTCCGCCAGCAACTCACGATGCCAATCCGGGATAGGAATGCCTGAAGGCTCGACGATCGATTCCCAAAGAGACTCGACGTAGTCGATCTTCTCGTCGACGGAGAGGGCGTCAAATCCAGGAGGGGGCAGCGGAACTGGTTGAGCCATCAGTCGAGTTTAGCGCGCGCGATCTATTTCAGCAATCGGGACAGCCCGACACCTACAGAGCGGGAGGTCATTTCAGGTCAGGCCAACGTACTGCTGTTAAGCAGCGGCCGCACCCAGAAGTCGAGGCGTCATCAGGAAGCGACGACCGAGCCCGTGGTACATGACCACGGGCGACAGGTAAGACGCTGCAGGTGGCGATGAGGCGCGCCCGTCAGCTTCAACAGCTTGTTGGGCGGCGCTCGCGCGTGAGGTCTCGCGCCTAGTCAAGGCCGTCGTTGTAGCGGACCGTAGTCGCGGCACCGGCTTGCTCCAAGAGCGTTGCCCAGTCTCGGAGAGTTTGCGGAGAGAACACGCCGGGGCGTTCCGCGGGTTCAACGGCGAATATTGTCGTGGAGACCATCTTGAGGGCGTGAGCTGGGGAACAACCGCAGATCGAGCGAAGAACGCTCGCCACAGCGAGTGGGGTGGGCCCAACGCGCAATACCCACAGACTTGGCGCAGGAGACCGAGAGTATTCGCGCCCATGCGGCGGCAGTCCTGCCTCGCGTCTGATCGCCTGTAAGGCATTCAGGAAGGCTTCGTGTGAATGAGCATTCGCGGCGTTGAGGTGCTCAGCACAGAACCACTCACGCCCGGGCGAATGCGTCGACCTGGGTAGGTCCACGAAATCGGCGAAGGTGACTTCCGCGCCGCCTTGGCCAGTAGCGAACAGCCTCTCGGAGAAGTCTCGACTACATGCCGCGCAAATGCCAGGGGGCTTAGCCATCTCCTTCGTCCGGCCAACGTAGCAGGTGTTCACCTGCGAAGGGCCCGAGCGAAGCGAGGCTTCGTCAGGTTCAACACGGAGTTAGACGGTCCTGCTGCCGCCTCCAAGAAGTGAATCGATCAAGATGCGCCTGGCAACACGTGTTTCCATCGTAAAATCAATGTGCTGAATGCGCGGCAGCCGAATGTGAAATTGGTACAGGTCGCACTTCTCCATAATGATTGGAACGATACGCGTCGGTCGATTTTGGATCGCCCAGAAGAGCTCGTCTTTCACCCATTCCGAGTCAGCTGCCTTTTGCGAAACCACGAGAAGAAACCAGTCGCATTTCTCCATGCCGCGCAGGATCTCCCTCTCCCACTGGGCTGATGTCCCAATAGAGGTCTTTGCGTACCATGTCCTGATCCCTTCTATCTCGAGATATCGAATAACTTCGCGTTCCACCCATTTGCGGTTCGCGGTTGCGTGACTAACAAATACGAAATTTGACTTTAGATCAGAGGGATCTACATCGGGCGCCTGTTGCGTCTGGGTGCGGACCTTGGACGTTAGGCTCTCAAGCGCGCGGATGAGGACATCTACGTCGCGATGGAAGTCGGAACCAGAACGCACAGCGACTGCCTGCCGTAGAGACAGGCCCGAAAGCGACGGCGGGAGGTCCCCTCCGGCTGGCATCCGCGTGTTGCCGACAAGCACAGGGACCACGGGAACGCCGCCAGCAAGAGCAGACTCAATCTCCAGGCGAACGAAGTCGCTCGGGTCGGCTAACCGCGGTCCGAGCCAACTGGGACCGATGATGACGAGAAATGCGTCGCATTGATTAATCTCCTGGGCGATTACCTCAACGAAGTCTGCGCCGAGTGGGATTGCGTCGATGTCGCGGAATATGGCGCCGGCACCGAAGTGCACAGCAAGACGATCGCTCAAGCGTCCGGCGAAATCGAGGCTGTCGTCCCTTCGGTACGAAATGAATGCTTTCATCGAGTTCCCGGTTGGATCGTTGGATCCGTCTAACCTATCGGCGTTCAGCTGCGGGCGCCAGAAGGAGCTGCGGAGCGCAGCGAGGTAGCGACCGACGGAGCCCGTCAGCTGCGACGCTGAGTTGGGCAGCTAGTCGCGCGCGGGTCGAATTATTTCGCCCGTGAACGGGTTGACGAGCGCTGCCTTTCGCACCGGCCGATTTGGAAACATGTCATCCCACAGAAGCCTGCCGTTAGCCCAAGCATCAAGCCAAGACTCTGGGGAAGAGTGGCTCGACGCCGGAAGCGATGTGCGAACTGAAGGAGAGTGAAAATGGGCGTTGTCCGAGACAATGACACGGGCGCGCTCGCCGCGACAATCAAGGCAGGACCAGATTGCGGAGCCCCAGTTGCAAACAGGAACGACGCGTTCGGGCCACTCAGGAAAGCCCAGAGAGAGAGGGACGCTCCGCCATAGGCGATAGAGGTCTGCGATGCTTTCGTTCCGCTGGTTCGCATGTCCGCCAAAAACGCCGACAATCCCATAGCCGGGGCCGAAGCCACCATTGCCCACCATCGTGTAGAGATCGCGCCAAATGCTGGGCAGCGCAAATCCGAGGAGCTCCTCGGTTCGTGCGATAGCGTCTGGCGCAGCAGGTGCCGCCAATTCGGTTGCGAGACGAGAGACGTTATCGGTCCGAGTCTCCGGATCGGCAGCGCGCCAGGCGATTCGGCGAAGTAGTTCTCGGTCAGTCACGTCCTAGCCCCAGTCTGCCCAACGTATCAGGTTTCAGCTGCGCCGGCCGAGCGATAGCGAGGACGGCGTCTGCTGCAAACCGGAGTTGGGCAGTCTCGCCTTGAACGTCGCGATCGAATCGCGCAGGCCTTCCGTTATGTTGACAAACGCCGAGTCGAGGGTTGGCCAATCTGTTACTGGCTTCGCGTCGCGAGGCAAAGCCTGAAGTCTTGCAAATGGAAGCCCGCGCAGCAGCACTGGTCTGAGGACAATAGGGATAACTAGGGCATCACGAGCTTCATGTCGCTCAAGAGCTCTCCTCATCTCAACATCATAGCAGTAACTGGAGTTCACAAAATCCGAGCTCACAAGTAGCAGAACAACTCCCGCTTCCTCCAGTCGGTCGTCAATTGTGCCCTGCCACTCGGTGCCCGCACTTATCATTCGGTCATGCCATGTCGCAATTAGCCCCTGTCGCTCAAGGCTGGAGAGGTGTTTGCCTAGCTGTCTTCTCAGGCCTTCGTCTTCATGTGCATAGGACACAAATACGTTGCCTAGCTTCTCTTCAAGGGCGAGCAGGCGATCGTCCGCCAGTGGACTCGATGCAAATGGCCGACGTTGACTGTCTGGAGCCGGCAGGCGTGATTGGGGTCGCACAGGCCCCTCACTACTGAATCTCGGGATTTCGTATTCACGAACATCATCGATGGATGGCTTTTCACCATCTACCCATAAGGAGGGAGAGCTCTCGAGAATTCTGTGAATCAATGCAGCTGTCTTCGCCGGATGACGCTCACGCTGTGATTCTCGCTGGATGGCGTCAATGATGTCAGCAAATAGGGCACGCCGGTCAAAATGAGCATCAAAAAGCCTTCCGAGAGCCTGGGGGTCCGCGTCGCTGCGACTCCAAAGGATCAGGCGAGTAGTCGACCCTTCTTGATTCGCAAGCTCAGGCAGACGGAAGGACCAATAGCCGATTAGCGAAAGGGGAAGGACTACGAAGTCATAGTCTGAGATCAACTGATGACGGATCGACCTGAGCATGGCGGCGTCTGGGTGTGTGGTATCAACATGCCAATCGAGCTTCGCCTTCTTGATGGCACGTCGAAATCGGTCCGCATCTTCGTTGTCGCCGAGCCACGTCCCTCGCATCCGTTCCGCTCCGATCCTCGAGAGTTGCTGGGTTCTACCGAGCTGTTGCACGCGTCGCTCGCCCGGGATGAGTGTACGATGTTTCCGGTGAGCGAGCGAGTAGCTCGCCCGCGGGAGACGGTTCGGCTTGATTTTTCGCCGCTTTGATCGACGCCCGCCCCTAAAGCGGTCCGCGGCTCACCGAATCTGCCCAACGTACCAGGTTTCAGCTGCGCCGGCCGAGCGAACGCGAGGGCGGCGTCTGCTGCAAACCGGAGTTGGACGGCTGCTGCCTCATCGTGGGAGGCACCTACGATTCAGTTCGGGCGACGCCTTTTCAGCGTTCGAACCTCAAGCTCAGTCAGACGGTGCGCTCCCCACTTTCGCCAAGTCGCTTGCCGAAGCCGAGTCAGAATTGCCTTTTGATCTTCGAAGGTTTTTTGCGATCTGCGCAGCGTCCTTCGTTTCTACAACAAGTCTGAACGTGTCCGCCGCCTGAGGTTCGTCTGAGTTGTGTAGCCAAGCGAGGACAGTGACCTGGTACTCGCCTGCACGAAGGTCTTGAAACTCGGTCGGATTGTCGAACGAACTTCGGAACAGGACTTGGCGAGTCTCGGCGCCGCGTCCGACGACCGTAATGGGGACGGCGAGACTTGCGGTTTTCATATTCATGTTGTCGTCGGCTTTCTCGTAAACAAGTGGCTCAAGCATGTACCCTTCGGTCGCGCCAGCCGCCTGAAACCAGAAGCGCGAGCCTCCGAACGGTTGCCACTCGTGCACCTGAATTCGCAATCGTGATCGGAAGCGACATCGCCAGATTTCCGGCGGGTACAAAATGATGCACGTTCAGATACTCACCAGCGACGATCGTGAGCTCCGCGGATCGGAGTAGCGTCAAGTAGACGTTGATGCCTGAGATTGCGAATGCGAGAAGCGATATGATAATCGGAAGATGGTGCTCTATCTCAGACGTTGCCATCGTCCTCATCATGACAGGTACGCGTACCGGCGGGATTGGTCACTCTTCAGTCCGCCCAACGTAGCAGTGTTAACTTGTGAAAGCCCGAGCGAAGCGAGGGTTTCGTCGGCGTTCAACACCTAGTTAGCCGGCGCGGTCGCTCAGCATGCCGCGCGCCCAGTTCTCGAACGAGAGACATTGCGGCTTAGGTCGCGGGCACTGTTCGACAATGGCGACGAAACGCCCATCGTCGACAATGATCCGCCTTTCTCGGCATTCACTGAGTCTCAGTGCAACTCAGCGTTGGGCGTCTCAGAAGTCGCCGCCCATGCCGCCGCCGTGAGAGTGACCGCCGCTGCCAGCCGGGGCTTTCTCTTCCTTCGGCTTCGGGGTTGCCCCCAGTCGAGGAGAGCGTGGTGACACACAGGGCCGGTCGCGTGCTCGGCTTCGCCTGCGCGCGCGCCCACCACCCCCAAACCTGTTGCTCGGCGCCGTGCTCGCTCGTGCTCGCTTCGCTGCGCGCGAGCTTGCACCCCTGCGGGTGTTCCGAAGCGGCTCGCGCGGCAGCCTGCGCGGCCAGGTGGGGGTGGTTGTCTCTTTGCGCCGCCGCCGTTGTGTGACGCAACTCTCAACGTTGAGAGTTGTTGCTCGGAGCTGCGCGTAGCCTCCAGCGCTCGGCGTGCGGCCGGGCTTCGCGAGAGGGCGCACGCTCCGCGCCGGCGCTGGCGTTGAACGCAATTCACGGCGGGGCGCCGTCACGGAGTCTGCGCCAGGGGTGCCTGCGCCCGGCCGCACGCCGAGCGCTGGAGGCACTCATGCGCAGGCGGAATCAACGCACACTCAATCGCTCAAATCAGCTCACCAGCTACGCGCGCAGCATGCTGCACGCGCCCACCGCGTCCGAAGAGGCGCTCTGGCGCGCGCTTCGAGGCGGCGCTCTGGGCGTCGCGTTCAAGCGGCAGGTGCCGCTTGGGGAGCGCTACATCGCGGACTTCTTTGCACCCTCGGTCGGGCTCGTGGTGGAGGTGGATGGCGGCGTGCATCGCGAGAGCCGCGCCGCGGATCGCCGTCGTGACGAGAGGCTCCGTCGTCTCGGCTGTCGCGTGGTGCTGGTCGGCGCCGAACTCGTGCTTCGCGATCCGGAACGAGCACTCGAGCGCATCCGCGCCGCACTCGGCTAAGCGTCGCCCCACGACGCCGAAGGCTACGACGCCCTCCGCCGCCCCGCGGCCCCATCAACAAAAAAAGAAAAGGCGGATCCCTTTCGGGATCCGCCTTTCTCGGCATCGCACTGAGTCAGTTCAACTCAGCGCTGGGCAACTCAGAAGTCGCCGCCCATGCCGCCGCCGTGGGAGTGACCGCCGCCGCCAGCCGGGGCTTTTTCTTCCTTGGGCTTGTCGGCAACGAGCGCCTCGGTGGTCAGCATCAAGCCGGACACGGAGGCCGCGTTCTGGAGGGCCGAGCGGACGACCTTGACCGGGTCGATCACGCCGTCGGCGACGAGGTCGCCGTAGACGCCGGTGCCGGCGTTGAAGCCGAAGTTGCCGGAGCCTTCCTTGACCTTTTGCACGACGATCGAGCCTTCTTCGCCCGCGTTCGCCACGATCTGGCGCAGCGGTTCTTCGATGGCGCGACGGATGATGCGGACGCCGACCTGTTGTTCATCGCTGAGCTTGAGGTTGTCGAGCACCTTCTGAGCGCGGATCAGAGCGACGCCGCCGCCGGGGACGATGCCTTTTTCAACGGCCGCGCGGGTCGCGTGGAGGGCGTCTTCGACGCGGGCCTTCTTCTCTTTCATCTCGACCTCGGTCGCAGCGCCGACCTTGATCACGGCAACACCGCCGACCAACTTGGCGAGGCGCTCTTGGAGCTTCTCGCGGTCGTAGTCGCTGGTGGTGTTTTCGATCTGGTTGCGGATCTCTTGCTGGCGAGCCTTGATCTTCTCTTTGTTGCCGGCGCCGTCGACGATCGTGCTGTTGTCCTTGTCGATCTTGACGCGCTTGGCTTGGCCGAGGTCCGTGATGGTCACGTTCTCGAGCTTGAGGCCGAGCTCTTCCGCGATCACCTGGCCGCCCGTGAGGACCGCGATGTCCTTGAGCATTTCCTTGCGGCGATCACCGAAGCCCGGCGCCTTGACGGCAGCGCAGTTGAGCGTGCCGCGGAGCTTGTTCACGACGAGCGTCGCGAGGGCTTCGCCTTCGATGTCTTCGGCGATGATGAGCAGCGGCTTCTGCTGACGGGCAATCGCCTCGAGGACCGGGAGCAGGTCCTTCATGTTGGCGATCTTCTTCTCGCTGAGGAGGATGTAGGCGTCTTCGAGCGACGCTTCCATGCGCTCCGGGTCGGTCACGAAGTACGGGCTGAGGTAGCCGCGGTCGAACTGCATACCTTCGACGACGTCGAGCGAGGTCTCGGCGCTCTTGGCCTCTTCGACCGTGATTACGCCTTCTTTGCCGACCTTCTCCATGGCCTCGCTGAGCAGCTTGCCGACGGTGGTGTCACCGTTGGCGCTGACCGTGCCGACCTGGGCGATCTCGTTCGGATC
>DASQCO010000146.1:0-49313 GCA_035634635.1 Polyangiaceae bacterium
CGGGGCGTCCATAACGTTGCCCTTCAACCGAGCATCCATCGCATTTCGCCTATGATTTTCGCGGGAGGACCAATTTCGGGACCGAGTGCCAATGAGTGTGCCGTTCGCGTCGCAATTGTTGTCCGGAAAAGCCGTGTGTCCGGCGCAGCGGCGCGAACGGACAAGCCATGTTTCCGGACAAGCGTTGAAAGGCCAAGTGCCCTCGCCCGCGCGAGCCTCGTTGGGCAGACGTCGGCTGTCGAAAAGCGAGGATTGAAGAGCGAAGGATCGGTCTTTTCCCTCCGCGATTTTTGGTGCGACTGATTCGCGCGGGAGGCGAGACCATTCTCGTTTCGCAAATCATGTTCGAACTCGAACTGTTCGAACTCGAACCACAATTTCGAGACACGAGACCGCTCCCGGGATGAATTCTCAGGCCCTGAGAACGGTCACCCCCAGCAGAGTTCGACCAATCGAACAGCGACTCGGTCAAACCCGTCCACAATTCGACCCACCGCACACCGCCCCGGTCAAACCCCTCCTCGGTACGACCAATCGAACAACGCCCCCGGTCAAACCCTCCGAAAACGCCATCCGGCGGAACATCGGCGGGGTCTAACCGCTCCCAACCTCCAGAAAGCGGATCGCGGTGGGTGTAGCTCGAACCTAGGGTAGATGGTCCCCGATTTTTCCATTGCCCGGCGCGACGAGTTGCTCGCCTTGCTGGAAGCGTTGCGTGGCGTTGCTCAACCCGTGCGCTATCATCCCGAGGGCGACGCGCTCTTCCACTCTCTCCAAGTCTTCGAACAAGCGCGCACAGCAACC
The DNA here is from genome assembly GCA_035634635.1 of Polyangiaceae bacterium. GTDB lineage: Bacteria > Myxococcota_A > Polyangia > Polyangiales > Polyangiaceae > PMG-095. The sequence continues at coordinate 805 of DASQCO010000146.1, forward strand.
GATGATCCTGAACTTTGGGCAGCCGCCCTTTTTCACGACGTGGGCAAAGCAATCGACGGCAAAACGCACGATGAAGTCGGCGCGGATCTGCTCGCGGGGCTAGTTTCCGAGCGAGTGATCTGGCTGGTTCGTCACCACCTCGATCTGTTGCGTGAACCGAAACGCACCCGGCGGGCGCACCACGGGACGGCTGCGCTCGCTGATTTGGAGTGCCTGCGCCGCTGGGATCTTGCCGGCAGAAAACCTTGCGCGCGCGTACTCGCGACCGAAGATGCCGTCGAGCTTTGGCTCGACCAAGAAAATGAAAGGAATTCATTCGCAGACATCGACCCTTGATCGGCTTGATCCGCTTCTCCTCGAGGAGAATGACGCGCGCGACTGCGCGGTCCGTCGCGCAGTCGAAACCGTGCTGACCGACAAACAGCGTGAGGCCGTGGAGCTGTTCTTTTTCCAGGGCCTCTCGCAGTCTGAAATCGCTCGCGAGCTGGGGGTTGCGCAGCAGGTCGTCCAAAAGCGAATCTTTGGCGCAAGCCGGCGGGGCGCCGTGGTGGGTGGAGCAATCGCGCGCTTACGTGAAGCGCTGGCACCGCTGGCACACAGCGGAAAAGGCGCATGAGCTGGGAGCGTCATGGTGGACTGCGCGCCGCGATCGCGCAGCTCGCCGCACAGATCATGTACGGCGAGCACGTGAAACAGTTCTTTACCGCCAAGCGCCTGGCCGCGAAACGCTTGCTCGGCCGGACGGGAGCGCGCAACGCGCGCTATCGGCTGCGCGATCTGCCCTCGAACGGCGAAATCAAGGACGCGCTACTCGAGCTCGTGCTCGAGATCGAGGGCGAGAGCCATGAAACGCGCTTGTTCGCGATGCGCATCCTCGCGCTCGAAGCCATGGACGCGCTGCTCGAGTTGCGACCGCGCTTGATCGGCTCGGTCGCAACGGGACACGTGCGCGACGGAAGCGACGTCGACATTCACGTGTTCGCTGACCATCCAGATGAAGTGTCTAGTCGCGTGCGCGCGCTTGGCTGGACCTTCGAACAGACGACCGTGAACATCATCAAGCAAGGCAAACCGCAGACTTTCGAGCATCTCCACGTCGCCGACCTCTTTCCGATCGAACTCACGATCTACGCTCCGCGTGAGCTGCGGATTCGCCCCCGCAGCAGCATCGACGGAAAGCCAATTGTCTGGCTTACGCTTTCTGCCTTGCGCACACGCCTCGCGGTCGATCATCCGGAACGCTGGCAACGCTACCTCGCGTCCGGAGAAGTCCCCACGCTCGACGAGATCCTGGTCGGTGACGAGGAGACTCACGCGCTCCCTCCCCACCTCGAATTGGACGACTGAACCCCAAACCCGACCGCCCATGAAACTTGCCGAAGCCTTGATGGAACGAAAGGAGACGAAAGCGCGCATCGAATCGCTGAAAAAGCGTCTCTATCGCAGCGCGCAAAGTGAAGACGGGGTCCCGCCCGCGGAGCCTCCAGCGGCCTTGCTCGTCGAACTCGAGCACGAGATCGCCGCGTTCGAGCGCCTGGTCGCGCGAATCAATCTGACCAACGCGACCGCGCGTTTCGAAGACGGATACACGCTCGCCGACGTCTTGATCCAGCGAGACATGACGCGGCTGCGTCACCTCGTGCTCAGCAACCTAGCCGATCACGCGGTCGCGGTCCCCGAACGCTACAGCCAGCGCGAGCTCCGCAACGTGCCAGCCATCGATGTCGCGGAAACGCGCCGCGCCGCCGATCGCGCCGCACGCGACGGACGCCTGCTCGACGCGCGCATCCAACGCCTCAATTGGGAAATCGACCTCGTCACGGGATGAGGCGCGGTCGCCGTCCATGAAGTGCCGTATCGACTCCCGCCAGAGCTCCGCTCCCGAGCTCAACTCAGGATCGGAAAATAGGCACCTCCCCCGCAACACAGCCAAAGTTGCGACAACAGCCACGTTGAACGTCAATGGTCACCATGAACAGCCAACCCAAAAGGCGATCGCGCACGGCTCACGTTCAGCGGATACAGTCAGCACCGGATACGGTCATGGACGGCGACCGGGCCTCATCGCGCAATTCACGCTTTATTCCGCGCAGCGCGCCGTTCGCGTCCGCACTTTCCCCATTCGCGTTTCGCGATGCTAAATGATCGAACTCTGCGACGACGAAGCCGAAGCCGGTGTACGTGCCGCTCTTAGCACCCGCAATCGTCGTCGTCGCAGTCTACCTTGCCGTCGCCATCGCCATCCTTGCCGTCCTCGCAGTCCTTCTCGCCGGTCTCAGGCCCTTCGCAGACGGGGTTGTCTCCGTCGACCAAGCAGTGCGAGCCGAACGCGTCTGCGCAGTCGAAAACCCAGGGACTGAGAGGTCCGAGCGTGCCGCCATTTTGCTCGCAAGCGACTGCGCGCGTGCCATCACAGTACGGCATGTCCGGCCCTGCGCACTTGAGTGGTGGCGCTTGGCAATCAGCGGAGCGTCCACCCGATTCGGTTTGCCACTCAGCGCAAGTGGCGCCGGCGAGCGCACAATCATATGACAGCTGGTAGAAAGTCTTGCTGTCGCCGTCGTCGTACTTGCAGTACTTGACCATGTTGCCTTCGCAGTAGGCCGACGTATCACTGCCACACTCCGGCAGGTTCATGTCCGCGTATTTGACGTGGTCGAGGATGTAATATTTCTGGCAATCTTCGACCTCCTTGCAATTGTGAGCAGCCAGGTCGCAATCGACCGCCCGCTTGTAGTTCGCAGGAAGAACCGACAGCAAGATGCCAAGAGAGTCGTGGACGGTTAAGCCGCGGTACATCCATTCCTCCACCCCGCAAGTATCTTCGCGAGTCGCGGCCATGGTCCCGCGCTCCAAATCCGTGAGCGGCGGTGGGTCGCCTCCGCCGTCGCTGTCACCACAGCTTGTAGTGGTCGCACTCAGAAACGCGACCAGGCACCCCAGTACCCATCCCCGAACCAATGTGGCTTTCATCGCGGGTCAGACAATATCGCCGTGGGACGTGATGTAAAGACGGACCAGCGGTATTTGCCACTCTGCGACGCGAGCTACCGGCAGGAGCATTTCGGCAACTGAGCACATCACGGCAGATCGCCCCAGGTGGTTCCTTTCGTCCAACATCCAGGCGTAGACTCAGCGCTCGCTGGGTGGAACTCATGATGGACACCTCCAATGAAGGTTCGGGGCTTTGGACGGCGACGCGCGCAGTCGCGGTCGCACTTCTGGCAGCAACCCTTGGTTGCTCGTCGGCGCAGGCAACGGCAGGGCCGAGCGGCGGCTCGGCGGGAGACGAACGGGGCGCGGGCGGTGGGAAGAGCGGTGGTCCCGCAGGCGCAGGTGCAGTCGCAAACGGCGTGGGCGGCGTGGGCAGCGCGAGCGGCACAGGCGGCGCGGCAGCCGTGGCAGGCGCTGGAGGAGGGGCGGGGGCTCTGAGCGGAACGGACGGAACGGGCGGAAGCGACGGGTCAGGCGGGAGGGGAGCCGCTGCGAATTGCATGCGCGGCGACATCAACATACCCAGCACGACCGTCTCGGGCACGGTCACCGTCAATGGCGGACCGCTCGCCGCCATCAAGGGGCGTGTCTCTGTCGAGCTTCGCAACGCAGCTGGCGACACCGTGTTCCTCGACAGCTCGAGCCCCTACGCGATCCAGGTGATCCCTGGCACCTACGACGTCTATTGCGCATGGGCCGATCCGGCGACGTCAACGAGCCTGGTGACGAAGTCGTTCATCAAGATACGAAGCGGGGTTGTGGTTGGCACGTCTCCCGTGTCGCTCGACATCGACGTCCCCCTCACGACCGTCTCTGGGACCTTCACCGTCAAAGGCGCGACGATCACCACTTGGGAACATGGCGACTGCATCCTTTGGCTGCGCAGCGCGGCCGGGGAGGATATCGAGATTTCGACCACGACGACCGGCACCTTCTCCGCGCTGGTCGTCCCCGGCACGTATGACCTCTATTATCGGCAATACCGCGAGGGCCCACTCGTCCCAACCAACACGGCGGCCAACGTCAAGAGCGCGATCGTCGTGGGGGCGTCCCCCGTCTCTTTCAGCATCGACATCCCGGCGGTCCCGGTGTCGGGGGCCATCACTATCAACGGCGTGAAGGTCTCCAGCTCCGACAAGGCCGCGTACGGCTTCACCCTTCGCAACAGCGCGGGCGACAGCGCGGAGCTCACCTTCGACATCACCAAGGGCACCTATTCCGGGCTCGTCATCCCTGGCACCTACGACCTCTACTACGCGTACCAGTCCCCGGGGAGCGTCATCGCCGCCTTGCCGAAGAACCAATCCGGCAAGGTCAAGAGCGGGATCGTGATCGGAAGCTCGCCGTTCTCGCTCGACATCAACGTGCCTGCCACGACCGTCTCGGTCAACGCCACCATCAACGGCAGCGCGGCCAGCGCAAGCATTGGCAGCGCCCTCACTCTTCGCAACGCCGAGAAGGACTCGGTCGGCTTCTCTGACTCCGCCGACACTTCCCCGTCCACGCTTGCTATCCCCGGCACGTACGATCTCTTCTATGCATCCCCGTCGCGAGCGGGCCTGCCCGATAACCGATCGGCCAAGCTTCGCAGCGGGATCGTTGTGGGAACCGCCCCGCTCACGCTCGACGTCGACATCACCACCACCACCGTCTCGGGCAGCGCCGCGATCAACGGCACCACGATCTCCGGCGCTGATCAGGGCATCGGAACCTTCGTCCTCCGTGCCGCCTCAACCGACAGCGAGGATGTGGTGCTCGCCGCCACCAACGCAAGCTCATATTCCAAGGAGGTTATTGCTGGAACGTACGACCTTCTTTACGCGATGCTCGAAGACGGTCCGGCTATTCCGGCAAACAGGTCGGCGAGGCTGAAGCAAGGTATCGTGGTCGGGAAATCCCCCGTTTCACTCGACATCAACCTGCCCACCACCGTCATTTCCGGCAACGTCACGGTCAACGGCGCCTCCGTGAGCGGCAATGGAGCTGCTGTCCTGACGCTGTATAGTGCCAATGGAGATCGAGCGCCGATCGCTGGAGTGTCTGCGACGAACCCGACCTATTCCGCGCCCGTCATTGCCGGCTCGTACGAGCTCCTCTACGGAGTGTACAGCGCCGGCCCCACCGTTCCTGGCAACTCGCACGCCGATCTCGGCTGCTTCACCGTCGCTCCAGCTGCGCCCTAGCCCAACCGTCGTGGGATTTTTGCTCAACGCGTCAAGCAGCTCGTAGCCAGGCGAAGCCCGACCTTCCGCTGGACGTATCGGGCCTCCAGGGCTACATACGCGAAATGCGCGGTGTCAAACTGGGGCTTGTAGGCGGTGGTCTGTTGTTGGCGTGCTCATCGCCCACTCGGAGTTTCCAGGGTCACGGAGGGGCGGGTGGAGACGGAGGCACGCTGACTAACACCGCGGGGCGCGCTGGAACCGGAACTGGAGGCGCCAAGAGTTCAGGCGGGGCTTCGAATCTGGGCGGGGCTTTTGGAGGGACAGACCAGTCGAGCGGCGACGCGGGGGACGGGGGCGACTCGGGCGGTACCGTCGGCATGGGTGGTACGGGCCTGTCGAGCTGCGCCGCGGACGAATACAACGACGGTGCTTCTTGCAAAAAGCTCACCATTTGCGCGACCGACGAGTATCAGAAAACAGCGCCGACCTCCGTCAGCGATCGGGTATGCGCGGCCTGGTCGGTTTGTGGTGCAGGCACGTTCGTCTCCACTCAGCCCACGACCACCATCGATCGCGCGTGCAGCCCGTGCGCCACAGGCAAGTTTAGCAACGCCGTGAACTCCGCACAGTGTACCGCGTGGGCTCAGTGCATGACGGGCGAGACCGAGAGTGTCTCGCCAAGCCTCACCAACGATCGGATCTGTTCGAAATGCGGCAGCGGCAAGTACGAATACGGAGGGCAGTGTCTGTCGCTGACCACTTGCTCCGTGGCGCAGTATGAATCGACGGCGCCGACGGCCACTTCCGACAGAAAGTGCTCGGCATTGACCACTTGCACCGCAGCGCAGTTTGAGTCGACCGCAGCGACGGCCGCCTCCGACAGAAAGTGCACAGCATTGACCGCTTGCACCTCAGCGCAGTTTGAGTCGACCGCAGCGACGGCCACGTCCGACAGAAAGTGCACAGCATTGACCGCTTGCACCTCAGCGCAGTTTGAATCGACCGCAGCGACGGCCACTGCCGACAGAAAGTGCTCGACGTTGACGACTTGCCAGCCCGGCAGCGGCCAAACCAGCGCGCCCACGGCCACGTCTGACCGGAAATGTACGGCCTGTACCACTGGACAATTCACCACGCAGGCCAACTCCACCTGCAAAGCCTGGACAGTATGCACGGCGACGCAGAATCAATCGATGGCCGGCACGACGACGAGTGACGTCGTGTGCGTCGAAAAGCCTGGCTTCCTAGGCGGCCCCTGCGTCACGAGCACGGGAAGTACCGGTGTGGAGACCTTTGGCAGAGGCGACGACAAGAAGATCTACCGCCGCGTCATCAATGGCAATGCGCTCGGTAGCTGGGCAGCCCTTGGCACTCTCGACGGCACCGCCATCGACAGTCGCTCCGATCTCGACTGCGCCGGCACTGCGGACACCATTCATATCGTGGCGGTCGGAAACAACCCGACGGGCGCGCTACTGAGTACCACCGGGTCCGGAACGACGTACCCCGCCTTCGCTCGCGTGTTGTCCCAGCAGGTCTTCCTACCCAGTGCGTCGGTCGCCGTGGTTTCGTCGGCGTACCGCTGGCTAGCAGGATTGACAACCTCCTCTCTTTATACCGAAGGCTCGGATGGGACTTCCAAGATACCCACTAATCTGCAGAACCTTCCGTTCTCCGGCCTGGACACCGCGTTTTCATCCGGATCGAGCGTCTCCCATTACTACCTTGCAGTATTCGATTCGACAGCACAGCTCACCGTCTACGTTCTCCAACAGACACAAGGCGGCCCCGTGTGGTTGACGCCGAGGGTTCTTCCCCCGCCGACGGGTAAACAATACGAGCGCTCCCCGACTATTTGCACTTCAGACAGTAATCAGTTCGTGCATCTGGCCGTGTCTGCCGGAGGGCAGCTCTGGCACGCCTATGGCTCGGGCGCTGAAGCGCCGTTTTCCGCATGGGAGTTGCTTGACTCGCAGGTCAATGCGACCTCCGCTCCAGATTGCGCCGTCACTTCGGATGGCTTAACGCACATCGTCGCGCTGGAAGGCACCGCTGCTGGAGTCGTCAAGATCAGCGGGTCGTCAGGAGCCTTCACAACCCAGCACCTGGGAGGTCATTGAGACGCCCCCGGTCACTTATTCCAAATCGTTGCCGGACAATCAGGGAGGCTATCGTTAGTGAACGCGCTACCTCGACAAAGACGACACTCCTGAACGATGGCGCCGGTGCACGACGGAATCAATCCACAAGTGGAGAAGCCGTTAGCGAAGGCATTGTCGGCAACGAGACCCACTAGGGTTCCTTGAGCCTCATAGTAGTAGGTCCGATCGCCGCGATCGTAGTCATACCGCACAAGGATGTAATCGCAGTCGGCACGCTCGGTGTACGTCCACACACTCATGGAGCTCAAGCTCTTGCACGACTCGGCGACCACCTCTTGCGGCGGGCGACAATCCCGAGTGCTGCAATCGCAGGGCTCAGAAGGCGCATTCCCGCCGGAGGCACCAGCGGCGCTCGCGTTGCTGCCGCCGCTCGAGTTGCTGCCGCCGTTCGAGTTGCTGCCGCCGTTCGAGTTGCCGCCGCCGTTCGGCCTGCTTCCGCCGCTCGAATTGCTGCCGCCGTTCGAATTGCTTCCACCGCTGCCGTCGACCGAGTTGGTCGCGTTCGTACCGCAAGCAACGGAAACAGACAGCAAGCAGCCTAACCAGAGCCCCCGACCAACCACGCGCCTCACGTCAGCAATAGTCGCCCGACGCGAAAGGCAATGCAAGGGCCGCGAACATCTCGACCTTGCAAGAATCTCGTTGTCGAATGGGGTTTTGATGGTCACAGAGAGCGTCCCCGTGACACGCAGCCTTCGGCGGCCCTGCCGTCGCATCCGCAATGAGACGCCGAAGGCTATGCCGGGGTGCGTCGGCACCCGTGACCATCAAAAAACTCCCCGAACGGTTGGACCTTTAGAGACCCGCGCATTGGACAAAAAACGGGTTGGGAGGGACCGAGTTGCCCGCCGAGAAGGTGAGCACGATTAGATCGTCTTCCCCACCGTCCCCACGCACGCCTGCCCGGCCTCTTCGAGCACCCTCTTCGATTCCGGCGCTTGCGTGTCGGCCGAGAGCTTGGTGAGCGCCGTCGAGTCGTAATGGTCGACCAAGTGCTTCGCCATGCACTCGCAGTAGGGCTGAACCTTGGCCTGCGGGGCGCCTTTGGCGACCGCAGCGTTGGTGCAGCTCGTCGAGAAATTGGATTGGAACGATTTCTTGAACCCCTTGCTGTACGAGTCCTGGAACTGCTTACAGCCGGACAGGGGCACGAGCAGCCCCGCAACCAAGCAGGCAAGTACGAACGGAGACGCGGACCTACGGTTTGGCATCCGTACAACATATGCCGATTCGCGGGCGCCGTCTCTGAGAGCCTATCCCGATAGGCTCTCATTCGCGAGTTCGCCACTCAGGCGTCCGTTTCATTCAAGACGCTGCCGCCCACCGAGCGCATGCCTTGATTCGATCTGCCATGAACCCGTACATCACACCCCCTTCGACCGGAGTCCGACCGCAGATGAACGAGTTGTATGAAATCAAACACGTCACGGTTTCCATTCGGCGCTCGTCAGCGGATGTGTATGCATTCGTGGCAAACGGCGCAAACCTCCCGCGCTGGGCGAGCGGCCTCGGTCACACCGCGGAAAACCGCAGCGGAGAGTGGCTTCTCGATGGCCCGCTCGGAAAAATCCGCGTGCGCTTCGCCCCCTCCAACGACTTCGGAGTCCTCGACCATGACGTAGTCTTGCCCAGCGGGCAGAGCGTACACAACCCACTTCGAGTCGTGCCCAATGGCGCAGGCAGCGAACTAACCTTCGCGCTATTTCGGCTCCCCGACGTCAGTCCCGAAAAGTTCGCCGAAGACGCGCAGTGGGTCGCGCGCGATCTCGAGCGCTTGAAAGGCCTGCTGGAAGCGTAGGTCGCACTTGCGTCCCCTTACCTGCCATGAGACGACCAACGCATGAATCGCGCATTGGGTGGCGCCGGTGGGGCACTTGCAACAGGCGTGCTGCTCGCGCTGTGCGTCTCGTGCAGTTCCGCGAATGAGAACCACGCGAGCACGCCGAACAGCGGCGGCGGAGCTTTCACCGTTGGGGCCAACGCAGGAAACGCTGGCCAAAGCGGTGAATTCGCGGAGACAGGCGGCAATGGCGCGAGTGGCGGCACCAGCGGTGCGAGTAGCGGCGCCAGCGGTGCGAGTAGCGGCGCCAGCGGTGCGGATCCGAACGCGAGCGGCGGTCGCGCCGGTGGCGCCGAGTCGAGCGACGCGGGTGCAGGAGCCAACGCTGGTTCGAATTCGAACGCGTGCAAAGCAGAAACCGCGGACGCGCACCCGGTTCCACTCGATCTGCTCATCATGCTCGACGCGTCAGGGTCGATGCTCGACATGACGAGCACGCAGAGTACCAAGTGGGACGCCGTGAAGGGCGCACTCGAGGCATTTCTCGAAGAAGACGGATCGAAGGGCGTCGGCGTGGGATTGCAATATTTTCCGATCCAGAAGCCGAACGTACCGGATGCCTGCGCGAGCGACACGGATTGCGGCGATGCCGGCCCCTGCGCCCTCAAACACTGCTTCAACTCAAACAATATCGTCCTATGCAATGACGACGCCGACTGCCAGACCAGCGCGGGCGCTAGCGCGGGCCCTTGTGTGCCACTCGCGTTCTGTTCAAAGAACCAGGACTACCTCTGCGCGAATCCAGGCACTACCTGCCAAGCGTCGGGCGTCAGCCAAGATCTCGGTACCTGTCAAAAGTCCAAAGGCATCTGCGAGCACCCGACCAGCTGTGACGTGGCGCAATACGAGGCACCTGTCGTCGCCATTTCCTCCCTGCCCAACGCTGCAGCGGCATTGATCGCGTCAATCGACGGAAAGCAGCCAAGCGGTGATACCCCGACCGGCCCAGCGCTAAGCGGTGCACTTCAACAAGCAAAAGCCTGGGCCACGGCGCATGGCGATCACCGCGTGGTCACCGTGCTCGTCACTGATGGCCTACCCACCGAGTGCTCTCCAAGTACGCCCGACGCTCTGGCCGCGCTAGCCAAAGCTTCCGCGACCAGCAGCCCGAGCATCAACACCTTCGTGATCGGCGTATTCGGAGCGGACGACGTGACAACCACGGCGCCCGAAACCGTCAACCAAATCGCGCAGCAAGGCGGCACCGAGCACGCGTTCATCGTCGACACCAAGGGTGACGTGGCCGCCCAAGTCCAGACTGCGCTCCAAGCCATTCGCGACACCGACCGCGACTGCCACTTCCAACTCCCCATCGCTCCAGCCGGCGGCGCGGCCGACCTTGGAAAAGTCAACGTCACCGTGGGCATGCCGACTCAGAGCCAGGTCGTGCGGTACGTATCCGACTTCGGTGCTTGCGACACGGTCACGGGCGGCTGGTACTATGAGCTCAGTAGCGGCACTCCGAGCCAGATCGTCGTGTGTCCCGCGACTTGCGGCGCGGTGAAGAATGGCGGCGCCGCCGTGAAGATTGCGGTTGGATGCGCGACGACGCGTTAGCGTTGAGCGCTTCGGTGTCGATCGCGATGCGCGACTCTAGCGGAGAGCACTAAGGCGGGGTCTGCCGATGTCGATTCCACCAGCCACATTGCGGACGCCCGAGATGTCCCGCCGGGTCTAAGTGGAGCAAAGCCGCCCGCGCGATCACTCGAACAGTGTGCCGGCTGGCGAGGCGTGCTCAGATGCGTCCGATGTCGACAGCCTCCTTTTTTGCCGTTCGAACGCTCGTGGTTTTCTTGGCATCGCCGCTGGTCGTCGGGTGCGTCCAGCCGGGCAACGCTCAGACAGGTAAAGGGAGCAACCTGCCGCCGGGCGCCCAAACCGAACGAGATCAGTTGGAGGCATTGAGAGCCGAGGCGGAGAAACAACCGACCTCGGGCGAGGCCGTGCTCGCGTACGGAGAGGCCGCCGCCAAGCCTTCGAGGTCACTCGTCCAGCACATGGAACGCGCTGAGCTGACCGCACACATCAGGAGAGCTGGCCAGCTCTTGGGCAACGTTGCGGATTCGCTCCCGGACGCGGAGGCGTCTCGAGCGCTGCTCTTGCAGGCGACGACCGTGGTGCTGTTGACCGGCAATTACGACTCGCCCGAGCTCGACGACCTGTATTCACGCGCCTTCTCCAAGCACGCGAGCCTCGAGTCTGGCTGGCCTTACACCGAACTATTGGCCAAGCGAGGCACGCGCAGCAAAGAAGCGACCGCTGCGTGTGGCCAGACCTTTACTTTCGCGGAGCAAAGAAAGATTGGGAACGAGCAATTGGTTCAGATCTTGAGGCTCTGTCGTGCGGTGTTGCCTAAAGACCAGACTGTCGCCGTCGCCTACCCTGCGATCACGGCCGCGACCTGGAAAGCTGCCGACGACTACACGGCGCGGCGCGCCGAGGATCGGAGAGACCAGGGACGCGCAGCCCAGGCCGAACAAGACGCGCGATCCTCGTCGAGCCCATTGGGTCCGGTCGCTCCGTCGTCGACCGGAAGAGAACCGGCTACGCAGAGCGTCTCGGTGCGAGTTCACAGTGAGTGCTCCAAAACCGCCAAGGTTTTCTACGGCAACAAGCCCAAGTACGGTAGCGGTACGGAGTCGACCGTGGGTGGCAACTCGACCCAGAACCACTCGTTCAAACCGGGCGACATGCTATGGCTGCTCGACGCCTCTGGAAACGGCACGAGTAGCGCGACCGTTTCAACGAGCACGCGCGAAATCGCAATCGGGAAAGACTGCACCTCGTTGTCGGTGCAGTAGCGCGAACCAGCTCGTTCGCGCCTGCGCCCCTTACCTGCCATGCGCGCGTGCCGGAGCCAGTGCTGGTTCGAATTCGAATGCGGGGTGTAAGGCAGAAACCGCCGACGCGCGCTGCGAAGCACATGCGTTGGCGGCGAGAGGTTCGCTCAGCCGCCCCCCGCTCGTCGTCGCAGAGTTGCCATCGCAATCGCGCAAAGCGCGCCGCACAGTAACGCGACCCAGGCTGCAGTCGTGGCGGGCGCTGGAGTAGTCGAGCCACCGTCGCCGACGACGCTGAAGGAGGCGAGCGTCGTTCCGACCTGAGTGTCGAGCGTGAGGTTCGACGTAAAGGGCGCGACGCTCGTGTCAGCGGCCACTAGGCTAGGTCCCTGCAGTTGGACCCTGACGTTGCCCAGCTGTTTTCCGGTGAGCTTCAGCGTACCGAGGACGCGACTACCACCAGCGTTGTTCGAAGTGAGCGATAGATTAATCTGCCCGGTCTGGTACCTGCCGACCGACGAAGTCCAACTCGAACTGCCGGAGGCGAACTGGGCGTCCACGTTGTCGGCACCGATCAATTGAAAGCGACCTTCGAAGACAGACGCTCGTTCGGTCGGCGACAGATCGAGGATCAGATCCAGCGATCTGGTTTCACCCTTCTGGATCGAACCGCCGCCCCCCTGTACGCGCAGGGTCGCGGCGCGGGCCGTCGGTGTGCAAAACACGGCTCCCATGAGCACAACCGGCAACAGCGCACAGCGCGGGAAGGGAGGGCGAAGGTGATGGCGTAGATCCATGCGAACCCCAAGAATCAAACGTGATTCGGCGAAGGCGAACTTGCCGCTAGGGGAAAAGGAAGTCAATCGCCGTCGCGACAACTCGGAACTATGGCATTCGCGAGTTTGTGAATGACGTCTTCGTGTGCAGTCTGCGACGGGGGCAGTTGGGTCGTTTAAATCCATTGTGCGCCCACGTTTTATTACTCATGTTCTTCCGAAATTCGGAATCTCTAATTCGAAATTCGGAATCTCGAATTCGCAATGTAGCGCATAGGAAGGTGATTGCGTCCAGTCTCGAAGGAGTTTACGGCTGACGTCTTCCTCACGTCACGGGCGAGATGACATGACACAAGACGCACGCCTCGGCGCTCGCTTCATGCGCCGGATGATCCGTATTCTGCTCACACTCACGGCGTTGTTGCTGGGTAGCACTTCAGCGTGGGCCGCCGATCGCGACGGAGACGGCTTTGAGGACGCTTTGGATAGCTGTCCCTTCATTGCCAACGCGAACCAAAGCGACGCGGATGGTGACGGCGTGGGCGATGCTTGCGAGTGTGGCGACGCAGACGGCAACGCGCGGCTCGAGGCGAGTGACTCCAACCGGATCCAGAACTGCGCTGTGGGCGCGGCGTCTTGCCCGCTACGCTGCGACGCGAACGGTGACGGCATATGCGACACGCGCGACGCCCGATTGGTTCAGCGCTTCACGAGCAGTGAACTGCACAAAGCCGACCTCACCTGTGCCGAACGTCCGCGCGGCGCACTGTCAATCGCCCCGCTCCAGCTCGACTTCGGCGCGGTACTGCTCGGCACGAGCACCTCCAAGTGGGTCACGCTCGCCAACAGCGGCTCCCAATCACTCGAAGTGACGGCCGCCTTGCCGAGCGCCTCGCCCTTCAGTCTAGCTTCTTCAGCGGCAATTCAGGTCGGGCCGGGCGCAGGCAATCACGCCATCTACGTGACATTCGCGCCCGAAACCGCGGGTGCGGCGAGCAGTAGCCTCGAAGTGACCTCCAGCGAAGGCACGGTCCTGGTGACGCTCACGGGTCAGGGCGTCGCCCCGAGCCAGCCAGGCAAGATCACAACGAACGGCAGCGTCGACTTCGGCACTGTGCAGGTGGGCGTGCCGGTAGTGAGCATGGTGTCGATTTCGAACACGGGACTTGGGCCGCTGACCATCAGCAGCGTTCAGACCGGCGATCCCTCGTTCAGCCTCGTCACCGGCTTGGGCGCGGCGCGCACGCTCGCGCCGGGTGAGCACCTGTCACTCACGGTGCAGGTGACCGCGCCCACGAGCGCCGTCGCCAGCACCATCAATAGTACCCTGCAGGTTTACAGCAACGATCCCACGCAACCAATCAGGCCGATTGCGTTGACGGCAGCCGTGATCGCGCGCGTGGTCAACGAGCGCAATAATCCGATCTTGGATGCGCACGTGGGTTCGACCCAGCAGAACGTCATCAGTAGCGCGACCTGCGCGTCGGTTTCTGGTCAGGTCACACTGGGTCCGTCGGTGAAACCGGGAGACACGTTTACCGTCGCATTGGTCGATCAAACCGGTCATCGCGTACAAAGTGGCGTAATTCAAGCGACCAGCTCCGGCATCGTGATGTTCCAGGGCATCAATGCCTGCGGCCTGAGCGACGGTACGATTTCGATCCTGGTGACGGGTACATTCAGCGGCGATCTGCTGTCGCCCGTGTCTGGCGCGACATCCGTCAAGAATACCTCGGCGTTGGCGCCGCCCAGCGTCGCGACGCTGGCCACGTACACCTTCGATCCTAGCGTGAGGGTGTGCGGGCAGTCGCGCACGGACACCACCGTCCAAGTACAGGGCGGGGCGCGGCAAGTGGTGCAGGCGCTGCAAGGTGGGCAAACCAGCTTTTGTGTCGACGTCCCTCTGAAGGCCAATGCCGAAAATACGCTAATCGTTTCAGCACTTGACGACCTGTCACCGGTGCCGAAGCCGGTGGCATCGGCCGCGCCGCAGCGCATCTATCAAATCGACTCCAACAGCGTCGTCATCTCGAACTTCGACTCCCGCCCGCTCACTCAGCAAGAGATCGAAACTCTGGTCGAGAACGGAACGATCGACGTCGCCGATCCGAGTAACTTCAACTACTCCGAGTTCAGCATCGTCTTCAACGTTGGCGGCGTGCCCGTCACTGTCACGCAACCGGCGGCGGTGCCCGTTGGGGGCGGTTCGGCGATCGTGTTTCCTTCGCCGTCCGCGTCTGGCGCGCCATCGGGGGGCTGGTCGCCGGTGTTCGCCGCGAGCGGTGGCGGTGATAGTGGTGGCGGTGGCGGCAGTGCCCCGAGCGAAGGCGGGTGCATCTCAGGTTGCACGCAGATCGTGCTGATTCCACTACCGCCCGATCCCACGCCCGGCGCGAACCCGGTTCGAGTCGTGCCGGGTGTGATCACGATCGACGGGCGGATCAAGACACTGAAGGAGTTCTTCCAGCTCACGCTTCAGCTATTCAACTCGACGGAAACCTTCACGCTCCAAGATGTGGCAGCAAAAGTGACCGTTCCGGCGGGGCTCACGCCGATAGCGGCAGGTCTTGGCTCCGACGTCAGCGCGGTCAGCCCGGATGGTTCTCAAGACAGCGTCGCGCTCGGCGCAATCGGGCCCGGGACGACTGGCACGGCTCAGTTCATCGTTCGAGGGGACGCGCTCGGGGTGTATCAGCCGCGCGTCGAATTCTCCGGCTTCGTGAACGCGCCGGGACTGACGGCCCCAGTGCCGTTCAACGGCAGCCGTGAAACCACTGTGCAGGTTCAGGGGCCACCGGAGCTAGGCGTAACCGTGCATCACCCCAGCAGCGTCGCACCCGGCGAAACTTACACACTCGTGGTGGACGTGACGAACCGTTCGAATCGACCAGCGCTCTACACGAGTGTGGAACTCGCGCTCGGTGCGGGAGCGACGCTGGTTTCGACCTCTGGGGACGAAGTGCCCAATCCGAGCGTGCGTGATGTCGGGCACATTCAGCCGGGGCAAATGGTTTCTCTTGCTTACCGGGTGTTCTCTTCGGTCGGCGGGCAAATTCTTGCGTGCACCGGTGTGGCGAGCGAAAACATTATGCTCAACGTGGACACTGGGCCTGACGGTGTCGCTTGTTCAATCGCCAATACCATCCCAGCAAACTTCGAGCCTCTCGACGAGGATCAACCGCCGACCGTCGTGACGGTCGCGCCGCGCAACGCCGAGCCCGCCGCGTCGACTTCGACTCCAATCAGCGCAATCGTGACGCCCGAACTCGACCCGAGCTGCGTCAAGGCTGACACTTGGAGCGGAGCAGTCACGCAGCTGCTCGATCCGAACAACGCCTCCGGAGGTCTACAACTCACGAGCGCTGAGCTCGCGTCGGCCGGCAACTTTTACGTCGAGGAGTTGGACTCGCAAGGCAACCCCATGCGCCACGTGCCAATGGCGCTCACGCTGTCGAACACTGGCTTTGGCACCACGACGGCCGTGCTCAGGCCGGGGTTGGCGTCGCCGCTGAGTGAGTTCTTCCTGAGCCCGGACACTGCCTATCGCGTCACACTCAAGGGCGGCGCAGCCGGGGTTTGCAGTGCTGGCTCGGCGCGCCGTCCCACTAGTGACTTCGTTTGGACGTTCACCACGGTCCAGCAGTGCGGCAACGCCACTCCCTTGATCGTCTCGTTGGTCGCTCCTGACAGTGGCTCGACCGGACGCCCCCTCAATCAAGACATCGTCCTGGATTTTTCGAAGCGGCTCGACCCAGCGACCCTGACCTTCGACCCGCTGCGGCTCGCGAGCAGCACATTCGGGGTCTTTCAAAACGCATCCGTCACGACCAGCGATGTCGTCGGCGGCACGGCCGTCGCCGGCAAGGTAGCGCTCAGCAATCTCGGACGACGCTTGACGTTTACGTCCAGCGTGCCCTTTGCAGCGAATGCCGCGGTCACTGTGCGCATGACGAGCGGGCTGCGCGATACCTGCCAAAACGCCCTGCAGACTCCCGTTGGAGCTGCCACGCTCTTCGGTTTCACCACTGCGCCTCCGGACACGATTGCGCCTGCTGCACCGCGAGTCGACCCTTTACCCTCGCTGACCAACCTGTTGACATTGCAAGTCACGGGCAGTGCGGAACCATCCAGCACCGTGCGCATTGCGGGCGGCGCAATGCCGGTCGAAACACGCGTGTCGAGCTCTGGCGTATTCAGCGTCGGGGTGCCCCTCTCGCCCGATGACCTGAGCGAGCTGACCGCGATCGCCATCGACCCAGCAGGAAATGGCTCCGTTATCGCGACTCGAGATAGCGCGGGCGCGCCGCTGACGGTGACCAACGACAGCACGCCGCCCACGATCGTCAGCACGACTCCCGCAGACGGCACGACCGAAATCAGTTGGGGCTCGGAGATTGTCGTCAAATTCAGCGAGCCCATTGACCCGGCCAGCGTGAATACGCTCAGCTTGAAGCTCGACAGTCCAGCTCTCGCTGCTACCGTCACGGACGACCTCAGCGGAGCGCGCTTGAAGCCGACCGCTTCACTGCCCTCCAACACGCGCGTGACCGTGCGCGTGCGCGCTGGCGGCATTCGCGACGTCGCCGGCAACGGGCTACGACAGGACGCACTGTTTTCGTTCACGACAGCCACCTTGCCACCGAACGAGGACGCGGACGGAGACGGACTCACGAATGCCCAGGAACAAGCACTCGGCACGGACCCGTTCAACCCGGACAGTGACGGCGATGGCTTCAACGACGGCCAGGAAAGCAGCGCGGGTTCCAACCCGCTCGAGAGCAATAGTCGCCCGCCAGGAACCGGCAAAGTTTCGTCAATCACGCCCAGTGCTGGACCGCGCGGGACCAGCGTTCAAGCCACGATTCACGGTTTCGGTCTGGACGCGATCGGCAGCATCACCGTCAGCGGCACGGGCGTGACGGTTACCGATCTCGGCACTGGCAGCGCAACGACTCGCAATGTCCGCTTCGACATCAGTGCTGGCGCGGCTTTAGGCCCGCGCAGCGTGACCGTGACCACCGCAACTGGTGACGGCAAGAGCGCATTCAGCGTAAAAGAAGCCTCATTCGCGCCCACCATCCGCTGGGTCGCCCCAGGCGGAGGCAGCTGGAACGTCGCCGGAAACTGGTCACCGTCACGCGTGCCTAATTCGTCGGATGATGTCCTACTCGATGCCTCCGGACCGGTGCAGGTGAGCTCGGGAGCCGCGCGTCGGCTTGCGTTGTATTCCGACTTGAGCGTGTCGGGAGGGCTCACCGTCTACGGCAACGGTACGAGCGCCATTCCTGCTTTGACGGTGGATGGCTCGATGACAATCAGCGCGGACAGCTTAGTCGCCGTTACGGGTGACGTGAGTTTGAACGGGGCGATCACCCTTGCGGACCGGACTCACAACAACGTACCGGCAGCGCTCCGGCTGGCAGGAAATCAGACGATCAGCGGAGCCGGCCAGATCGTATTCGACGGTGACGCGGTCAACGCTCGAGAGAACACCGTGACCACGGCGAGTGCGGGGGTGACCATCGGATCTGGTATCACGCTTCGGGGCGGAGGCGGCAGTATGCTGGACCAGTCCGGGCAGTATGGGAGTGCCGGAATAGCGTTTTTGGGCAAGATCAACGCGGATGTCCCCGGCACTCGCATCGAGCTCGTCGGCACGATCGACAACGCTGGGGCTCCACTCACTCTGCAGGCAGGAGCAGGAATGGTTGCGACGGCGACGAGCGGCTCGGCGCTTCGGCGCTTGCGGCTCAACGGTCCAGGAATGCTGCATGTGCTCAGCGGGAGCACTACATTTTCTGGCGTTTCACTGTACGGCGACGTCGCCGTTGCCGCCGACAGTTTGATAGCCGTGGACAGCGGCCTGACGCTCAACGGGACCATCACGCTTTCGGATCGGACTCACAACAACGTACCGGCAGCGCTCCGGCTGGCAGGAAATCAGACAATCAGCGGAGCCGGGCAGATCGTATTCGACGGTGACGCGATCAACGCTCGAGAGAACACCGTGACCACGTCGAGTACGGGGGTGACCATCGGATCTGGTATCACGCTTCGCGGCGGAGGCGGCAGCATGATGGATCAGTCCGGGCAGTATGGGAGTGCCGGAATAGCGTTCTTGGGCAGGATCAACGCGGATGTCCCCGGCACGCGTATCGAGCTCGTCGGCACGATCGATAACTCGGGCGGGCAACTGACACTCGAGGCCGGGGCCGGTACGGTCGCGACAGCGAGCGGTTCGACGCTGCGGCGCTTGTTGCTTAGCGGACCTGGCACATTGCAGGTGCCAAGCGGAACCGCCACGTTCTCTGGGGTTTCGCTCGACAGCAATGTCGGGGTTGCCGCGGACAGTTTGCTCGCGGTGGATAGCGGCTTGACATTGAACGGCTCAATCACGCTATCGGACCGTACACACAACAACGTCCCCGCCGCGCTTCGCTTGGCTGGAAACCAGACGGTCAGTGGTACCGGGCAGATCATCTTCGACGGTGATGCGGTGAACGCTCGAGAGAACACGGTGACGACTGCGTCTTCAGGAGTAACCATCGGCTCGGACATCACGCTTCGCGGAGGCGGGGGGAGCATGCTGGACCAATCCGGGCAGTATGGGAGTGCCGGGATAAAGTTCTTGGGAACGATCAACGCGGATGTCCCCGGCACGCGTATCGAGCTCGTCGGAACGTTCGACAACGCTGGTGGCGCTCTGCGGGTGCAGGCAGGGGCTGGCCAGGTGGCGAGTGCCAATGGTCTGCAACTTCGCAACCTACAACTCGTTGGTAGCTTGTCGGTGCCGAGCAGCAGCGTCCTTTTCTCGAACGTCGCGGTCGACGGCAATTTGGATGTTTCGAGCAAGAGCCTCACCCTGTCGGCGGTCTCTCTCGAGGGCAACGTCGCTGTTGCCGCGGACAGTTTGATCATGGTGGACAGCGGCTTGGCGCTCAACGGGACAATCATGCTCTCGGACCGCACACACAACAACGTCCCCGCAGCGATTCGCCTGGCCGGAAACCAGACCCTGAGTGGCACCGGTCAGATCATCTTCGACGGTGACTCGGTCAATGCTCGAGAGAACACTGTGACGACCGCGTCTTCAGGAGTAACCATCGGCTCGGACATTACCCTCCGTGGTGGCGGCGGGAGCTTGCTGGATCAATCAGGCCAGTATGGGAGTGCCGGGATAAAGTTTTTAGGCAAGATCAACGCGGATGTTCCCGGGACACGCATCGACTTAGTCGGCACGATCGACAATGCTGGTGGCGTGCTGCGGGTCGAAGCACCGGCTGGCCAGGTTGTGACGGGCGATGGCCTGCAACTTCGCAACCTAGAACTTAGCGGCAACGTGTCGGTCCCGAGCAACAGCGTCCATTTCTCGAACGTTACCGTCGACGGCAATCTGGATGTTTCGAGCAAGAGCCTAACCCTGTCGACGGTCTCGCTGGCTGGCAACGTTCAGGTTACCGCAGACAGTCTGATCATGGTGGACAGCGGCATGACGCTCAACGGCGCGATCATGCTTTCGGATCGGACTCACAACAATGTCCCTGCAGCGATTCGCTTGGCCGGGAACCAGACGCTCGGCGGCACGGGCCAGATCGTGTTCGATGGTGACGCGAATGCCCGAGAGAATACGGTCACAACGTCTGGATCGGGTGCGACCATCGGATCCGGGATCACGGTTCATGGGGGTGGTGGGACAGTGCTGGATCCGTACAACTACTACGGCAGCGCTGGCATAGCCTTCTTGGGCAAGATCGTTGCAGATTCCCCTGGCACTCGCATCGAGCTGGGTGGCGTGATCAACAACGGCGGCGGGGCCCTCCGACTAGAAAGCGGAGGCGGCGAGATCGCGACGGGCACCAACCTGCAACTTCGCAATCTGCAACTCAGCGGCAATCTGCTGGTGCCGAGCACGAACGTCCTACTGTCGGCCGTCACTGTCGCTGGCAATTTGGATGTTTCGAGCAAGAGCCTCACGCTTTCGGCAACCTCGCTCGAGGGCAACGTTCAGGTTGCTGCGGACAGTCTGCTCATGGTGGACAGTGGCCTGACACTGAACGGAACCGTTACCCTTTCGGATCGAACTCACAACAACATCCCTGCAGCGATTCGCTTGGCCGGAAACCAGACGCTGAGTGGCACCGGCCAGATCATCTTCGATGGTGACGGAACGAGTACCCGCGAGAACACCCTGACGACATATGGTGCGGGAACCGCCATCGCATCTGGCATTACGCTGCGCGGCGGAGGCGGAACCTTGCTCGATCCGTACAACTACTATGGCGGCTCTGGAGTAGCGTTCTTGGGCAAGATCATCGCGGATGTCCCTGGCACGCGCATCGAGCTCGGCGGTACGATCAACAACGCTGGCGGCACCCTGCAGCTCGATGCAGGGACGGGCGAAGTGACGACCGCAAGCAATCTCCAACTCCGCAGTATCCTCCTTGCTGGCCCCGGACATCTCGATGTTCGCAGCAGCAACGGCGTATTCTCGAACACGACGCTGAATGCGGACGTCATCGTGCACGACGACGTGGTGATCAACTTCGACAGCGGACTTACGCTGAACTCCGCGCTCAAGCTACAAGACCTGAATCACAACGGAGCGCAGTCTGCCGTGTACTTCAACGGCGCGCAGACGGTGAGCGGCAGCGGCGAGATCTTGTTCGATGGCGATGCGACCAGCACGACGGAAAACAACATTCGGCCCGTCGCAGCCTTGACCATCGGCCCCAATATTCGCGTCCACGGCGGTGGCGGAACCTTCGGCTATTCGTCGTACCCTGTCTTGCTCCAAGGCTCGCTGCTGGCTGACTCGTCGAACGAAACCATCGCCATCTCGGGCGGTCCGTTCACCAATCAGGGTACCCTGGGTGCGCTGGCTGGCGGGCGGCTCAGCGCCAGCACCCTGCAAGCGAACGCGGGTCGACTATTCGCGGGCGCAAGCGGCGAGATCGACCTATTGAATGGATTCACCGCAGCCAGCGCCGGCGTTGTGCAAGTCGAACTTGGCGGCACGAGTGCGAGTAGCCTTGGTCGCATCGTCGTGACTGGTGCCGCAAGCCTAGCGGGCACTCTGCGCGTCAGCCGCGTCGCCACGTTCACGCCAGCCGCGGGCAACACCTTCGCGTTCATGACCTTCGGCAGTCGCACGGGCTTCTTCGAGTCGTTCGAGGACGCCACCCCCATCCAAGGAATCACGTACGACCTAGACGCGAGTCAGGCTGGCAGTGTGTCGTTGTCGGTCAGCACGGGCACGGACGACGCTGCCTTCAGTGCCTGGCTGAGTGCGACCGAGTACCAGGCCACCTTTGACGCAGCGGTTCAGTCGCAGCGCTACCCAGCTGTCGTGGAGGGGCGTAACAACGCCGGCGTCAGCGAGTTCCGTGGCCGCTTCATCCCCTATCCCCCGGGCGCCTTCAGCTTCGCCTCGTCTCATGGTCTCACGCAAGCCGAATACACGGCAAAGAGCACGCTCAACGCAAGCAGCGGAATGCTGGTGCTAAGCGTGCAGACCTTCGTCGACGCAGCAGGGATCACTCGTTACAGTGCGACTTGGACGAAGTAAGCTGCCGCATCGGTAGCCACCCCCGAGAGCCTCGCAGACAGTTCGGGCACTGCGTTTGCTCGAGTCTCCGTTTGCCAAAGCACGACCAGCTTGCTCTGCACTCGATACCGATTGGACCACCAATCCGCCGTTCGACCAGGCATTCACTAGCGAAGCCGTGCCGTCGCACGCAGCTCCCGCTGAGGAGAGCCGGAGAGCCCCCGCTGTTCCACTCTGGGCACCGACAAAGCAAAAAAGGCCTCCGAGACCAATCGTCCCAGAAGCCCTTCGCTTTCGATCTTCGGAGGTGAGGACCGGATTCGAACCGGCGTATAACGGTTTTGCAAACCGTTGCCTAACCGCTTGGCTACCTCACCTTGCTTGGGAAAGCGCGCGGACCTTGCCACGAGCCATCAGCAAGATCAATGGTCGCGTTCGCGGTTGTGGTCTTCTCTCAGCGGAATCGGCCGGCCAGATTTTTCTGGAGTTTCGCGGGGGTGGGCAGGATTTGCGCCGGCTGGCCGTAGCCAGGGAGGCGATGGCGGGCGTAATCTTGGAGGCAAAACCTTTGGGCCGCGTGGAGTGCCCCACGGCGGTCGCGTTGTCCCACCCTATGAATGAGCCCGTCGCCGTGAAACGAGGTCTGCCCAGCTCGATCTGCGAGGGAGAGATCTTGGGCGGTAAGTATCGCCTGGAACGGGAGATTGGGCGGGGGTCGATGGGCACGGTTTGGTCGGCGGTGCATCTGACGCTCGGGCAGCGCGTCGCGATCAAGTTGATTGCGGCGGAGCATGCGCAAGCCGAGGAAGCGCGGCAGCGGTTCAGCACGGAGGCCAAGGCGGCGGCGCGGTTGCGCTCGCGCTATGTCGTGCAGGTTTATGACGACGGTGAGACGTCGGCGGGCACGCCGTACATCGTGCTCGAGTATTTGGACGGTGAGACGCTCGAGCAGCGGCTGGAGCGCGAGCACGATTTACCGTTGAACGACGCCGTGCGCATGACACGCCATGTTGCGCGAGCGTTGTCGCGCGCGCATGCGGCGGGCATCGTGCATCGCGATTTGAAGCCGGCGAATGTCTTTCTGACGCGGTCGGACGACGACGAGCAAGGTTGGGTAGCGAAGGTGCTCGATTTTGGCATCGCCAAGGTGGAAGAGCATGGCATCGCGTCCACGACCAAGACTGGCGCGCTCTTGGGTACGCCGCTGTTCATGAGTCCCGAGCAGGTGCGCGGCGCGAATTCGGTCGATTCACGCTCGGATTTGTATTCGCTGGGGATGGTTTTCTACAACGCGCTGACCGGCGGTTACGCCTTCAACGGCGATTCGTTTGCCGATGTGTTGGTCGCGATTTGCACGGCACCACTGCCGGATTTGCGAGCGGCAGCGCCATGGGTACCAGCAAGCATCGCGGACTGGTTTCAGCGCGCCTGCGCGCGTGATGCGCAGGACCGATTTCAGAGCGCGGATGAGCTGATTGAGGGGTTGGATCTCGCGCTCGGTGTGACCACGGGTGCGTACGCACGTCAGTCGTCCCCCGAGGTGAGGCTCGATACGCTGCGCGGGCACGCACCGCCGATTCAACACTCGATTCCACGCGGCGCACCGTCTGACTCCGGCGAGTTCACCAAGGGCTCCACGCATGTCATGAGCACCGATCAAGCGTTGCTCGCGACCAACCACGGCGCGCACACCGTCGCCCCCGAAGTGCTGTCGCTTGCACCGTCACCACGCAAGCGTTGGATCGTCGGCGGTGTGTTCGCCGTGCTCGCGCTGCTCGCCGGTATCGCGCTGCTCGGTCGCAACAACGGCGTCCAGCCGACGAGCGAAGCTACGCCGCCGCCTAGCGCGCTCCCCACAGCACTTACGTCCGTCGCCACGACGCCTGCGATTCCGACTGCGCCACCCCCAACAACAGTCGCCGCCGAGCAGTCCTTGCCCGTAACGAGCGCAGGCACGGCACCCAACAAACCAGCTCCCATCCGCGCGTCCGCACCGAAATCAGCAACACCTCCGGCGCGCACGAATAAAGCCGTTTCCAAGGCACTTGCGCCGACTCCGGTGAGTCCTCGAAGCACAAACACCGACATGGGCTTCTAAGTACGCAGCTGTTCAGCGGGAGCGAGCCAGCATAAAAAGGTAATTTCATGGCTCGTGCCTTTCCCTCCCCCGCCCCGTTGAAGTTTGGACGCCACGTGCTCGGCGCGTCGTGCGCACTGCTCGTTGTAACGCTGAGCAACCTGAGCCACGCCGATGAAGCCGCCGAGAACATCGCTGCTGCGCGCACGCTCGGCATCCAAGGCGTGCAATTGGCCGACGCGGGCCAGTGCCCGGAGGCGATCGAGAAGTTGACGCGCGCTGAAGCGCTGCACCACGCGCCGACGATCTTGGGTCGACTCGGCGAGTGCCAAGTGAACGTCGGTGAAGTGGTCACCGGCACCGAGAACTTGAACATGGTCGTGCGTGAAGTACTCCCGGCGAGCGCACCCAAGGTGTTTCGTGACGCACAGGAGCGCGCACAAAAGGTGCTTGACAAGGCCATGCCCAAGATCGCGCACTTGGTGATCCGCGTGAACCCCGCGGACGTAAAAGCCAGCGTCGCGGTCGCGGGCAAATCCGTGCCCTCCGCGTTGCTCGGCGCAGAGCGCCCCACCGATCCCGGCACGCATCAAGTGACCGCCACCGCTGAAGGCTACAAGCCCGTGAGCGCGACAGTCACCTTGGCAGAAGGCAGCCATCAAGAAATCACGCTGCAGCTCGAGAAAGATCCGAACGCCGTCGCTGCTATACCGGCGGGGACCGCGACGGCGGTGTCCGGAACCACCGGTCCTAATCAAGCCACGCCACCCGAGCCGAGCGGAAAGAAGTCCAAAGTACCGGCGATTGTCGCGTTCAGCATTGGCGGCGCCGGCCTCATCGCAGGCGGCATTACAGGCGGCATCGCGATCAGCAAGGCCGGGAATTGCCCGAACAAGGTGTGCGACACGCAGAGCGATTTGGACAGCGCGAAGAGCATGGCCACGATCTCCACGATCGGCTTCAGTGTTGGCATCGCGGGCGTCGCCGTGGGCACGATCTTGCTGCTCACCGGCGGCAGCAGCAGCGAAAAGCCTACTCACGCGCTCGAGCAGCCGGCGCGCAAGTTCGCCATGCAACCGTGGGTCGGTGTGAACAGCGTCGGCCTTGCGGGCTCGTTTCAATGAGCTGAATTCGCGCGAACGCGCCTCAGCCCCCGGGAACTTAGACAGAATCGGCGCGTGACGACGGTTCGTGGCACGTTCCTGCGCCGTGCCTCACTCATCCGTTCCCGAACTGCGCGTGCGAACCGTCAACGAGGCGGAGCTGCGCCCCACGGGCAAGTACGTGCTGTACTGGATGATTGCGGCGCGCCGCACGCACGACAACTACGCGCTCGATCGCGCGATCGAGCACGCCAAGCGCTTGAACCAACCGCTCTTGGTGCTGGAGGCACTGCGCGTCGCTTATCCGTTTGCGAGCGATCGTTTTCATCGCTTCGTGCTCGACGGCATGGCCGAGAACGCGATCGCATTCGCAAAGGCGGGCATCGCCTATCACGCGTACGTCGAGCCTGAAGCGGGCGCTGGAAGCGGCCTGTTGCAAGCGTTGGCGAAGGACGCAAGCGTCGTCGTGACCGACGATTTCCCCTGTTTTTTCCTGCCACGCATGTTGAGCGCCGCGGGCAAGAAGCTCTCCGTGCGGCTCGAAGCGGTGGACTCGAACGGCGTGCTACCGATCCGCGCCTTCGACAAAGCCTTCTTCCGCGCGTTCGACTTCCGCCGCGCCGTGCAAAAGTCGTTCGCCGAGCATTGGGCAGCGCGCCCCGCCCAAGCGCCGCTCACTCGCCTCGCCTTGCCAAAGCTCGCATTCCCGCTCGCAATTCGTGAACGCTGGCCGAGCGCGAGCGACGCGCTCCTGCGCGGCGACGCGAGCGCGCTGGCTGCGCTGCCGATCGATCATCGCGTGCCAGTCGTGAGTTATCGCGGAGGGCTGCGTGCCGCCAAGAAGACGCTGAGCGAGTTCATCACGCACAAACTCGAGCGCTACGACGAAGCTCGCAACCACCCCGATGAATCGGCCACCAGCGGACTCTCGCCCTACCTCCACTTCGGACAGCTTTCCGCACATCGCATCGTCAGCGCGATCGCCGAGCGCGAAGAGTGGACCGTCGCCGATCTGGGCACGCGCACGCGCGGCGAGCGCAACGGCTTCTGGAAAATGCACCCGAGCGCCGAAGCCTTCCTCGACCAACTCATCGTCTGGCGCGAAGTCGGCCTCAACTTTTGCAGCCACGAAGCGGACTACAAAAGCTTCGCCTCACTGCCCCAATGGGCTCAAAAAACGCTCACTGAACACCAATCCGACGCGCGCCCTCAGCTCTACACGCGCGCTCAACTCGAATCCGCCCGCACCTACGATCCGCTGTGGAACGCCGCCCAACGCGAACTCCTCCAAGAAGGTCGCATCCACAATTACCTACGCATGCTCTGGGGCAAAAAAATCCTGGAGTGGAGCAAGACCCCCGAGCACGCGCTCGCCACCGCCATCTACCTCAACGATCGCTACGCGCTCGACGGCCGCGATCCCAACTCCTACAGCGGCATCCTGTGGTGCTTCGGCCGCTACGATCGCGCCTGGGGCCCCATCCGCCCCATCTTCGGCACCATCCGCTACATGTCCTCCGACAACACCGCAAAAAAACTCGACCTCAAGCGCTACCTCGCCCAATACGGAGAACAACGCACGTTGATCGAGTGAGGAGGGAGAGGGGGCGCTCGCGATCCAGCAGCGCACCTCAAAGGGCGCGTTGTTCTCGGCGTTTCGCGAAAGAGCGGGAGCGAGGGCTAAACGGGGCTAAACGGCCAAGCCGCCGCTGATGATTCCACGAGGATGGGATGCGCGGCGCGACTCCACCGATGGAGTCGGAGTGAGTGTGCGGCGCGGCGCGTGCGGGATCTTCGTGGTGCGTCGGTTGTTTTCGGAGCGCCGCCGCGGGGGCGTTGGCTCGACGGGGATGTCTCGGGCAGCGTCGTGCGGCCTCGCAAGTGGTGCGCGCATGCGTGGGATGCTCGGAGAGCGCACGGAGAGTGGAGCGCGCGTCACTCACCACGGTTACGGAACTTCGCGACCTAATCGAGCGGGCGCGGGCGCTCGCCAGTCATCGGCTGCCGAACGGCGACTTGGCGAGTTTGATGAGCCGTTCGTCGAAACAAGTAAAGTTGCGGCGAGGCCGATCTCGTCACCGCCGATCGGAAAGATCTCGAGCACCTGGTCTCTGTAGCGCGCGCCAAGGTCGAATTACTCGACCTCTGAGCGCGCAGCTCCGAGTTACTCCGACGATCCGTCCAGATCCTCGGCTAAGTAGCTCAAAATCACTTCGTCCAGCGATTGCTCGCTGATCACGCCATCACCAAAGATCGAGGACGCGCTCTTGGGCGGGACTGCCGCGAAGCGCGAAGAGGGGCGCGACGCGTTGGGCGCAGCTGCTGCGGCCGCGTTGGCCGAAGCAGGATTCGCGCGGCCCTTTCGCAGCGCGGGGGTGCCCTGCGCGAGCAACGCGTTGGGCTCGGAGTTCACGGATAGCGGCTCGGCCGCGAGGCGCTCGAGCGACGCAACGTCCACTTCCAGCGGGGCGGGCTCCTGCGGAGGCGCGGAGGGCGCGACTTTGCGCAGGTTCGGGTTGAACAACGTATTGGGGCGATCGCTGCGCTCGGCAACACGCTCGTCTTCACCGAATGCCGATGAGATCGGCGGGGTCTCGAAATCCGGCTTGGACAGCGTGCGCTCAGCGACAACTCGCAGTTCGGAGACGGACACAGCGGGTGGCGCACTCGCCGCAGGTGGCGCACTCGCCGCAGGTGGCGCACTCGCCGCGGCGGGCGCAGTCTCGGCCTTGCTCGGTGCGCGCGCTTGCTCGAATGGTCCGCACACGCCCTCGAGCAGGTCGTCGAGAGCACCCATGCGCAGGGCAGTGAACATGCCCTTGTGCTGCTCTTTCATCAGCCCGCGCACGAACGGTTGCATGTCCGGACGACTGACGTGCTCCGTGTACTCCGTGCGCGTAGTTTTGATGATGCGCCCGCCGTCAGCGAACAGATGCGTGACGATGCGCGGGTTCTTGATGCCCGAGTCTTCCGTTTGGATGTGGAAGATGCGCCCTCGGTGTCGGACGTTATTGTTGAATCCGAGGAGTGGAGGAGGCACGTGTGACACAACCAAACCCTTCACGGCGATTTGACAGGATACCACGCCTGAATCGCGGCGTGGAATTTGCTGGCAGGTACCGAAAAGGTTCTCATCCGAATTGGCCCGCGGCGGTGGCACTCCGCCTCCCACAAGCCCCTCATTTCTGTCGATCCATACTCGACTTGGGGCGGGAGGTCTGTCCGTTTAATGCCGCGGCGCAGCTTCATCCAAACGGCGCATCCCCTCCAAAAGTAAGGCTTCCGGGGTGTCCTGAATCACCTGCTGGGGCGCGGTGAAGTTCGGATCGAGCGCAAACTCCCCCTCAGCGAGGCCTAGCATGGCGAAAAACGCCTCCTCCCCTCGCAGGGTCGCCCAGAGGGCGTTGTAGATCAGACCCCCCACAAAATGGATCTCGCCCGAATTCGCGCCAGAACGGATTTTCAGGGAGCCAGTCTTTCGGCCGTACCAAAGCACCTGAACCATCTCGGGCAGACCCATTTCTTGGAGTGAGCCGGCAACGCCGCGAGCGGCTCCGCCGCGCGTGGCCTCGCGCTCGATGATCTGCTTCAGCTTCGCCACGAGCAGGTCGGACGAAACGGGTTTCGTCATGTAGTCGGTCGCGCCGAGCTCGAAGGCGCGCTGCGCGTCGGTGCGCCCGCCGCGACCGGTGACGAATACCCAGGGCAGCTTCTTGCCCCACGGTTGCTTGCGCGCCTCGGCGAGCAGCGCGAAGCCGTCGTTCGGTTGCAGATCGAGCTCGCTGACGACAATCTCGACGTCGCCCTTCTCCAAGAGCTTGAACGCCTGATCGGTCTGGCGCGCCTGTGAAACTTCGAACCCTTGCTCGATCAGGCGGAGCTCGAGCACCGTCGTCTCTTCCGGATCCGGATCGATGATCAACGCGCGGTAGCGATTGGCCAAGAGCCGCGCCTTCAAGTCTTCACCGGTCACGGTGTGCTTGAACAAGTCGACCATGTTCGGGTCGAAGATGGTGCCCTTGTATCGCTCCAGCACTTCGCAGGCTTGCACTGGGCGGAGCGTCTTACGGAACGGGTTGCGCGGATTTTGCGTCAAGTCCGCGTAGGTGTCGGCGATGGCCAAGAGCCGAGCACCGAGCGCGATCTCTTTCCCGGCCGCGCCTTCCGGCAAGCCCTTGCCGTCGAAGCGCTCGTACATTTGCTCCACGGCTTGCTCCACTTCACGCGGGAGCTGTACTGCTTCCAACAAGCGCAGCGGCGCTTTGTACTGTTTTTGAGCCTGGGTGCGGTGTCCCTCGTACTCCGCGACGTTGAGCGTGGTCAGGTGATACGCGCCCATCTTGCCCAGGTCGTGAATGTGCCCGGCGACGACCAGCGAGTTGCGCGTGACCTCGGGTAGGCCGATCCGTTCGCAAATCTTTTTGATCAGCCGGGCTACCTGCGCCGAGTGGCCGCGCAAATCCGCGCGGGTGTTCTCGATCAGCGAGACCAAGACGTTGAGCGTCTCGAGGTATGACTCGTCGTTGATGCCTTTGCCGGAACTCCCCGAGCGCGGCCGTTCGAAGTCAGCCACGTTGAGCATGCGCTCACCGCCGCTCACGTCGCGAGCGACCGATAACGTGAGGCTCTCTTCACTGACCAAGTTGCGCTCGTACACGTTGAGCATGGTCGTGAATTGCTCGTGTGCGCTGCGGTCGAGCGTGGCGAACGCGTGAATGTCGCCGTTGAACGCCTTGTTGATCGCAGCGCGCACCGAGCGGGGTCGACCCACGAAAGCGCGCACCTCTTTCAAGTTGGAGGCGAGCTGAACATCGTGCAACGCCGGTGCGTTGTCGGGGTTCGGCGTGACCACGCTGAGCACATTGCTCGCCGCGTCGTAGAGCACCGGGAAGATCAGATCGCGCTCTGCGAGCTTCTTTGGCACCTTGTCCAAGGTGAGACGATCGATGTCGGCCTTGGCGAGCTTCTCCGTCGAGACGAAGCGAGTCTTGTGCAGCGCGGCCAGGTACTTGAGGAGCGCGACCTCCTCCAAGAACTTCAGATCGAGCAGGGCTTCTTCGACCCGCTCACCGCTGCGCTGCATGTAATTGAGGGCGGCCTCCTGTTGTTCAGGGGCGAGCAGCCCATCCGCGACCAGGCGCTCGAGTAGCCGCGGACTGCCAACATTGGACATTCTTAAGTCGAGGAGTATACCGATTCCCCATCGTTTCGGCGGGTTTAGCGAGCCTGATCGGGCACTTGAAACCCTTCAATTCGGGCAGCAACTGCCCAAATCCGCCGGGGAACAGCAGGCCGGCCACCGGGCCCACAGGCGACTGAGGGAATGGACGGAACGAATCTTCAGCTGCTATTTCGGCTGTGCTTGACGCAGGGCGCGGCGAACGCTAGTAGACCGACCCCTTTCCCCGCGGCAGTTGCCGCATTTGAGGACCGTCAAGATGAGCAGCTACGTGGCAAAACCCGCTGAATCGATCGCTACCCGCAAGTGGTGGGTGGTCGACGCGACCAATCAACCGCTCGGGCGCCTGGCGTCCAAGGTGGCTTCCGTTCTGCGCGGGAAGCACAAGCCAACGTACACGCCGCACGTCGACACGGGCGACTTCGTGGTCGTGATCAACGCCGACAAGGTGAAGGTCACCGGCACCAAGGCGAAGAACAAGTTTTACCACACGCACAGCGGTTACCCGGGCGCCATCCGTTCGGAGAGCTTCGAGAAAGCAATCGCGCGTCATCCGGATCTGCCGGTCACCGAGGCCGTCAAAGGCATGCTGCCGAAGAACGTGCTGGGCCGCGAGATGCTCGGCAAACTGAAGGTGTACGGCGCGGCCGATCATCCCCACAAAGCACAGCAGCCGGCCGTTTTGCCGCTCTGATACGAAGCGATTTTTCGAGGAACACTTAGATAATGTCCGAAGCTCAGACGTACGCCACTGGTAAGCGCAAGACCGCCGTTGCTCGTGTTTGGATCGGCGCCGGTTCGGGTCAGATCACCGTCAACGGTAAGAACATCGAAGAGTACTTCGAGCGTGAAACCGGCCGCATGATCGCCCGCCAAGCGCTCGAACTGCTCGAGTTGCTCGACAAGTACGACGTGCGAGCAACCGTCGCCGGTGGCGGACACAGCGCGCAAGCGGACGCCATGCGCCACGGCATCGCCCGCGCCCTGACTTCCGAAGATCCGGAGCGTCGCCGCCCCTTGAAGAAGGCCGGCTTCCTGACCCGTGACGACCGCAAGGTCGAGCGTAAGAAGTACGGTCAGGCCGGCGCCCGCAAGCGCTTCCAGTACAGCAAGCGCTGATCCTCCCGGCCATCGTGCCAGGAATATGGCCGCCACGGTCTTCGTACCTTGGCGGCCATTGCTCGTTTTGAGGCCGCGCGTGCTCGAGCTCGAGCACGAGAGAGATGCGTGGCGAGCGCAGCCTTGAAACATGCGCTCATCGTGACAAGCTGCGAAGTTCCTTCGCCATGCCCGATTTCAAGCTGCGCAGTGAGTTCGAACCCAAAGGTGACCAACCCGCGGCGATCGAATCATTGCTTGGGTCGTTTGGCGCGGGCGTCAAACACCAGACGCTGCTCGGCATCACCGGTAGCGGCAAGACGTTCACGATCGCGAACGTCATCCAGAAGCTGCAGAAGCCGACGCTGATCATCGCGCCCAACAAGACGCTCGCGGCGCAGCTGTACGCAGAAATGCGCGATCTGTTCCCCGAGAACGCGGTCGCCTTCTTCGTCAGCTACTACGACTACTACCAGCCCGAAGCGTACATCCCGACGACCGACACCTTCATCGAGAAGGACGCGATCATCAACGACACGATCGATCGCATGCGCCACACCGCGACGCATGCGCTGCTGTCGCGTTCGGACGTGATCATCGTGGCCAGCGTCAGCTGCATCTACGGCATTGGCTCGGCGGAGACGTACTCCGGTTTGTTGATCGAGATCGTCAAAGGCGAAGAGATGCGCCGCGACGAACTGCTCCGTCGCTTGGTCGACATTCAATACGAGCGCAACGACGTGGACTTTCACCGCGGCACGTTCCGGGTACGCGGTGACGTGGTCGAGATCTTTCCGGCTTACGAGGAAGCAACCGCGATTCGCGTGGAGTTCTTCGGTGACGAAGTCGACGCCATCAGCGAGGTCGATCCGCTGCGCGGCAAGGTGCTCAATTCGCTCGATCGCTACTCGCTATTTCCGAGCTCGCACTACGTCACCCCGCGCCAGCAGCTGAACCGCGCAATCGAGAGCATCCGCGAGGAATTGCGCGAACGTTTGGACTTTTTCGACAAAGCGGGGCGCTTCTTGGAGAAGCAGCGCGTCGGTCAGCGCACCTCGTACGATCTCGAGATGCTGGAGCAGATGGGCTTCGTGCAGGGCATCGAGAACTATTCGCGTCACCTCTCACAACGCAACGCGGGCGACCCTGCCCCAACGCTGATCGACTATTTTCCGAAAGATTTTCTGCTCGTGATCGACGAGTCGCATCAAACCGTGCCGCAAATCGGCGCGATGTACCGCGGCGATCGCTCACGCAAGGAAACGCTGGTCGAGTACGGCTTCCGCTTGCCCAGCGCGCTCGACAATCGCCCGCTCAAGTTCGAAGAGTTCGAAAAGCACATGCGCCAGACGATCTTCGTCTCGGCGACACCCGGTGATTTCGAACTCGAGCGTTCGGAAGGTGTCGTCGTCGAGCAGGTGATTCGCCCCACGGGCTTGATCGATCCCGAGATCATCGTGCGTCCAGTGACCGGGCAGGTCGATGATCTGTTGGGCGAGATCCGCATCCGCGTCGGACTTGGCGAGCGCGTACTGGTGACCACGCTCACCAAGCGCATGGCCGAGGATCTCACCGAGTACTACGCCGAACTCGGCGTGCGCGTTCGCTACTTGCACTCGGACGTGGACACGATGGAGCGCATCGAAATCCTGCGCGATTTGCGGGCCGGCGAGTTCGACGTCCTGGTCGGCATCAATCTGCTGCGCGAAGGCTTGGACTTGCCGGAAGTGAGCCTGGTGGCGATTCTGGACGCCGACAAAGAAGGCTTTTTGCGCAGCACGCGCTCGTTGATTCAGACCATCGGCCGCGCGGCGCGCAACGCGCGCGGTCAGGTGCTGATGTACGCCGACCGCGAGACCGATGCGATGAAGTTTGCCATCAGCGAGACCTATCGCCGACGCGCCATTCAAGTCGCTTACAACACCGAACACGGGATCACGCCTGCCACGATCAAACGCGCGATCTTCGACATGAACCCAGCGAGCGGGACCACCGACTACTACGCGGTGCCGAAGAGCGGCGGACGCGAGCGACCCGATGGCACCGTCAAAGAGCCAAGCGAGTTCGAGGTGCTCGAAAAGATCGAGGCCGTGCGCCAAGAGATGTTCGCGGCCGCCGAGAACCTGCAGTTCGAAACTGCCGCTCGTTTGCGCGACGAATTGAAGCGACTGCAAGGCCTCGCGGGTGACGCCATCCCCGCGTCCACACGCGGGCCAATTTCCGCGCGTGGGCCAGCCTCTTCTCGAATGGCGCCGCGCTCGGAGCGTGGCACGGCGCGCCCCAAGGCGCGTGGCGCCGCCCCGCGCAAACGCAAATAGCTCTGATTTCGCCCGCGACCTGCGCTCAGCGACAGATCGCGTTGATCTCTTTCACCAAGGGCGCCTCACGCTGCGCGACCGTGTCGAAATCAACCCGCTTTTTCCGGGCATTCTCCAAGTCCCCACGGTCGAGCGCCTCCGCCACGTCGCGCAGGGCCTGCGCGGCGCTGTCGGCGATTTGCTCGTAGCGCGTGACCCGCGGCGCGAGATCTTCCCCCTCGATGTGGAGCGCGGCCAGTCGCTGCGACAGCTCCGTGTAGTGCTGCGCGGTGCGACGTGCTTGTTCTGCGATCCGTTTCGGATCGCTCGAGCCGCCGTTGTCGGTCAGATTCTGTGAGCCGGGGCTAGCCAGCCAGGCGTTCACCGTCTTGACGAAGGTGGCGCACTCGCGCGCTTGTTGAAACTTGCCGCAAGCACTGGCGCCGAGAGCCAGCGCACACAGCAGCGCGCGACCAGCCCCGGCCGAGCTGCTCAAACTGGGTCACCTCGGCCCTTGAGAGCAGCCACGATTTCGCGCACGTCCTGGCAACGTTCGCGCGGAATGATCAAGAGCGCGTCGTCGGTATCTACCACGCACAAATCATGCACGCCGACCAACGCGATCACGCGCTTGCCGCCGGGCGTCGTGCGCAGGTTCTCGATCAAGTTGTTTTGCGCGTCGACCAAGACGGCCGCCTCGTGAGCGACGTTGCCCGCGGCGTCCTTCTTGCCGAGCTCCCAAACCGTGTGCCAGCTGCCCAAGTCACTCCAGCCCACGTCCGCCGGGATTACCGCCAATTCGCGCACTTTTTCCATGATCCCGTAGTCGATGCTGATCGACTCGAGGCCCTCGAAAACCGCGACTGTCTCGGCGCGTTCGGCCTCGGCCCCCCGCTTGGCCGCATGCTCGATGCGCTCGATGCCCTCGAACAGCTTTGGCATGTGCTGCGCGATGGCGTCCAGCATGGTCTGCGCGCGGAAGAAGAACATGCCCGCGTTCCACAAATAGGTTCCGCTGGATACGTAGCCTTCGGCCACCTCGCGCGTCGGCTTCTCGACGAAGCGCTGCACGCGCCGCACGCCCGGGCTCAGCTCACTGCCGACTTCAATGTAGCCGTAGCCCGTCTCGGGGCGATTGGGCTTGATGCCCATGGTGACGATCGTGCCCCCTTTGGCGATCTCGAAGGCTTGGGCGACGGCCGCGCGAAACCCAGCTTCGTCATCCATCAGCTGATCGCTGGGCAGGGCGGCGATCAAAGCATCCGGATCGCGGCGCTTGATGATCGCGCTCGCCCAGCCGATGCACGCTGCGGTGTTGCGCGCGACCGGCTCGGCCAAGAACGAGCTCTCCGGGAACCAAGGCAGAGCTTCGCGAGTCACGCCGACGAGCGAGCTGCCCGTGGCAATGATCGCGCGCTCCGCCGGGATTAGCGCCTCGATACGACGTGCGGTACGCGCGATCAGTGGGTCTTTTGCACCGGGGCCGATTGCCAGCACCTGCTTCGGGCGGCTCGTGCGTGACGCCGGCCAAAATCGAGTACCACTGCCACCTGCCAGGATCAGAGCGAATGCTTGTGCCATCTGAGTAGTGCTTGCTTAGCACTACTCAGGCCAGCACTGGAAGATCAGCGGACGCTCGATGCACGGCAAAGTGCGTGGCAAAGAGTCACTTCTTGGGCAGATCCTTGAGCGCCTTTTGCAGCGCGTCGAGCGCTGTACTGTAATCCTTCTCGAGCTTGTCGCTGCGGGCGTCCATTTCCTGCACGGCGCGCTTGGCTTGCTCGATCTCGATGTCGAGCCCATTGCTGGCCTTCTTGGCAGCGTCCACGCGCTTTTGGGCGGTCGCCTTGGCCGGCTTCGACGCCGCGGCATCCGCGAGCACCGCCTGGGCTTCCTTGTCGCTGCGCTCGAGCGTTTTCTTCACGTCGGACGATTCGTCGATCAACTGCGAGAGCTCGAGCTTGAGCTGCTTCACCCGCACGTGTACGAGGTAGCTGGCGAGTGAGATGTCGTCGGCCTGCTTCTGGAGCTTCTCCAGGTTGGCTTTGCCGAGCGCGTCCTGGTTGTCTTCGATGTAGCGCTGGGCTTCGTCGTGATCGCGGAGGCGGTTCTCCATCGCCTTGTCGACGCCCTTGTCCAGCGCGCCGATCGCGGGGCTGGAAACGTCGGCAGTGCACTCTTTCTGCTTGGCGGCGTACTGCGCGGCGCCGCCCACTTTCTGGTTCAGCTCGTCTTTTTCTTCACTGAAGAAGCTCGAAACGTGGCCCTGCTCCTCCATTTGGCGCGCGTACGCGCCGCTTTTGCCGGCAGCGTCCGCGCGGCTCACCACCTCCGAAACTCGCTCGCCGTCCGGGTTCGTGAGCTGCGCGGGGTATTTGGGGAACTCGGCGAAGATCTCGCGAGCATGCGTTTCGTTGTCGGCAAATTCAGTGCGGGCCCCGAGTAGCGCGGTCGGATAACGCTCCGCATAGCTCGTCTCGTTCGCGGAAGAGGCGAACGCCGGCGCGGGCTGAGTGGTGCAAGCACTCGTGAAAGCGATAACGAGCAAAGCGATCGGAGTCAGCTCAAAGGTACGCATGGGCCGGGACAGTTGTCCGAGCGGCCCGCCCCGGTCAAGCCGGTGGGGCGGCCGGTGCGACCAAAAAGCGCGCTTTCCTGACGTTCGCGAGGCGATTTTCGCGCCCAACTGAAGCGGCGCGCAAAAAAGTGACCCTCAGCGACCCGTGCGAACGCTATCGAGCAATTGCAGGAATGGGCCCCGTGCGGCAAGCACGGTCTTCGAGGGTCCGGTCATCTTGAAGAAATAGGCGCCGCCCGGCGTCTCGACGATCGCGCCTTCGAGCGCGTAGTCCTTTCGCGGGCCTTTGTTGCCGCCCATCGCCATCTGCCCCGCGTCGAACGTGCCGCGTTCGATCTCGACGGTATGCTGGCGCAGGCCGTTGGCTTCGCGATCGGCGCGCTTCACGTCGTTTGGCGAGATGTCCGAGAATTGTTTGACCCAACGATCGACGTTGGCGTCAATCGACCCGCCCTGCCCGGGCCCGAAATAGAACACGGCAAGCTCGCCGTCTTCGCCATCGCCATTGGCGCGGGGGACTTCATAGCTGGCTTTGCGCATCGCGCTCTTCGGCGGCACGCGGCGCAGGCCGGGAGGGTCCACCCACGTCACATCGACGGGTGGTGAGGCTGAATCAGCGGCGGCCTTTTGTGCGACCGGCCCAGGGCTCTGGGGCGTGGGCGCACTCGAACCCGCACCCGGTGGTTCCGGCGTCTTTCGACAAGCGACGCCTCCCGCGTGGGCAAGGGACAATACAACGCAAAAAGCACGAATTTCTCGACTAAAACGGCCTGCCATGCGCGTTCCTGCTTGTAGCATGCGAGCGCCCATCATGATAGCAAAGCGAAGATGCACACGAGCGCACGCCCGTTCGAATGGGCCGTGTTTGCCGCCGTCGTAATCGGCGTGATGGCTATCGATATTGCGCTGCTCGGCAAGCGCGGACGGCACATGTCGTTTCGCGAAGCCGTGGTGCGCAGCCTGTTCAACATTGCGGCCGGCTTGTTGTTTGGCGGCTTCGTTTGGTGGCGCCTCGGTCGCGACCTGGCGGCAAGCTACCTCGTTGCCTACTTGGTCGAAGAGTCGCTCTCCGTCGACAACCTGTTCGTTTTCCTGGTCATCTTCAGCTACTTCAAGCTGTCCGACTCGCGTCAGCACCGGGTGTTGGCCTGGGGTGTGGCTGGGGCGATGGTGATGCGAGCGCTGTTCATTTTTGCTGGCGCGGCGTTACTGCACCGCTTCCACTGGCTGACCTACGTCTTCGGCGCGTTCCTGATCTACACCGGTCTGAAGCTCGCCTTCCGCAAAGAGGAGGAGGCGGTCAACCCGGAAGACAATCCCGCGCTCAAGCTGGCTCGCCGCTTTCTGCGCACGACCGAGGAGTACAACGGAGACCACTTCACGGTCGTCAAAGACGGAGTGCGTTACGCAACGCCACTGTTTCTGGTGTTGGTCGTGATCGAGGTCACGGACCTTTTGTTCGCGGTCGATTCCGTGCCCGCGGTGCTGGCCGTCTCGAGGGACGTGTTCGTCGTATACACGTCGAACATCATGGCTATCCTGGGGCTGCGAGCGCTGTATTTCGTACTCGCTGGCATGATGAATCGATTTCACCACCTGGGCACGGGCCTCGCACTGATTCTGATCTTCATCGGCGTAAAGATGGCGATCGTTCACTACGTGCCTATCCCGAGCTTGATCTCGCTCGCGGTGATCGTTGCAGTGCTCGCGGGCTCGATCGTGCTGTCCCTACTACGGCCGCCCGACGGCGATGCCGGAGCCGCCTAACCGCATTTCGAAAGTCAGCCTTCATGAACGCTTTCTCGGAACGTTGCAGTGGCATCTTGCTTCACCCGACTTCCTTACCGGGACCGCACGGCGTCGGTGATTTGGGACCCGAGGCTTATCGCTTCGTGAATTTTCTGGCCCGCGCTGGGCAGCGCTACTGGCAAATGCTGCCGGTTGGTCCCCTGGGCGGCGGAGGGTCACCGTACGACAGCCCCTCGGCATTCGCCGGAAGTCCGTTGCTCATCAGCCTCGAGGTGCTGGTCGAGCGAGGGCTGCTCGAGCAGAACGAGGTCGGCGATCCGCGGGCCTTCGCGAGCGCGCGCCAGACGCGTTATCCCGCGGCCGCGCGCTACCGTGAGCGACGCTTACGCCGTGCCTTTGCCCGCTTTCAGGCGCGCTCGGGCGACGGCGATCGCGCCGAGCTCGGACGCTTCATCGACCAACAGCGCCATTGGCTACCGGACTACGCGCTGTTTCGCGCGCTCAAGGCCAAGCGCGGCGGAGAGTCGTGGACGACCTGGCCGAGCGAGCTCAAGCGCCGCGATCCGAGCGCGCTCGAAAGCGCGCGCCGTGAGCTCGAGAGCGAAGTGCAATATCACGAGTTTTTGCAGTTCGAGTTCACGCGCCAATGGTCCAAACTTCGCGAGTACGCGAACAGTCGCGGAGTGAAGTTGCTGGGTGATGTCCCGATGTTCGTCGCTCACGACGGCTCTGACGTCTGGGCGCATCAAGCCATCTTCCAACTCGACGAACACGGACAGCAACGAGTCGTGGCCGGCGTGCCTCCGGATTACTTCAGCGCGGACGGGCAGCGCTGGGGCAACCCGCTCTACGATTGGAACGTGCTGCGCGAAACGGGCTACGCTTGGTGGCTCGACCGCTTTCGTTCCACGCTCGAACGCTTCGACGCTTTGCGGCTCGACCACTTCATCGCCTTTCATCGCTATTGGGAGATCCCCGCGCATTCGCCGAGCGCGCGCGAGGGGCGCTTCGTCGGCGTACCCGGGCAAGATTTCTTCGAGAAGGTGCAGAGCTCGCTCGGTCGCTTGCCCTTCATCGCCGAAGATTTGGGCCTGATCACGCCAGAGGTCGGCGCGCTTCGCGATCACTTCGAGCTACCGGGCATGCGCGTGCTCGAGTTTGCGTTCGCCGATCCCAACTCACGGGACTATCAGCCGCACCGCTTCCCCAAGCGCGCGGTCGTCTACACCGGCACGCACGACAATGACACCGTCGTCGGCTGGCTCAGCGGTCATGAGCGCGCTCGTGACGAGAACGAAGCTCGCTTCATGCGCGCCGAGCGCGAGCGCGCGCTCGGCTACGCCGGCAGCGACGGTCGTGAAGCTCATTGGGACTTGATCCGCGTCGCGCTGATGTCCACCGCCGACACGGCGATCTTCCCCTTGCAGGACTTGCTCGGACAGGGCACTGAAGCGCGCATGAACGTGCCGGGCACGGCTTCCGGCAATTGGCAGTACCGTGCCCTGCCCAACGAAATCGACCTCGCCGTCGCCGATCGCATGGCCAGCCTGTGCGAGACCTATGAGCGAATCCCCGCGGATATTCGGCGGACGGGCTAAAGATGCATCGGGAATGCAGCGCGGGCGGCGTTCTCCCTTGAATCGAAGGGCGCCTCGCCACGTCTCACTCCGAGTGAGGCGCGCCTTCGCTCGTGTCACACTCGCCGCGCTTGCCGGGTTTTGTGCGCTCTCGGCGCCCCTCCCCGCACGCGCCCAGGCTGAAGCACCTCGCGCGCCCGACGCTCCGCGCCAAACCGACGACACGAGCTCACCCGCGGACACCTGGGGCGACGGTGCCGCGGCAGATGCTGCGCCGCAAGCTAGCGCGCCCGCGGCCAGCGCGGAATCTGCGATCGACGCGAGCCCTCCCGACAAGCAGTGCCCGTGCCCAAGCGAACCGGGACCGCGTTCGGGCTTGGCCACGCAAGCCGTGCGCTACACGCTCGAGGGCGTGGAGGTGCGCGGCAACACGCGCACGCGCCCGCAAGTAGTGCTGCGCTACGTGCCGTTCAAGCGCGGCGATGTGTTCGACGTCGACGATCCGGAAGTCGAGCTATCGCGCTATCGCTTGCTCGGCACCGGTTTCTTCCGCGACGTGCAGTTTTCACTGCGCAAAGGCTCGACGCGCGGATTCGTCGTTCTCGTGGTCGACGTAGTCGAGCGCAACACGATCGTGATCAACGACGTGCGCATGGGGATCTCCGCAGACGCCGACACTCACGGCAACAAGCGCCCGCTCACCGCCTACGGCGCGCTCGACGTCGCCGAGACCAACTTGCTGGGTACGGGCATCACCCTCGGTTCGGCCATGGCGGTGGCGGACCAGCAGCTCGCGCTGCGCGTGCGCTTCTTGGATCCCGCGTTCCTCGGTAGCTCGTGGATGACCAGCGGCACGCTGCTCTACAACGATGCGCGTGATTTCTTCGGCAACGCGGGCGTGCTGAAGCAAGACGACCCGGACAGCGAAACCGTTAGCTCGAACTCGGCGGTCGTCAACTACAAGCGCTTCGGCGGCTCGCTCGGCGTCGGCCGAGATCTGTCGATTTCCACGCAAATCTGGCTGAACTATCGACTCGAGACGCTGGATGCGAGCTATCCGCTCGAGGCCTCGCACCTGCGCGGCTTCGCTACCGAGCCGATCGACTTCGACATCATCCGCGGGCGCAGCATTCTGTCGACCTTGCGCGCGTCGCTCGAACACGACACGCGCGATCATCCGTTCTTGCCCACGCGCGGCTGGCACGCGACGGTCATGGCTGAAGTCGGTCTGTTACCGCTCGGTTCGGATTACGCCTATCAACGCGCTGAAGTCGCGGCTTCACATTGGTGGCGGCTGCCGTGGAACGAACACGTCCTGCGCCTAGAAATGTTCGCCGGCGCGATCTCGGGCGATGCGCCGTTCTTCGAGCAATACTACGTCGGGGACTTCAGTGATTTTCTGCCCTCGCGCATCCTGGGCGTAAACTTCGACCGTCGGCCCGCGCGGAACTTCCTGGGCACAGACATCGTCGAAGTTCGGTACGGG
Organism: Polyangiaceae bacterium; assembly: GCA_035634635.1. GTDB lineage: Bacteria > Myxococcota_A > Polyangia > Polyangiales > Polyangiaceae > PMG-095. The sequence continues at coordinate 42,210 of DASQCO010000146.1, forward strand.
AAGTACGCCTTCAAACTCGCAGGCGAATATCGCGTGCCGCTATTTCGCGGACACCGCTCGATCTACGGCATCGATTTCTTCGCCAGCATGGGCATCTATGGTGTCGCCGGCACGCGCGACATCACCAGTCCGCCCATCGGTTACTCGGGTTTGGCGCGCGTCCCTGTCGATTTGACTGGGAATTTCGGCTTCCGCATGGACACCAGCGCGGGTGGGTTCGTGTTCGCTTTCTCGAACGTGCTGGGCTTCATCCCCGTTCGCGGCAAGGGACCGGCTGGTGATCAATAAGGGGCTCGACCAGAGCTCGGGGGCACACTGGGGGGCACTGATCAGCCTCGCCATCGTGCTGTTCTCGCTGCTTTCTGCACGCCCTGCGCTCGCACAAGAAGCAAGCGAGGATGTAGTGAGCCGTGAAGCTCACTTCGAGTGGGATGCCGATACCGGACTATTGTATTTGGATTTGCTCTTTCGCGACATCGTCGACGCGAACTTGCAGAGCAAACTCAGTCGCGGTCTGCCGACGACGATCGTCATGACGGCAGCGGTGTATCGCGCGGGCGCGCCGAAACCGCTCTCGACCACTGCGCAAACGTGCAAAGTGACGTGGCACGTCTGGGAAGAAGCGTACCTCGTCGAAGTCATGCGCCCGGGCTCCACACGCCAAAGTTGGACCACGACCACCGAAGGCGTGATCCGCCGTTGCACCGAGGTCCACCACTTGCTCGCCGGCGACGCGACGCAAATCCCCGTCGGCGTGCCACTTCTGGCGGCAGGCAGAATTCAAGTCAACCCAGTGAGCCCCGAAGTATTGCTGAAGATCAAACGCTGGGTAATGCGCCCCAGCGCGACAGGCACAGCGGCCCCAGGAGACGCGCTATTCAGCACGTTCACGGGCCTTTTTCTGCAAAGAATCGGCGACGCCGAACGGCAACAGAAGTTCACGACACAAGCCCAAGCCCCGGTCACCATCCACTCCAAGGCAAGCCCATGACAGATCCCGTATTCCCGGTCGCACTCTTACTCAGAGGTCGCGCCTGCCTGGTGGTTGGTTCTGGTTCCGAAGTCATCAGCCGCACCCAGGCCCTGCTCGACGCGCTCGCCCGGCCCACAGTCGTGAGCGACCAACCGAGCGCAGAGCTTCGCGCGCTCGCCGCGAGCGGTAGTATCGAACTCCACGAACGCGACTTCGACGACAGCGACCTGCAGGGCAAATGGCTAGCCGTCCTCGTCGACGCCAATCCTGAACTCGCGACGCGCATGGCCCGCCTCGCCGATTCCAATCGCGTCTTCTTCTGCGCGGTCGATCAGCCCGAGCACAACAGCTACGCGCACATGGCCCAAGCCCGCGCTGGTCTACTGACAATCGCCATCAGCACCGCAGGCCAAGCCCCCGCCCTCGGCCGGCGCCTACGCGAAGAGCTCGAACGCCTGCTCACCGCCGCAAACATGTCCGACTTCGTCAAAAAGCTAGCCCAACTACGCCAAAACACCCCCTCCCACGAACGCCGTCAAGTCCTCGGCGCAGCCGTCGCCCACGTCCACTTCAGCGGCAAACTCGAACTCTGAGCCCTCACGCACCGCCCTTGAGCTCGTTCACCGAAGCACACCTCATCCGCAGCTGGGCCCCCTGAACGCGAAGCTTAGGCTTCTTTTGTTGATGGTCACGCGCGACGGCAAACCCGTCATAGCCTTCGGCGTCGCGGACGGGGAAAGGGAGAGAACAAACCGCAAAGCCGCAAAGGCCGCAAAGACCTGAAGAGAGGGATTGAGGGGGCTTTGAGAAACCGCTCAACGACGAATACGCCAGCCCAACCAGACTTGCGGTCCAGAACGCCCCTTCAGCTTTTCTAACGTTGTCCGGCGCGTTTGCCCGACGCAACGCATTCCGAAACGGAAATAACACGTTGGATTGCTCGAGAGCTTGGTAAGTGAGTGGCTTGCGGCGCGTGTAGATTCGTTGCATGCGAGTTTGCGTCGATCGTTCGAGACGCGATCGGCGTGGCGGAATCCGTCGGGTTGGGTGGATGTCGAATTTTGGAAACTGGGCCCTCGGGGCGGTCGATTGGTGAGCGCAATGCCCAGTTCCGTCTCGGTCGATTCGACGCAGAGTTTTGGCGATCCCTTCGCGGGGAGCGTGTTTTCCGCGGTGGAGCGGCTGGGCGCGGGAGCGATGGGCGAGGTGTATCGGGTGCTGCACCGCGAGTTGGGTCGCGAGTTCGTGGCCAAGGTATTGCACCAGCGATTTGCAGCCGACCAGCAGATGCTGGAGCGCGTGCGGGTGGAAGCGCAGGCGCTCGGGCGGCTGAATCATCCGAATGTCGTTTCGGTGACGGGGTTCGGCGTCACGCGAGACGGGCGGCCGTTCTTGGTCATGGAGTATTTGCGGGGTCGGACGCTGGCGGCGGAGATAGCGGCTCGTGGCGCGTTGCCGGCGCGCGAGGCCATCCGTTTCACGCTCGAATTGCTGGCGGCGCTGGAAGCCGCGCATGCCCTGGGCATCGTTCACCGGGACATCAAGCCCGATAATCTGTTCATCGCGGAGAATGCGGACGGAATGCGCCGGTTGCAGGTGTTGGATTTTGGGCTCGCGCGGGTGATGCCTGGGGTTGCGAGCGCGGCACCCAAACCGCTAGCGTTGCCGACGAGTACGGGCAATGTCATTGGCACTCCGCACTTCGTTTCGCCCGAGGGCGCTCTCGGCAAGAAGGTCGATGCGCGCGCGGATTTGTACTCGGCGGGCTTGGTGCTTTACGCGCTGCTCGCGGGTCGGGGTCCGTTCGATCGCATCAAGCGCGTGTCGCGCATCCTCACAGCGCAGGCGAGTATGAAGCCGAAGGCCCCTTCGATTTTTGGCGGGAGATCGCTGCCGCCAGCGCTCGACGAGCTCGTGCTCTTGGCGTTGCGCAAAGACCCCAATGAACGCTTCCAAAACGCTCGTGTGTTTGCGTGCGCCTTGGCAGAGATTTCGCTCGACGATTTGCCACCCACTCCAGACGGATCGGCGGCGCAGCGCGCGCGCGCGTTTTTTTGGAGTCTTCAGCTCAAGCTGCGCGAAGGACTCGACGCGCGGCCGTGGATTGTGTTTGCGGTCGTGGTTCTGCTGACGGCGACCACTGCTGCTCGCCTGATGCGGTTGCTTTTGGGAGGTGCGCGGTGAGCGCCTTGGCGGTGAGCACGCAGAAGGGCCCGTTGGACATCGGCGAGCACTTCCTCAAGTTCGAAATCCGCGGCTTGCTCGGGCATGGCGGACACGGCTGGGTTTATCACGGTTACGATCCGTTCTTGGATCGGCACGTTGCGATCAAGGTCATTCCCAGCCCAGCGGATCGCGGTCGAGATTTGGGGCGCCGCGCTCAGCTCGAAGCGCGAGTGTTGTGCAAGTTGCAGCATCACAACGTGGTGCACGTCATTGACGCGGGTGCTACCGCCGGCGGTGCCGTGTACCTGGTGATGGAACTGCTACACGGGCGGACGCTGCGCGACGCGATCCGTGAATATCGCCAGCTCAATGTCGTGGAGGCGTTGTCGCTCGGCGCGCAGATCGCCGACGGTGTGCAGGCCGCCCACGAACAAAACACGATTCATCGCGATCTGAAGCCGGAAAACGTGTTCATTGGCGAAGGGAACGCGCTCAAGGTGCTCGACTTCGGCATCGCGAAGTTCTTGGGTTCCGGGGCAGCGACGACGCAGCGCGATCTGCTGCACGGCACGATCTTGTACATGAGCCCCGAGCATATGCAGGGATTGCGAGTGACGGTGCGCAGCGACATCTACGCGCTCGGCACGACGCTCTACGAGGCGCTCGCGGGTTGTCCCCCGTGCCTCGTGGGCATGGAGGAACCGACGCTCGAATCGGTGACGTTCGCGCAAATCAATCGCATGCCGCTCACGCTCGACGTGCTCACTGGGACCGTGCCGCGCTTCATTGCGCGCACGATTCAACGCATGATCGCCAAAGCTCCGGCGGACCGCTTCGCGACGATGGCCGAGGTCTCCCAGGTGCTGCGCGCAAACTTGGAGCGGTACGCGAAGGAAGTCCCCATCGCGAGCGCGACGCCGCGCAAACTTTGGCAAGGCACACATTCGATTTCGCCGACCTCGGGCGCGATTCGGCTGAGCCACTCGCCGACGGATGTCCATCAACTGCCGCCGACTACTGCGCCGCTCGCGGACACGCTCGCGCGCCATGTTCGGGACGACGCTACGCCCTTGCAGTTCTCGATCGCGCCAGCAATTCGCACGGACATCACCGCGCCGATGCCGCGCCCGCAAACGATGCGCGCGACGCCAGCTGCGCAGTCTACGCCCCCGGCGCAGCAGGCGATCGAGGCTGAATGGATGGCCGCGCCTGGCGCAATCGAAGATGCTCCGCTGCCGCCCGTCCCCCAACCCGCGCTAACACTTCCGCAATTGTTGTTGTGCGGCGTGGCGCTCGGGACGTTCATCGGGGTCGCGGTGGCGCTGATTCAGACCTATCCGCGGTCCGCCGTGCCGGCGACGAGCGCCAGCATTTCGGCGTTGAGAGCGAGTGCTCCGCCGCAAACGCCGCCGCTTTCGAGCAGCGCGGCGAGTACGACAGCAACCGCTCTGGCGGTTCCGGCAGTGCCATCGAGCGCTGCAGCGCGCACGCCGATCGCGAGTTCGGTGGTTCCTCCACCGCGCCCGCATCCGACGACCCGTGCGGTTTCGAAACCGGTGAACATTGGGCCAGCCAGCGGCTTGGCTGAAGCAAGCAACGGAGAGCAGAGAGCGAACGTAGCTGCGTCTGCAAAGCCGCCAACGCGCCGTCCCAAAGCGATCTACGGTTCCAACGACGGAGCGGAGTAAGGCAATGACCGATCACCCGCCACCATCGAAACATCCCGGCGCCCCGGCCCTCGCAAGCGAGGACGAGCTCAGCGGCGACGCCAAGCCGGAATTCGATCCGTACAAGTTTTCGAAAGTCACGGTGCCGCCGGATCTGCGACGCCAGATGGTGCAGGCGCACTTGCCGCGCCTGGAAGCGGAGTTTTTCCACGATACGCTGCCGCCCCATCTCCCAGGGCAAACCGCGCGCCAACTCGAGCATTCTCCTGACTCACCACGACTTGCACTGCGCGAGGACCTGCCGCCGCGCCGGCGACCGATCAAGCTCGTGATCGCGTGCGTGTTCGGCGCGCTGTTGTTGTTGGCTTTGGGATTGCTCAAAGCGCGCACAGAGTTGGGACCGACATCGAGCGCAACGTTGGCGCCTCCTCGCGCCTCGTCACACGTGACGCTCGAAGCTGCGGTGCCAGCGCGTACGACTGCTTCGGCGTCGTACGCGGGCGCGGGACGCGCTTTGACGCCGAAGCCGGTCGAGTCAGCGATTGCTCCCTCCCCCGCTGGCCGCGCGGCGGCCTTCGACAAGCGTTCGCCTCGGATCGGCGCAAGCGTCGCGGCTCGGCCAAAGCCAACACTCAGCGATCAGCCGCAAAAACCAGAAACTGACGCGACGCCTGCGCCGACCTCGATAGCGTCCGCGGCGGTCCCCGTCAGCGCTCCCCCGCCCGCTCCAGCAATCCCCCAACCAGTTCAGACCTCCTGGTTCAGTCCCAAATGAAACCTTACTCGTTCATCCGCGCTTTCTTTCGTCGCGCCGTCGTCAGCGCTGCTCTGGTCGCGTGCGTAGCTCCCCGCGTTTGCTTCGCGGATCCACCGGCAAGCGCGGACGACAACGCGCGACTCCGGGCGCTATTTCGGGATGGCGTCAAAGCCTTCGAACAAGGCAAGAACGAGGAGGCCGCACGCATATTGCGCGAAGCCTGGGCGATTCGTCAGACGTATGACGTCGCGGCATCGCTCGCGCAGGCGGAGATCCAACTCAAGCGCTATCGCGACGCTGCAGAGCACCTCGACTTTGGGATCAGCCACTTTGCCCCGGTCGAGAGCGAACAAACGCTCGAACAGATGCGAGCCGCCTTCGCCGATGTCAAAGCGCATGTGGCGACTTTGAAGATCCATGTGAACCGCGCGGGAGCCGAAATTCAGGTCGACGAGCGCGCGCTTGGTGTCTCGCCCTTGACCGCGCCTCAATTCGTGGACGCGGGGGTGCACACCGTTCAAGCGAGCAGCCAAGGTGAGAATGCGAGTGTCGTGATCAGCGTGGATGCGGGCGGCGAATATCCGGTCGAGCTGCGACTCTCGCCGACGAGCGCAGAGCAAGACGGAGCCGCGTCTACCGGGGGAAGCAAGCGCAGTTTGATCCCAGTCGTGGTCGCGGGGACCGTGGCCGCTGTCGGCGCAGCCGGCTTGATCGGCTTCAGTGTGGCCGCTTCGTCCGACGCGGACACGGTCGCGCAATTGAAGGACAAAAATGGCACATCTGGCTGCGCGGATGGAACCGCGTCGCCGGCAGATTGCAGCGCGCAACTGGACGCGGCGCGCAGTCACGACAAACATAAGAACCTTGCAATGGCGAGCGCGATCGTCGGTGGCGTCGCTCTGGTGGCGATCCCAGTCTATTGGTTCTGGCCACGCAGCGAACATGCCGCGAGCGCGGTGCGTTCACCCGGCGTTCGTCTGCACGGCGCCATCGGAGTGGGCCACATTTCGGTATTCGGTGAATTCTGATTCGTTCGGGAGAATGCGATGAGAACTTTGACTATTAGCTTTGCCAGTGTGACCGCGATGCTGTGCATCGCCTCCGCATGTTCGAACACCGCTGATGACTGCCACGAGACCTCGACTTGCTCGTCCGCGGGCGCTCCGGGAAGCAGCGGGAACGCCGGCGCGAGCGGTGCGAACGGGACCAGCGGCTCGAACGGGACCAGCGGCGGACACAGCGGACACGGCGGGCGCGACGGAGCGGGCGGCGGAAATGGCGGCGACGGAGGCACCGGGGATTCGGCAGGCAACGCGGGTGATGCCGGCGCTGGCGGCGAGCACAGCCCGCCCTGCGATCCAACTCTGAGCCCGAGCGCAGAAGCCTGCTTGGTGAGCAACGAATTTGCCGTGTTCGCCGACCCTGCAGGGAAGGAGAGCGGCGTGGGCACCAAAGCGTCGCCGGTCAACACGATCGCGAAAGCGCTTCAGCTCGCGGGCGAAGACAAGATCGTGATCGCGTGCAACGCGACGTTCGACGAG
>DASQCO010000147.1:0-183703 GCA_035634635.1 Polyangiaceae bacterium
GCCGTCGCCACATTGGGAGCGTACAGGCCCTCACCCGGCGCGTCCTCGATCATGGGTAGATCGAAGCAGCGTTTGTACGCGATGTTCGCACCACTCTGCGGAGCACAAGAGAGACCGGCGGCACTCTCGATCCATGCGACATGGTCGTTATTGAGGATACATGCATATGAGTCATCATGACCATGGTTATCATTCGCACAATCTTGTGACTCGTCTTGGGCCCAATCGGAACCCACGTTGTAATTTGACCAAACGGCCGCAACCGTGGGAACAGACTGGCCCTCGATGTTCAAACTGTACTCGATTGCGCCTCCGTTATCGCCTCTGCACATTCTGAGGGCGTCGCCCCCCTGTCGTCCTTCCAACTTCAGGAAATCGGGTCCCGGAGAGCCATTGTTTTGCACGTCCGTGTCGAAGTTGCCATACCGAAGCTGATCATCTGACCGGTCAGCCTCATAAAGCCCAGCACCGAAGGCATTCAGGTGCCCGTCCAAATGGTCGTGCGCGTTGCCCGCGAAGATTCTAAGGTAGTCGTGATAATCAGTTGTCCCAGTATTCAGACTACCCAGTTGCTCCGGGACAATAATCACCGCAATGTCATTCTTGGACGTGTCTGCCTCGTCAAGAATGAGCGGATCCACGACGTCACCTGGGAAGCGGGGGTGTCGATGCCAATAAGGAGGACTATGACGTCCGCGTTTACGCCCGTGCTTGGGGTCATTCTTGGCCGTGTTTGCCTCATTGAGAATCCCCGGATCCAGGCTGTAGTCTGGAAAGCTAGGGTGTGCGTGCCACTGAGCATTACCAGTATGCACGACCCGACGCCCGTATACAGGGTCGTAGTAATTGATGGTTATGTCTCTTTCGCCGTCGTGGGCGTCATAGGGGTTCTGCGGAAGGAGACAACGGGCAGCCGTGAGGACCACATGCGGAGCGATGATGCTGCCGGTGCAGCTTACGGTGAGGTCCCCTATTGTGTAGACAAAGTCGACCGCCCCTTTTGCACCATAAACCACGCGAGCATCCGGCCCGAGGATCTTCTGTTCGGCCGTGGCGGTTTGTTCATCTGACTCGATCGTCGCACTGCAAGATGACACGCCCAGCGCCACGCAACCCGCGAGGGTTAGTCCGATCAGGCTGCGGGCACGGTGCCTTTTTTTCGTGCCCCCACCTCGATCACTTTGACCTAATCGTCGATTTTCCATGCTTATGTTCCTCTGGGGGAAGCGCCCCAATTGCTAGATGGTGACCCAGAAAATTGCATATCTCAGAGGCTGAAGAGTCGATATCTCGAGCACACGCAACACTTGCTCGCAACGAACAGCGACATGCCTGTCCATGGCTTTCTCCCTGATTACCGCAGACAAACTAAGCCCCTGTCCCGATATTTTCGGGGACTTAGCGCTCAGGGATGAGGATGCTGCGCCGGGGCAAAAACGAGCAAAGCGGTATCGCCCGCGCGCAGCCGGGTCTAATGACCTTGCGACCCAGTCACGGATCGTGACTGGCTCTCAAGCCATCAAGTCCGCTCTTAGAGCCTATCCCAATAGGCCCTAAAGGCGAACTCGCTACCAATCCCCCGACGGGATCAGCTACTACATTGGGGACGCAGAAGCGTAGCGCACCGGCACCGGATAGCCGGCATTGTGGCTGGTCGGGCGATTGCAGATGTCCGGCGACCATTCAACGGCGTAGAACTCATCGCTAAACTCCCCAGGTGTTACGAACTACGCGGCTTAACCCCGCGATGGAGACCATAGTCCCTGTATCTCGGACATGCAATAGCCTTGTCTAGATTTGTCACACTCATGTTCTCGTCAGAGTGGCTTCCGGCCGTCATTAAATCGCTGGCTCGATAGTTTGTTACTAGTTTCACATTAAATTGTTTCCAGTTCAGCAATCGCTACTACGCAACGGCAGCGCAGCTATCGAGACCGAAGATGCGCTTGACGATGGAGGTGATTCCTGAGCTGCCAACTCGCCGCCGATCGGTTCGTCGATGACGTGCAGCTCCGCGACAACAGCAGCACGTCGGCAAACCTGATCACCGACGGCACGTTCGAGTCGGGGCAAGGTGCTTGGGAGGCTGGGCTACGGCGCGCGTGCAGTGATCAGCACCAGCGCGCACCGTATGCACGACGTGATTCGTGCCGAGCTCGCTCCAACTCTTCATGCGTGCGGGCAGCGGCAACTACATCGATGACCTCTCGCTGACTGCCTCTCGTAACACCCAACTGACTGCACGCGGGCTCGGGAGGGACTCCTGCAAGGAAGCACCTTGTCTCCTTTTTTTGGGGGAGAACGGGCGCCCGCGATCCAGCAGCGCACCTCGAATTCCTGCGGTGTCGCCGCGCACATCGGCCCCCTGGCCGCCGGTTTCCGACAGTGCGCCTCGACGCGGGGCGCGATCTTTTTTCAGACCCTGGTGACCCCTCCAAGGCCGCGTTGCACACTTGTTGGGGGGGACAAACCCCCGCCAAATGATCCGGCTGATCTACAACCGCGACGCAGAAATGAGCGAGCGCACCCGCACTCGCCATCCGGACGAGCTCGCAGGACTCGCGCGGGCCGCGGCCCAGGGGGACCGCGGAGCCACTCACGCGCTGTTGGTCGCACTTGCGCCCCATTTGCTGCGCACAGTCCGGAGCATGCTCGGTCGCAGCAACCCGGACGCCGAGGACGTCGCGCAGGAGGCAGCGCTGGTCGTGCTTGGCGCGTTGCCGAGCTTCCGCGGTGAGAGCACCGTGCAGCGCTTCGCAACGCGCACCGCAGTGCTCGTCGCGATGAACGCGCGACGCAAACGTGCCGCGAGCAAGCGCGGCGGAGATCGTGCCGCGCTCGACGCCGATTTGGATGAACTCGTGGGTCACCCGGACGGGCCCGAAGAACGCCTGGTTCAGGCACAAGCGGCCGAAGCAGTGCGTGAATTGCTCTTGACCCTACCCGCCGCCCAGGCGGAAGCACTCGCGCTGCACTGCGTCGGCGGTTGTACGCTGGCCGAGATCGCAGCAGCCACCAACGCGCCCGTTCAAACCGTGAAGAGCAGGCTGCGCTTGGCGCGAACCGCATTGCGTTTGAAGCTCGACGGCAAGCCGGCGCTGCTCGAGCTTTTGGAGGGGGAGCTATGAGCCGTCAAACTCAGACCGAAGATCTGCTGGTCTTGGCGCGCCAAGGCAAGCTGAGTGAAGAAGAAGAGCGGCGCTGCGAGATCGCTTTGCAGTCGTCGCGAGAACTCGAATGCCTGTACGGCGCGGGACTACACTTCGACGCTGAAGCGGAGCTAATCGCGGGCGACGAAGCCCGGCTCAGCCGCTTGGTCGAGCGCACCCTCGAACGTATCGACCAGACCGGTACTGAAAGCACGAAGGGCATCGCCCAGGCGGCATCCGCGGGTTCACGCCCGCCGCGCGCTACGCTGGTTGCCCGTTATTTTGCGGTCAGCCTGGGCTTCGGCATGTTGCTGTGCGTGACCCTGGCCAGCGCTTGGGACTACGTTGAAAAACGCGCCGCGCAACAACGCGCTGCTGAGCAAGCCCAGCAAGCGCATAAGCAAAGCTCACGCGCGACTGCGAACCACAGTCGCAAGGCCGCGCCGCCCCTCGCCCCCATTCCGGTTCCGCCGGCAGAAACGGCGAGTGCGCCCAGCGACGCGAGCTCGAGCCCACCCCCTCCCTCATCAGCGCCGACCAACCAGGGACGCAAAGTCGTGACCGACGAACCGCTGACCTCGAGCGAGTTATTCGCGCGCGCCAACGAAGCGCGCCGAAACGGTGATGTAGAAGACGCGATTGCGCTCTACGAACGGTTGGCGCGGACTTACCCGAACTCCGTGGAAGCCGAGGACGCCAAGATTCTGCGCGGCAATCTGCTGCTGAGTCAGCGCTCCCCGCGTGCTGCACTCCGCCAGTTCGAAAACTACCACGCGGGTGCTCTCTCGCTCGAGGCGCTGTGGGGCCGCGCACAAGCGCTGCGAAAACTCGAGAGCCCTGACGAACGAGCAGTCCTGCTCCAGCTGATTCGCGATTATCCAGACTCGCCCTACGCGGCCGCGGCGCAAAAACGGCTTCGTGAATTGGCTCGCTGACGTGAAGCTCGGACAGCGCGCCATTCCTCGCCCGAGCGTGGCACGCGCGACCGTCAGCGCGCTGTGCCTGATCGCGATCTCGTCGCCTTCGCTGGCGCTCGCAGACACGGTGACCGCAACGGCGGAGGCCGAGGTCGCGGCGGCGTTTCCGAAGCGATTGGCGATCACGGTGATCGGCGACGAGCGTGCGCTCGGCACCTTCCAACAGCGGGTCAGCAGCTGGTTCAGCGACGGCACCGAGGTCGTCGTCACGATCAGCAGCGATGTGAGCCAGAAGCAGCTATTGGCGTCGAGCCCCGAAGAGGTGAGAGCCTTGGTTATCCCGCTTTCCACGGGCAACGCTCTGCTTTCTGTTTCCTGCGTCACCCCGCCGGCCGCACCACGCCATTTGGTGCGTGAAGTCGCGCTTCACTCCGGTTTCGACGAGCTGGGTCTGGAGCGGCTCGCGTCCGTCATCCATTCGGCATTCGTCGCGCTCAGTCAGGGGGTCGAGGGCGTCGAGCGCGAACAAGCGGAGCGCGAACTGGGCGCAGCCGGCGTGGCTGTCGGCTCTTTCGCGCAGCCAAGCGATGCCACGCCGCCCGCAGCATCCGCGCCGCCTTCGCCGCCTCCACCGCAGGCTCCTCCAGTCGTCGCGCCTGCGCCGACCAGCGCTTCCCCGAGCAAAACCGCCGTTTCCGCCGCGGAGTCACGCAGTGCGCTGATCGTCGCCGCGGGTTACGGCGTGCGACTACGCGGCGCCGAGGGAGCGGGTCACGGGCCGAGCCTCGTGCTCGGCCTGCAACTGCCGGGTGCTCGCACGGCCTTCGACCTCCAGCTGAGCGCGCAATACCTGTTTAGCTCGGACTTCGAGGCCCAGCCGTTCAGCGCTTCGGTGCAGACCAGCGCACTGCGTGCTCAGATCGGGATCGAACCTCAGCTCAAGTCCTCATTGTTTGCACAGGTGCTGCTCGGGCTGGGTGCCGACATCGCGCGCATCTCGGCTCAGGCGAGCTCGAGCAGCGGCGATCTGCTGCTCGAGCCGCACTCGAGCGGCACCCAAGTGCGAAGCATGGCTGAGATTTCGCTCGGTATCATCCAACGCGGTGAGGTGCTCGACATTGGGCTCGTCGCGCAAGCGATCTTCTCGTTCCAAGAAGTTCAATACAGCGCCAAGACCGGCGGCGGTGATGCGGTTTTGCAGGAACCCTGGGCAATTCAGCCGGCGCTGAGCCTGCAAGGACGTTTTCGAAACGCGCTGTGACCCCACGCGACCCGGTCCACACACTAGTCATCAACATGCGAAGACAACTACTTTTGCCGCTGTGTCTGCTGACCACATTCGGTTGCGAGGGTCGCTATGTGCTCGGCAACGTGTTGGGGCACGCCGGTGCGAGCAACTCCGACAGCTCAGCGGGAAGCGGCAACGCCACGAGCAGCCATGCAGGCAACGACGCGGGCACCAACAACCCGGGCACGGGTGGCAGCGGCATGGTCGTTGACGGCAGCGGCACCGCCACCACCGGGACGGGGGGCTCGGGTGCTGGCCCGCAGTTCGCGTGCGGCACTGTTGGTTCGCAGCAGTTCGATCTCAACTACATGCAGGCCTATTCCGTCTCCGCCGAGGTCACCGCTCAGGTCACCACGACCCTGAACGCGATGAGCCCTGCGGACAAGGCCAGCCAAATGCTCGGCTTGGCCGTTGGCCAGATGGACTACTTCGACATCGAGCGCAGTCCGGATATAGATGTCCCCGGGATCGGCACGATCCTCGGATACAACTATCGTGACGGCGATCACGGCGTGAACTTGGACGCCGGCCAACCCAACAATCGCAAGACCGACGGCAAGGATTACTCGACGGCATTTCCGTCGACCTCGGTACGCGCCGCTTCTTGGGATCTCGCCCTCGAGAAGCGCGTCGGTGAAGCCATCGGTGATGAGGTCGCAGCTTCACGCAATAACCTGCTCGTCGCGCCAACGATGAACATCGTTCGCCACCCGTATTGGGGCCGTACGCAGGAGACGTACGGGGAGGACTCGTACCACATCGGGCGCATGGCAACGGCGTTCACGATCGGTTTGCAAGAATACGTCGTCGGCTGCGCCAGCCACTTTGCAGCCAACAACATCGAGAAGAATCGCACGAATCAAGACGCGATCATGAACGAGCAGACGCTGCGCGAGATCTACGGCCGACACTTCGAAATGGTCATTCAAGACGGCGCCGTCGGCTGTGTCCTCGCGTCGTACAACAAGATCAACGGCGTGAAGAGCACGCAAAACAAGCACTTGCTGCGAGACATTCTGAAAGCGCCTGTCTCCGCTGGTGGCTTCGGCTTCCAGGGCTTCGTGCTCTCGGACTGGTGGGCGATGCCGGGCGATCAAAATTTGCCTGACGCCTCGTCTGCTCAAAGCACGACCAACGAGGCCCTGCGGGCCGGGCTCGACGTCGAAGTGCCTTGGACGCTGCATTACTCGACGACGACACTGGCAAACGTCGATCAGAGCTTGGTCACCGATGCGGCGAGGCGCGTGCTGACGCAAAAGTATCGCTTCAAGACCGCCAAGACGACGGACCCCGGGGGACTCAAGCAGCCAACATCGACGCTGACCGGCAGTTCGATTGTGAATTCGAACCATGAAGATCTTGCCGAAGAGGTTGAGCTCAAGTCCGCCGTGTTGCTCACGAACGGCGTGCCCAACAGCCCGAGCCCGGTGCTTCCGCTGACGAGCGTGACGAAAATAGCGGTCGTTGGCCCGGATCAGGTGTTTTCCCTGATCTCCTCCACCGTGCCGAAAACGTGCACGCAAGATCCCCAGCGCGGGCCGTGCACGTTCCACTTTGCGACCGACGTGGCCTTGGGGGACCGAGGCTCCAATCGCGTCAACGCCGATCCGGCACGCTCGATCGGACCATTCGCGGGCATTGCAGCGGCCGCAGGCAACGCACGGCAAGTAACGAGTGGCAACTCCGCTGCTGCCGCCGCAGACGCCGACGCAATCGTGGTCGTGGTCGGCTACACACCAGGAGACGAAGGTGAGGAGTATGCGATCGGGCCCGGCGGAGATCGAAGCAGCCTCGATCTCCCCATACCGAGCCCATTCAATATTGAGTCGATCGACAGCAATGCGTTCGTGAACAGCGTCCTGGATCTGAACAAACCGACGATCATCGTCGTCGAGTCGGGTTCGGTGGTGAACCTGCCCTGGCTCTCCCATTCGAACAAGAACCAAGCCACGGTGTGGGCGGGCTATGGTGGCATGCGCGGTGGTGCAGCGCTCGGCAAGCTGATCTTCGGCATGGCGAACTTCTCCGGAAAAATGCCAATGGCGTGGCCGACGCAAGCCGAGCTGGACAAGGCCGCCTTCAAGGGTGACGACGACCAAGGCACGCAAATGGGCTACTTCTTCGGCTATCGCGAGTACGATCGCCGAAAGGCAGCGGGTAACACCGTAAACCTCGTCTTCCCGTTCGGCCACGGCTTGAGCTACTCCACGTTCGCGTACTCGAACCTGCAAGTCCCGTGCACTGCGGCGACCAAAGACGCCATCATCGACGTCACCGTCGATATCAAGAATACCTCGGCGGTCGACGGTGACGAGACTGCGATGTTGTTCGTGAAGCCACCCGCCAAACCCGCCAACATCACCGGCGATCGCCCCGTCAAAGAGCTCAAGAGCTTCTCTCGCGTGAGCGTAAAGGCTGGCCAAACCGTGACGGCGCACCTACCGGTGCGCGTTCGAGATCTTCGTCGCTGGGAAGGTGCCGAAGGCGGCAAATGGGTGATCGACAGCGGTACCTACACGCTTTTGGTCGGCAAGAACGCAGACGACGCGGAGACCTCAGCCGTAGCCGGACAAGTGGTGGTCCAGGGCGGCTGACGTATGCAGTGAGGGCAGGCGTGGCCGCTGGGACGGCCACGCCCTGAGCGATTGAAGCGAATGCCGTCGCCTGGAAAATCGTACCGAAAGTGGCTCCAGAGCTGCGAGGCGCGGCGCGCATCACAGCTCAAAGCGTAGTATACGCCAGCGGATGACTCACTGCCTCGCTCCCGACGTTCGCCGGCGGGGACTGTTCAACGCGGTCGCCGCATCGCCGGTAAGCGGGCGGCTCAAAGCGTTCTTCTCCTGCGGCAACGCAGAGCCGCGAGTTCTCGGTTTATGGGCCTGAGGGCTCCCCGCACGATGGTCGGAGGTTCGAGCACGACGGGCAGCGCGCAAGGGCGAACGCAACGCGACCGCTATAGGATTTGCCAGAAAATAGGCGGCCTGATCGTGTTTTTTGCGTTCGCTCTCAGTCGCTATTTTTACTACGCGCGGGGAGTGCGCTTCGATACATCGACGATCGGCAGCGCCTCACAGTTGCTCGATCGCGTGCTGCTTCGCTCTCAGCTCGGCGAGAGCCTGCTCTATCTGCACGCGCAACCGCCGCTTTACAATTTGCTGACCGGCCTCGCGTTGAAGCTCGCGCCCAACGAGCCTGACCGGCTGCTCTGGCCTGTATTCCTGCTCGCGGGTGTGTACAGCGCATTGTGCCTGTACTTGCTTTTGACCCGCTGGTTAGTGCCACCGTTGCTCGCCGGATTCCTAGTCGGTCTGCTCGCCGCTTCACCAGCCTTTGTGCTCTATGAAAACTGGTATTTTTATCCCCACCTCGACGTGGCTTGGCTGCTGGGGAGCGTGGTCTGGTTGGCCAGTAGCGAAGGGCGCCCCGGCTTTCGACTTACAGTGAGCGCCGCGCACCTCGTCGGTTTGTCGCTGACGCGGAGCCTATTCCATCCGCTCTTTTACGTATTGGCGGCGGTGCTCACGGTGGCCCTCGTAGCGCCTGGTGAGCGCCGACGCGCAGCACTGAACTTCGCTGTGCCGGGCTCTCTGTTGGCGGCTTGGTGCCTCAAGAACTTGCTCATCTTCGGTTTTTTGGGGACATCCTCGTGGGCTGCGCGAAACTTTGCCGGCACCACTTCGGATCTGCTCGGCGCGACGCGCATCGAAATGGAGGTCGCTCGCGGCGCGCTATCACCCGCCGGCGCGCTCCAGGCCTTCGAGTCGCCAAGCACGAACATTCGCGTCTTCGGCCTGGTCGACCGGCACACCGGCGTGGCTGCACTCGATCAAGAGCACAAGACCCACAGCCGTTCGCTGAACTACAACCACTGGTCAATCCCAGCCACGGCTCACTACTACGCTGCTGACAATCGCCGTCTGATTGCTGCTTACCCGGTGACTTTTTTGCGCGGCCTCATCAACGACAGCGCGCCACTTTTCTTCAGTGCAGTCGACGCAGACAAATTCGTCGCCGGCAATCGCAGTCGAATTGCCAACTTGGCGGCCTACGCGGACTCGGTTGATCAGTCGCTGATCAGCCGTTGGCTGGTTGGTTTGGGCTTACTATTCGCAGCGGCGTGCACGCCAATCATTGCGCGCGGTTCGCGCACATCGTGGGCATTGGCTTTCTTGAGCATCGCCTGGGTCGTCGCGGTCGGTATCGCCGGCGATCACGGGGAAAACTATCGCTTCAGATACAAGGTGCTTTGGCTTGGCTGGGGGTTGGCGGCCGCTGGTTATGCCAACGCAATCCGGCAGCGACGAGCGCTCGCTGTGCTGTTTGTCGGGCTCGCCAAAGGGCTGCGCCGGTCGCTCGTGCGCCCGGTGACCATTGCTGGACTTTCGGCCGCGCTCTTGCTGCTCAGCATCGGGGCGTGGTTTGCAAGCGCGCGGCTACGTGACCGCTTCTCAGTCAGCGCGTCCGGCTCGCCCGCTAACGGCGGTTCGGCGGCCGCCGAGAGAGCCGTTGATGGCAACCCGACGACAGAATGGCTCGCTCCTGAGGGAGACGCCCCGTGGTTGGAAGTAAACTTCATCCGTCCCACGCCCGTGCAAGGGCTCCGGATCATCAACGCGCGTCACGCACCCGCCAAAGACCGAGGGACGCGGACTCTCGTCCTCGATTGGTTCGCTGGCGAGCACCGAGCAGGCCATACGGAAGTCACGCTCAGGCCCCCAACCTCGTCGCACCAGACGGAACGCCTCGAAATCAATCGCGCTGCGGTTACGCGCATTCGTTTGACCGCGCGAGACCACTATGGGCAAGGCGCCGGTCTAGCCGAAGTCGTCGTGCTCGAGGGTTCGCACTAGGCTAGCGGGCACTCGCGGCTTGCTCTCTTCGGTGTCGCCCTGGTCTACTCCCGCGCGCCATGTTCGAACCCGAGCGCGTCCGCTTCAAGCGGGCCGAAAACTTGATCCCGATCTTGCTTGGGCTCTGCTCCTTTTGGGCGATTACGGGCGGTCGTGTGCTCAATGGCCGAAACATTGCCTGGCTTCAGGGCGGCGATCAGGCGACGTATTTTCTCGGTTGGCATTTCTTTCGGACTACGCCCTGGGGCATGCCGCCGGGTGTGAGCCCTCGTTACGGCATGGAAATCGGCAGCTCCATTGCGTATGCGGACAACGTGCCGCTGTTCGCTTTCCTATTCAAGGCGATCGGTCGCTGGTTGCCGATGCCGTTCCAATACTTCGGCATCTGGATTTTGCTCTGCTTCGTGATGCAGGCTTGGTTCGCTTGGTTGCTGGTCGGCTTGGTTACCCGCGTACGGCTACCGCGAGCTCTGGCGACGCTGCTGTTCGTGGTCGCGCCGCCGCTGCTCAATCGCTTGGAGGGAGCTTACCAAATGTGCGGGCAGTGGCAGGTGCTGGCAGCATTGTACCTGTGCTTTGGGCCGCGGCGTCTGGCGCGCGGCGTAGCGTGGCCGCTGCTGGCCTACTTGGTTGCGCTCACTCACTTTTACATGACCGTGATGGTGCTCGGGCTGTGGACCGCGGACTGGCTGCGGCGCGTGCTTTTCGAAGGCCGGAAGGTCGCGGATTTCGTGCAGCTCGCGGCGGTCCCGGCCCTCGTGTTGCTCGGCTTTTGGCAGATCGGAATGTTCGTGGTCGGGCGCGTGCTAGTTCAACACGGCTTCGGCGAGTACAAGATGAACCTCTTGTCGCTCGTGGACCCGAGTGGCTGGTCCTACGTTCTGAAGGACATTCCCGAAGGCTACGGTGAGTACGAAGGTTTCAACTTTCTCGGGTTGGGCGGCCTATTACTGGTGCTCTTCGCCCTGCCTGCCACGAGACGCGCCTGGCCCTGGTTGCGCGCAAAGCGGGAGTACTGGCCGCTGCTCGCCGTTTTCATCGGGCTCACGTTGTTTGCAATCTCCAACCGCGTCGGCTTTGCAGACCATACGCTCGAGATCCCGTTGCCCGCGTCATGGATCGAGCGTGCCAACTTGGTGCGCGGTTCCGGCCGCATGTTCTGGCCGGTGTACTACGTGCTGCTGCTCGTTTGCGCGCGCTGCTTGCTTCGAAGCTACTCCTCCCGCATTGCGACTCTGCTGCTCCTTGCGATCGTGTCCATCCAGATCGTCGATACCAGCGCCGGATGGCTCCATCACCGTGCGCTGTTGATGAACTCCGGAACGACTTGGAAATCTCCCCTTCGCTCGGATTTTTGGGCACAGGTGCCGAGCATGTACCGAGCCCTGCACACCGTCCCGGTCCGAAGCATGGGCCCCCACTACGAGGATTTCGCGTATTTCGCAGGCATGCACGACATGTCCACCGACGCCGTTTACTTGGCTCGGTTGGACACGAACAAGAGGGACGCCGCAACCAAGCGAGCAATCCAGACCATCAAGTCCGGCCGCTACGAGCCTGCCGCATTGTACGTGGTCGACCGCGCTTACGAGAAGCTGGCGCGACGCGGCGCGCGGCCGCAGCGCGACCTGGTGGCATGGATTGATGGCTTTCTGGTGGTCGCCCCGAACTGGAAATGCCGCCCTCAGTGCCTCGCGGCGGAGGACGGGATCGCTGATTGCTCCACGACCTGCGCGGGAAAAACGCCGGGCTAGCACTCTCCAAAAAAAGAGACAGGGGCCCTCCTTGCGGAAGACCCCTGTCGAGTCAACGGGCAGTCAGTTTGAGTTACGGAAGGGGAGTCAGCGAGACGTCATCGATGTAGAGGTCGCCGGAATCTGCACCCACGAAGAGCTGGAGCTTTTCGATGGAGGTGCAGGCGGAGAGATCTACGGTACCGGTGATTTGTTTCCACGCGCCGTTGGTTACTGTGTCGCCAGCGAGCCACGGGTAGCTATCGCTGCCCACGGCGTTGCAGCTCTGGATGGTTTGGAACTTCACCGAGCCCGAGCCGGCGGCAATGTTTCCAACGGAGACCCAAGCCGTCGCCTTGAACTTCTTACCGGGGGCGACGAACGACTTGATGTCGCGCGAGATGGCGCTGTTCGGCGTCATGCTCGAGCCGAGCAAGCTCTTGCTGCCGCCGTGTGCGCTGGTGCTGGTCACCGCGAGCGAGCCGTAGCCCCAGCCACCCCACGCACCTTGTCCCGACTCGAACGTGCCGTCGGTGATCAGGTTCGTGGACGTGCCGCTGTTGTCGAGGATCTGCACGTCATCGACGAACAGGTCGGCGCCTGCAGCGCCTTCGACGAACATTTGCAGTTGGGTTAGGTTGCAGGTGCTCGGGATCGAGATCGTGCCCGAGAACTGCGTCCAAGCCCAATTGGCGCCGCCGTTGAGCGTGGTGGCTCCGGCAACCCAGGCGTAGCTGGTGCTGCTGGTACCATCGGCCGCTTTGCAGGTCGTCGCTTGCGTGACGTTGACGGCTTTGCTCGAGCCGTCAGCCGCGCGCAGTGAAGCCCACAAGCTGAACGGGTAGCTGTTGCCAGCTTTGACCGAGCTCGTGAGGTCGATGGCAGCGGGCGGGTTGTTGGCGCGGTTCGCGACCAGGAGGCTCTTGGTGCCGCCGTGCGCGCGATCGGTCGAAGCCGAGAGCGTGCCGCCGTTGTAAGTGAACCAGCCGGTCGTGCCGGACTCGAACGTGCCGTTGCTCACGATGTTGGTTGTGCTCACCTGGCGAACCGAGACGTGATCGAGGTAGGTGCTCACGCCCGCGCCTGGCCCTTCGAGCCAGAATTGCACGTTCGCCAGCTGACAATCAGGCACCACGAGATCACCCGCGATCTCGAGCCATTGGCCGTCGTTGATGGTCTTGACGTTGCCCCAATCACCGAGGCGACCATAGGTCGTCGAGCCGCCGACGCACTGCAGGCCAGTGGTCACGTACGCTTGCGCGGACGCGGCGCCGCTGATCGACGCATACATGCTGACCTTGTACGTCTTGCCCGGAGCAACCGAGCTGGTCAGGCCGATGGCCAGCGGGCTGTTGTCGGTTCGACCCGTGTGCGCGAGCGCGTGCGTGCCGCTCGCGGCGCGAGCCGTGGTGTTGGCGATCGTGCCGCTGCCCCAAGTGAAGAAGCCGCTCTTGGTGCCGAGCTCGAAGTCGCTGTCGGCAATCAGATTCTTGCCGGTGCCCGTGGGAGCGCTGAATGTCAGCTTGTCGACGTTCGAGCCGCCCCCGTTGAAGCGGACGAACACGTTCTTCTGGGCCGCGAACGGTGCCCACGGAACCGAGACCGTCTTGGTCGTGCCCCAGCCGCCGGTCGGCGCGAGCGGCACCGTGGCAACCGGAGCATTGCTCAGGCTGTCGAGGTGAATGCTCAGGTTGATCGCGTTAGAGCCGCCGTTGGCGTAGGTGACGCTGAGCGTGTCCCAGCCGTCGTTGAACGCGACCTGATCGAAGCTGAGCCACGAACCGTTGTTCGCGTACGCGACGACGTTGCCCGCGGGGAGCAGGTCGTGCGCCGAGTCGTACTGCTCGGCTTCGAGCGTAATACCGCTGGCCGCGCCGGTGCGCGGTTGCGGTACGATCGCGGGAACGGTGCAGTTCGTGCCACCGGATTTGTAACACTCGATCCAGGTCAGCGCTGGGCGCGAGCTTCCGTCCGTGCGGATCAGGTAGGCGTCGCTCTGCCACATGTTGCCCTGGAGGTGACCCCAGTGCGTGACGCCGAGCACCGACGGGTTCGACCAGAACGTCGAGAACAAGTCCTTCATCCGATTGGCTTGGCGCGCGTCGTCGGCGAAGTTCAGATCGAGCTCGGTGATGTACACGGGGAGCCCGGTCGCGGTCATCGAGTTCAAGTTCGACGAGATGACGGAAACCTCGGGGGCGCGTTCGTAGAAGTGACCCTGCTCGCCGATGCCGTCGATCAGGCCGCGATCCTTCAGCAGATTCACGATCTTGAGGTAGTCCGAAGTGGAGCTCGCCATCGTGAGGATCGAGTAGTCGTTCAACAGCAGCTCGGCCTTCGGGAAGTGCGCGCGCGCCATCTCGAACGATTTGATGACCCAGTCCCAACCGGTGACGCCCGCACCGCCCAATGCGGCCGCGTAGGCCGGCGGCGCGTGCAGCGGCTCATTCACGACGTCGATCAAGTCGATGTCGGGGTAGCGCTCGGCCACCGCGGTCATCCACTGCTCGATCTCCGCGAGTTGCTCCTCGGGCGACAGGCTCGCAATCCACCCTGGTTGCTGCTGGCCCCAGACCAGCGTGTGGAATTTGAAGCGAACGTTGTTCGCCTTGGCAAACTGGTACGCCGTATCGAGGTCGGTCCAATTCATCTGACCGCGCACCGATTCGACTGAACCCCACTTGCCGGCATTGCCCGGCGTGAGCTGGCCGAAATGGGCCGGAATGTCGCGGTAGTCCGCGGCGATCGTGGTGGCGGTGCCGAAGAACTTGTTGCCGATGGCGACCAGCGCGCGTTTGCTCTCGGAGGCTTGGTTGCCCGTGAGATCGTAGGCGGTTGCGCTGTATTGGTGACGGCCGTTGATGGCGTTCGTCACGGGAACGCTCATGGTGTACGGAGCGGTCTTCGCGGTGCCAATCACCACGCCGTCTTGTGCAAAGACGACCTTCGACACGGAAATATCGTCGCTCGCGTCCGCGCTCAAGTTGAGCGTACCGTTCGAGGTGAAGAAGTCGCCGCTGGTAGTGAGCTTGATGCTCGGGGCGGTCTGGTCGCAGTTGACCCCCGAGTTCGACATCACGTTCGCGACGAACTTCGAGTAGGTGCCCGAGAATTGCAGATTGAAAGAGTAAGCCTTGCCGGACAGCACATCTGCGTCGGTCTCGGTGTCGCCCGAGTCGTCGCCGCCGATGGTGCTCAGTAGATAGCCGTTTTCCGAGGTCGTGAACGACCCGTGAGCCACGTGGGTGAGTTGGGCTGCGCCGGAGTCGATCAGGATCGTGAGCCCGGTCGTATTCAAGTGGCTGCCATCCGCGCTAGCGATCTTGAGTTTGACCTTGAAGCCGTTCTTGTTGGCTTTACCGACGTCGGTGCTGAGGGTGTAGCCGCAGCTGGCCGTGTCGAGGGCTTGAGTCGTCGTCGCGACATCGCTCGTCGCCGCACCACCGGAAGTACACGCCGCGAGTGCGGCAGGAGTCAGACAGAGTGCCAGGCACCCCGCCCATTTTCTCGTGAATGCCGTAGTCAATCGACGGCTCGAACGCACAATCTTATTCATTGCTTCCTTTCGTTGCTCCTCGTAAGTAAGCCGCCGCCCCTGGACCGATCGGCGATCGGGCCCATGAGCGATAAGCGTGAGCTCATGAACACTCGCGTGTTCAGGGCCCGTGTAAGACGCCCGGAGAATTCCGGGGCGCTCGACGGGATGGCGGATGGTGGCTTCATTCCGAGGAGTGCGGCCGCGCCATGTGCAATTGGCGAGCCAGCGACGGCGTCGCCTCGACCTCGTGGAGGCAGTGATTGAGTTGCGTTCGAGCGACCGATCGTCGCGCGGAAAAATTGCGGTTTGCTCGAGGCGTCTCTTGGCGAGGCGTTCGAGCGGCGTGAGTTGGTCTCAGATTCGTCCAGCCCGGCAGGTCTCCGTCGGGGACGAGCGAGATGCCGCAAATCTCAGATTGGTCTCACCAATCCGCTGCTGCGGCATTCCCCAATGTCGGAAGTGACCCTCGCCAAGACAAAGCCTTCACTTCACTGCGCGTTCGATCGCGCTCCGCAACCAGCTGTGACCCGGATCGAATTCGGCGCTGGCGGGCCACACCATGGTCAAATCGTAGGCTGCAGGTGCGGCAGGGCAGGGGCGTGTGAGCAGGCCGAGCTTGCGCGACATCACCTTGGCCACGCGGGCCGAGACCGTGAGGATGAGGTCTGACTCGGCGACGATGAACGGCGCGACCAGAAAGTGCGACACGGTCAACGCCACGTGTCGCTCTAACCCCTGTTCGGCCAGTACCGAGTCGAACTTGGTGCGCTCGTCGCCGTGCGGGGCAATGACCAAGTGTGATAGCGCCGCGTAGCGCGCGACCGTGAACGGCTTCTTGCTCGCCGGGTGACCGCGGCGCATCAGACAAACTAGTGTTTCACGCGCGAGTAGCGTCGTTCGGCAACCTTCCGGGACAGGTCCACCACGACCGAGCTTGAGATCGAATTCGCCGGCACGCAGCTTCTCTGCCCAATCACTCGGGATGTTGCGACAGCGCAACTTCACCCGAGGCGCTTGCTGTGAGAGCGTGCGCGCCAGATTGGGAAACAGCATGAGCTCGAGGTTATCGGTGGCGAGCAGCTGAAAGCTGCGCTCGGACACGCTGGGATCGAAGCGCTCGCGGGCGCCGAACACCGCCGCCAAGTGCTCGACCGCGACTTGTGCTTTGGGCAGCAGCTCTCGGCCCCGCACACTCAGGCTCATCTGTCGACCTACCTGAACGGGCAGGGGATCGTCGAACACCACGCGCAGCCGAGCGAGCGCATGGCTCATCGACGGTTGCGTGACGCCGATGCGACGCGCTGCGCGCGTCACGCTGCGCTCGCTCAATAGCGCCTGAAGGGCAACTACTAGGTGCGTGTCGACGGACTGAAGATTCATATGCTCTATCGTATCAGAGTAAACCAATAGACACTGTCTATGGGTGGCCCACGCACTGTCGATTCGACGGACCCACTTGGCGTGCCTATCTCACTCATCGTCGCTGCTCCAAAGGCAGCAATGAGAACCCGAGCGTCGAGGAACCACCATGATCGTCGAATACATTCGCTATTCCGTACCGGCCGCGCGAACCGATGAATTCTTAGCGGCCTACCGCGAGGCGTCCGTCGAGTTAGACGCCTCGCCGCACTGCCTCGCTTATGAGCTCAGCCGTTGCCACGAGGAGCCAGGCTCGTACGTGGTGCGCATCGAATGGGAGTCGTTGGCTGGCCACTTACAAGGCTTTCGGACGTCGCCCGAGTTCAAGCGCTTCTTCGCCAAGGTTCAGCCCTTCTTCGAACAAATCCAAGAGATGCGTCACTACGAAGTCTCGGGAGTCGTCGCGCGGAAGAGCGTGTGACCCCCGGGTGCGAACGGGATTACGCCCGTCCGCGATAGATTGAGTCGATGTGAAGCACGCGCTCCGGGTGCTTGAGGAAGCGCCGTTCGCGCTCCGTGTGGTGAAGCGCGTGCCCGCCCACGCCGTGCAACGATTGATGCTCGCTGCAGGCAGCGACGAGCTCGTCGATAGACGTTTGCGGTAAGCCGCAGATCGATACATCGAGGAGCTCGAGCTGCGGGTGCTCGCGCAGCAAGCGAACCAGCGCGCTGACATCCGGCTGAAGCAGATTGGTTTTTTCGCCAAGATCGCGCGTGCTCAGGTACGTGCCCAAGTTCAGGCTGCGCAGCTTCGGGCAGTGGCTGATGAGCGCGCGCACCAGGCGGCTCAGGTCCGGTCGATCGAGTCCGATCGAGCCGAGATCCAAGCGTTCCAGAAGCGCGAGGGCGCCGGTCTCGAGCAGCTCGACGAACGCCTCGCAGCCCGGATTGCCCAAGCGGTTGAGCGACAGCGACAGGGACACGAGTGAACAGGGAGCCGGCAGTTGTTTGCGGAACACACGGCCGAGTGCCGCGACGCTGCGCACGGACAGCGCATTGGCGGCCGCGTACAGGTGACGCAGATGCAACACTCCGCCCGCCGCTTCGAAGGCATCCGCCAGGGCGTCGATTCCCTCGTCGAACAGACCCGTGTTGTGCACGTCCAGGAGGGTCAGTGTGCCGTTCTTCGCTAGCAAACGTCCGAGGTGCGCGGCGCCGCCCGTGCCGAGCGGATTGCGCTTCAGCCACAGCGCGCGCGCATGACGATTGTTTTCGAGGGCGCTGGCAATCACGCCCATATCGTCAGCGCCGATGCAATTGCCCGCGAGGTACCAGGTTTCGATCGTCACGGCGGGCTTTTCCATGAGGCGCGCGAGTGCGCGCGCGCCTTCATCCGACGGGCCGTCGCAGGCGATGTTATTGCCGAGCAAGAAGTGGCGCACGCGACCCCAACGCGGCGCATGCGCGGCGGTGAAGGGGCGCTCCACCGCTTCACACAACGCGGCGATGTGTGTTGGACCCACGACCTGCTTGCACAGATCCATGCGCTCGTCCGAATAATAGGCACCGCGCTGGAAGACGAGCGGCGCCTCGCTGAGCTCGGGCGGTGTCGCGCCGAGTTGCTCTGGGTCGCGCAAGAATTGGAAGAACGGCGCGAGTTCGTCCGCGGGCGCCACTTCTACTGGCATGGCCTCGGGATAGGCGACGGCCGTGGCCACCAACTCACCATCCACGAAACGCGGCGGGCGAAGTGCGGGGTGCCCTGTTTTCAGCGAGCAGCTCAGGGTCTTGTTCTTGGGCTGCGCTTCTTGCTGTGCTTGGGCGCGTGAACGCAACTTGCGCACCAGATCACGGAAACGCCCATAGCTGGACGCTGCGGTCTTGTCGCCTTCGAGTGGGAACAGCCGAAGTGCGAGCTGATTGGCCACGGGGTCCGTCCACAGCTGGCGATTCGAATTGGCCGGCAGGTTGAGTGCCAGGTTGGATACTGGCAGCCCAGCTTCGAGGGCACGGCGATCATCAGCCAGAAGTGAGGCCACGCGCTCGACGTACGCTCCCGTGTCGGTGATCTCACCGAGCTCGACGTCGAGCGAAGGCGAGACGGGTTCGGGAAAGAAGCGCCGTGTCTCGAGCCCATAGTAGCCGCTGATCTCGGCCAGCTCGCGCGCGCTGAGCACGGGCTCGGCGGTGCGCGTTGCGTCGACCACCTCTTGCAGGTGTTGCGCCTGCGCCGTGTGAAACACGACTTCTGCCCCGAGCTGTTGTGCCCAGCGCAGCATGATCACGGCAGGCGAGACCCCGAGGGTGCGCGCGAGCCGCACGAGCGGTGGAAATTCGAGAAATTGCCCGCGCGCAAACACCGTGTGCCCCTGCACGCGGATCCCCTCGGCACGACACAGTGAAAGCAGTGGCTGAACGGGCCCAACGAAGGGGTGAAGTTCCAGCTGATTCAGCGCGGGCCGACGGCATGGCTCACCGGTCACGCCGTCGCACAGCAGGAGCAGCTCCTTCAAACGCGCGACCGAATAGTTGGAAACGCCGATTTCTTTGACCAAGCCGCGATCCACCGCGCGGTCGAGCGCGCGCCACATTGCGGCGGGTAACGGGCGATGCAGCAATACCAAATCGAGCGCACGACCGAGCCGTTCGACCGAACCTTCGACGGCTCGCAACGTTTGATCGAACAGCAGATGCTTGAAGATCTTGGTGCAAACCCGAACCGGCGGAAGCCCCGGATGCGCGGCTTCGAAGGCGCGCACCGCGGAGAATACGGCAGGCTCGTTCTTGTACAAATGCGCGGTGTCGACGCTGCGTATTCCGGCTTCGAGCGCGCGCGTCACCAGGCGTGCGGCAGTCTCGCCGCTGACTCGATAGGTTCCGAAAGTGAGCATTCCGCCAACGGCTTCGCTCGCGTTCGGCTCAGCCGCGGACGTAACAGTGTTTTCCAGAGGTAATGCCAGCGCTCGATCGTTTGCCATGATGTTCCTCCAAACCCGCCACTCGAGCGGACCCTAGAAACAGAAAAGGCCCGCTCGGAATTCCGGGCAGGCCCTGCAAATCGCAACATTTGCTGCGCTATGCCGTGCCTGCCACCTTGCTTCGCTCCAAACGCTCGCGCCGACTGCTCATTTGCTCCCCGGCGCCGCGCGCACGGCCACAGCAGCCCGTTCCGGCTCTGTGGAAGTGGAGAGATGAATCGGTTCGCATGCGGGAGTGCCCGTACTCTGAGGCATCTCTCGCAAACAGTCAATATCGGGCGCATCGCGCATCGCCCGCCTAGCGGACACCGCGAGGGTGAGAGTCTGTCCAGTCCAGGGCCGTCGTGGAGTCGTTGGCTAGTGGGAATGTAGTTGATGAACGGCGGAATCGAGCTCGGGCAACATCGAAGCGTCGTCTACGACGAGTACGGAGCACGGAGCGTGTTTCAGCACCGCAGTGGTTACGCCCGGCGTTGGTCCGGGGTGATGCGCGGTCCCGACGATCACGAGCCCCGCGTTCGTTCGCGCAGCAACCTGGGAGATCAAAAACGCGGCTTCCCCTTCCACGACATACAGCGGTGGATCGAGTTGGCGACTCCGCAGCTCCGAGCCCAGCGCTCTGCGAGCCTCGTTGACTGGGGAGTGCAGGCCCAAGGGGTGCCGAGCATAGGCATCCCCGTTGATGATGTCCGCCGCGAGTGTGCCTAAGAAACTAGTGTTCACGCAGTGAAGCACGCTGAGCTCTGCGTGCGATCGGCGCGCTTCATCGAGCGCCACCTCGAGCGCAGGCGAGGCCCGGAATGGTCGATCGACGGCGACCAGGATGTTCGTGGATCTCTTTCGCTCGCGAGTCACGAGCACCGGGCCCCAGGCGCGCTCGACGACGCGCTCACTCATATCCTTGAGCAGCGTGTGCCCGACCCCATGGTGAGTGGAGCTGCCCACCACCAACAGCGCGCGCTTCGACGCGGCCAACCGCGTCAGCACCAGGTGTGCCACCCCGCGCTCGACGACCGCGTTGAACGCGTGTCGTGGGCGTCCAGTTAGCGCGGTAGTCTGCTGCGCAACGAGCTCTCGATGCTGCTCGAGGAGATCAGCCTCGTTCGCGGTACCCCAAAGCCGTGGCGAAAGAGCGTGCACGACTGTGAGCGAAGTGCCGTCGCGACTGGCTCGGGACGCGGCTTGCATCAGTGCCTCGTCCGAAGCGTGGGAGAGATCTGTTCCAACGACGATGGGGTATTTCATGGCCGAGTCCTATCTCCGTGCGAGCGCTGCGAACGCCGCACGCTCGCGTGTCATTTGTGCGCGCCGGGGCGAGAAGACCCGCTCGCTTTCGTTGAGCGAAGTCGTTACTTGTCGCCTGGCTGCGCGTTGGGTGAAGCTCGATCTCCCGCACCTGGGATGCGGCCAGGGCCGGAACGCAAATTGACCATCATGTATGAAAGAACAACGATCACGGTGAGTAGTGGCAGATAGAGCAGGCCCCACATCGTGCCCGAGCGGAGCAGTACAGCTCGCTGTTCCGCACGGGGCGGCACGACGGAGCTCGAGTCGCCAGCGTGCATTTCGGCTATTTCCGCGCGCTCAGCGTCCAAGCGCTCGCGTTCTTCGCGAGAGATCACCGAATCGAAATCGGACGTATACGTTTCGCTGCTGGCCATGGGTGGGTTTGTTGCATCAGCCGTACCTTTGTCGGCCCCTCCCCAGCTCCGCGAAACATTTCAACCCCTGAAAATGGCTCGAGCAAGAATGGGTCATTTGGACACGCCCTGTTGCGATGCTGCGACGTGGTAGCCTCGAGCCTGACCATGCGTATCCGTCTTTCTCGTGGGGGATGGCTGGCGTTAGCCACTACCTGCCTGTGCCTAGTCGGCTGCAACAAGCCTCAACCCAATGCGCCGACGCAAGACTTTGCGCGTCGCCACCAGTGTCCCGTAGGGCGCGTGGAGTCCGCAAAGGAGGGATCGGATCTGATGCGCGTCTCGGGCTGCGGCGAGAGTGAGCTGTATGTGCGTAGCTGCGGGAACCGCGGTGCCGCGCCAGCTCCCAACACCACGCAGCCTCTGACGGAAGGAGAGGCTCGTCTGCAAACACCCCAGCCGCCCGCCGCCGATCAGGGCTGCGCTTGGGCTCGTGAAAAGCCGCCCCCGCCGGCCGGGAGTGCGCCACAACCAAAGTGGCTGTCCAATCCGTGATGCAATCGCGGTACGCGAGAGCTAAGCAAGGAAAGACATCCTTTTCGCGAAACTGGGCAGTCGTGCGCCATCGGTACGGCGTCGGCCTTCGTATTCGAGAATTGCGACGGCACCTGATGAGCATCGTGCGGCGGGCCGGCGAACGCCGGCCCGCGCGCGCACATTTTAGCCGCTGACGCTCGCGCGTCCCGTCTCCAAGTGGCCCGTCAAGCGCTGCGACCAATTCGGGTCGCTGCTGACGGTGATGGTCAAGTCGTACCAACCGTCCGCACTGCCGCAGGCATCGAGCTCCCACACTTCCTTGTCGTGACCTGAAACTCGGATGGTTTGCTTCGAGCGCGACGAGTAGTTGTTGAACGTGATCGTAAAGCTCACGTTCTTGCGCGAGTCGTTGTGCAGCGAAAGCTTGAGCTTGGGTTGCTCATCGCGATCGTTGCAGCCGTGCCCATGTTGGGCCGAGTCGTAGTACGAGGCGTGCACGCGCGTTTCCGCGCCGGCCGTCTTGGTGTTGCCGATGTAGCGGCGGAGAAAGCGGTTCGGTCCGACGACGGTGATGTCGTAGGCAGTGTCGTTCGCGCTCGCACCGACTGCGCCGGTGCCGACGAGTACTTCGCCCACGCCGACCGTGTATTGATTCGGAAACGCGGCAGGGTACGCCGACAGCGACGGCACGCCCGCGAGGTTGTTGTAGACCGAGAAGTGGCTTGCCTTCGTCGCGAAGGGGGCGACGTTGCTGAGCTCGAGGTAGGCCACGAGCGCGCTGTTTTCGACGCTGAGGTCGAGCAGATTGGCGTTGGGTTGGAAGGGCAGTGCCCGCGCGGGCTTCCTGCCGGGTTCCTGGGTTGGCATGGAGTTGTTGCCGGGCAACGGCGTGTACTCGACCTCGGGGATCAATCCGCCGGGATCGGGGAGTTTCGGCAGGCCATACACGGGCGAGCTGAAGTCGAACGCATTGACGAGATCCCCCGCCACTTGGCGACGCCACGGACTGATGTTCGGACAAAGAGCGGGCTTGCCGAGCGCAGTCGTCCACTTCTCGAGAAACTGCAACACCGAAGTGTGGTCCGACACCTCCGACGTCACCCAGCCACCGCGTGTCCACGGCGAGATGAGAATGAGCGGCACGCGGAAGCCAAAGCCGATCGGCAATGGCACGTTCACGCCATAAGCGCGTAGCGTCCCCGAGTCGACGAACTCGTCGAATTCGCCTTGCGGCGGCACTGGGGGCGGCACGTGATCGAATTGCCCATCGTTCTCGTCGTAGTTGATGATGACGAGGGTGGAGTTGAACACATCCGGATCGGCGTTGAGCGCATTCAGCAGCGCTTTCAGGAAGTACGCCCCATTCGAGGGCGCAGTGACCGGGTGCTCCGAAAAGAACTGATTGTTCACCACCCAGCTCACCTGCGGCAGCGTGCCATTGAGCACGTCAGTGCGGATCGCCGCGGCCAGATCGTCTGCGTTCGTCATCTCCAATCGCTGATCGGTCGAGACGTTGGCGACGCCGTGATCGTAATAGGGATGGCCCGGAGTTGGAACGCCGCCTTGGTCGGGATCGAACACGGCAAACGCGGCGAAGTACTCCATCCCGTTGTCACCGTAGTCGTCGGCGCATTGATACACGTGCCAGGTGAGCCCCGCCTTTTGCAGCGTTTCGCCATACGCCTCCCACGGTAGAAAGCGACCCATCTCGTCGCCACCGCCGTAAGCGATGAAATCGCCGTGCTGTTTGCTCGCGTTGATCGTGCCACCCCAGTGATAGGTGCGATTCGGACCGGTCGCGCTCATCACCGAGCAGTGATAGGCGTCTCCGATCGTGTACGCATCCGCGAGGGCGTAGTGATACGGGAGATCGTGGCGATCCAGGAAGCCGAGCGTCGTTGGCCCGCCCTTCGCGAAGACCCAGCCATTCATCAAACCGCCGTACCAAGCGCCGTGCTGGTCTTCCCAGCTGTGCCCAGTTCCGGGGTAGTTTGCCGCACCGAGCTCTGGCGTGGGCGGGACGCTACCGTCGTACTTGTTGGTGCCACTGAGCGGCCAGGGATACTGCGTGGGAGCACCCGCGACTGGCGCTTGCGGCTGCTCCCAGACCGTCTTGCCTCCGGGGAGCAGGATCGTCGCGCGGTCACCGAAACCACGCACACCCTTCATTGAGCCGAAGTAGTGGTCGAAGCTGCGGTTTTCCTGCATCACGACCACGACATGCTTGATGTCGCGAAGGTCCCCGAAGTGTCGCTTTGGCTTGGCTTCAGCGGGGAGCGCGGTAGTGGCGGCGACGGCAGCGCCGGCACCGAGAAACTTTCGGCGTGAAACGACGGGCATGGTGATCCCTCAGAATGGTGGTGACGATCAGGTGCGGGCCAGGTTGGCTACGCGCGACGGACGTTAGAGGCGCGTCATGGCTTGGGCATGACCCTCACGTAAAATGATCGCGGACATTCGGTGCGGATGGTTGCGACAGCCAACCCGCAACGCGAAAACCCTGGCGCTTCAGCTCGGCGCGCATGCTCCACGCGAGCCATGGCAACACGAGCAGCGCGACACCGGGAATCGTCATACACAGGACGGCGGCCATGATCGCGCGTCGGGTTCCCCAACGTTGGCAGCCGGCGACAGCAACCAACACGTAGCTACCCGTCACTGCGGGCAGCAGCAACACGATGCCGAGCAAAGTATCGTCGCCGAGCGGGGTCTCGTGCAATATCCGTAATACTCCGTACACGAGATAGATCGATGCGCACAGCCACAGCGTCTGGTGGCGACGAGCGAGGCGCGCGCCCTCCTCGCCGTGCAGATCGTCGCGGGCCCAAGCGTGTGTGGCGCGAAACAACCACAGGGTCAGTGCGTCGAACGCGTGCAGGCCGAAAATCGACGGTAACCACGCGATCGAAAACAGCCCCAACCACAGCCAATACGAAGTCGAGCCTTGAAGATCGCGCGTCGCACGCGCGATTCCGATTGGCCCCGCCAATTCGGTGCGCTGATGCGCAGGGTGGAGCGCGGCGTGGAGGAGTGAGCGAAGACGCGCGCCGGGTGCAACGATTGCCGCCGAGAACGCCCGCGAGGCGGTCATTGGAAATCGTTCGTAGATCGGGCTGACTCCGATTCGTTGATTGATCGGCGTGACGTCGATCGTCAGCGACTGCCCGTCGCGGACGATGGTCAGCTTGCGGGTCGTCGTGCTGCTTTGGATGGCTCCGCGGATTTCGTCGAAGTTCGCGATCGGATGTGCATCGATGAGCTTGATGCGATCGCCCTGACGCAAGCCCGCTTTCTCGGCGGGGCTACCAGACAGCACTTCGACGCGCGTGCTCGGAACGACATTGCCCTGTACGAAGAAGCCCACCATGAGCAACGCCAGAATGGCGATCCAAGCTGCAACCGAGCTCGACAAGCGAATCGTCGCACCGCGCCAGCGGCTATCGGTGAGTGGCCGTCCATCGAACCAGCGGAACCGCGCGTCGAGCCAACGCGCGACCAGCGACGCACCAAAATGAGCGGCACCGCCCAGGAGTAGCAAAACCAACAGGTAGCTCGCGACCCCGCGCACCCAATACATCGGACTTAGCTTACAAGACCCCGGCGCGCTGAAAAAGCGCGACGCGCTGCCCGCAGCCAACCACGAATTCCCAGTCCAAACCGAGCGCTCCGTTTTTCCGGCGGCAGCCAGCCTTCGGAGCGCGATTCGCTGCGGACGCACGGGCGAAAGCAGGGTATTGGGGCTGGCGGATGGATACGCTGTTTTGGGTTCGGTTCGGCTTCGTGTCTCTGTGCTTCATCGCCGCGGTCGCGTTGTTGCGTAAACCTCAGGAGTTAGTTGCCGGCCTGAAACAGTTCTTTTTGGAACCGACCAGCGCAGTAAACCTCGGCCTGCTGCGGATCGCGGTTTTCTACCTGCTCTATTGCAGTGCCTACGACCGCACGACGAATTGGTATGCCTCACTCTCGACCACGTTCTTGAAGTTGCCCCGCGGATGGGTCTGGCTCGCCGACCTGTACCCGGTGCTGATGAACTACATCAAACCGACCGAGTGGGTCTTCATCATTGCGAGCGGATTTGCCTTGATTGGGCTGTTTACTCGCGTGTCGACGGTGATCTCGAGCGTGCTGGCCGTTTGGTTGATGGGGATCCCCAATTTCTATTTCAAGATCGGTCACAGTGACCACGTGGTGGTGCTCAGCGCTCTCGTGCTTGCGTGTAGTCGCTCGGGTGACGCGCTGTCCGTCGACTGGTTGATCCGTCGCTTTCGTGGGCGCGGTATCGCGCCGCCCGCTCGCAGCGTCGCGTACACGGTGCCGATTCGCTTTTCCTGGCTCCTGGTCGGGACCTCCTACTTGTTCCCAGGGTTGTGGAAGCTTTGGGAGGGCGGCGATCTCTGGATTAACGGGCACAAGCTCGAAGTCGAAATGGCTTTGAAATGGGCCCAGCTGCCGGATTTCGTGCCTCG
Source organism: Polyangiaceae bacterium (assembly GCA_035634635.1). Classification (GTDB taxonomy): domain Bacteria; phylum Myxococcota_A; class Polyangia; order Polyangiales; family Polyangiaceae; genus PMG-095. The sequence goes on from DASQCO010000147.1 coordinate 26,456, forward strand.
TTTCCGGGTCGATCACATGCCAGCGGTGATGGTCTTCTTCGGCACGATGACCCTGGTGTTCGAGATCGGCTACTTCTTTGCGCTGTTCAGCCGCCGTACCCGCGTGCCTGCAGGCCTGATTGCGACATCTTTTCATTTTGGCGTCGGCAGTACGATGGGGATTTGGTTCAACCTCTGGTTCCCACTGATCGTCGCGCTCGACTTCCCCGAGCTGTTCGAGGTCGCGCCGTTTTCTTGGATTCGAAAGCCAGTGCTGCGTCTTTGGAATGCAGCCGAAGAGCGCGTGCGCGCGCGTGTGCCGCGCTTGAAGGAGCCGGCTGCGGAGGTGCTCGTGCCGGGGCCGCCTGCGGCGGCCTTTGCGGCGGGTAGCCTGCTCGTGCTCGGGATGTTCGTGGCAGGCCTTGGTCCGATCGATTCCTGGCCGATCGCGGTCTATCCACGATTCGACGATCGCAACGCGTCAGCGCCTCGCACGAGCTTCGGTCTGCTGTTCGTGGTGCAGGAACCCGGTGGGGAAGAACGCGAGCTAAAGAGCAACTTCTACCCACTCGGAGACACGGCCTCGGCCTACCGCATCGTGCGTGCGGCCATTCAGGCGAAGGCCAAGAAACATCAAGCTCTGCTCGACGAGCATGTGGCTCTGCTCGCGCGGCTGGTGCGCGAAAATAATCCGCCCATGCCGTCGGGTACGCGCCTCATGATCTATCGCTTCGATTTTCACGTCGATCCGGCCGAGCGCGCTGGCGATGCGCGCAAGCGCTCATTGATCGCCGAGACCACGCTCTGAGGCGGTGCTTTGGGTCGCACGTGAGCGCGGAGCTGCTAGGGTAGAGGCCAGTGTTGCGGCGTTTTTGGAATGGGCAGCGGCTCGTCGCGCTGCGCTGTGCGGGGATTGCGTTTGCGTTGTTCATGGCTGGACGAGCGGCGGCGCAAGCGAGGCCGCGGTACGCCGTCAAATGGTCTACAGCCGAGCGCGCGGACGGCTGCTTGCAGCAATCCGAACTCACCGCCGAGGTGGCCAAGCTGGTCTCAGCCGATCAGCTCAGCACCGCAGAACAAGCCGACCGCGTGATCTTCGGCGTGGCTCAGCATGACGAGTCGTGGCACGCGACGTTGACGGTCGTCGATAGTGCAGGAAAAGCCTTGGGTGAACGAGAGCTCAAGAGCGACGCTGCTTCGTGTAGTGAGCTTTCCGCTTCAGTCGCGTTGGGCATTGCACTGATCATCGACCCCGACCACATTCCTGCGGCAGCCCGAACTTCGGCGAAACCGGGTGCCGCACTCGCCCCCGCAACCGCGCCTCCCGCTGCCAGCGCTGCTCCCGTCGCTTCGCCGGCCGTCGTACCGGTAGCTCCGGCGCCAACAGCGCAAGAATCACCCGTCAGGGTGGTTGAGTTCAGTCCGCGTCCGCAACGCGTCCTCAAAGCTTCAGCGGTCCTGGCATCCGGATTGCTGCCTGAGCCGGCAATCGGAGCCCAGCTCGAGTTTTGGCAGCCGATTGCTTCCGCGAATGCCCTGCGTTTCTCGGTCGCCTACTTCGGCGCACAAACGCTCGAGATCCCGGAGCATCCCGGTGCGGGCGCCAAGATGTACCTCGTCACGGCGCGGGCGGCGTATTGCCCGCTCCTGGCCGCGAACCCGAGGGTCTCCGTGTTCGGCTGCGCGGGGCTCGAATCGGGGCTGATGGTCGCGCATGGCGAGGGCGGTGGCTACGACGACACGGCAATCCACGGGCTGCTCGCGCTGGACGGCGCGCTCACCGTCAACCGGTCATTGGGCGGGCCCTGGGCCCTGAGCCTGACTGGCGGCGCTGCGGTGACGCCTGTTCGCCCCCAGTTCTCCTACCAGACGAGCTCGGGAGCGATCGACGTGTACCGCCGCAGTGCGCTGGAGGGCCGGCTCGAGCTCGGGTTGGCGTACCAATTTTGAATCATAAATCGGGGCCGCCGCGGCTACTCACGGAGGTGCCACGAGCCGTCTCGAAAGGAGTACCGGAGCAAGCCCCGGTTTTGCGCGAGGTTTTGACGCTCGCGTCGCTGTTCGAGAGCCAGGCTGCCTTCGTGTGGCGGGTGCTGGCGCGGTTGAGCATTCCCGCAGCGGACCTGCCGGACGTGAGCCAAGAGGTGTTCTTGTGCGCGCATCGCCTATTGGCGACATTCGAGTACCGCTGTTCCGTCACGACTTGGCTGTACGGTATCTGCGTGCGCGTCGCGTCGACCCACCGTCGTCGTGTGATGCGTCGGCGCGAGTACCTGACCGACGCGCCACCCGAAAGCGGGACATCTGGTCCGTTGAGCGCTGACGCGGCCGTTCAACGCGAGCGGCTCGAGCGGGTCCTGTACCAGCTGCCCGAGGAGCACGCACACATCTTCATTCTGTACGAGCTCGAGGAGCTCACCATGTCGGAAGTCGCGGCGGCGCTGGGTTGCCCCCTGCAGACCGCGTACTCCCGGCTGTACGCCGCACGCAAAGCGGTGTTGGCCGCCTTCGACGAGAGCAAAAGGAGCTCTGAGTCATGACCATCGCACATCCTCGTCGGTTGCGAGCCGAGCGCACGCTTCCGCATGCGCTACGTGATGCACTGCGTGAGCTGCCGAATGCGCCCCCGAACGCCGCCCAGCTCGGCGAGCTGCGCCAGAAGCTCGGACTCGTCGAGGTTGCTTCGCCCGCGCCAGTGCGCCCGGCGGCCACGACGGATCGACGACTGAAAGAGCGCCGTTTGCGGCGTACCGTCGTCGCGTTGGTGTTCTTTCCGGTCGCCGCCACTGCCGCGGTCGGCACGGTGATCGAACTCAACGAACGCAGCGAGCGATCCGCAGCCGCAGCGAGCTCCGCAATCGCGATGGCGCGGAATCGCACGCTTTCGGGTGTCACGAAGCGCGTGCAACCGATCGTGGACGCCGTGCCTCCGGCCGCAGCGACACTCGTGGTCGCGCCCGAAGACCAAGCGTCGCTGCCTACGTCGTCGGACACCGCTGCGAATCTTGCTGGGCAGCCGCGCAGCGCCCCAACACCGCTCGCGAGCGGGCACGTCGCGCCCGCGCCGCGCACGGTCGACACCGAGGCTGGACGCGCGACCGAGATCGAACTCTTGCAGCGCGCGAACGCCGCTCTCAAAAGCGACCCTGCGCAGGCACAGCTGCTTGCCGCAGAGCACCGCCAGCTATTTCCGGCCGGAAATCTGGCACAAGAGCGAGACGCAATCGCAATCAAGGCCTTGGTCGCGTTGGGTGATTCGGCACGCGCGAGAGAGAGTCTGGCGCGCTTCGAACGCGCCTATCCGCACTCGGCGTATGCGCTCGAGCTGCGCCAGATCGTGCGTTGAAAAATTTCGTCCCGCACCTTCATAAATCGCGGCGTCAGCGGCTACCTATAGAGCGCACGGGGACAGCTAAGCGTCAGAAACACGTGGTCGCCCGTCGCCGAGGCGGGCGACCACGGACGACCATCAAGGGAGAAGTTGAAATGAAATGCGCTGCTTGGGTGATGGGGCTGGTAGTGGGGGTGACTGGCTGCAGCGGCACCGTCGGCGGAGACCACAACGGAAATCACGGCGGCAGCGGCGGCGGGCCCTCGGCCACGGGCGGCAGTGCCCCAGGCGCAGCGGGGCTCGAAGACGCTGGCGCCGGCGACGGCGGCACGGCGGGCTACGACCCGGGCACTGGCGGGCGCAACTTCGGCGGTGGCGGATTCCACAGCGGTGGTAGGGCGAGCTACGGCGGTGGACTCAATTACGGCGGTGGACTCAATTACGGCGGCCAAGGCGGTTCGCCCCCTGACTACGAACCACAGCCGAGCTGCAACTCGCCAATCGACGCTTGGGTCGCGTTCGACTCGGATGCGGCCGACTTCAATCGCGACTTGTACGTGGCGCGTCCTGACGGTTCGCAATTGATGCGCGTGACCGCCGATCCGGGCGTCGAAAAAGAGCCGTACTTTTCTCCGGTTGGAGACCTGTTGTCGTTCACCTCTGATCGCAGCGGCTCGATGCAGATCTACGTCATGGACCTAAACACCTTCCTGGTCACTCAGGTCACCCATCGAACTGAAGGTGCGGATCAGTCCAGCTTCTCGGCTGACGGGCAATTGATCGCCTTCCACAGTGGGCAATCGGCGTACACCATCAAGCCAGACGGCACGAACGAGACGCTGATTGCGACTGGCCCCGATAACTTCAACGCCTACTACACGCCGCGCTTCATCGAAAATAGTCAGCTGGTGTTCGATCGCAACAACGAGATCGATGCCATCAACTTGGACAAGACCAACTTTCGCTACATCGTGCACAACGGCACGCTCATGAAGGCGCCCACCGTGTCGCCGGCGAACAACGAGGTGGCGTACCAGACCCGCTGTGTTACCGGCGAAGGCTGGGCAGTCTGGACGACGCCTGCCAACGTCGACTCGCAGGCTTGCACTGGTCGACGCGTCACGCCCGTCCACGACCCACTGGACAACATGCATGCGTCTTGGGGCCCAGAGGGCATGTTCGCCTACGAGCGCGTCAACTCAGCCATAGGCGTCGGTCGCATCACGCTCATCAACCGCATGCCCGGAAGCGTCGCTTGCTCGCTGACCGCAGCCACGGCGGATAGCCGCAATGCCAACTGGTCCAAGGTCGGTCAACAAATCCACTTTCCGACGCTGTAATCCGCGCATTCAAAAAGACGAGATGGCCGCACGGGGATCGGAGAAGCAAATGAAAAGCGTTGTTTGTGTGATTGGACTGGTAGTGGGGGTGACGGGTTGCAGCGGAAGTATCGGGGGCGACCTTCGAGGCAACGCGGGAAGCGGCTCCGCCACTTCGAGTGGCTTGGGCGGGGCAGGGACCGGTCCGGGAAGCGCGGGTGTTGGCGGCGACGTTGCTGGCACGGCGGGTCACGATTCGGGAACCGGCGGAGTGAATACCGCTGGTTCCTCCGCAGGCGGGTCAGGGCCGCACAGCGGAGGCGCCGGCGGCGGTTTCTCGAACGGCGGCGGTTTCTCGAACGGCGGCGTACTCATCGACGGTGGCAAAGGTGGATCACCGCCCACGGGATACGAACCAGAGCCGAGCTGCAACTCCGCAGTCGACGCTTGGATCGCATTCGACTCGGACGCGGCAAACTTCAATCGAGACCTGTACGTCGTGCGCCCCGATGGCAGCCAACTGACCCGCTTGACGACTGAAGCGTCGATTGAAAAAGAGCCCGCCTTTTCACCGAGCGGCGATCGCTTGTCGTTTACCTCCAACCGGGACGGTTCGTGGCAAATCTACGTGCTGGACCTGGTGACTTTCACGGTCAGTCAACTCACTCATCGAGCTGAAGGTGCGGATCATTCGACTTTTTCGCCAGACGGCCATTTGCTGGCCTTCCACAGCGGCAAAGGGGTCTACACCATCGAGCCGAACGGCTCGAACGAAGCGCTGATCGCGTCTGACCCTGCCACGTACGACAATCCGCGGTTCGTCGGCAACACACAGCTCGCGTTCGATCGTGACAACGAGATCGACGCGATCAATTTGGATCAGACCAACGCGCGCAACATCATCGCCAACGACACGGCACTGAGCTTCGAGCCGGTTAGCTCGCCGCAGGGTAACGAGATTGCTTATTCGGCCGGGTGTTACTTCGAGCCCGGCCGCTCGCTCTGGACCGCGGCATCGACCGCCAGTTCGAGGGCGTGCAACGGCCGACGACTCACTCCTGCAGAAGACACCCTAGACGACACGCACGCCTCTTGGGGTCCTGGCAGCACCTTCGCCTACCAGCGAGTCGACCGAGGCACGAACATCGGCCGCATTACCCTCCTCAATCGCGCTGCGGGCAGCTTGGCTTGCTCGTTGACCCCAGCCACCCAAGACAGTCGCAACCCCTGCTGGTCCGCAGAAGGTCTACAATTGTCCTTGCCGACGGCGCCGTAGCCGCCCCTCGTCGTGTGTCGTGGTCGTCTCGCGCTCGCCGGCGCTATTCAGCGGGAACTGCGAGCGCGGTGTCGACTTCCTTCACTTCTTTCTCCTTCAACGCGATCGACAGAATCGCGGGGAACACCAGCGAGGTCAGCAACGTGCTCACCGCAACACCGACGACGACCACGGTCGCGAGCGGTCGCTGCACTTCCGACCCAGCACCGTGAGACATCGCCATCGGTAGGAAACCGAGCGCGGCGACCGCGCCCGTCGTGAGTACGGCGCGCAATGCGTGCACTGCACCTTCACGGATGGCTTTGGGCAAAGGTTTACCGAGTGCGAGCGCGCGATCGACCTCGGTGGTGATCACCACGCCGTTCAACACCGAGATGCCGCCGAGCGCGATGAAGCCGACCGCGGCAGGCAGACTGAACGGCAAATCACGCGCCAAAAGGCCCAAGATCCCGCCCATGCTGGCCAGCGGCGCAAGCGTGAACACGGCGAACGCGCGTCGCGCACTCTGAAAGATGCCGAACAGCATGCCCACGATGATGGCGATCACCGCGGGCACGACCACGGCGAGGCGCTTCGATGCCCGCTCGAAATTCTCGAATTGCCCGCCCCACTCGATGCGATAGCCCGTCGCAAGCTGGATTTCGCGACCGACCACGGCCTTCGCCTCTTCGACCCAAGAGACGAGATCGCGTCCGCGCAAGTTGGCGTCGATTCGGATCAGTCGCTCGCGGTTTTGGCGTTTGACCACCGATGGTCCATCCTCCTCGCGAATGCGCGTGACTTCGGAGAGCGGGATCGAGCGGTCGTGTCCGCCCTTCACGAACAGCCGCGCGATGCCCTCTGGAGTCGGCGCCTGTGGCGCATTGAACACGCGCAATTCGAACCGGCGATGCTGATCATAGACATCACCGACGCGCAGGCCTTCGCGTGCCGCTTCGATCACTTGCAGGGTGTCCTCGGCGCGGACCCCGTAGCTTGCCATGCGCGCACGATCGACCGAGATGGCGATCGCGGGCTGGCCCAGGATGCGCTCGATGCGCAAATCGCCGGTGCCGCGAATTTTGCCGACTTTCGCGCCGATTTCGTTGGATAGTCGCACCAATTCGTTCAATTCCGAACCGAACAACTTGATCGAGACGTCAGCGCGCGAGCCGCTGATCAGCTGGTTGGTCAGATCTTCGATCGGTTGCGACACGGCGACGAAGGTGCCGGGCACCTGCGTCTCGATTGCGTCCTTGAGCTTGACCGACAAATCATCGAAGTCGTTGGCGGTCGTCCATTTGTTGATCGGCTCGAGCGGCACCAAAATGTCGGTGCTGTCGTAGCCGACTGCATCGAGTGCCAGCTCTGCACGCCCAGTCATGCCGAGCGCGCGCTTCGCTTCGGGGAAACTGCGCAGTACCCGTTCGCTCTGCAAGTCCAAGCTGCGCGCTTGGGTCAAGCCGATGCTCGGCGCGCGCCGCACGGCCACGACCAGGTCGCCCTCGAAGATGCGCGGCACGAACTCGGCGCCGGCACCGCCGAAAGCGTACATCGCGCCCACCGTGGCCAGCACCGAGGCGCTGAGTACGTACGCGCGCTTCGCGATCATGAAATCGAGCACCGGGCGGTACCAACCGCTCAATGCTTCCAGCCATTTCGGGCCATGATCCTTGGGGGGCGGCACGAAGCTGACCAAAAGCGCGGGGAAAAACAGAACCGTGTACACCAGCGCACCGAACAACGCGCAGGCCATGGTCAGCGCCATCGGCCGGAACATCTTGCCCTCGACACCCTCCAGGGTGAGGAGCGGCAGATAGACCAGCATGATGATCGCGACCGACAGCGCGACCGGCTTGACGACGCTGATCGCGACGCTCTCGTATTCTTTGGCTCGCGCGTCCATGGCCAGCTTCTTGCCGGCCGTGAGCGCCAGGGCCGCCTCCAAAACCACGATTGGGCCGTCGACCAAGAAGCCGAAGTCGATTGCTCCGAGCGACATCAAATCGCCGGTCACGCCGAACAGGTGCATGCCGATCAGCGCGATCGCCATCGACACCGGAATGCCGAGCGCCGCGACTAGCGCGCCGCGCAGCGTGCCCAAGAACAAGGCTAGCACGAACGTGACCACGATGATGCCTTCGACCAAGTTGGCGGCGACGGTCGACAGCGTACGCGACACGAAGTCCGCTCGATCGTAGAGCACGTCGACCGTCACGCCGCTCGGTAATTCGCGCTCAATTTGCGCCATTTTGGCTTTTACGCCGTGCACCGTGTCGCGGCTGTTGGAGCCGACCAACATCATCACGATGCCGGTCACCACTTCACCTTCACCGTCCATGGTGACGACGCCGTGGCGCAATGCTTGCCCGACTTTGACGTTGGCCACGTGGCGCACGAGGACAGCGGTCCCATCGGGCGCGGTCGCCAAGACTACGTTGCCAATCTCCGTCTCGTCGACGAGCAGGCCGCTGCCGCGAATCAGCAGCGCCTCTTCGCCGCGCTCGACATAGCCGCCGCCGGCGCTGACGTGTGCGGCTTTGAGCGCATCCACCACGTCACCGACCCACAGCCCGCGCGCTTTGAGCTGATCGTGATCGAGGTGAACTTGAAATTGCTTCAGTTCGCCGCCGAAAGAGTTGACCTCGATCACGCCTTCGACGGTGCGCAGCTTGGGAATGATTTCCCAATCGAGCATCGTGCGCAGCTGCATCGGCGAGTGCAGGGTGCTGCGCAGCACGAAGCGATAAATCGTACCGAGCCCCGTGGAAACGGGGGCAAGCTCGGGGATACTCACCATGGGCGGCAGATCGGCCTGAACCAGGCGGATCCGCTCCAAAATCATCTGCCGCGCGAACCAGACGTCGGTCCCGTCCTTGAACACGACCGTCACTAGCGACAGCCCCGCGCGCGAGATACTGCGGATCTCCTGGCTGCGCGGTACGCCGTTGATGGCATTTTCGATCGGCGTGGTGACCGCGCGCTCGACCTCGGTCGGAGATAGACCTGCAGCCTGCGTGATGATGTCGACCTGTACGCTCGATACGTCGGGCAGCGCGTCGATCGGCAGCTTGGCCAGCGCGATGCCGCCTACGCCGAGCAGCACCACTAGCAGCGCCAGAATCAGTCGACGGTAGCGGATCGAAGCAACGGCGAGTTGAGAAAGCATGAGCTCGAAGGACCGTAGAAGCTGCGCCTTGGCGCAGCAACGTCGCGACCCTCGAATGACGAACTAGTCATGTTTCGTGTCATGTTCACTGAGCAGTGCGCGGATGCGCGCTGGCTCGACGCCGTAGGTCTCGGCAAGCTTCGCCATGCGCTCGTGAACAGGCAGCATTTGCGCTCGATTCAGCGCCTCGTGCGGATGATGTTCGAGCACCCAAAGTCCGAGTTGCTGCCGAACCTCCGCCTCACGAACGCCCTCGATCACCTCGACGCCCGCGTCACGCAATATCACGATGCCCTGGCCGTCGACGCGCGGATGCGGATCGCGCATGCCAATCACCACGCGCGCGACGCCGCGCGCGGCGATCGAGCGCGAACAGGCCGGAGTGCGCCCATGAAACGAGCACGGCTCGAGCGTCGAATACAGCGTCGCGAAGGCCACGCTGTGCCCGCGCGTCTCGGCATCGCGCGCCGCGGCGATCTCCGCGTGGTCTTCGCCCGGACCTTGCGTGTGCCCGCGGCCAATCAAGTGACCACTCGGACTCACGATCACGCATCCCACCCAAGGGTTGTCGCCGGTGGTACCTCGCGCGAGGTCACCCTCTTCGATGGCCAGTCGCATGAAGTGCTCGTGATCGGTCTCCACCACCGCAGCCTATCTCAGCGAACGGGGCCGCGCTCCACTCGTGCCGGGTCAGCCGAGGAGCTGGAAAAAGGTCCGCCAGAGGCCTGCCGGAGGGCCCAGCGCGGGAAATCCCCCGGGCTTTTCCGGGGTAGTTGGCGACGCTCGTCAAGGCTCCTACGATGCCGAGCTGAATCGATGATGCGACTTCTTTACCCTCTGGTCCCAGCCGCACTCCTGCTCCTGAGCTCGACCGCGGCATTCGCGCAAACCGACCTCGAACGTGCCACGGCGCGTGACGCGGCCAACAGCGGGCGCGCCGCGTTCGAAGCCGGACAATACGAGAAGGCAATCGACCAATTCACGCGCGCCGAACAGCTCGTGCACGCGCCGCCTCACCTGCTCTACCTGGCGCGCGCACAAGCCAAACTCGGGAAGCTCGTCGCAGCTCACGAAACGTATTTGAAGATCACGCGCGAGACCTTGAAGCCGAACGCGCCCAAGGCATTCAGTGACGCGCAGGGCTTCGCCGAACAGGAGCTGCAGGCCGTCGATGCGCGTTTGCCGTACGTGACGGTGACGTTGCAAGGCGCACCGGCCGAAGGCGTGAGCATCGACATGGACGGCACTCTGCTGCCCTCCGCCATGATCGGCATCCCGTTGCCGACCGATCCCGGGCAACATGTGTTCAAGGCCACGGGCAGCGCGGTGAGTGAACCGGTGACGTTGCGCATCGCGGAGGCGGCCAAGCAGACCGTCGTGCTGAAGGCGCACGCCGTCGCCGTCGCGCCGCCCACTACGCCAGCTACTCCGGTAACCACTGGAACCACGAACACGCCGCCCCCGCCAGCAGACCAAGGTTCACAGGGAACCTCGGGTCTGCGCGTCGCTTCGTACGTGTCGTTCGGCGTGGGCGCGATCGGCTTGGGCGTGGGCACCATTTTCCTGCTCAAAGCCAAGAGCAGTGACGACGAAGCCGGCAAACTCTTCGATCAATGCACGACGATTGACCCCGGAGGCGATTGCGGGCCGACTCGTGATGAGTACGAGTCCAAGAACAGCGACGCGAACAGCCAGCGAAGCATCGGCATCACGTCGATGATCGCCGGCGGCGTTGGTGTCGCGGCAGGTGTCACCTTTTTGCTCTTGGACGTAAGCAAGTCGTCGAACTCGGCGCGCCGCAACGAGCCCTACGTGACACCGGTGATCGGTTTCAACCACGTCGGTTTGGTGGGCGCGTTCTAACTCAACCCTCAAGGTAGCACGGATGCAATTGCTCGACGCTCGCGCGCTGTTTGCGCTGTTCGCTGGTTCCTTCGTGGTCGCGACCGCGTGCGGTTCCGATCGGCAATTCGGTGCTCGCAGCGCTGGCGGCGCCGCGGGCGCAGCTGGTGATCGTGCATCGAACGGCGGGTCGAGCCACGGTGGTTCCAAGCCGTCGAGCAGTGGAGAGGCTGGCGCCGACTTTGCGGGTGCTGCCGGTGCAGATGCCGGCGAGGGCGGCGAGTCCGGCTCGGGCGGCGAAGCCGGAGCAGAAACGAGCAATGGCGGAAACGGCGCGGGCGGACAACCCGCGACGCCTGAGTGCGGCGCGCTGGGTGGGCCGTGTTGCGAGCCCGGGACGTGTAAGACAACGAACGCCACTTGTTCGGCGGCCGCGTGCGCCTGTTCACCGAGCTATTCGGCGTGCGGCGTCTCGTGCGTCAATCTAAAGACCGACCCCAAAAACTGCGGAGTTTGCGGGCACAGCTGCCTAGGTGGCACGTGCGATCTGGGCAGCTGTCAGCCGACGACCGTGGCCACGGGGCAACTGCGCTTGTCGCGCATGGCGACCGACGGCAACTACTTGTATTGGTCCGGTGCAGCCGCCTCGGGCACGCCGTACTACGTGGCTCGCGTGCGCGTCGACGGCACGGGCGGAGTCAAGGTGCTCGCTGCCACGGAAGACGGCGCAGGCGCGCTCGCGGTCACGACCGACAAAGTCTACTGGATCTCAAAAGGCCAACTGCGCTCCTGCGACATCCCTGATTGCGCTGCAGGTCCGAGCAACGCGATCACGACCGCGACCGCGAACGGTGTGAGCGGTGACATGCTCTACGAGCCCGGCAAAAAGGCGCTGTATTGGTCGCGCGGGGCAACTTACAACACCAAAGACGGCACGCTCTACACCTTGGCATCCGGCGCGAGCACCCCCACGGTCGTTGGTACCAATCCGTCGAACCCCGGCGCACTCGTGAGCGACGCCTCCAACGTGTACTGGATCAACTCCTCGACCTACACGACCGACAACTGGAACGCCGACGGCGGACTCTGGCGCGTTCGATTGAGCGACGGCACCGTCACGCAACTCGCGGCATCGATGAAGGGCGACATCTCGTACCTCGCAATCAGCGGCGCCACGCTCTACTTCGCGGGAAACATCGCGGTCCCCAACAGCAACCCGCTGACGACGACCACCGCGATCCTCAGCGCACCGTTGCCGAACGGCCTCGGCACTGGCATGCAGCCACAATTCGCCCCCGCCAAGAATGTGCGCGGCATGGAAGCCGACAGCAAATACCTGTACTTCGCCGACGAATCCGGCTCTCAAGGCACCATCTCCCGCTGCCCCGCCGCCGCGTGCCCCACGCCCGAAACCATCGTCCCAGGCCTCTATTCGCCGTACCTCGGCGCTCAAGACGCCGCCGCAATCTACTTCGCGGCGAGCTCAGCGTCGGCGGTCACGTCATATACGATTCAGCGATTGGCGAAGTGACCTTGCGAGCGGTCTCCGGCGGGCGTGAGGAAGTCACACCTCCCCCAGCCGTGCGCAGCCTGCGAAGCGGGCGAGCACGGCTTTGGGGGAAGTTTGCGCAGCTCGCGAAGCGAGCGAGCGAGCGACGGGTGCCACCGTCGCTAAACGACTAACAGCGAGGGGGCAGCGGCGGAGAGAAAGGGATTCGAACCCTTGGTACCCTTGCGGGTACGCCTGATTTCGAATCAGGTACCTTCGGCCACTCGGTCATCTCTCCGCCGCGGAATATGACCGCCGGAGCGCCCACTGTCAACGCTTGTGCGCGGGAAGTGAGACGAATGTGAATCGCCCATAAATCCCGGCAAACTGTGGATTTTTGAGCACGCTAGCGCGCGGGGCGCGGGGCGTGGGGCCGGGCGGGGTAGCAATTGCGCGTTCTTGGGACGCAAGCGATAGTCGCGGCCATGCGCGTTGCCGGTTCTTGGTCGCTGCTGTTGGCGGTGAGCTTTACGTCGGGTCTCGCGTTGGCTCAGCCGGCTGCGCCCGCTCCGGCGCCTTCGCCGGTGAGTGCGCCGCCGCCCGAACCTGCTCCGCCGACACCGCCTGCGCCTGCGCCCGTTCCGCCAGAGGTTGCACCTGCGCAATCGCAAGCGGCGGGCGAGGTGAGTACGACGAGCTCGACCGAAGCAGGGACCGGTGCGCCAGCGACGCCAGCGAGCAGCGGCACTTCAGCGGCTCAAGTTCGCGCGCAAGAGACGAAGCCCGTGGGCGAAAATCCGGCGGCGGGCGAGCCCGAGCCAGCCACGAATTTCACTCGCGACTTCGGCGCGTTGCCGATCACGCTCGAAGCGCGTTTTGGTTTCAACGCGCGGCTCGGTTCGAGTTTCGATGACGCTGCGGACGAAGAGCATTGGGGCGCGAGCTACGCGTTCGCTTCCTACTTCGCGTGGCGACCCGAATTTGCGCTTGGCTTGGAGCTGGATCACAGTGGGCTGGGTCGGGTGCGCGCGCTCAGGGACCAAACTTCGGTCGACAACGAGTACAACGCGACGGGCGCATGGCTCGGCGCGCGGGTCTTTCCCGTTCGCACTGAACGCTTCGATTTCTTCGTGAATTTGCGGGTCGGCATGGTCTGGCAACACTTGGATTCGATGGGCACGCGCGAGAGTTCGAGCATCACTCAGCCCGCGCAGAGTTACTCGTGTACCGAGTCGGATGGGCCGGGCCTTGGGCTCGGTGGTGCGCTCGGGCTCGCGTATCGACTGAGTCGTCATTTTTCATTCGTGTCTCGGCTCGACTTGAGCGGCGCGCGCTTGAGCGGCGATTCACTCGGTACTTGTGCGGACGGTATTGGCTCTGTCGCGACTCTAGGCGGCAGCGTGGGGCTCGCGTTCGAGTTCGAGACCAAACCGAAGTGAGTGTTTTGACTTCGCGCGGCGCGGGCTTCGGCCTTTTGTTTTGGCTGGCCGCGGTTCCCGCTCGCGCCGCGATTACCGTGCAAATTCCGCCAGAATGCGGATCGCAGCCGGACTTCGCGCGGGAGCTCGAGCAGCGGCTCGGCGAGCTCGGCACGCGCGAGACAACGCGCGTCACGTTGACTCCAGAGCCTGACGGCTACCACCTGGTGGTGGAAGCGGGGAACCAAAGTCGCGAGCTGCACGATGCGAACTGCGAGGAGTTGCGAAGGGCGGCCGTCGTGATCGCGCTCGCGCTGCTCGAACCCAAGCGGGATGAGCCGACGCCTCCGGTGGTCGAGCCCGAGCAACCCCCGCCGCCGCCCGCAGCAACGCCGGAGCGCACCCCCGCGCCAGCCGAAGCCAACCCAGTGAAGCACGCGACGCATCCGCAATTTGCGATCGGCGCGGGCGCAGGGGTACACGTGGGCACTCTGCCGAAGGCGACGCTCATGATCGACGTCGACGCGCAGCTCAAATGGACGCGCTTCGGCGTGGCGGCGGGCTTCCGCTATTTGCTCCCGAACGAGACCCGCGACGCCGACGGGGTCGGCGCGAAAATTGGCGGGCTGGGAGCGTCGCTGGCTGGGCTGTTCGAGCCCATACAGCGCGTGCAAGTCCGGGTCGGCGTCGTGACCTACCACCTGTCCGGCTCTGGGATCGGGAGCCTCCAGAACACCGACGGGAGCGCGTGGGAGGTTGCGCCCACATTGGGCGCGGCGTTCGTGCCCTTTCAGCGCCCGCCTTTTTGGACCTGTGTGGGGCTCGAAGGGCAACTCAATCTGATTCGGCCCACGTTCGAAATCCTCAGTCATAACAATGTGTTCCAGGTTTATCCGCTGAGCGGTTCGGCATTTGCGCATGTCGGCGTCGTTTTCTGACGACGGATTTGCCCGCGTGCCGGGATAAACCATCATGAACGCTGGAGCCCTGGGTCGTCGCGCTGAGCCGCGGACACTTCCCTCGGCGGAACCGCAGGCCCCGGTGCTGGACGTAGCGACGGTTTACGAAGCGTATTTTCGCTACGTCTGGCGCTGCCTGCGCAGTCTGGGCGTTCGAGATTCGCAGCTCGAAGACGCGCTGCAGGACGTGTTCATCGTCGTGCAGCGGCGGTTGCCCGAGTTCGATGGTCGCGCCGCGGTGCGCACTTGGCTCTACGCCATCGCGCTGCGCGTCGCGCGCAAGTATCGTGAACGCGCGCGTCGCGAGCCGACGTCGCTCGAAGCCGCGCGCGAAGCTGACCCCGAGCTGTCGCCCGCCCATGAGGCGAGCGGCGATCGCGAGCAGGAAAGCGAACGCTTGGTGCTCGCGCGCCGCGCGCTCGCTTCGCTCGACGACGACAAGCGCGAGATCTTCGTACTTGCGCGCGTGGAACAAATGTCTGCGCCGGAGATCGCCAGCGTTCTGCGCATCCCGCTCAACACCGTTTACTCGCGGCTCCGCGCCGCGCGCCTCGCCTTCGAGGCCGAAATCGCCCGGCTACGCGGAAGTCCCAGGAGCACGCCATGAACTTTTCTGACGATGATGATTCGGTCTTCGAGCAAGCGCTGCGCGCGGACTTGCCGAGCATGTCCGAGCAAAGCCGCATGCAAAAGCGGCTGTTGGCCGCGGGCATTGCGGCTGGCACCGCGCTCAGCAGCACGAGTGTTGCGGCCGGAACCCAAGCGGGCGTTGGTGCGAGCGCGCTGTCGAAATTGAGCGCCTTGTCTTGGCCGGCAAAGCTTGGTCTGGCGGCAGCGCTGGCCGCGCCAGTTGCGGCGCTGCCTGCGGTTTATCCGCCGTCGGTGCGCGCCGCGGACTTGGTGAGCCAAGTGCAAAGCAGCGCGGCCACCGTGCGCGCTCGGTCTGCTGCGAAAGCGCTGTCGCCTGCGCAATTGCCCGCGCCGGATGCGCCGCGAGTCGCTGAGCCTGCGCTCGCGCCGGTGACGGACGAGCCGAACGCGCCGTCAGCGGTGACTCCGACCGCGCGCGGCTCTGCGCTCGCATCCGGCGCCCAGCCGTCGTCTGCGCCGAGCTCAGTGACGAGCGGCAGCGTCGTCAATTCGCCCGCGAGTGACACGCCGTCGGCGCGCGCTGCGAGCACGCTCGCCGCAGAAACGCAGTTACTCGATCGCGCGTTTGCAGCGCTGGCCGCGGGAGATCGCAGCACCGCGTCGGCCTTGGTGAACGAACACGCACGCTTATTTCCAAATGGCTTATTGCGACAAGAGCGCGAGCGGGCGCGCGCACGAATCGCAACAGACTCAACGGGGGAGTGAGGGAACCGTCATGACTAACAACGAACAATCATCGAGCCGAATTCAAAAACGTCCCTGGGCCGCGCTTTGGTCCGTGCTGGTGCTCGCGCCGTTGGCCATGGCGCCCAAGGGCTGTGATTCCGCGGTGGTGGGTGACAACAATTGCGCGAAGGATGTCAGCTATTATCCGCGCCCAGCATGTGGCAACGGAAACGCTGCCGGAAGCGATAGTATGGCAAGCGCTGGCACCGCGGGCCGCGCTTCGACCGGCACTGGCGGCGGCTCACCGGGCACGCCATCGGCGGGCAGTGCCGGCGCGCCAGACGATGAAACCTGTGGTGGTATCGCGAACCGCACCTGTGCCTCGGGTGAATATTGTCTGTTCGACGTCAAGACCGCTGCCTGTGGCAGCGGCGATCAGACCGGAGTGTGCACGCCGAGGCCGCAAGTCTGCCTCGACATCTACCTGCCGGTTTGCGGCTGCGATAGCAAGACCTACGGGAACGACTGCGAGGCTGCGACGAATGGCTTCTCCGTGCTGCACACCGGCGCGTGCGAGGATCCTTCATCGGGCGCGACGTGCGGCGGACTCCTCGGGACCGCGTGTGCCAAGAGCGAGTACTGCAACTTCCCGGTCGCGACTGCGTGCGGGTCGAGTGATCAGACCGGCACTTGCACGAGGATCCCGCAAGTCTGCGATACGATTTCCGATCCGGTCTGCGGCTGCGACAACGTCACTTATTCCAGCGAGTGCGTTGCAGCGTCCAAGGGGACTTCGGTTCTTCATAAGGGCGCGTGTGAACCTGCGACCGGCGGCGCAACGTGCGGTGGCTTGATCGGTGCGGCTTGCCCGAAAGGTCAGGCCTGCATCTTCCCGGTCGAAGCCAAATGCGGTGCCGCCGACATGACTGGGACTTGCCAGAATACCGGCGGTTTCTGCCCACAAAACATCGATGTCCAGTGCGGTTGCGACGGCAAGACCTATAGCAATACCTGCGCCGCGAACTCGCAGGGCATCTCAGTGGCAAACGCCGGTGAGTGCAAAACCACGGGCACGACCTGCGGGGGAAAGCTCGGCGTAACGTGTGCTGACAGCGAATATTGCGATTACCCGCCGTCGGCCAACTGCGGCAAAGCCGACGCGACCGGCACTTGCACCGCGAAGCTCACAGGAGCGTGCACGCAGATCTACGATCCGGTCTGCGGCTGCGACGGCAAGACCTACGGCAATGCCTGCGCCGCCGGCAGTGCGGGGATGTCAGTCGCCTCGAAGGGCGCCTGCCCCTGAGAGTGGATCACGTCGCGTTGGGCCCGGAACTGGCAGGGCCCACGCGGAATTTTTGATGGTCACGCGGGACGCCGAAGGTCGTCGTAGCCTTCGGCGTCGAGTGTCGGCCGCGAGAGCCGAGAAGCGCGGGAACAGCGCGCTTCTGCGAGGTGCGATGCTGGAGAGGGAGCGCCCCCTCTCCAAGACTCACGTGCTGCGGTAGTTCGGCGCTTCTTCGGTGATCATCACGTCGTGGACGTGGCTCTCGCGGAGGCCGCTGCCGGTGATGCGAATGAACTTGGAGTTGGTGCGCAAGTCCGTGATCGTCTTCGAGCCGGTGTAGCCCATGCCGGCGCGCAGGCCGCCGACCAATTGTCCGATGATCGAGGCGAGCGAACCGCGATGCGGCACGCGGCCCTCGATGCCTTCGGGGACCAACTTTTCGTCGGCGGTGCCGCCTTGACCGTAGCGATCTTTGCTGCCCTTTTTCATCGCGCCGAGTGAGCCCATGCCGCGGTACTGCTTGTAGCTGCGGCCTTGGTAGAGCACGAGTTCGCCGGGGGCTTCGTCCGTGCCAGCGAAGAGCGAGCCGATCATCACCGCGGACGCGCCGGCTGCGATGGCTTTGGTGACGTCACCCGAGAACTTGATGCCGCCGTCGGCGATCACGGGGATGCCGTGGCGCTCCGCGACTTCGACGCAATCCGCAATGGCCGTGATTTGCGGCACGCCGATGCCGGCGACGATGCGCGTAGTGCAAATACTGCCCGGGCCGATGCCGACCTTGATCGCGTCCGCGCCGGCTTCGATCAACATCTTGGCGGCGTCCGCGGTGGCGATGTTGCCGGCGACGAGCTGCACGTTCGGGTGGCGCTTCTTGGTCGCGCGCACCGCTTCAATCACGCCGATGTGGTGGCCGTGCGCGGTGTCGAGCACCAGCAAGTCCACGCCCGCTTCGACCAAAGCGTCGCTGCGCGCTTCGCGATCCGCGCCCGGGCCAATCGCAGCGCCGACGCGCAGGCGGCTGCGGTCGTCTTTGACGGCGAGCGGGTTGCGCTCGGCTTGCAGCAGATCCTTGATGGTGATGAGACCGACGAGCTTGCCGTTGTCGACGACGAGCAGCTTCTCGATGCGATGCTTGTGCAAGAGCTCGCGCGCGGCTTCGGGCTGGCAACCGGGCGGTACGGTCACCAGCTTGGTCGTCATCAGCACACTGACTGGCTGATCCAAGTTCTTCTCGAAGCGAATGTCGCGCGCGGTGAGGATGCCCACCGGTGACTCGCCTTCGACGACCGGCACGCCGGAGACGTCGTGTTGGCGCATCACGGCCAGCGCTTCACGCAGCGATTGCGAGGGCCGGACCGTCACCGGATCGAGGATGATCGCGCTCTCTGCGCGCTTCACGCGGCCGACTTGCTCGGCCTGGGCCGCGGGCGGCAAATTCTTGTGGATGATGCCGATGCCACCTTGGCGAGCCAAGGCGATCGCGGAGCGCGCCTCGGTCACCGAGTCCATTGCGGCGCTCACGATCGGGATATTGAGTTCGATCGTTCGGGTCAGGCGCGTGCGAACGTCCACCTCGGTGGGGAGGACCTCGCTATACGCGGGTACGAGCATGACGTCGTCGAACGTCAGGCACTCGCGCAAGTTCTTGTCAAACATGGCCAATGCTACTCGGGCGCGTTTCGGGCGCAAGCCAGTCGCGTGATCCTACCGAAACTTCCGCGGAAAAGCCCTTGAATTTAGGGTAGTTCGCGGGCTCTCTTTCCCGTCCGCCCCGCACTGTTCTTCGAGCTGCTTCAGTGCTTTGCTTCAGCAGTGAGCGGCTCGCACGACCACCATCCGCCGAACGAAGCTCGCGGCCATGGCCACGGGCACGGTGGGCATGGCCATGGCGGGCATGGCCACGGGTCAGCGAGTAGCCCGAAGCGTGCGCTGTCGATCGCGCTCGGCATCACGGCTTCATTCATGGTCGTCGAAGTGGCCGTGGGCTTTTGGAGCGGCAGCTTGGCGCTGCTCGCAGACGCCGGCCACATGCTCGCGGATGCCGGGGCATTGGTGTTGGCGCTGGTGGCCCAACATTTCGCCGACCAACCGCGGACCGAGAAGAGTACGTTCGGATTGCGTCGCGCCGAGGTGCTCGCGGCGTTCGTCAACGGCATCACGCTCGCGTTCGTCAGCCTACTGATCGTCAAAGAGGCGATCGAGCGTTGGATTACGCCGCTCGAGATCCATGGCCGCCCGATGCTCGCCACCGCGGTGACCGGGCTACTCGTCAATCTGCTGGTCGCGTTCATGCTGACGCGCGGCCAGAGCAATCTCAATGTGCGCGCGGCGCTGGTTCACGTGCTCACCGACGCGCTCGGTTCGGTCGGCGCGATTTTGGCCGCGCTGGCCGTGCTGTTTTGGGATCTGACGCGCGCCGATCCGATGCTCTCGGCGCTGATCGCGCTGCTCGTTGCGTTCAGCGGTTGGCGCGTGTTGCGTGAAACGACGGCGATTTTGCTCGAAGGTGCACCGCCGCACCTGGATGTCACGGCGGTCGAGCGCGCGATCAGCGCTTGTCCGGGCGTCGCGTCTGTTCACGACCTGCACGTTTGGCGCATTTCCGAGCGCTTCGACGCACTCACCGCCCACGTGACGCTTTCGCGCGGTCACCACGGCACCGTGGTGTGTCGCGAAGTCGCCGCCTGTATGAAGAGCCAATTCGGCCTGGAGCACGTCACCATCCAGCCTGAATCGCCTCCGCCCGATGATCTGGTCCTAGTGCGTACGAGCAAAGACGGCGCGCCGATTCGTGGTACGCTCAAAGCAACATGATTCAGACAGGCGAGGATTTGGAGGGCTACCTGCTCCGCCTCGAGCGGCGCTTCGAGCGGGCGGAAGACGGCACGTATTTGCTGTCGATGGGTGCTGATCGGCCGCTGGTTGCTTTGCGAGTCGCGGTGCCCTTGCTCGTGGCGCAAGTCGAGATCGGCTTGGTGCCGAGCGATGACAGTGCCGCCGCGCCGCTCTTCCGCAAGTTGCTCGAGCTCAACGCGACCGCTCTGGTGCACGCCGCCTACGGTATCGAAGGTGAACGCATCGTGCTCAGCGCGGCACTCGCGCTTCAGAATCTGGACTTGAACGAACTCGAAGCCGTGCTCGCCGATCTGGACATGGCGCTCGCCACACAAGTGTCCACGCTCCGCGAATTCGGCTCCAAGAAGGCGTCGGCCTAACCCGACAAGGCACAAGACATGGGAATTTTCGCGCGCCTCGCCACTCTCCTCAAAAGCAACCTGAACGACCTGATCAGCACCTCCGAAGATCCGGAGAAGATGCTGAACCAGATCGTGATGGACATGAGCAACCAATTGCTCGAGGCCAAGCGCCAAGTCGCTGCGTCAATCGCCGACGAAAAGCGGCTCGCCAAACAAGTCGAGCAAGAGACGGCCAACGCCACCGAGTGGGAACGCCGCGCCATGCTCGCCGTGCGCTCCGGCGACGACGCGCTCGCCAAGGAGGCGCTGGCTCGCAAAAAAGAGCACTCGACCCTGGCCGAGCAATTCCAAGATCAATGGTCGAAGCAAAAACAAGCGGTCGACCAACTCAAGCTCGCGCTGCGCGCGCTCAACAACAAGATCGAAGAAGCCAAGCGCAAGAAGAACCTGCTGATCGCCCGCAAGAAGCGCGCTGAAGCGCAGAAGGCGATCCAAGAAACGATGACCGGTCTCAAGAACGCCAGCGCGTTCGAGACCTTCGATCGCATGGCCGGCAAGATCGAACAGATGGAGGCCGAAGCCGAGGCCCACGCCGAGCTCAACGAAGAAGCCACGGGCGACACACTGGCGCACAAGTTCCGCGAACTCGAAGTCACCAAGGGCGCGGACGAAGACCTGACGGCGCTCAAGCGCAAGATGGGCTTGTTGCCCGCGGAGCCCGAGCCACAGAAGGCGCCGCTGCGCGTGGAGCAGGTGGCGGCGGATTCACTGCCGTTGAATGCGGCGGAGCAGGATGAGTTGGCGCGCGCCCTGGCTGATTTGGAGGCGGAGGAGCAGCAGCAGTTGCGAATGAAGAAGTAGAGGGGCTGGGGGTATGCCTCGAGCGTCTATTTCCGAGAACGCGCTGCGGGCTGCTCGCTTGAGCCGCGTCCCTGGCGTTACGATTTCTGAAGCTGCGGCGCGTTTCGACGTGCCGCTCGCCCAGGTGCGCCGAGCGCGCGGAGAAGTCACTGCGCTCACGCTGCCGGAGCTTGCGCTCGCGGCGCTCAGTAAGAATGGACTATTGGAGACGTTTCCGATCGCGGATCTGTCGTCGGTCGCGGGTTACATCGACTACGTGAACCACGACGGATGCACCGTGGACGAGGTGCGAGCGATGCTCGAGGAACTTGGGCGTACTGGGGCGATTGCGATTGAGGGAGCGCAAGCGCGGTTGCTCAGGGCTTGGCCGTAAAACGGTTGAAGTAGGTTCAACGTAAAAGCCGCGCCTCGGGGATGATCGTTGCGACAAACCAGCCGAGATCGTCGCCCGCGGCGAGCGGCTTTGCGACCACGAGTTGTTTCTCCCCCTCCACAGCAATTTCGTGCACAGCGAGCGTGTCCGGTTTGCCTACGAATTCGCTAAAGAAGGCGTTCAGGCGCGGGTCGTCGAGATCGCTGTAGAGAAGCGCGCGATCTTGGCGCAGGGGTAAATTGTT
This sequence comes from Polyangiaceae bacterium, assembly GCA_035634635.1. Taxonomy (GTDB): domain Bacteria; phylum Myxococcota_A; class Polyangia; order Polyangiales; family Polyangiaceae; genus PMG-095. The sequence continues at coordinate 48,500 of DASQCO010000147.1, forward strand.
GATTCGCCCTTCCCCCGCGGGATAAGCGAGCACGGTGCCGTCGTCCGCGTACAGCAATGTCGCCGCGCCGTCCATTGACGCTCGAGACAGGACCACCGACAGCGCGGTGACGTCGAAATCGAGGGTGATAACCGCGTGCAACGTCTTCGAATCGGATTCGTACACCGGTTCGGCACGCGCGATGCCCGTGTAGTGTGTTTTGAAGAACGGGAAGGGCTTGGTCCACATTCGGTGGCCGCCACTCACGGCGAGCTTGTAGTATTCGCGGCCGCGCGGGTCGAAGGCAATGTGCTCTTCATAATAGGGACTGATGCGCTCGTGCCCGACCAAGGTGTAGCGCTTGATGATCGAATCCCGTGCACTGACGCGGCTATCCTGGAAGCGAATCGAGCCGTCCTCGTCGCGATACGCGCCTTGGAAGGTGCCATCGGGAAAGCTGATGCTAATCGACGAAACGCCGGGTCGCCCTTGCATCAAATCACGCAGTGAGTGCGCCACGCGATCGTAGGCTTTGAGCGGATCGTGATCGCGCGCGAGCGAGCTCAGACGGTCCATCACCGGATCGGACTGCTCCAGCGCGGCACTGATGCTGCGCGCGAGCAATGTCGTCTCTTCGTCGATGCGATCTATGGCCATGTCGGCGCTTGCGGCACGCACCGAACGTTTCTCAAAAAGAAGCGCAAGGACGACGAAGACCATGAGAACGATAGCAACGCTGGCCGCGATTCGACGACGGAAGCGGGCCGATCGCTCCTCGGCACGTCGCACTAGGTCGTCGTAGTTGCATCCAAGAATCGCCGCAGCCAGTCGCAGCACCGCAGTTCGTTGCTGCTGACGCTTCGACAAACGCCCCTTGGGGCGGAGGTCCGCAGCGAGCGGTCCGTCGCTAGCAGCATCGACGGACAGCAACGAATCGCGCACGATCTCGAGCGCCGGTGGGAACGAATCTGCTGGCTCTCCCTCTAACAGCACCGCGAGCACGCGGTCTTCGCGTCCGAGGGCCAAAAATTGGCGGATCTCCTCATTCACCCATTCCGACCGCTGTGCCCGCGGTGAGCAAAGCACAATCAGGAACCGTGACCGACGCAGCTCCCTCTTCAGGCTATTCCGCAGGCTGCTCGCCGCAGCGAGGTCCGACACATCGCGGAACACCGGGCGAAGTGAGGCGGGGTATCCTGCTTCAACGAGCTTGCGTGGGACGCGAAATGACTCGAGGTCGCGTTGCAAGGCCGAAGCGATTTCCGCGTCAGCGCCTCTGCTCACGTAGCTGATGAAGGCGTCGTAGAACTCTTCAGCAGAGACCTCTTGTTGGATCACTTGGGCCAAATTGTCCGCGCGTGTTGTCATTCCAGGCGAACCAAGCAACGGTCAACTCGAATAGACTCTCCGCAAAGCTAACGCTGTCGATAGTCAAATATTTGGTCGAGCTCACGCCTCAGGCAGACCCTCATAAACCTCACCGATCGGCAACGTGCAGCTGATTGCTCGAAGGTCGATCACATCCCGAAGATACTCGCGCTGCGTAAACGTGCCGTCGGCTTGACGTTCGTGCACGGTCACGTGCGGCCGATCTTGTGCAACCAAGACCACGGTTTGCACGCTCGCGATGAGCTTGTAGCAGTCGAGCTTTGGTCCGCGGTCGTCGCTTTCAGTGGAGGGACTTTGAACTTCGATTAGGACAGTCGGATTCAAGACCGTTTGTCGAGTCTTGTCCGCGGGGTCCAGCTCGAGGGGCCCGCATACGACTGTCACATCAGCGTACGTCGCGCGTTTAGCAGCGAGCGAGCGGACTCGCAGATTGGCGTCGAACGCTCGGCACGGTGCTCCACGCAGTTGTGCACCCAAAATACGGGCGAGGTTGTTGCAAATCGCAGAATGGCGAGGAGAGCCACCCGACATATCCAGGATGACCCCCTCCCAGCACTCAATACGTGCTGGGCTCCGCTCGGCCACATCAATGTATTCCTCAAATGAGAAGACATGACGGCGCTCGGCGATCGAAACGGACATTGCTTACCGATTCTATCCCGACCCTGCGCGATGAGCTAGCCCGCGAACCCCGTCTCACACCGCGTTTCGTGGTAAGCCGGCCCCACCCATGCCCTCCTCGCTCGCAACCGCCTTAATCTCCGCAGCAAATGCCGGCGCAAGCGTGCTTTGCTCCTACTTCACTCGTGGCTCGATTCCGGGTGTGACGCTCAAGGGCCCAGCGGACTTCGTGTCCGAAGCTGACCTGCGCTCGGAAGCGGCGATCAAAGACGTGCTCAGTGCAGCGCAACCAGGCGTTCCATTTCAAGCCGAAGAGAGCGCTTCCGAGGCCGTCGCCGTGGGCCCGCGCTTCATCATCGACCCGCTCGATGGCACGACCAATTTCGTGCGCGGACTGCCGCACTTTTCGATCAGTCTCGCCTACGCGGACGACAGCGGCACGATCGCCGGGGTCGTGCTCGATCCGATGCGCGCCGAGTTGTTTTGGGCAGAGCGCGGACAAGGAGCATTTCTCGGCGAGCAGCGTCTGACTGTCGCGAATGTTGCGACGCTCGAGGACGCACTCATTCACACCGGTGTGCCGCATCGCGGACGCCCGGATCACGAAGGCTATTTGCAGAAGCTCGCGCGAGTGATGGCGCAAGTCTCGGGCATTCGTCGTTTGGGCTCAGCGGCGCTCGACCTCGCTTACGTCGCAGCCGGTCGCGGTGATGCGTTCTTCGAGAAGGGGTTGTCGCCGTGGGACATCGCGGCCGGCATGCTCTTGGTCAGCGAAGCGGGCGGAGTCGTCACCGATCAGCAAGGAGCCGCTGTGAGGCTCGAGCGCGGTGACGTGTTGGCCGCGTCGAGCGCGCTTCACGCATCGCTGCTCTCGATGCTTAACGCGACCTAAATTCGCCCGAAAATCGACTGTCGGAAAAAACATTCGACAGCGCTGTTTCGCGAGGAGGGGTGACAAATTCGTCGCTCTTGATGGTGCGCAAGTTTGGGTCATTTGCCTGGCACACCGACTCACACTTCCGACCCTCGAAATCCCATGAAGCGTTCAGCAATGCCGATCAAAGCTTTTGGTAGCGTCTGTGCCGTCAGTGCGCTCGCGCTCGTCCTTGGTTGCTCTAGTTCCGACAACACCAGCGGCTCCGGCGGCACTGGGCCGGTCGCCAGCGGAGGGATGCACAGCAATGGCGGCTCCGCGCCGGTGGTGACCCCAAGCGGCGGCACCGGACCGGTCGCGACTGGCGGCTCGGGTCCCGCCGCGGGTGGGTCCGGTGGCGGGAGCGCGCCGATCGGAGTCGGCGGAGCGAGCGGCGGCGCGCCGAGTCTCGGCGGCAGTGGTGGCTCCGCACCGGTGGTGAGCGCTGGCGGCGGCGCGGGTGGCCGCGCAAGCGGGGGTGCCGGCGGTACAGCCGGCGCAGGTCCCGTTGGCACGGGCACTTTCGACCCGTGTCCAGCGAGCGAGCCTTGCAAGATCTTGCCGCTCGGTGACTCGATCACCTGGGGCATCAATTACGGCGGGGGCTATCGAATCAAGCTCTTTACCCACACTTCCGCGGACAACAAGAAGATCACCTTCTTGGGTTACGACACGGCCAATCCGCCCAGCGCAACCGTGCTCTCAGCGCTTGGCACTGCGAGTTCGTCATGGGTGGCCAAGCACGAAGGTCACAGTGGCTGGACCATCCAGCAGGATGACGACCTGGTCACCGGGAAGTCGACTGCCACCAACGACAGCGTGAACTACAAGGGCAAGAAGGTGGTGGCGGACTTCAGCCCGAACATCGTCTTGATCCACCTCGGTACGAACGACATGTACCAAACCCCCGCGGGTGCTCCCGACCGACTCGGCACGCTCATCGACCACGTGGTTGCGGACGCCCCGAATGCGCTCGTGGTCGTATCCAGCATCATTCCGTTTCCATCCGGCGCGGCCGCTGTGGACACGTTCAACAAAGCCGTTCCCGGCGTGGTCAAGACACGCACGGATGCTGGCAAACACGTCATCTACGTCGACATGTTCGCCGCCCTCAAGACCTCTGACCTGGGCTCGGACATGGTTCATCCCAACGAAGGTGGCTACGAGAAGATGGCGGTCGTCTGGTACAACGCTATCAAGCCATATCTACACTGAAGCTCGAATTCCCCGATCATTGAGCTTCACAATCGAGCGCAGCGTCCCTTGATTCGGATGAGCGGGCATGCTCAATCATGATTGATGCTTTGCCCGCAAACTGCTCGCTCGTTCGCTGCGCTCAGTGCCTGCGTTGCCGTGGCGTTCTTCGCGGGCTGCGCGGGCACGCCGGCGCCCGGTACTGAACCTGCCAGTGCGGGCACCTCGGCATCCGGTTCGAGCACCGGCGCGGGGGGCGCGCCCAGCGCCAATACGGGTGGCAGCCCCGCGGGCGCTGCGAGCGTCGCTGGTTCAGCGAGCATCGCTGGTTCAGCAAGCACAGCCGGCGGTTCGGGACCCGTTGCTGTAGGCGGTTCCGTCGGCGTTGGCGGTTCGATTGGAACCGGTGGGTTCAACAGCCAAGGCGGCAGCACCGTCGTCGCTGGCGGCCCGCCGAGCGGCGGCACCGGCAACAGCACAGGTGGTACGAGCTCGAGCGGCGGCGCGGCTGGTGCCGTCAATACATGCCCCACCGTGCCCGCGCTGACCGGCGGCACCAAGTACTGCTCGAACAGCACTGGTAACGTGGGCAGCAAATACAGCTATGAGCTCTGGGCCGAGGGAAACGGCTCGGGCTGCATGACCGTGTTCAACAAAGACGCCAACTTCAGCGCGAATTGGAGCGGGGTTGAAGACTTCTTGGCGCGCATCGGCCTGACCTTCGATCGCACGAAGACACCCGATCAGATTGGAACTCTGTCGGCTGACTTTGCCGAGTCGAAGACTGGAAACACAGGCTTAGTCTACGTTGGCATCTACGGGTGGACGGTCGATCCACTGCGCGAGTACTACATCCTCGACGACTGGGGCAGCACGAAGCCCGCGGGAACTGCGTCCGACGGCACCCCGCGCGACAGCGTGGGCACGATCACCGTCGACGGCGAGGTGTACGACGTCTGGAAGAAGACGCGCACGAACAAGCCAGCAATTACCGGCGACAACATGACGTTCGACCAGTACTTCAGCATTCGCCGAACTGCTCGGCAATGCGGTCACATCTCGATTTCCGAGCACTTCACCAAGTGGATTGGCCTCGGTCTCAAGCTCGGAAAGCTCGTGGAATCGAAGCTCTTGCTCGAGGCGCAGGATAGTACAGGCACGATTGACTTCACGACTGCGACCGTCACCGCCAAATGAGGTGAGCTCTGGGCACGGACCTGATACGCTCCGTTTCTCGGTTGGAGGGATTCGATGAGCGAACAGGGATCGACGAGGGCTCGACGGATTCACCAACCCGCAGTGTTGCTGTGCCTGGCCTTGGTTGCGAGCGTGTGCGCCTGCAGCAGTGAGCCGCTGACCGTGCCTACGCACGAACGGCCGGTGCCGGGCTGCGAGCAAGTCGATGTCCATCCGTGCAACGCGCTGGATCACGACTGTCAGGTATCGCGTCTCGAACTCGCCGCGTGTTTGCGTGAAACGGAGCCCGGCAACCTGCCGAAGGTCAGCTACATGACCGAGCAGGAATACGCCGACTACATCAACGCCACCTATGCCGGGTACGTGCCGCCCCGACCGAACCACTTCGAGAACGCGATGATCTGGCTCGGCTTGACTCAGCCCGGCTCCTTCGATTTCGTGCCCAAGCAGCCCGCTGACCTCGTGGATTTTTTCGGCACTTATCGTTGGCGGCAAAAGGAGCTCTTGATCATCGATCACGGCAAGCCCGCGGATGACGTCGCGTCGAACGTCGAGCTGGTCTCCGCCTTAATCCGTGCGCTCCGCGATCGCGATATCGATATCGGACCGTGGACGACCCAAGTGGGCGTGTTCGATGTCGACTCCAATTGGGGCTCTGACGGCATGTACTTCGGTGAATCGCAGTTCTTTGCGAATCGCTACCGAGCCGCGCTCGCCGCGTCCCACGTGGATGAGTTCGAGCAAATCAATCAACGCATCCGCGAAGACGTCGCCTGGATCCGAGCTCAACCGTCACCGTACGTGGGCACCAACGAGCGCTTCGCTCGCAACTTCGGCGCGCGCGCTGCCTATTTGGCCTGGCGCCGCGATGGTATCGATGGCGTAAACGCGCTCTACGATAGCAAGCGCCTCACCTATCAGCTGATGGAGAACGCGACGGAGGAAGGCCCGCCACGGACTCTGAAGTATCACACGCTGCCGCGAGCCTCGGAGGAATGGGAGTATTCGCCCACCACGACGGCCATCGGCGCGTGGGGCTTATTCCTCTCCCTCAGCCAACGGCTGGATGAAAATGCCGCGTGGTCGCTGGCGCTGAAGTGGAGTGGCGAACAGCTGTTCGTCCACAAAGGCGTGGACGCGAACGCGAGTGAGACGGCGCTCATCTGGCAACTCGAGATGGAGGATGAGGCTTCAGCCAGCGCCTTGGAGGACGTGCTCAGGACTTACCCGCTGAGTCCCCAGGTTCAGCGCATCGGAACGTTCGTGACGCTGGCTATTTCGAGCAATGAGACCCCGCTCGACTGGGCGTTCGTGAGCGAATGACGCGCGGCACGGCTAGCTGAGGGCTCCCGCGCTGATTCTCGGGCGCGCCGATCTCTGATAGCTTTGCGCGCCTCAAATGCGCACCCTGCACTGCCTCGCCCTCGGGCTCGCGATTCTCGGATTCTCAGCTTCGGCCGTCGCGGGCGGTCGCACCATCGTCGCCGAGCCGATGGAGGGCGAAAAAGTTCGCATCGACGGCGATCTGCGCGAATGGCCAAACAAGATGACCGAGCTGGGCGACACGCTCTCCGGCTCAGGCGGCGGCGATCCGCGCGCGGCGGTCACCATTGGCTACGATGAGAGTAGCCTGTACGTGGTGCTCAAGATCTTCGACAAGCGGATCGTGCGTACCGCGGCCGCCGGCGAGAAAGAGGACCACGCGACGCTCAGCCTGGCGTTTCCGCGCGGTCGTGACTTCAACACCTACGAGATCGACCTGTATCCTGGCAATCCGGGCAAAGTGGCCGGCGCGGTCAAGCTGAAGGGAGCCGCATTGCCCGGCGCCAAAATCGTGGAAGCGCCCAGCGAAGGCGGCCTGCACGTCGAGGCTCAAATTCCCTGGTCCGCATTGCCGGATGCGGCCAAAGTGCGCGTCGGCATGCGCGCCGCGGTGACGTACACGGACGCCGACGCCTCCGGCTCGATTTCCGGCGTGATCAGCACGGCCAGCGGTCGCAGTGGTCGCGCGCTCCCGCCATTGCTGCTCGAGGCCGAAGAGGGCTTGGATTCCCAATTGCTCAAACCCAAGGGGTTACAGAACCCGTCTCGTGAGGCGTACGGCAACGTCTGGGGTGACGCGATGTTCGAGCGGGTAGCGGTGTTTGGCAGCAGCCTCGCTATTGTCGGCCCGCACTATCGAGACGGCAAAGAGTTCTACTTCGCCGACCTGGGCGTGAAAGACGGCAGCATGGTCACCCGTCTCGCGCTCGTCGACTTCGACGGCGATGGCCACGATGAGATCGTGGTCCAAAAGCGCCTCGGCGCGTCGGACAAGTATCGCGAGATCATCACGGTCACAAAAACCGGCAATGACGGCACGCCGTTCCAGGCATTTGCTCACGAGGTCGGCATCAAGACCCCGGACGGCAAGATCGAAAACCGCGTTTCGATCAAGGGCAACACGATTGAAATCGCGCAAGGCGACTCGGACGGGTTCGATCCCGCAACGTATTCAGAGGTGACCCCGAGCGATATGGGGGCCACGCTGTTGCCGTGGGAAAGCGTGGGCAGTCGTACCTTCAAGTGGGTAGGCAAGGGCTTCGAGCAAAGCGAACAAACGCCGTTCACTCCCAAGGGTGGTGCCGCGCCGAAAGCCGCAAAGACAGCCAAAAAAGGCGCAAAAGCCGCAGCCGCACACGGCGACGAGCCGCCAGCGCCGCCGGTGCCTCGCGCGCCCAGTTCGGATGAACTCTTGGATCGCGTGTACGCGCTGTACCGCAAAGACCGCGGCGTTGGCGGTGGCAAACCGAGCTTCGACTTCGTGACCGACGTCGCGGGTGATCGCGGCACCGAGCGCGTGCTCGTGCACGGCAAAGACTTGGTCGTGTTCGGCAAAGGCTTCCGGCAGGGGCTGAGCTACGCTTTCATCACCGTCGGTGTTACCGACCCGAAGGACATCCTGGACGTCACGGCGCGCGATCTCACGGGTGATGGCAAGGCCGAAATCATCGTGCGGGCCGTGCTGCACGCCAAGGCGAGCAAGGCGCTCGGAGGCGACATGGTCGAGCGTCGGGCGTTGATGATCTACGGCATCAAGGACGAGGCTTTGACGCGGGTGTTCGCCGCCGAGACCAGCCGCGCGGTGGGTGACAACGAAATATTGGGCGCGGTCGCCTTCGAACCGGGCAAACGCGGCATGGAAATCGAGCTACGTCCTGCGCGCGCTCTCGGCTGGACGGAGAAGAGCTATCCCTTTCCGCCGGACACCACTACTGCAGGTGGTCTCGAGCCGCTGCTATTGCCTTGGGGTGATATCGGCAAGCGGCGATATCGCTGGGACGGAAGCGCGTACGTCCTGCAGTGATCGGCGTCCCCGCGGGGCTGGATCAAGCGGCCGACAAAATTGTCGGAGGGTGGGGATCGGGTGACGGGCGCTGCGTTTCGGCTAACGACATCGCCCTTAAGAAAGGCCGAAAACGCCGGCATTTATAAGGGGACCGACAGGTTTGTCGGGCCAGTCACGACCTTCTGACAATTTTGTCGGGAGCCATGTTCCGCACGATTTCAGCCCCGTTTCGCGCCCGGCGTCGGCTTCGTTTCGCACCCCGGAATGGCCTGCTTTTCGTAGCACCGGTTCCAGGTGGCACAGAGGTTGCTGAATGGGCTGTAGATGGCGCAGCAGCTCACCGACTCGAACTCGATCCTCAGCGGGCGCGCAGTGATTGCTTTGCTCGAGGCAAAGCCCAGTGAGTTGAGCACGCTGCTCGAGGCGCACGACGCGATCTCGATCGCGGTACCGCCGGTTTCGGAAGCCCTGTACCTCGAGCTCGAAGAGGTTCGCTGCCTGATCGACGAGCTTGCCTCGGGTCGATTCGAAGTTGCCTTGTTCATGTCTGGTAGCGCCGTCTCCGCGCTGTTCGAATGCGCGCAGGAGGTCGGTCGACGCGGGGACCTGGTGAGTGCGTTGCGCTCGGTTACGATCACCTGCCGTGGTCCGAAAGCGACCGCGGGCCTCCGCCGCTTCGGCTTGAACGCCAAGCCCGAGGCCGGCGCGCCGCTCACGACCAATAGCTTGGTGCGTTCGCTGCAGCAGCTCGATTTGGCAGGCCGAGGCGTGCTGCGCTTCAACGGCGAGCTGGACGATGCGCTGGCCAAGAGCCTGCGCGCTCAGGGTGCACATCTCCGCGAAATCGAGCTGACGCAGCGACGCTCCGCGAGAGACACCGCGGAGTCCGAGACGCTTGTGCGCATGATCGTGGACGGCGCGGTGCAAGCCCTGGTCGTCAGTTGCGAGATCCAATTCCTGCACCTGTATCAGGTTGCCCGCCGCATCGAGCTGGCGCGCGAACTAGTGAACGCGCTGCGCAAGCGCGTCGTCGTCGCAGTCGTCGGTACTTCCGCGCGCGACGTCGTTGAAGCTCACGGCGTGCGACCGCACGTCATGCCAGCTCAGCCGCAGCTGCTGATCATGGCGTTGATGCACTTCTTGGAGACACGCGCAGGCGTGTTGCGCGGGGCGATGAGTCCAAGCCCGCTACCCAGCTGACACCGTTACGAAACCCCAAACCAGCGAAAGCAGAAGCATGACCTCCGGAGCGACCAAGGCAACACGCCTGCAACTCTTTTCATTCACGACACCGGCCATGCGAGCCTTCCACATGAGCTGGCTCGCGTTCTTTGTCTGCTTTTTTGCCTGGTTTTCGCTCGCACCGCTGATGCCGGTGATCAAGACCGAATTCCATCTGAGCAAGGATCAGATCGCGAATATCAATATCGCGGCCGTCGGTATCACGATCTTGGTGCGGCTCTTGATCGGTCCGCTGTGTGACAAGTACGGCCCGCGCAAGACGTACACGGCGCTGCTCGCGCTCGGCGCGCTGCCTGTGCTCGGCATTGCATTCGCCAAGAGCTACGCGGTGTTCTTGTTCTTCCGCCTGCTGATCGGCGCGATCGGCGCAAGCTTCGTGATCACGCAGTATCACACCTCGGTGATGTTCGCGCCCAACGTGGTCGGCACGGCCAACGCGGCCAGCGCCGGTTGGGGTAACTCGGGTGGTGGCGTCACGCAATCCGTGATGCCCTGGGTGCTCGCGGCGCTGCTCAGCCTGGGCGTCGAACGCGGCCTGGGCTGGCGGTTGTCGATGATCGTGCCCGGCGCGCTGATGCTGATCGTCGCGGTGCTGTACTACAAGTTCACGCAAGATTGCCCGCAAGGAAACTACAAGGAGCTGCGCGAGGCCGGCGTCGAAATCGAAAGCGGCAAGAAGGGCGGATGGCAGGTATTCAAGGCTGCCGCGGCCAACTACCGCGTGTGGATGCTGTTCGTGACCTACGGCGCGTGCTTCGGTATCGAGCTGTTCGTGCACAACGTGGCCGCGAGCTACTACGTGGATCGCTTCAAGCTCGACCTACAGTCCGCCGGTATGGCCGCCGGTTCCTTCGGTCTGCTCGCGCTGTTCGCTCGCGCACTCGGCGGCATCTTTTCGGATCGCGTCGCTCGCAAGCGCGGTCTCGACGCACGCACGACGCTGCTGTTCGCGTTGATGGTCGGTGAAGGCGCCGGTTTGCTCTGGTTCTCGCACACCAGCACCACGGCCATGGCCGTCACCGCGATGATCACCTTTGGCATGTTCACGCACATGGCCTGCGGCGCAACCTACGCCCTCGTGCCGTTCATCGATCGCAAGTCCTTGGGTGGCGTTGCCGGCATCATCGGTGCCGGTGGCAACGTGGGCGCCGTCGCGGCCGGCTTCTTGCTGAAATCCGTGGGCAGCGTGCAAGGCTGCTTCTCCACGCTCGGCATCTGCGTGCTCGTCTCTTCGGCCTGCGCCATCGCGGTGCGCTTCAGCGCGAGCCACAAAGCCAAGGAGCAATCGCTGTACGAACAAGCCATGGCCGAGCGCAAGTCGCTCGCTCCCGAAAGCGAACTCGTCGCCCAGGCGAGCTGATTGAGTATCTAGCCGGGCGCTCCTCGGTTGTTTGGGCGCTCACAGCTTCTCCACGCACCTCGCGAGATCGCAATGGTCTCGCGAGGTTTCGTCGTCTTGGGCCTCGAAGTGGCGCGCGAGCATGGCCATTTTCGCCAATAGTCATTGATTCTCGCAATTCGTACCTACCGTGACAATCGCGAACGACTGAGGGAAGCTGCCGTGAGTAGGGATGAGGCGAATTTTCGTCAGCTACGCTCGCGAGGACGCGCCGCTGGTCCGGCAGTTGGTGGCGCGCTTACGCGAGCACGGTCTGCGAGTCGTGTGGGACGACGATTTGCGCGCCGGACAAGAGTACCGCCAGGCGCTACACGCGGAACTCGAGCGCGCGGAGCAAGTGATCGTCGTCTGGAGCCGATTTTCGGTCGTCTCCACCTGGGTGCAGCAAGAGGCGGATTTGGCCCAAAAACATGGGAAAATGCTGCCGCTGCGCTTGGATGCGGTCGACCCGCCGCTGCCCTTTGGTGCGATCCAGAATGCTGACTTCATTGGTTGGGATGGAGCGGGTGATGCCGAGTGTTTCGTGCGACTGCTGCGAGAGTTGTTCCCGTCGAATGACTCGACACCCCCGGTCGTCCCGCCCGTAATTCAACCTCCGCCCCCACGCGGGCATCACAAGGCGCTCGCGCTTGGCGGCTTCGCAGCGATTGGCCTCGTCGCGCTCGCGCTCTATGGCTACTTCGTTTCGCCACCGGTTCACGAGCCTAAGCCGGTCGCCAGCGTCAGCACGCCTCCCACAGCCGCGGCTGCGACGCCTGTCGTCTCGGTGGTCATCCAGCAAGTGATCGGTGGCCCTGCTGTGCTTGCTCAAACCACCTCGAGCGCGCCTGTCCACCCATCACCACCATCCAGCGAGAAACCAGCGCCAACGCCGCCGCGGCTCAATTGCTGTCACTCGTCAGGTAGCAAAGTCTCTTGCAGCAAGCCGACGTGTCGTGAATGCGATGCCGCCGATTGTCCCAAATGAAAGCGCTGCTCGCCGTGCCCTGTTTCGTCGTGCTGCTCGCTGTAGCGCCCGTGGTGCGCGCTGAAGCGTGTCGCCCACCCGCCCCCGGAAGCTGGTCGGACGCTCGCGTGGTGGCGCTCGACGACAGTGGGCAAGAGCGTCTGGCGGCCGCGCGCAACCTCGAGGGCGACCAACAGCGAGCGGCTGCCGCTCAGGCCGAAGTCATGTTCCGCGAGATCGAGCAGCGTGTCCCCTGCTTGCCCACCACCGTGGTCGGTTTGGCACAAGCACTGGAGCTGCAGGGCAAATACCTCGAGGCAGCGGATCAATATCGCCGCTTGCTGGATGCTAAGTCCGAGCTCGAGAGGTATCGCTTCTATGCGGCCTCTTTGGCCGAAGCCGAGCGCGCGTTGCCCCTCGCGCTCAATCACACCGCGCGCGTCACGCTTCACCTACACGCGCGGGATTGCGCCGTGGGCACTCCACGCGCGTTCCTGAACGACGCTGCCACATCGTTCGACAGTGGCGTGCGCGTCAACCTGGGCGCGCACACCGCGCGTGTCGAAGCGCTCGGATGCGCGGCGTTCTCACGCACTTTCAAGGTGAACGTTGCCGGTGAGTCACCCGTAGTCATCGATCTTTCGCCGCTCCCTCCGCCGCACTCCGACCCGAAGCGCGTGACCTGGCTCGGGCTTCCGCCGTGGGTAGTGATCTCCGGCGGAGCCGTGCTCGCCGTCGGTGCGGGGATCGCAAGCTACGCCCTGCTCAGCCCTTCGCACACCGCTACCCCCAGCTACACCTGCAGTAGCCAGGCGACGTTGGGTTGCGTCGGCTTGTGAGCAATGGCCCACCCGCCCTTCAAGGTACTCAGGCTGCTTGCGCTAAGCTGGGCGCTGAGCGCTTGCCACAGTGAGCCCGAAGCGCCGCGGCCGGCGATCATGCTTCGCGTGAATACCAACTTGGCCATCACGCGAGAAATCGATCGTGTCCGCGTGGAGGTGCGCCGAGTCGGCGAGACGGAGGTCGTACAAGCCGAAACCACGTTTCTCGGGCCAGGTAAGGTGATGCTGCCAGCGGGGTTCGAGATCATTCCCTTGGGTAGCGAGACACTGCATCTCAAAATCGACATCGTGGGGCTCTTGGGACAAGTCGAGGTCGCGCGCGATACTTCGATCACCATGGTGCCGCCCGGGTGGCAGAAGCAGCTCGACGCCCAGCTCGAGAAGTCGAGCAAGGTGCCTGAAAACAAGCCGCAAGCAGAGCCGTCGGATCCCGCGAACGCGGGCGTGCCGGTGCGTCCGGCGATCGCGCGCTTGGAACTGAATCTCGACGCGCGTTGCCCGCCGGAAGTGCGTGCGCAATGTGCCGAGAATGAAACGTGTCACGCTGGCGTGTGTGTGCCGGCGCAGCAGGAGTTCTCGGAGCTGCCCTTGCTGCAGACTTCGGACATCCCCAGGGCGTCGAGTGCAGGGCAGATCGAGGAGCAGTGCTTGGACGTTGTCGAAGCCTTCGATTCGGCTGAGAAGCTTCGTCAGCGCGTCGACTGCACCTTCGAATCGCCGTCAGGAAGCGGTAGCCCAAACGTTGCCCTGGTGCTTCCCGCGGGCGGTGACGGATTTTGCGATCCGGCGCGCTGCGTCCTACCGCTAGACATGGGGCCGGCGCCCTCCGGTGATTGGCTCGAGTTGGACGACGGCAGCATCGAGCTCCAAGACCCGCTCTGCGCGCAATTTCAGGATGGCTCTGTCACCGAACTCATCGGCGTGCGAGGTGGCAAGGAAAGCAAAACGGCGTCCACCCTGTTGTGCCCCGTACCGGCCGGAATGGAGGGGGCGGGCGGAGGAGGTGGCGGTGGCAATCAAGGAACACCGGGGTCGGGCGGAACTTCGGGTGTGGGTGCTATTGGCGAAGCGGGGGAGGGACCTCTTAGCGAAGCGGCCGGGGAGGGCGGCAGCGCAACGGCATGCCAATCGAGCGAATGCACCGTGGTGGGCGCGATGTGTCGGGATGACCACACTCGCGTGAATTGCACCAAAGGTTCGAACGGCTGCGTCGTCGGCATTGCAGCTGTCTGTCCAGATCATCAGGCATGTTCCGGCGTCGCGGGCGCGGCCACCTGTGCTTGCACGGAAGACCCGGTCTGCAAAACGGGCGACAATACGTGCTCTGACGACTCGACGCTCGCCGGCTGCACTAGAGACGCGAACGGCTGCGCGTTCCAGGTGACCAAGACGGTTTGCACGAATGGCGCCTGTAGCGGTGGCGCCTGCTGCACCAACGCTTGCACCGTCTCGCCCAAGACCTGCTCGACTAGCGTAGACGCGGTGGAGTCGTGCGACGTCGGCAGCAATGGCTGCACCGCGATGAACGTGGGTACCTGTGCCCAAGGCGAGGTGTGCGAACGCCTGAACGGGCCGACCTGCCTCGATCCCGCCTGGGCCGCATGGCCCATGCCCAACACCCAGACGGACGTGAAGTCAGGAGCGCCGAACCCAATGGGCTATAAGGACCTTGGTGACGGTACCGTCTTGGACGGTGTTACCGGCCTCGTTTGGCAGCAAAAGGAGGGAGGCACATTTGACGCTGCAGGCGCGGGCCCGTACTGCGCGGGCCTTGATTTGGCGGGCTACCAGAATTGGCGGCTGCCAACCGTCATCGAGCTCGTTTCGCTGCTGGACTTCGAGCATTCTCCGAAGATCAACCCGACCTACTTTCCGGGAACAACGAATGGGGTTTTTCGCTCCTCGCAACGCAGCTGGAACGTCAGCTTCAGCGATGGGGGCACTGGGTTCTCGAACGAGACGCTGAAGCTTCCAGTTCGCTGCGTGCGTTGAAAAGGATCTCCAGATGGACAAGCGATTGTCGGGCTTTCTGGTCGGTGCGGTGCTCACGGTGGGACTCTACTCAATCCACAGCGGTGGCGCCGCGCCCGCCGGGCGGTACATGCTGACCGCGACGACCGTATACGACACGAAAACCAAGCTGACTTGGCAGCGTCAGTCTTCGTTTGACAGGTTCGCCTGGGTGGACGCGCAAACGTATTGTCCCAAAGCGTCGGGTGGAACCTGGCGAATGCCGACTTACAAGGAGCTTTTCACGATCGTCGACACGGCGTCGACTACGAATCCGCTGCTCGATCCCGCCTTCGAATTCGACAAAGCCAACACGTTTACGGGTTTCTGGTCGAGCACGTCGCTCAACGCGGACACTTCGATGACGATCTCCTTCGCCCCGAGCGGTGGTTCCAGCGTGACGACCCATAACGCTGGAGACATGTACAGCGTGCGCTGCGTCTTCTGACCGAGCCGCTCCGTTGCCTGGGAGCGCAACGTCGATCTGCGAAGCGCGCAGGGGCGGGAACAGGGCTGGCTGAGAGGTGCTTTGCCGGATCTCGAGCGCCCCCTCTCTTCAGCCTCGCGTGGCTCTTTGCCTCAATTTGCCGTTCGCCAAGATTTCTTCACAGATGACGCGCTCGTTTTCGGATAGTTAGTCTGAAAGCGTTGCCCGCGTTTTCGGGCGGATGAGACACGAGCGAAGAGAATGAGTGACGAGAAGCCAACGCCGCGCGGTAAGTCGCGGCGCAACCTGTTGATCGTGGGTGCGCTGCTCGCGCTGGGCTACGGCGGATATCGCGTGTACCTCGAGCGTAAGCCCTACGAGTGGAGCGGAACCGTGGAGGCGCGCACGATTTCAGTCGGTTCGCGCGTGGGCGGTCGCATCAAAGAGGTCTTGGTGCGCGAGGGCGAGGCCGTGCAAGCCGGTCAAGCGCTGGTCAGCTTGGAGCCAGGCGACTACCCGGCGCAGTTGCAACAAGCCAAAGCTCAGCTGGCTCAGTTCGAGGCAAACCTGGACAAGCTGAAGCAGGGGGCGCGTCCCGAGGAGCTCGCGGAAGCGCGCGCTCGGGCAATGACCGCCAAGGCGGCGCTGGCGCAAGCGGTGGCCGGTTCGAGGCCAGAAGAAGTGGCTGCCGCGGAAGCTCGCCTGGCAGTGCAAACGGTCGCCGTCGAAAAGGCCAAGCTGAACGCGGATCGCGTGCACGCTCTCGATCAATCGGGTGCGACCGCGCGCGTCGACGTCGACAATGCGGATATGGAGCTCAAGGGCGCGATCGCGCTGCGCGACGCCCTGCAGCATCAGCTCGATCAGGTGAAAAATGGCTCGCGACGCACCGAGGTCGCGCAGGCACAGGCGCGCGAAATGGAGCAATCCGCTTCTGCCAAGCTCGTGGCTGCGGGCACGCGGGTCGAAGATCTCAAGTCAGCGCAAGCTCAGGTGGATGGTGCGCAAGGTCGAGTGGATCAAATTCAGGTCATGATCGACGAGTTGACGGTGAAGGCGCCGCTACCCGCGCGCATCGAAACGCTCGATCTGCGTCCCGGTGACATCCTGGCGCCGAACGCAACGGCCGCGGTTTTGCTCGAGGAAAAGCAGCTGTACGTGCGCATCTACGTGCCCGAGACCTTGCTCGGTCACGTGAAACTCGGGCAGACCGTGCCCGTCTCGGTCGATTCATTCCCTAACCAGTCCTTTCAGGGCGTGGTCGAGCACATCAACGGGGTGGGTGAGTATTCACCGCGCAATCTGCAGACCGCGGACGAACGCGCGGACCAGGTGTTCGCGACACGTGTTGGGCTGCGCAGCGGCTTCGAGCAGCTGCGTGCGGGGATGGCCGCGTTCATTCAGGTTCCCAAGTGAAGAGTGACGTGGTGATCGCCGTCGACGGCGTGTCGCGCAGCTTCGGCACGGTGCGCGCGCTCGATGACGTGAGTCTGACCGTGACCGAGGGCATGGTCTACGGGTTGCTCGGCCCGAATGGCTCGGGCAAGTCGACGTTGATTCGTATTCTGTGCGGGCTGCTTGCGCCCTCTTCTGGTCACGCCAGCGTTCTCGGCATGGATTGCGTGGCGCAGGGGGAGGCGATTCGCCGCCAGATTGGCTACATGAGCCAAAAATTCTCGCTCTATCCCGATCTCACGGTGCTCGAGAATTTGGACTTTTACGCGGAAATTTACGGTCTACCGAAGGCGAAGCGCAAGGCTCGCCGAGACGCGGCCGTCGAGCTCACGCACATCGGGCCGTACGTGGATCGCTTGGCCGGCAATTTGTCCGGCGGTTGGAAGCAACGACTCGCGCTCGGTGCCGCGTTGATGCACGAGCCGCGCGTGGTGTTCCTCGACGAACCGACCGCGGGCATCGACCCGGTTGCGCGTCGCGAATTGTGGGACTTGCTGTTTCAGTTGGCGGCCGAAGGCATCACGCTGCTCGTGACCACGCACTACATGGACGAAGCCGAGCGCTGCGGTGAGGTCGGCTACATCTACTTGTCCAAGCTGTTGGTCACGGGCACCCCAGACGATTTGAAAGCCTTGCCCGAAGTCAATCCGCCCGATGCGCGCCGCGTGGAGATCGAGACGCCGCAGACGGCACGCGCTCTTGCGTGGCTCCAGGATGAACCCTTCTGCAAAGGCGCGACGATTTTCGGCCAAGCCGTGCATGCTCTGATCGAGCGCGGGCTGAGCGACCAAGAATTGCTCGATCGCCTAGCAAAGAAAGGCTTTCCGCTCGCGCAGCTGCGCGAGATCGCGCCCTCCTTGGAAGACGTGTTCGTGACGCTCACTGAGCAGGCGGCGCGAGCACGGCGCGCGGAGAACGGCGGATGATGAGCTCGTTCTTGGCGATTTTTCGCAAGGAGCTGCTGCACATTCGCCGCAACAAGGCGGTGCTGTTTCTAGCGGTGATGCTGCCGCTGATGCAGCTCACGATGTACGGGTTCATCGACCAAACCGTGCACGACGTACCCACGGTCGTCGTCGATCAGGACCGATCGGTGGCGTCGCGCGAATTGATGGACCAATTGCGCGCCACCAAGACCTTCGCGATCAAGAGCGTGACCAGCGATCCGCGCCTCGCGCGCACCGAAATCATCGCCGGTCGCGCTGGCGTCGGCATCGTGATTCCGCCGGACTATCACGGCAAACGTGCGCGCGGCGACTCGGCAAAGATCTTGGTGCTGATTGACGGCTCGGACTCGATCGTGAGCTCGGGCGCCCTAGCAGCAGTGAATGGCGTGATCTCGAGCCAGAATTTGGCCCTGATCTCGCGCGATGCTCGAGTCAAGATGCCGGTCGCCGCGCAGCCGATCGTGCTCTTCAATCCGGAAGGGCGCACTGCGAACTTCCTCATCCCGGGCCTGGTCGCCGTGATTTTGCAGATGATCGCGGTGATGCTTGCCGCGGGATCGATCGTGCGCGAGCGCGAGCAAGGCACCATGGAGCAGCTCCTGGTGACGCCGGTTCATCCGCTGGGGTTGATGCTAGGCAAAGTCGCTCCGTACCTGTTCGTCGCGCTGGCGGACACGGCGATGATCCTCGGGCTGATGCGCTTTGCGTTCGGCGTGCCGATCCGCGGCAGTTTGCTGCTGCTGTTCGCGATTATGGTGCTCTATCTGTCGGCGCTCCTCGCGCTCGGCCTGTACATCTCGACCACGGCTCAAACTCAGCAAGAGGCGCAGCAGAAAGTGCAGATGCTGTTCTTGCCGTCGATTTTCTTGTCGGGCTATCTGTTCCCGCTCAACGGCATGCCGATCATCTTGCAGATCATCGGGCAGCTGTTGCCGACGACGCACATGGTCGCGATTATGCGCGGCATCGTGCTGCGTGATGCCGGCGCGGTCGAGCTGTTGCCGCATCTGTTGGCGTTGGTCGCGTTCGCGGTGCTGATGATTTGGCTGAGCATTCGCAAAGTGAGCAAAGTCAGCGTGTGACGGGCACGCGGAGCACGAACGCCCTTTCAGTCGTCGCGGCTGTCGTCGTCGCTGTCGTCGCTTTCACGCGCCGGCGGTGACGGCGTGGTGTCGTACACGCCGAGCCATTCTTCGGCCAAGTGCGCGTCGAAGAACAAGATCCAGCTGCGCTCGGGAGCGCCGATTTCGCGCAATGCTCGACGCGCTTCGGCGAGCCCGTGATCCAAGTGGCGGATCGCCAAATCGATGTAGGCATAGCGCCGACCGGTGCCTCCGCCGATCACCGAACCGAGCCCGTTCGGGCGCAGCGCGGCGTTCAGGGCATCTTCGATCTTTCCGCGATCGCTCACGTCACGATGGTCGGCAACGTCGCGACCATCCAGTTTTACGTAGCAGAACGTCTCGCCGTGCTTCGAGAAGCGACGCGAGGCGAAGAGTAAATTGGAGTGAGCGGCTTGCCACATCGCCGGCAAGCTCGAAACGCTCGTGAGCAGATCGAAGCGACCCGCGTAGTCTTCCTGCTCCGCGGGCTCGAGAGAAAAGAGCGTGTATTTGACGCCGTTTTCTTGATCGATGCTCGATTGCGGCAGCTCAGCCAAATCTCGATCGATTGCTGCGATCCCGGCGTGGACGCGGGTCTTCAGTGACTCGAAACCGTGAGCATCCGACCTTGCGGCGGAGCGACTGAACAGGCGCCCGAGAGCGCTCGTACGAGCTTGCTCCTCGACTGCGATTTCGCCGATGAAGGCATCCAGCGTCTCTTCGCCGAGCAGCGACTCGGTTGCGACGTAAGCCGCATACTGCAAATTGTCGCCCTCCGTTCCAGACGGGACCAACCACTTCAAATCCAACAGGTGGTGCTCACCGGGAGTGACTTGGACCTTCCAGCCCGTCACATCGACCTCGGTGCGGCCCTTCACCGTCGCGAGCGACAGCTCCACCTCTTCGGGTAAACGATGCGCGTAGAATTCCCAATTGGGGAGCGACGGTGCGCGAGAGAGCAAGACGTCGACCAAGGGACGGAGCTCGCGGTCGGATTCGGGGGTGACCACCAAGCGGTGTCCGTCGACGCGCACCGCGGGGCCAAACTCCCACATCAGCCGTTGATCGATTGCGCTCAGGTGCTGGCGCATGAACTCTGCGATGTCCAAATCCGCCTGGCGCTTGAAGGTCCTGACGATCTCCGGCTCAGTTCGGCTGAACTGTTGCCAAAAACGATCCATGGCAAGCAGCAACGCGGTGCGGCGTTCGGTTTCAGAGATGTCATTCGGATCGGAAAATCGCCAGCGCACGTTTGGCACCTTCGCACGAATGCCGAGGGCGCGTCGACGGCATTGGCATCAACCGGATGGCTTGATACTCGCTAGGCCACGGGCGAATCGGATAGGCTCGACGGCGTGCACGCTGACGCGCCAGAAATTTCGGATCTAGTCGTCGCCTACGATCCGGAAACACTGGCGCGCTTGCCGGTGCATCGCGACCGAGTGCTAGCCGAACTCGAGGCACACCGAATGTCGCGCGCGGTGCGCATCGTGTCGAGTTGGCCGCACGAGCGCGGTGTGCTCGATGCGGCCCACGTCGACCGCGTGTTGCTCACCGCACACCACGAACTGACGCGCTTGTCAGAAGAATTTCGGCAAGGTGAGCGCATGCTGCGCATCTTGCGCCCGTTGCTCGAGGCGCTGCGGAGCGCCGGCGTGCGTGCCCCATATCGCATCGTCGACGTGGGGTGCGGGCTCGGTTTCGTGATGCGCTGGCTGGCCGCGCATGGCGGCTTCGCGGATGACGTGTCGCTGATCGGCTGTGACTACAACGCGGCCTTCGTGAGGCTCGCGCAAGCGCTTGCCGATGAAGAGCGGCTCTGCTGCAAGTTCGTGGTCGCCAATGCCTTTCGACTCGATGCCGAAGCGACCCTCTTCACGTCGACCGGCGTCATCCATCACTTTCGAGGCGAAGGGTTGAAGCGGTTCCTGTCTCGACAGGTAGCGGTGGGGCCCGCGGCGTTCGTGCACGCCGACATCAAACCAACGTACCTTGCTCCGATTGGAAGTTGGATATTTCACGAAGCGCGCATGCGAGAACCGTTGGCGCGGCATGATGGAGTGCTGTCTGCGCTGCGTGCGCACTCGGGTGAACACTTGCTCGAGGCGGCGAGCAGCGCCTGCCCAGAGTTTGCTGCGAGCCTGTTCGACGGACGCCGCGAGCTGATCCCGATCTTGCATGTGATGCAGGCGCTGGTTGGCATTCGGCGCGAATTGTTGCCAGCTTTCAACGACCAGCTCGGCTCGCTACAGAACCATTTCACGGAGTGGAAGTGACGCCCAGCTTGCTCGCGTTGCTCGCGATCGTGGACGCCGCGTTTGCCGGATTTCGCGCTGCGGCCGGCAGAAGTGCGCGCATCTACAAGCGCGCCTACTACGCGCGCAGCATGCTGATTGGAACACTCTTTGGGGTGATGCTCGTGGCCGTGCTCGGGGGAGTGACCCTGCTCTTGCTCGCGGCTTCGGCTGATCCGGCGCAGCAATACACCGAGCTCGTCGCAGTGGGCTCGCGCATGCTTTGGGTGTTCGTGCCTTATGCGGTGCTCGTGCTGAACGCGCTCGCACTGTATCTCTTCTCCGATCACGACCTGCGCGCGTTCGCGACGGTTGCTATCTTGGGACCGTTTACGTTGTTGCGGCCCTGGGTGATCGCTACGGGCGCAGCTGTAGGACTGTGTGCGAGCGTCGATCGAGTGACCTGGATCTTGACGCTCATCGCCTGCAGTTCGATCGTGCTCTCGGGACGCTTACTCGATCGGCGAGCACGTCTGCGGCTTTAGTTGTAACGTCGCACAAGGGGAAACCAGACGTCATGCGCTACTTCTTCATCTCGGTATGCCTTCTGTCGTGTGGCTGTTCAGACGGCGGCTCGTCCAGCGCGGGCGGCGCTTCAAGTGCGGGGGCGAGCGGCGTCGCGAACGCCGGGACAGGTGGCATGACAGGGCTGGTACCGGTCGGCAGTTGTGATGATCTGCCTGCTCCCGGCAGCTGGGAAAATGTGACGCCGCTCGGACATTCGTCGAAGCCGGCCGTGAACGGAACCGTGGGCGCCGCGATCATCGTCGATCCGTTCGACCCGCGTCGAGTCTGGCTCGGCACGGGCAGCGAGAACGACGAGATCTGGCGTTCCGATGATTGCGGCGCGACGTGGACGCAAGTCAACACGGGGCCCGGCAGTGTGGGTGACGGCATGACGTACGGTGGCGTCGGTGATGGCGCACAATGGAGCATGCAAGCGGATCCGGAAGAGCCCGGCGTGCTGTACGCCGTTTCTGGCTACGGCGCGCAGAGTCTGTGGAAGACGATCGACGGCGGGCAGAGTTGGAAAGACGTACTCGCCGGTAGCGAGTACGAGACTCATGCTGATTATCGCTTCGTCAATAACGTATCCCTCGATCCAGCCAATCACCTGCACGCGGTCGTTGCCACGCATGGAGGTTGTGCCGCTCCGTACGATCCGAACTGCATCGCCGAGACGAAGGACGGCGGAAGTTCGTGGAAGCTGATGAAAGCGCCGGAAACTTGGACGGAAGGCGGCGGCCTGATCATCGTGAAGGGCGACCTGTGGATCTGGTGCGGTACGAAAATGATGGTATCGAAGGACGCTGGCAATTCGTGGTCGAGTGACGCGCTGGCCGGGGGCGGCACATGTGAAGCCGAGTACACGATTCGCGGCTTCGTTCCGTCAGCCAACGGCAACTACTACCTGGGGAGTCGCGACGGCGTACTGCGCAGCGCTGACGGCGTGAAATGGCAGCACGTTGTCGGCACTAGCGGCACGCTGGTCATGGTCACTCAAGGCTCGAAGCAAGTCTTCGCGGCCAACCAATGGAATCCCGCGATTGTCTCGGCGAATCTCGACGCGGACGAGACGTGGACTGACCTACCTACGCCGCCGCAGATTAGCCAAGGCAGCGACGGCGGCATCCCATTCCTCGCCTATGACGACGCGCATGGCATTCTGTACGCATCCATGTTCTCGGGCGGTGTCGCGCGGATGGTGGTGCCTTAGCTCGCGTTGGGCTTCGCTGTGGGGTTGGCTTCGTTCTCGGGTAATGCTTTTATCCCGCGACTATGAGTAAACGTCGGTGTTGCGGGCGGACCGTGGGAAGCTTTTTGTTTGCAGCGGGCGCCCTGCTCTGCGCTCGTGCCGAGGCGCAAGAAGTGTCTGCGCCAGCCGAGCCCGCGAAAGCCGACCCGCAGCCAGCGCCGGGTTACGCCCCACCCGCCGACGTCGATGCGCCACCCGCGCCACCCGCGCCACCCGCGAGCGTTGTCGCACAGCCCACAAAGGTCGACGCGGTGCCCGCACCAGCGACCTCGGAATCGACAAAGGATAAGATCGACGAGTTCCTCACATCGACATACGAAAACGACACCGAGACGCGCTCACGCGCCATCGCGCACCGTCGCCGCGCGCTTGCCGATCGTGTCGAGCACGTGCTCGGCAATTTCGTCGACATCGGCGGCTATTTTCGCGCGGGTTACGGGCGCAATAGCCACGGCGGTTCGCTGGCTGCCTTCGCTGCGCCGGGTGCGGCCGCAAAATACCGTCTCGGCAACGAAGCGGAGAACTACGGCGAGCTGATCTTCGGCAAGAGCGTGTACTTGCCGGGCGCGTTCAAAATGAACGAAGACCTGAGACCGGATGGAACTCCGTCCGGCCCGATCGCGCGCGTGCAAATCAGGCTGAGCATGCTCAGCCCGTACGCCACGCTCGGCGCGGCGACCAACACCACCTTCGGCCTTCCCGAAGCTTGGGCGTCGATTGGTAACGTTTTCGAGAGTCAACCGAACGCGAAATTCTGGGCGGGTCGCCGCTACTATCGTCGTCACGACATTCACATCAACGACTTCTATTTCTGGGACATGAGCGGCGGCGGTGGCGGCATCGAAGACGTGCAAGTCGGCCCGGCAAAGCTCGCTTTGGCTTGGCTCGGTTTCGCCGGAGCAAGCGGCCTGGGCGACGTGCCCGCGCCGGATCCGCAAAACTCGGCCGGTTTCAGCAAGTCGGGATTCGACCTCCGCGCTTACGATATGCCGCTCCTTGCGGGGCGTGCCGAGATTGGTCTCACGATGTCGACACTGCGCAGTGGCTATGACCAGTCAGGGCGCAAGGCCCCGTCCTCGACCGGCATGTCGGCGAACCTCGTTCACACGGTGTCTGATTTCATCAGCCCGGGTGGGACGAACAAGTTCACGGTTCAATACGGCACCGGTCCGGCCAAGACGTTCACCTCTGGCTTCGAAACCATCGACTTGCCATCAGGGACATTCATTCGTTCGGTAGAGAAGGCATCTTGGCGACTGCGCGTGACCGAGCACTTCATCGCTAGTTTGGGCGAGCACTTCTCGCTCGGTCCGGCGCTGGTCTTTCAAGTGACGGATCAGGCTGACGGCACCGGGCGCCAGTACTGGTACTCGGCGGGCGTTCGACCGATCGTGCATTTCAACCGATATTTCAGCCTCGCCGCGGAAGGCGGCGTGGACTGGGTTCGCGATACCGGCCCCGCCGACACCAGCGGTACGCTCGGCAAGGTGACGCTTGCGCCGCAGGTCTCGGTTGGCAATCGTTTCGATAGTCGGCCCGTGATCCGCGCGTTTGGCACGTACGCGTTTTGGAGTGATGACTTCCGCGGCAAGGTTGGCGGCGCCGACTACGCATTGGATCGCCATGGCTTCAACGGCGGCGCGCAGATGGAAGTCTGGTGGTGAGTCGCGCTCAAGCTCGCAGCGCGCGCGCCATCCGCAGTACTGCGGTCTCCAGCTCGCGCTCGTCGTAACGGGCGAAGCCGAGGCGCAAGAATTGCTGATAGTGGCGGGCTTTGCTGCGGCTGAGATCGGGCGCGATGTAGCTCGAGCCGAGCGTGAAGGCCACGCCGTGGCTCGGCGCGCGCGCGAGCCATGCGCGCGTGTCTATTTCCGGGCTGGCCTCGGCCCACAGCGCCATGCCACCGGCGGGCACCTCGAAGTCCAGGGCACTGCCCAAGTGCCGCCTCAGTGATGCCACCAGGGCGTCGCGACGCGCGTGGTAAATCCGGCGCATTCGCCGCGCGTGGCGAGCCACTTCGCCGTCTTCGATCAGCTCGGCGACGGCTCGCTCGGTAATCGTGTCGCCGTGGCGATCGACGTGAAAGCGCACCGCGGCCATGGTCTCGATCAGGTCGCGGGACGCGGCAATGAAGCCTAACCGCAGGCCCGGAGCCAATACTTTGGCCAATGTGCCCACATGAACGACGACGCCCGCGCGGTCGGCGCTCGCCAGCGAGGCGAGCGGGCGCGTGTCGTAGTGAAATTCGTGATCGTAGTCATCCTCGATGATTGCGAAGCGGTGCTTGGCGGCGAGCTCGAGTAGGCGCAAGCGGCGTCCAATCGAGAGCGCCACGGTCGTGGGGTAGTGGTGGTGAGGCGTGAGGCAGACTGCTCGCAGCGGACCTGCTGCAAGTGCGCTTTCCAACGCTTCGATCTCGGCGCCTTGCTTGTCGACCGGGAGGTACACGAGCTCTGCACCGGCTTGCGTGAGTGCGGCCCAAGCCGGCTGATAGCCGATCTGCTCGACCGCAACGCGATTGCCTGGACGCACGAGTGTGCGCGCCACCAAATCCAGCGCCATTTGGCTGCCGTGGGTGACCAGCACCTGGTCCGGCCCGACCGACAGTCCTCGCGTGGAGGTGGCGATGCGCGCGAGCGCAGCGCGCAGGCTCGGTTCACCGTAGGGCGAGGCGTAGTCGAGATTGGAGCGACCTGCGCCTTGCAACGCGCGGCGATAGGCACGCGCCAAGAGCGCTGTCGGAAACTGACGCAGATCCGGTACGCCAGCGAAGAGCGCCAGGACCTTCGGATCCGTGTGGTCGGGTCGAGAGAGTGTTCGCACCTCGAAATCGAAACCGGCGCGGCCAGGGGCAGTCGACTCGCGGGGCTTCGCGTAGCGTCGCGTTTTCCGTTCCGGGAGCTCATTGGAGACGAAGCTGCCGCCCGCGGGACGCGTGACGATCCAGCCCTCGGCCGCGAGTTCGTCATAGGCCGCGACTACGGTGTTGCGCCCGACGCCGAGCTGCTCGGCGAGCGGTCGCGTGCCCGGCAATCGATCGCCCGGACGCAGCCGTCCGCGTTTGATCTCAGTGCTCAAAAGCTCCGCGATCTGCGCGAAAACCGGGGAATTGTTAGCCGCGGCGGCGCCACGCTGCAGCGAGCCAAGCGAGAGGGGAAACGTCACTGGATCCATCATATTATGAAAACTGGACGTTTTCAGCATCCAGTTGCGGGAGCACATTGTGGCCATGAGCAAGAGCTTGTTTGAAGCAGCCAGCGAACGAACCCGCGTGCGTCGCGTGCCCAAACGCGCCGCGTACGACCGCGCGACGATCGACGCGATCTTGGACGAAGCCCTGATTTGTCACGTGGGGCTCGTGAACGAAGCGCAGCCGTTCGTCATTCCCACGATTCACTGGCGCATTGGCGACGAGCTCTACATTCACGGTTCCGCTGCTAGTCGCATGATCGAGCACGGTGGCGTTGGACTGCCACTATGCGTCACGGTCACGTTGATCGACGGCATCGTGTTGGCTCGTTCTGCGTTCCACCACTCGATGAACTACCGCTCAGCGGTCATCCTTGGGCAAGCTCGCGTGGTCGTTGACCCTGACGAGAAGCTGGCAGCGTTGACCGCGCTCGTGAACCGCTTTTCTCCTGGCCGCGCCCAACACGTGCGAGCTCCGAATTCGCAAGAGCTCAAAGCCACGACGGTGCTCGCTCTGCCAATCTCGGAGGCGTCCGCAAAGGTCCGCAAAGGCGGTCCAATCGACGACGAAGAGGACCTCGCAATACCCGTCTGGGCAGGCGTCGTTCCGATCCGTTTGGAGGCGCAACCCGCGCTCGTGGCCGAACCTCGTGCTCCAGGGCAGCCCATCCCGGGCCTAGGTTTTCCGTTCAACGCCGACGTGCGCGGGGCGTGAACGCAGCTACACCAAGTGACGTCAGTTGAGCGCGGTGAGGCAAACGACGGCCCAGCCGCCCTTGGGCACGTTCACGGTTTGACGCTTGTTCCCGCCCGGCGCAGTCAGCGCGATCGTGTGCGAGCCGGACTTGATGCGCACGCGACCAAAGGCGATGCGCGCCGGCAGAGTCGACCAACTGCGCGTATCCGGCGTGTCCGCGGCGGTCATCGTGATTTGAGTGCCGAGACTCAGCAGGGCGCCCAGGGTGCCGCCGCCACCAGCTTGTTCCACCGCGGCACCCGCGAGCACGCGCGTGATCATGCGCGTGATGGCCGATGCGACGATTGCGCCGCGGGCACGCTCCCAAGCGGCTTTGGCCTCGCGATCCACGGCCACTATGCCCTCTAAGCGTTGCCACTGGCCGTCCAGCATGAACGTCGGACGGCCGTAGTTGCTGCGCGGCTCACCGAGCTCAGGGTAATTGATCCAAGTGACCAAGCCTTGCATCGCGAGTCGGTTGGCTTGAGCCGCGTTGGCTGCGCTCATGAACGCGCTGGCGTAGGTTAGGGCCAAGCCGATTGGGATGCGCTTGGCAATTTTGGCCGGCACACGGCCGAAATTGACCATCACCAATAGCTCCGCGTCGTCATCACTCGGGGTCTCGGCGGCTGGATCGGGCGCGGGGGCTTTGCTGAGGAGCTCGCGAAAGCGCGGGCTCGAGTAACCCGATTGCTGCGACAGTCGGCGAATCGGTTCAGCGAGCGATTGGTACTGACCGTAGGCCAGCGCTTCGTCGTAGTAGCGCAAAGCGTCGTCTGGTTTGCCGCTCTTTTCGAACACGAAGCCGGCCAAGTAGCTGCCCGGGCCGAGCAGCGACTGCGCGGCGTCACCCTTGTCGTGGGTGTACTTCTGCATCACCGCGAGGCGCCGCGCCTCGACTCGCGCGCCGTTCAAGTCCGAGCGCGCCAAGTAGTTCATCATGTTCACGGTGTTGATCATCAACTTCTCGTACGCAGGGGCCTTGTACGGGCCCACGTCGTCCGAGAACAGATAACGCCCGATGTCCGCTGCGGCGTTGGCTGACAAATCGAGCACCTCGATTTGCTTGTCCGAGATTTCGAGATCGCGACTGGCAAGCGGATACTGATCGAGCTCTTGCAGCACCATCGCGCGGTCTAGCAAGAACAGCGAGTTGTCACCGCCGACGTCCTTCGGCAGCTCTTTCTCGGTCTTGACGTCGAGCACCTCGTTCAACGCCTTCAGCGCGCCCTTGGGATCGCCGGCGTCGAGGGCCGTGCGCGCGGCCAGGGTCTTGTCGGAGTGACTCGCACAGCCCGCGAGCGCGAGCGCGACGAGCCAGATCATCACGCAGGCAGCGCGCGCGAGCTTCATTTGCGTCAGATCAGGGCTTTGGTGACCGAGGTCTTGTACTGGAACAAGATTGCGCTGGTCTCGACGTCCAGCACTTGGATGAACATGAAGTATTGCACGCGCCGCTCGTTGTCTTGGCGCTCGTCGGCGGCGAAGACTTTGCCCGTGACCACGTAGCGCACGCCGATCTGCTTGCCCCAGCCGGCGATTTTGCTCTGATCGAAGCCGTCCTGATATTGCTTGCGCACCTGCTCCATCAGCGCCGGTTGCGACTCCAGGCTGATCACTTGCACGTGGCCTGCGTTCACGAGAGTGGTTTCGATGTCGCTGATCAGCGAATCGAGCTGGCTGTCGATGTGCTCGGTGGTTTCGTTGCGCAGCGGCAGCACGGAAACCGTGGGCGTCTCCTTTTGCCAGCGCGCGATCACCGGTGATGCCTGCAGGGCATTCATGTTCTCGTGCAGCATCTTTTGCAGATCGCGGCGGTCGAGGCCGGTGCTCATGGCTTGGTCGTCCAAACCGGCGACTTCTTCACCGCGGACTGCTTTCGGCCCACAGCCGAGAACGAGCAGGGACGCGACACTTGCAACCGAGCAGACGAAGGAGCGACGAAGCCAAGTCATCTCAACGGAACCTTTCTATGCGCCGAGCGCGCGAGCGGGTCAGGTAGCGCGGGGAGCTTCCCGCCTTCACGTCCGACGTTGGACCCTGAAAGAGTATGTAATCCCCGCCTCCCCAGGCGCAAGAGAGCGTCGCGCGCAGGGGTCCCGCGCGCGACGCATGTTTGACGGATACGCTCAGTTCGTCGCTGTAGCGCCGCCCGCGGCGCCTGTACTACGGCGTACGGGGATGATTTGTACCCTGCGATCGTCACCTTCGCCGTCACTGCGGGTGATCACGCCTTCGAACTTGGCCAACGCCAAGTGCACCACGCGCCGGTCTCGCGGGTTCATCGGCTCGAAAGTAATGATTTTGCCTTCTTCGACGGCCTGGCGGCCGAGGCGCTGGGCCATGGTGGCCAGCGAGTTGTCGCGGCGGCTGCGATAGCCCTCGGCGTCGACCAAAATGTGACGGCGGTCGAGCCCGGGGCGATTGATGATGCGGTGGGTCAAGAACTGCAACGCCTGCAGCACCTGCCCCTTCTTGCCAATGATGCGGCCCGCGTCGCGACCGGCGATTTCGATGTTGATCTCGTCCTCTGCGTTACCGGCCTGAGGGCGACGGAGATGCACCGTGCACTCCATCTCCATCTCACGGATCACGTCAGTGACGAACTTGAGGGCGGTGTTGGCGCGCTCGTCGGTCGACACGTAGTCGTCCTGCTTCCGGCGCTTGCGCGGGCGATCGCTCTCGGCAACCGGTTCGGTGCCAAGCGCGGCGTGCGAAACCTCACCGCTCTCGGATTCGCCTTCGGTTTCTTCTTCGTCTTCGTCCCAAGCCGCGTCGTTGAGATCGTCGTTGTCAGTCATGACTCTGCCTTTCCTTTGCCGAGGAGTGGGCCTTCACCGGCGAGCTTTGCCGACGACGTATTGCCCTTGCCCTTCCCTTTGGAGGCTTGCTCCCCAATCACTTTGACTTTGATGTCTCCGCTTCCCGAGCCGGAGCCACCAGTAGAGTTCGTCGAGCGGCGCACGTGCCATTCCACAGCTTGTTGTTGGAGGATACCGAGCACGCCGTTCGTGAACATATATACCCCGAGGCCGGCCGGCAAAAACAGCATGAAAACCGTGAACATGGCCGGCATCAGGTACATCATCATCTTCTGCTGCGCCGGGTCGCCCTGTTGCGGCATCAGCCGCTGCTGGAAGAACGAGGTGGTGCCGATGACGAAGGGAAGAATGAAGTACGGGTCTGCCGACGACAGGTCCGGCAGCCACAAAAACGGGATGTGATACAGCTCGACCGCGGTCTGCAGCGTCGTGTACAGCGCGAACCAGACGGGCATCGACGCCATCTGCGGCAAGCAACCCTTGATCGGGTTGACGTTGTGCTTCCGCCACAGCTCCATCTGAGCGATGCCCTTGGCCTGAGCGTCGTCCTTGAACTTTTCGTTCATGGCGTCGATCTCGGGCTTCAGCTCGCGCATCTTGATCATGCCCTTGATGCCGGGCACGGTCAGCGGGAAGAGCAGCGTACGCGCGGTGATCGTCAAGATGATGATCGCGACGCCCCAGTTGGGGATGACGCTGTAGACCTTCAGCAAGAAGCCGACCAGCACCTTGGCGATGAAGGAGAAGAAGCCGAGGTCGATCAGCTCACTGAAGTTGTGGTTGCCGCCGCCCGCAGCGGCCAGCACGCTGCGCTCCTTGGGACCGATGTAGCCGAGCACGGAGTACGAAGAGGTCGCGCCGGGCGCCAAGTCCACGCCGGGATAGGCCAAGCGCGTGCGATAAATCGCGCCGTCGTTCTCGGGGTCACCGACCTTGTGCTCTTCAATCAAGAGCTGACAGACCGGCGTGGTCGGCGCAGCCACGGGCGCCACGGCTTGCGCAAAATACGCGGCAGAGACCGCAACGAACGCGGGTTTGCCCGGAGTTTGGTACCAATCACCCGGATTCACGGCACTCGTCACGAAGTGCTCTGCGTCCGTGAACTTGCCCGCGTCGAAGTCGGCCTCGCCGAGACGATGCGGCTTGCCGTCGTCGAGAATGCACTCCACGCGCGTCACGTTCGGGCTCTGCCGGAACATGCTCCCCTTCACGTCCTTCGCGGTGTGCCACGTGTCGTTGTGCACGGTGACGGAGTGATAGAGCGAGTGATCCGCGAGGTTCTTGATCGTGGCTTCGACGGCGAGTTCGTAGGGGCGACCCGTGGCCGACACCTTCTTGGTCAGCTCGACCTTTGCGTCGCGATAGCTGAACGTGCAGCTCTTGCCGTCTTTGGCGGAGATCGTCCAATCGACCAAGTTGCCGTCGACGTTCCACTCTTTGCCACTGGGCAGCCCCGCGCTGTTGCGGAAATCAAAGCGGAGTTGGCGATTGAAATCCAGATCCGGCGTGGTCGACAGATCAATCGGCTTGTCCTTGATCTGGTACTTCGGGAGCAGCAGCTCGAAATGCCGCACCGCGGCGCCTCGGTTGGTCAGCTGGGCGCGAAACTCCGGCGTCGCCACATCACACATGACCTCGGGCGCGCGCGGGTCCGTGCTCAGCACCAGGCGGCTCTCGTTCTTCAGCGGCTGAAGCGTCGGCTTGCCTCCGCCGAACAACTTCGGCCCGAACTGAAAGAGGAGGAATGCCAGTGCCGCCATCAACAACAAGCGGCCAATACTGCTTCTGTCCATATCGCTTTCGACTCTGCTTTTTCAGGGGGGCCAAGCGGCCACGGGAAGGGCTGGGATGCCCTGTAGCATGCCCAGGGGCGGGGGAACCTGAGAAGCTGCCCTCAGCGCCTCATAAATGATCTGGGCTCGGAGCGGGTCCCCGAGAAACGGGGCTTTTGTCTACGGGGAGCGAAAAACGTGCCCTCCAGCTTTCAGCTTTTAGGCAATGGCGGCGGGTCGTACCCCCCGGGATGGAAAGGATGGCAGCGCGAAATCCGGCGAACCGACAGCCAGCTGCCACGCGCGGCGCCATGCAAACGCAAACATTCCGCGGCGTAGCGCGAGCAGGAAGGTTCGAAACGACAAACCCTGCCGAGCAGCTTCGACAACGTCAGCTGATAGATGCGAATCAGGAAGATCAGCGCGTCCGCGACCATCGGCCCGGCGAGTGTGCGGCTGAGCCAGCTCGTTGGCTAGGGTTTGAAGAGGGTTTTTGATGGTCACCGATCGCCACGCGCCTCGGCACAGCCTTCGGCGTCCCATCCCGGCACTTTCGCAGATCACGGCGCGGCAACGGCTCTCTGAGTTTGAACCGCCGAGCCGCAGAGGCCGCAGAGATCTGAGGGAGATTTTGGGGTTCGCGCTTGCCGGGTTGGGATCGGCCT
Organism: Polyangiaceae bacterium; assembly: GCA_035634635.1. Taxonomy (GTDB): domain Bacteria; phylum Myxococcota_A; class Polyangia; order Polyangiales; family Polyangiaceae; genus PMG-095. The sequence continues at coordinate 80,726 of DASQCO010000147.1, forward strand.
CATTCACGACGATGAACGAAACCGCCCGGAGGTTTCGCGTGATCTACGACGTGACGCGGCGTTGTGAGTAACCCCCGATCTCTCCTCTCTCAGATCTCTGCGGCCTCTGCGGCTCGGCGGTTAGTCACTCTCTCCCTCTTTTCGAGCCGCCAAGGGCGTGAATGAGCTGGGATTTGCCGGGCTGGTCGGCTTGGGGAGCTGCGCCGAGGTCGAGCCGAGCAGCGTGCGCACGCGCTTGTCGATCTGCGGTTTGGCCGCGACGAACTCGGCGATGACGGTCTCGAGCTTGCTGTCGCCGGTCGCGCGCTTGACGATCACGACAAGGTCGATGCCCGGGGGCCACAGCGCGCGGGTTGCGCGAAATGCTTCGCGAATCAGGCGCTTGGCGCGGCTTCGGACGACGGCATTGCCGACGCGGCGCGAAGCCGTAATGCCTAGGCGCGGCTCACTCGTAGGAGACGCGCTGGCAGCAAGAATGAGGACAAAGCGCGACGTGGATACGCGCAAGCCGCCATCCTGAATCTTCAGGAATTCGACGCGCTTACGGACACGCGAGCGAGACGGGAAACGCCCGACGGGCGCTCCCGCTAAGTCACTCACTTTTCGTAGGCGGAGACCGCAAGCCGCCAGCGGCCCTTACGGCGGCGATTGGCGAGGACCTTGCGACCACCCTTGGTGCTCATGCGCTTGCGGTAGCCGTGCGTGCGGAGCCGGCTGGTATTGTGGGGCTGAAAAGTGCGCTTCATGACAGGGGGTCTCGGAAAAGGGAGCGGGAGTTAGCCACCAGCGATGATTTCAGTCAAGTCCATCGCGGGGGCGCAAACATCAAAGAAAACGATTCAAGAAGGGGAAGAGGTCGCTCACTTGCTGTGAGGCGGCATCTTCGCTTCTTTGAAGACGACGTGCTGGCGCACGACCGGATCGAACTTCTTGAGTTCGAGCTTGTTGGTCTGGGTGCGCTTGTTCTTCTGCGTGTAGTACGCATAGCCAGTGCCCGCAGAAGAAACGAGGCGGATGTTTTCGCGCATGGGAGCGGCGTCCTATCATGTGATTTTCGCGCTCGCAACCTGAAGCTACGCGATTTTTCAGGGCGCTTCGCGATTTGCCGATCGTCAAACCGAGCTTTGAGCCGGCTTTTACCAGCCGCGCCCGCTAACCAAACCCAAGAACCTCAAAAATCCCGCTGAATTGTAGGCGAAAGCGAAGCCCGCCCAGGTCAAATTTGACCCATGGACCGGTCCCGGGGAGCCGGTCCCGGGGAGCGCGTCCCGGGGAGCCGGTCCCGGGGAGCGCGTCCCGGGGTCCGGTCACCCGCGGTCACCCGAGCGTGCGGCTCACTCCATGCCGCTTAGGATCTTGAACTCGACGCGGCGGTTCTTGGCGCGGCCGGCCTCGGTCGCGTTGTCGTCGATGGGCTTGGTTTGGCCGAAGCCTTGGGATTCGAGGCGGCTCGCGGCGACGCCGTGGCTCGTGAGGTAGGCCATGACGGAGGCGGCGCGGTCGCCGCTCAGCTTCATGTTCTGGGCCGGGATGCCGCGGCTGTCGGTGTGACCGTAGACGCCCATCTTGAGCGAGCCGCGCGCTTTCATCAGCGTCACGACTTCGTCCAAGATCGGGAAGCTGCCCGGCTTGATCACGGCGCGGCCCGTCTCGAACTCGATCGGTTGCAAGAGGTGCACTTCGCCGTCGTCACCCAAACGGGTGAGGCTGGGGCAGCCGTTCTTTTCGGCGATGCTCGAGCGCGGGCCCGGTTCGGTCGGGCACTTGTCTTGAGTGTCGGGGATGCCGTCGTTGTCGACGTCGTCTTCAGGGCAGCCGTCGTCGTCTTGGATGCCGTCTTTGTCTTCGGGCTTGTCCGGACATTGATCGGCGCTGTCGGGAATGCCGTCGCCGTCGCGATCGGATGCTGCGGGGCAACCGTCGGTCGGCTCCGGCGGCTTGCCGTCTTCCTTCTCTTGCGGGCACTTGTCGACCGCGTCGGGGTAGCCGTCGCCGTCGGTGTCCTTGTCGTAGTCGTCGGCCGTGGGCGTGATCACCTTCACCTTGGGCGGCGGGGACTTGCCTTCAAGATCCGCCAACGTGAGGTAGTGACCGATGCCGATCAGCATGCGGAAGTCGGGGCCGCCGTAGCCTGCCGCGAGACGCGTTCCAAAGCCGCCCTCCACGTACCAGCGAGAACGCTCGTCGATCACGTAACGGACCTGCGCGAGCCACTCGACGTCGGTGTTGCGCAGCGTGAAGAAGGTGCCGTGTCCCGCGGATTCCGTGAGGCCCGTGCTACCCCAAAGCTCGCCGCCGAGCCGCACTTTTCCGCCGCGAAGCGGCATGTACAAGCCGCCCGAGTAGCGGATTTCCGAAGCGATGAAGAGCGAGCCCTTTTCGCCGCCGAAGCTGCGCTCGGGCCGGAAATGCGGCCCCAAATTGCCAGCGAGGAAGAACTTGCCGAAATTGAACTCCGCGGATCCGAACAAGTAGGCTGTGGCTTGATCGTCGCTGCTGAAAGCGTTGGAGTTGCCGGTCGGGAGCCAAAACGCGCCACCGCCGCCGAGCTTGAGCAAGCGGTTGTCGGACTCGTAGGCGCGCACGCGCAGATCGAGGCGAATGTCGTGCAGCGTTGCCTTCGCATCGCCGATGCCACCCGTGCCGACGCCTTGTCCGATCGGATCGTCACCCGTGATTTGGAACAGGGTGATCGGGATCATCAAGTTGACCGACAAGCGGTTCGCTATCTCGGCACCCCCAGACAGGTAGGTCGTGAACTGGCCCTGGACCGGGTTGTCGATCGTGTCCTTGGCGACAGGGTCTGCAGTGACCGTGTCGTTGCGCAGGGGATTGTGCGAGTAGCCGAGGATGGCGTTGCCGTAGAAGCGCGTCTTGTCCGAGAAGGACGGGCGCCAGACCATGAAGCCGTCGTCGGGTGCGCCAGAGATCTGCGCGCGGTCGAGATAGAAATAGCCGGATTGCGCTTGCGCGCTGCCAGCGACGAGCCAGCAGATGACGAGCGTCGCGATCGCCAGAATCAGGCGTGAGGGGCGCGTTCGCCCGCTCGACACGCTGCGTGATCCCCAAACAGGGAAAGTCCGCGAAATACTGCCCAACCGACGAACAATCCGACGAAACACGGGATCGACGGTACCCCGCGAGCGGCTGCTTTGAACAGTGTCGATTGTCTGACCCATTCTCGCGACTCGTTGAAATTGTCGGCCGATTAGCCGGTTCTGACCGCTCAGCGGCACTAGTGTGTGCTGGCGAAAACCTGGCACACCCAAAGCGTGCCGTCTGCGTCGGGTGCGACGCCGATCCCGACCGAGTCGAAGCCTCGAAACAGCAGATTTTCGCGATGTGAGGGGCTTGCCCACAGTGCCCGCTGCGCAAGCGCGGCGCTGCCCGCGTGCGCCACGTTTTCACCCGCGGAGAGCTCGAGCCCAGCTCGTTCCAAGCGCTGAACGAGATCGCCGTCACCGGTGTCGTGCGCGGTTTTGCGCACGTGGCGCATGGCTTCAGCGTGCGCTTGTGCGAGCGCTTCGAGCTGCGCATTGCGCGCGAGCGGCGCGCCACGTTCGCTTGCGCGAGCCGCGTTGACCATCGCGTACAGCGCTGCTTGGGGATCGCTCGCCTCAGATTGGGCGTCCTCTCCCGGGGTTTTTTGGCTGGCGGGTGTGCTCGGTGGCTCCGTGCCGGCGAAGATCAATGCCTCGAGCAGCGGGCGTGGACCGCCTTCTACCGATCCGAGTAGTTGCACGAGCCATGCGCCGGGCGCATCGGCGTTGAAACGCGCGCGAACTCGGCCCTCGTCCAAGGAAGTGGGCACAGGGCGCGGCGCGCCGCGTGGTCCGAGGACGACGAGCTTGGCTTCGCTTGCGGGCACCCGCAGCGTCGCGCGGACTTCGAGCCATTGCCCGATCCGCGCGCGAGTGGGCAATGGCTCGAGCTCGGCGAGCACATCGACCGCTACGGCAGCGACGCTCATTCTCGAATTCGCCTCGTGGCGCACGATGACTCCACAACGACGAACCCCGCCGTCCGAAAAGCTCCCAAGCCAGCGCTGCATACGCTTGTTCGCGCTTTCGACTTCGCCTTCCCGCCCATTGAACAACCAGGCGCGCGGCCAAACATAAGGCGCGCCAGCTGCGCGTAATGCGTAGCTGATGGCGTCGACGTCGAGTTCACCGTTGGCGTCTGAGCGCTGGTCGGCAAGCTTCGTGGCGACCGCGAGCAGTGCGGCGTCGGCTTCGCCACAGGCGCGGCCGAGCTCTTGCTCAGCTCGATCCGCTCGCGAAGTGTCGGCGGGTTGGGGGGACTCGGTGAACCCAGCGAACGCGCTGTTCGTGGTGGGTTCGGCGACTGCAGGGGCTGCGCGGGGGGCCTGGCTGCTGCTCGGCGGGCCCGAGGTGCCCGCGCAAGCGGCCAAAGCGCCGCAGCACGCAGCGCCCAGAAACGCCGCATACCAACGAGTGACTGCGATCGAATGTGCTCCAGCCGGCCGAGCCAAGGTTCAACCGAGTAGCGGCTCGCGGCAGCCTTTGCGAGATAAAAGCTGCACTTCGGCTGCGCTTTTCCTGCTCTCCGGTTCAGGTTATGGTCAAGTGCCCCCATGGGCCGGTTCAACACAGCAGCGAAGGTCGGCGCTTTCGCCTTCGTCACGCTTCTGGCCGGCATTCTCATCTATCGCTTCGTCTCGAAGTCCGCGCGCCAGGGCAATGGCTACGTGGTGTACGCGTTGATGAACGACGCGAGCGGCATTGCGAAGCTGTCACAAGTGCGCATCGCGGGCATTTCCGTCGGCAGCGTCAAGGAGATCAAGCTCGATCACAACCGCGCGCGCATCGACATCGGCATCAACGACGACGTGAAGCTGTATCAAGACGCAGCGGTCGCCAAGGTCGCCTCGAGCTTGCTCGGTGAGTTCTACTTGGCGATCACCCCCGGCACCGAGGGCCGCCCCGAGCTCAAAGACGGTGATCGCATCAACAACGTGGTCGAAGCGCAGACGACCGACGACATCATGCGTCAGGTGTCGGACATCTCGAAAGACGTGAAGCAGGTCACGCAAGCGTTGGCCGCGTCCATCGGCACCGACCAAGGTCGCGAGGACATCAAGACCACGCTGAAAAACCTGGCAGAAGTGACCGAAGCGCTGAACCAAACGGTGCGTGAAAACCGCGAGAGCATCAAAAATATCCTGAACAACGTCGAACGCATCACCAACAACGGCGCGCCCGAGGTCGAGAAGATCTTGGAGAACGTGCGGGTGACGACGAACGAGGTGCGGACCTTGATGGCAGCAGGCCAAGCGGGCCAGCCCAAGAGTGAAGGTGAGGTCCGCCAGATCATCGACAAGGTGAACCGCGCCAGCGACAACCTGGAACACACGCTCAAGAACCTGGATAGCGTGACGGGCCGGCTCGACCGCGGCGAGGGGACGATCGGCCGACTCAGCAAGGACGACCATTTGATCAATCAAGTGGAAGGCGTCGTCGATGATGTGGGCGACTTCGTGGGCGGGATCTCGCGCGTGCAGACCATCGTCACGATGCGCACGGACTACCAGTTTCTGTCCAGCACCGTGAAGAGCTACGTCGAGCTACGCATCCAGCCGCGTGAAGACAAATATTACCTGATTGAAGTAGTGAACGACCCGCGCGGTTTGACGCACTTCGAGCAGGTGGATGTCGACACGACGAACACCAATGAGCCCCCGCACTACCGGGAAGTGCGCACGGTCACCACGAATTCACTGCGCTTCTCGTTACAGTTTGCGCAAAGCTTCGGCCCCTTCACCGGTCGCTTCGGTATCAAAGAGTCTACCGGCGGCGTTGGCCTCGACACGCTGCTACTCGATAACCGTTTCGAAATCCGGCAAGACTTGTTCGGCTTCGGTGAAGTCGTGCTGCCGCGTTGGCGCGTTTCGCTCGGTTACAATTTCGTCAATCGCATTTGGCTGCTGGGCGGCGTCGACGACATCTTGAGCAGCGCGCGCCGGGACTACTTCGTGGGCGCACAGCTGCGTTTCAACGACGAGGACCTGAAGAGTATCCTGCCGTTCATGCCCAAGGTCGTGAATTAGCCGCACACTGTTGCAGTGAAGCGCCGCGCGCTCACTTCCGGTTTTCGGATTGGGTGCCTAATTCTCGGAAACGCTTGGATACGTGAAAATTCATTCCAGCGAGGTCGCGTGTTCATGCTTCTGGCACGCGACGTGCTCTAGACCGTGCATGAACATGGGCTGTTTCAGCTGGATCGTGCGTTTCGTCGGCACGAGCGGCGCGAAATCGACAACTCAAAAGGGTGTATTTCGGTCATGGGGTCTGCGCTCCAGTCGTTCGTCAGTCAGCAGTCGTCTCCGCAATTCATCTCCACTCATTCACATTGCGAGATCCCATTAGGGAGCATTACACGTGGCAGTCACGCTCACCTCTTCCTGCGGGCCGCTCTGGACCGAACGCTGCTGAGCGATCCCCACCCTGCGACTTCGCTCCTGAGTGAGGTTCGGGATTCGTGCGTGCCCGTGATTGCTCGCTTCCAGGCTGGTGACGAATCGCTCGAACAGCGAATCGCTACGGCGGCGCGGCATCCCGCGTTGCTGCCTTTGCCATTCTCGTGGTCAGTGCGGGTCGTCACGGAAGCCGCAGCTGCGCTCGATTTTCATCACCGACTCGGTACTTCCAGCGCGGTCGCGCTGTGTGCGCGCGGAATCATCACCGTGCGCGGCAAGACGCGCCTGAACGCGGCCATCCTCCAGCCGCGCGAGAGACTCGCCGATGTCAATGAGCCGCATCGCCTTTCGCTCGCCGCGACGCTCGCTGCTTGTCTCGCCGGCACCGACTCAGCGCGGCGACTGGGGTTGACTCGGCCGCTCTTGCCGGCCTCGATCATCCGATTCATCGACGGTGCTCGCGCTCGCGCTGGTCACGACAGTAACTGGCAAAGCGAGTTCGAACTACTGAAGCAGCAACAGCGACGCTTGCAGGGGCCACACTTCTCGAGCGCGGCTCCAACGCAGTACTCACCGTGCGAACTTTGCTCGCATCAACTGAGCTTGTTGCCCGCGTTGCTCAAGCTGGAAGGCGAGGCCGCGATCGATCGGTTTTTCGCGCACCACGCTGAGAGCGCGACCGCCGAGGTCGAGCAATTTCGGGTGGCGCTCGGCTCATGGCGGCGCGAACGACGCCTCGCCGTCAGGCCCCCGTTGGCGGGCTCGGCGACTCTCGAGCGCGCGAAGCTCGCTGAAGAGATCGCCTCAGAGGCGCGAATTGCCCAGGCGCGCTTCGAGTTCGAGCGGCGTGATCCAGGCCGCGCGCTTCTGTTCGCTATCGACGCTGCTCAGGCCACGCCCGATTCTCCGGCGGCGTGGTTGTTGCTTGGGGAGATTCGCCGCTCGACGTGCTCGGGGTCGCAGGCGCTTTGCCTCTCGGAGGCAATCTGTGCAGCGCGTGGCAAGTCGCGGGTGATAGAACTCGTGTTGCGGCAGCTCGGGCTGCGCAATCAGCGACAATTGGCGGCCTACTTCCACGTGAACGGTGATCACGTACTCGCCGACTGGCTCGATCCCCCGCAGCGCTGGCCAGGCGCGCGCCAGCTCCATTGAGCGCCAAGCGAGAGCACGAAAACTATTAGACGCGGCCGGGCGCGACACGCTCCGAAGGCTTCCGAGGTCGCGGACGGCTTGCAAAGTTATGCGGCGCACTGTGGGGAAAACGTTACGGCGATCTACACCGGCAACGACTTGGAGCTGGCCTTGGGTTCCTCCAGCGCGCGGGGTTCCCGTTGCCGAGCAATACCTCGACGATGATCCCGGTAGAGCGGTGCCAAGCGCACTCCGGCTGGGCGTTGGCACAAGGCCAATGACATCGCGTTTTGCATCAACGGAGAGTCCGGTAACCGTGTCATACTTCGAAGCACGGCGATGCTCTTCATTTCTTATCGCTCTTCGGACGCTAGGACTGTCGATCACGTCGAGGAGTCGCTGAAGCGCAGCTTCGGGCCAGAGTTCATATTTCGCGACTGCAATCGCATCACTCCGGGCCAAGACTTCCGGCATTTGCTGGAAGTCGCGCTCGAGCGATCCAGAATCGTGGTTGCCATCGTGGGTCCAACCTGGGTGCGTGCCCTAAAAGAACACGCCCAAACGCCAGAGAAGCCCGACTATGTCTTGTTCGAGTTGGAACGAGCCCTTGAGTTGGACTTGCCCATCGTGCCTGTGTTGATCGACGGCGCGGTGCCACTCAACGCTTCCGAGCTGCCCGCAACTCTAGCCCGACTCGCAGAGAGACATGCCGCGGTACTCAGTCATCCGGACTCCGACAGCGAGCTCCAACGTCTCGCGGAGGTGGTCCGCAAGCTCGTTGCGGTGGACTGTCCAGCCTACCTGTCGGGCGCCGATCGCCAGATCGAGCCCTATTTTTCGGCCGCTGAGTTCGATCGCAACTTGTTCCTCAACTTGCTGCTGCAGCCCGGCTTGGTGGTGACAGACGCATACTTTTTCTACTCGAACCACCTGCAGCGTCACCTTCCTTTGATCAAAGCCGGTCTGCGGGATGGCTTGATTGCGCCGTACTTTCGCAACGATCATTCGTCATTCAGGGACGCTCTCAAGGACATTCGCGCCGCAAATATCGAGGCACGCCTCGGCGATCAGACTCGTGCCAAAGCCGATGATCGGGCTGCCTACTTCGATGGCGCAACGCTCTCCCCCACCTTTCGGCCTCGTGTTTGGCCGAAGTGGAACTTGGGGGAAGCGTATCGGCGGCACACTGAGCAGCTACTCATGGTCGATACTCCTCCGACTTCTCCATGGGTCAACGCGGGTCCTTCGCCCAGTGAAGAATTGGCCAAGGTGTGGGAGCTTTCCAAGCCATGGCGATTCGACGCGGTGTCCAGAGCCATCGAGATTACCAAGAGCGATGCCGGCTCTGGCCTACGACGGAGCGCCCTAATCACGGCCATCTCCGAATCGATCGCGCCGGGGCTCGCGCACCCGGTTGAAGACATGGAGGCGTTGTGTCAGCTGCTATCGGGCGAGAAACAGCGCGCCTTGCGCTGCTTCTTTCGCTGGCTAAACGACATCTATTACTACGGTCAGGCACGAGCCTTTCGCGCTAGCCCCAGCTTTCCGGTGAGAGACCCGCTTGAAGGCGCCATGGTGGTGCGGCTCTTAGGCATGGTCTCGGCGACGGCTCCCCGAGCCGATGACCACATCAACCTGCGGGTCAGTCTGCCCACCGTTGAGCGATTGGCAAGTTTGCCGCATGAGGAACTCCTCGCGGTCAGAAAGGATGCTGGAGGCGGCTATCTGCAGGCAGTGCGCGAGTGGCAGCGCACTCCGACCTCAGGCGGCGCCTCGGAGGTGGAGCGGGCACTACGGCACTACACGCTGGCTTTGCGCAAGCTCGCCGCCGCCCACCCGCACCGTGATTGGAACGTGTCACTTGCGCAGGCGCCTGAAGCATTGTTGGGCACGGCCTTCGGTGCCAGCGCACTCGCCATGTACTCTCCGCTGGCGAGCTTCTTGGTGGCTGGGGCGGGCATCGCCCTCTATTCCTGGGCCAACCATGAGCTGGCGGTCGCTAGTGCCAGTGTCACGCTTGGCCCCGGCAGCGCTGCCATCCCCGCGGATGTCAACATTCAGCCCACGCCGCAAATTGAATGGCACTAGAGCCGATGGACGACATGCTCGCCATCCTTTCTGGGAACGAGCGAACGAGCGAGAACGATCGCGCTCGTTAGGAAGGCCATGGCCCAAACTCCCAGGGCAGCAGCCATTTGCCGACCCTCACCCAGTAACTGGAACAGCTCGTAGATGGCCTTGGTGATCGGGTACGTTGCTTGTCGTTGCGCCAAGATGAGCGAATCGGAGACCTCGAGCATCGACAGCGCAAACACGAAAATCATCGCTGCAACCAGGTGCGGCGCGACCAACGGCAACGTGACGCGCGCAATGATCCTTGCACGCCCGGCGCCAAGGCTTGCTGCCGCCTCTTCGAGCGAAATCTCTACCTGCGCCAGGCCGGCAACTATCGAGCGAACCACGAACGGCAAGCGTCGCACAGCGTAGGCCACAATCAGTAAGGCAGTCGGATCAGGCACCGGATTCAAGACAGCCAGGGGGCGGCCCACGCGGGAGATTGCGAGATAGCCAAACGCCATGACGAGGCCCGGCACGACCAACGGCAACATGGCGACCATATCGAGGACGCGGGTGACGCGAGATGGGGACCGCACCACATACCAGGCAATGGTCGAGCCCAGCGCGAGGTTGAGCAGAGTCGCAGGCGCCACGTAGCGCAAGCTGTTTCCGACCGCAGAGACGACCATCGGCTCGGCGAGCGCAGCGCGGAAGTGACTGAGCGTGAAGCCCGAGGGCAACACAGTTCCGTACCAATCACGCCCGAATGCAGCTAGCACGACGCCGATGTTCGGCAGCGCGGCAACAGCAACGAGCAAAATTAGCGCCGCCGTGCATGCCAAGCTAACGAGCGGGCCACCGCGAGTGACACTTCGGCGCCGCAGCGCGCGTTGCGCAGTTTTCGCCGAGTGGGGACGAACCGCAGTACTCACGCCGGCATACAGCAGCGAACTGCCCACGACCAAGACCAGGATCAGCACGTACGAGGCCGGGTTGCGATCCATGTCCCTCATGCCATTGTAAACTTGAACGGCAGTGATCCGCGGAAAGTCGCAGATCAGCGGCACACCAAACTCGGTCAGCGCGCCGATGAATGCGATCGAACCGGCGGCGAAAAGGCTCGGTAGAACCAGCGGCAGCGTGATTTTGCGCAAGTTTCGCAGGCCCCCGCAACCCAGACTCAGGGCGGCCTCTTCGAGTTCGATGTTTAGATTGCCGAGAGCTGCTGTTACGTAAAAGTAGAAGATCGGATACAGGTGCAACACCATCAGTGCGACGACCGCAGCAAGCCGACCGCGCCCGAGCCAATCCACAGGGTGTGAATCGTCGAGCACACCGACGCTGATGAGCGCGGCGTTGAGAGCGCCCCGCTGTCCGAGCAACTGCTTGACGCCTATCGCCCCCACGAAAGGCGGCAGGATCAGCGGCAGCGGCAATAGCGGAACGAGCCAGCGCTTCGCCGGAAAATCCCAGCGAGCGACGACGAGGGCCGCAGCCCCGCCGAGCACGGCTCCGAGGCTCGTACTCAGCGTAGCAACTAGCAACGCGTTCCCGAGGCCTTCGAGATAGATAGGGTTTCGAAAAACACCAACGATATAGGCGAACGTGGCTGAGTCGCCCGCTCCGAAGAACGCCCCACGCAAGCCCTCGAGCAGCGGCCACAGCAGAACCACGCCCAAGATCCCGAGGAGAACGAGCGGTCCAAGCAACGCAGGGCGGGTGCGTCTCATGTTAGTGTTTACCCGGCGCGCTGCGCGCGGCGGCGGCGACGCGCAGATACTGGTCGCGATAGTGACGCACGAGCCTCGTCGTCAGGTCCACCTGCTCGAGGGCGGTGCCTGAGCGCAACACTCGGTGGATGGCTTGCGTCACGGCTACGTAGTCGGTCGCAGACGTGTCCTCGAAAAGTGCCGTTGCTTCGGCGGGAAAGCCATTGGCCGCGAGCGCCGAGTAGGCATCTTTCAACTCCGGCAAAGGGTCGATACACATCACGCGAACAACGAACGCAATGTCGCGATAGATCGCCTGAGTCCATTCCTTGTGATACGTAAAAGTTCGTTTCGGGTCGTACGGATTGCTGATGGGGTCACTGCGATACTGGTCATATGCCGGGGCGTATAAGCTCCTATTCACCGGTAGGCGATGGAGCGCGTGGCGTTGTGGGCCCCCAGGCGTCCCACGACGGAAGCTCCAGATCTTCTGTCCAGCCTCCGACACCACGAATTCGATGAATTCGACCGCAAGCGACCGATGAGGGGCGCCGCGAAGCAGGCCGATCGTGTCGGCTCCGATCGAGGTCCCAGTCGTCGGCAGCTCGAAGCCCATGCGCAGTGAGTCTCCGGTGGCCGCGGTCACCTCGCTCTGGAGTCCGCCATATGAGTCGATGCACATGCCGGCCGCCGCGCTGCCCATGGCCACGTCCACCGGTACATTGGAGGCTGCATCGCTAAAGTAGCGCGCGTTCGCTGCAAGCCGTTGAATCAGCCGCAGCGCCGCAAGCCAGCCTTCACGGGTAGCGAACTTGTCGCGCTCAGCGCCCGCGATGCCCGAACTCTCGGCGCGATCGTACGCGCGCCGCATCTGCTCCTGGACCAGCATTTCGAAGCCCTTCAGCGCGGAGCTGCTCTTGCTTGGATCGGCGAGCGCGAGCTGCCCCCGGTAAGCGGGACGGCCGAGGCTTTCCCAGGAATCAGGAGCTTGCCGGATCCCGAGTCGCCGCAGCGCATCGCGATTCACGCAAATGCCGAAACCAGACAAGCTGACGCCGAGCCAGCGCCCCTGCGGATCCCAATGGGCTTCTCCCCCGACAACCTCGTCGCCTTTGGGGAACAGTTCAGGGTGACGTTGAATCACGCCAGAGTCCACGAGTCGCCCGGCTCGGGCGTTGATATCCGCATCGACACTACCTCCACCGAACAAGAGATCGACGCCGCAGCCCACGTTCGATTGCAGAAATGCCGCGCGGGCTTGCTCCACTTCCTGATCGCAACCTTTAGCCGGGTCGCAAGGCGTCGCGAACTGCGATGCGATCTTGTTCGACCAACGTTGGCCTTGCCCCTTCCAATGATTTTCGAACGCCCCCGAATATTGCGAGTCGAGGATGCGGGTAATTTCGCTACCGCCGCCCGGTGTACGCCAATCGATCTCTACAGATCGACCTTTGCTCTGCAGCAACGAAGCGAAAGCGTGACTGAACTCATAGCGGACGGTTGCATCATGCGGAGTCATGATGACGAGTGTCTCGGTCGCTGCGACGCTTGGCGGCTGTGGACGCCGGGCAAGAAACGGGAGCACGAGGATCGCGCTCAGAGCCGCTAACGGTGAAACCCAACGCTTCACGGAGCTTCCCCGGGCTCGATCGGTAACAGCACCACGTCACAAGGGTCGACCTGATAGGCAATCGAGTCCTCGCGCGACGTCGTGTGCGGCGCATTGAGCTCGTACGCGATCAGTGACTCGGCCCCCACGCGGAGTCGGTGCTCAGTGACTTCACCGAGGAATATGCTGCTCTCGCGTCGAATCTGCACGATATTCGGTCGCTGCGAGTCGATCCTCGTCCGAAAGCACTCTGGTCTTACCGACACCCAAACGCGGTCCCCTGGCTCGAATGAAGTGCCCGCGCGGTCGGCCACCCACGTCAGTGAAGCGGCTTCGACAGAGATGCTGTCGCTGCTCACCGCAACCACTCGCCCAAGCATCAGATTCGTCGCACCCACGAAAGTGGCCACCGCGCGCGAGGTCGGCCTGCGGTAGACGTCGCGCGGCTCACCGACCTGCACGATGCGCCCCGCGTGCACGACAGCCATCCGATCCGCAACAGCCATCGCCTCCTTCTGATCGTGGGTGACGTACACGGCGGTGAGGCCGAATTCCTTGCAGATGCGCCGAATCTCACCGCGCATCGATTGGCGCAGGCTAGCATCGAGGTTCGACAGCGGCTCATCCAACAAGAGGCAGCGCGGCCGAACCACGAGCGACCGCGCGAGCGCCACGCGCTGTTGTTCACCGCCGGACAACTCGTCGATCGATCGGCGGCCAAAGCCGCTGAGTCTGGTCGATTCAAGGGCGGCAGCCACCGCCGCAGCCACCTCACGGCGGGGCACGCGCTTTTCATGCAGGCCAAAAGCGACGTTTTCCTCGACGCTGAGGTGCGGCCACAGGGCGAAGCTTTGAAATACCATCGCGGCACCGCGAGCCTGAGGCGGCAGGTGCGTCACGTCACGATCGCCCAAGGCGATCGTACCCGAAGTTGGCTCGTTGAAACCGGCGATTGTTCGGAGCAGCGTGGTCTTGCCGCAGCCGCTCGAACCGAGGAGCATGAAGAGCTCACCGGCCCGAACTTCTAGATTGATCCGATCGAGCGCGACGACCTTGCCGAAGTGAACGACGAGATCGCGAATGCTGACGCTGGCGCCGGTCGTCATGACAGCTTCACGATCGCGGCCACCACGTGGCTGCGTTCGCGGTTAGGCATCGGGCCGAGTGCTCCGGTCGCCGAGGATCTCACTCGAGCGTCCTCGATTCTGGATCATAGTAGCGCTGATTGTACGCTCCCCAATATTGCGCGAAGATTTCGTCGTTCCAGGCGCGCGAAAGCACGAAACAGGGCCTCATCAGATTGGGCACCATGTACGCGTTGGGCGTCAACACCAGGAACCCATTCCGGTGTTCGGGATCGACGAAGGTGACGGAGAGAGGAACGAAAGGCATTTGCCGGACCTGCAGTCGGCCGGCAACCAAGGGCCGTTCGTTCAGCCATGACACCAGCTCTCGAAAGAACTGCGTCGCTTGACGCAAATCGCGCTCGTAGCGCTCGGTGGTCACGGACTCCCAGGTCCGCACGGCATACTCTGCCTCTGGATCGCACATCATCACGTCCAGCCGGCGGTTCGGGTCGCCCGCAAGAAACTCGTGCACCCGTTCACGCACCTGCTCGCCACGATCCGCCCTTTCGCACAGGTAGAAATGGTTTTGCGCGGCCAGAAACAGCCGATGCTTCGCGCGCGAGAGCAAATCAAGAAAACCATACACAGTGTCGGACACTCGCTTCGCGCACAACGCCGTCGAAGTTCGTTCGTAGCCGTGTGTTCCGACCAGCCCCTCGGGCGGAGCATCCAGCAAGGTCGCCGCCAGACGGCGAAGCCAAATGGTGAGCGGCGTGACCAAAGTTTCTCGTAGCCGTTCAGGCGTGTCCCCGTACAGGAGCGAGCGCTGATCCTTGAGATCGAAAAAAAGATCCGCCGACGATTGGCCGAGGATGATCATCGGCTTGCCCAGTGACTGGGCGTAGCCAACCTCCCATGAGACGTTCGGGTTGTGCCCGGTCACATCGGCGATGCAGCCAGATGCGGTGCGGATATCAGCCACCATTTGCTCGGAAATACGGCCGGGATCCTGGGTTTCATCCGACCAGACGCACGGCACTCCAGACAGCGTCGATGCTTCACGGATAGCAGCGCGCACCGGGGCGAACTTTTCGCTGAATGGCATCATCACGAAGATCTTCACGGTCGCTCACCGCAATCGACCTGTGTGCGCGCACTGTCAGCGCCGTTCGGCCGTCGCCGATGGGCGAGCAGCTCAAAGCCCGATAGAGTGCGGGTCATGTCCGGGGAACGCAACAAGGTATTCATCGTCAACGGTCGGCATGCTGCAGCGTTCGATGCGATTGGTGAATTGCTGTTAGCGCTCGGAGTGGAGCCAGTCACGTGGCGACAGGCGGTCATTGCGACCAAGAAAAACAACCCCAATTTCAGCCAGATTCTCCAAAAAGGGTTCGAGATGAGCGCGGCGGTGTTGGTCCTTCTGACGCCTGATGAAGACACGGTCCTTCGTACGGAATTGCGCAAGCCTACTGACGCCGGCGATCGAAACAAGACCGGACCCGTGGCGCAGCCGCGCCCCAACGTCCTCTATGAGCTCGGCTATTCAATGCACAGGAGCAAAAAGAAGACCATAGTCATCCTATTCGAGGGCTGCCGCGTTCCGAGCGACATGTACGGGCAGCACACGATCGAGCTCATTCCGCCTCGCATCGAGCATGCCGTGAGCGAAATCCAAGCCGCGCTCGCACATGCCGAGGTAGTAGTCACGCCGTTACCGGAGGAGCAGATTTCCACGCGCTGTCCCGAGCTCCAGAACCTGTCAGCGCGGAGCTTCGAATCACGGGATTATATCCGTGCTGGGACCACGGTCCGCTCGAGCGAGTTTGCCTTCGGCGATATGCTCGACGGTCAGTGTGACGAGCTCGTGATGATCGGCTCTAATTTTGGCGACCAATTTGGGAGCAGGGAGCGGCATCGCTCGCGCTTGCGAATCATCTCGCACTTGGGCGCCATTACTTTCAGGCCTTCGTGCGCGACCCGCTCGATGAAGCCCGAGCCGTCCTCGTCGCTACGCCACGCTGGCCGGCGGACGCCTCGGGTCCGGGCAGATTCTTCTTCGCGGTGCGACGAAAAGAGCATCCGGCCATGTTCGATGCGCTCTATTCGCACATTCCGTCCGATCTCGAGCTCGGCGGTGCGGTGTCGTTCGAGCAGGTGGCCCACGAGCTCGGTGTCCCACGCCGCGTGACTGGCTGACTCGACACTATCGCTGACCAGGATGGCTTTGGATGACCCGACCAGCCATCGCCGGAAGGGCGGCACGAGGGGAACTTTTGGTTCGCGCGCGTTGTCTGCGCCAAGATCATGATCGCATCAAAATCGGGTTTGCCATGGGGGCTCCTCTTGCCCATGTGCGTGGTTGCGTGCTCGACGTGCCGCTCCGCAGTGAACCCCTTGCTGGTGGTGATCGACAGTGGGCCGTTGATCGGCCACATGCGTCCTGGATCGCGGGAGTTCCTAGGCATTCCGTTTGCTGCTCCGCCCCTAGGGCCGCTGCGTTTTCGAGCTCCGGCCCCTGTGGTCCGGTGGTCGACTCCGCGCGATGCCACCAGTCGCGGTCCTGCCTGCCCGCAACCGAAGACAAATGACGTCATCCGCCAGACGGACGAGGACTGCCTCAACCTCAACGTTTGGGTACCCGACGGCGGAGGAGAGCGGCTGCCCGTCTTGGTCTGGCTGCATGGAGGCGGCTACTATTCGGGCAGCGGCGCTGACGGGCTGTACGATGGTGCGCTGCTCGCGACCGAAGCCAAGGCTATCGTGGTGACAGTCAATTACCGGCTTGGACCGTTGGGGTTTCTCTCGCACCGCGCCCTCGCCAAAGAGGCCAACGTGCCGGTGTCTGCCTCGATGGGGATCCTTGATCAACGGGCGGCCTTGGCCTGGGTTCAGCGCAATATCGCCGCCTTCGGAGGGGCTCCTGAGCAGGTTACCCTCTTCGGCGAATCCGCTGGCGCGGCGAGTGTGTGCACCCACCTCGCTTCTCCCAAGAGTCTCGGCTTGTTTTCCCGGGCCATCATGCAGAGCGGCGCCTGCTCCGATGCGTTCTATTTCGACGGAGCTGCGGCAGAAGCCCAAGGCGATGCACTGGCCGACGCCGTTGGCTGCACCGGTCCGCAAACGCTCGAATGCCTGCGCGGCAAGAGCGCCAATGAGCTCGTTTCGGCACTCCCAATCAAGCGCGGGCTATTGCTTCGCCCCGGCATCTGGTGGGGGCCAGTCGCCGATGGGATCGAGTTGCCGACTCTGCCGCTGACCGCGCTGCGCCGGGGTGCTTTTGCCAAGGTGCCATTGATCATCGGGTGGAACCGAGACGAGGGCATGTTGTTCACCCACGCCTTGAAAGAGGTGAGCGGGTCGGAGCTCAAGGGGTTCCTGGCCGACGTCTTCGGCGCCGCCGCTGCCGCCGCGGTGCCTTCTCGATACCCGCGAGAGCCCCCAAAGGATTCGTTGGCCGCGGTCGTTACCGACGGCATTTTTGCGTGCAACGCTCGCCGGGTCGCACGCGTGGTGGCGAAGCAAAACGTCCCCGTGTTTCTCTACGAATTCAGCCATCCGCTCGATGATCCTAGACCGCATTCATTCGGAGCGACCCACACCGTCGAGCTCTGGTTTGTCTTCGGCAATGCAGATCTCGGCGTCGGGCTCAGCGATGCCGAGCGGCCACTCTCGCAGTCCGTGATGCAGGCCTGGGGCCGTTTTGCACGCGGCGGCAACCCGTCTGGCGGGGCGTTCGGCTGGCCGCGCTACACCCTCGCAGGAGATCAGCAGCTGATCATCGACACCCAACCTTCGATCGGCAGCCACCTCAAGCAGGCCGAATGCGACCTCTGGGACAGTTTCTCAACAGAGCCAGGCTAACGCCGGCCGAAATCCGCCCTCACGCGGTGGAGGGCCGGCGTGGAACCGCGAACAGCATCGGATCTAAATGTGTTTTGCCAGCTGCACCCAGGGCTCGATCAGCGGATGCTTTTCCCAGAACACCAAGTGCACGATCGCGCCGATCGCCGAAATCAATACGGACAGCGAGCACAGCGCGGTGACGAGCCGTTGACGCGGCTCCGAGAGTTGCTTCAGTGACTCGAACACCTTCAGTGCGCCGACGAAAAACAGGGGGATGATCGGCACAATCAAGCGCGGGCCATAACAGGAGCCGCCCCACCACCAAAACCACGACCATATCAAGATGCAGTACGGCCCCACGATACCGACGATGAGCCAGGCCTCACGGCGATGTGTGCGGAAAAGTGCAGGAAATCCAGCCAAAGCCACGAGCACCGCGGGACAGTACGGAATCAGCCCATGCGACATCGAGAACAGCCCACCGATCGTCCCGGTCAGTAAGTTGCCGCCTGTCCAGCGCTGCGCAGAGTGCAGGGGCGCACCCCAGAACAGCTGATTTTCGACGAAGATGAGCGCCACACTGAGCACGATGGGCAGCGCGAACGTAGCTGCGCGCTTCACGTCGCGCGCCAGTAGACGATCGACGAACAACGGCACCGCGAGTAGCGCAAAGGGAGGCTTCATCTGCACGCCCACGGCTACGAACAGCCCCGCGACGAAGAAGGCATTCTTGCGTGTCGCGAACGTGAGCGCACCGACCGCGCACAGCGCGAGCCAGGCCTCCGAGAACAGCATGCGCCCGTAGTGCCAGATGGGGCTACCTAGAATCATCAGCAACGTGGTGGTGTTGACCAAACCGCGATTGTCCGAGATTCCACGCAGCAGCTCGCGGAACAATAGGGCGGTTGCGAGCGTCGCGAGCGTCGTCCAGAAGATCGCCAAATGCTCGACCCACGCAGTGCCGCGTGCGGGGTAGACCAGCGGCGCGAGAAGCAGCGGTAAGCCGGGCGGATGCTGTGAGTATTGTGGCTTGCCGTCGAACTCGGACGGCGCACCGGGCAAGCGTTGGGGGAGTGCAGGGGGAGGAACCGGTTTGCCCTTCGCGTTGCGCTCGTAGTCGTACACTTGGACCCAACCCCAGAAAACGCCCTTGCTGTCGTACCACGCCACTTGATGGTCGATGCCGACCCCGATCCGGCCGGCGCCGACCTCTACCGAGCCCAGCCGCGCCTGATTGTAGTTGTTCAACAGATCGAGATCGTGATCGCTGACGAGGCTGTGCAGCATCGCCACGTAGTGCGGCTCGTCACCGCTCGTCACTAGCGGGGGGCCGCTGATCGCGCCGTTGGGACCCCGCGACAGAAACAGCGGCAGTGCGAGCGCTACTCCGAGCAACCATCGAAACAGGCGCTCCGAGGCCAGTCGACGAAATACGGCTTCCATCGTGGTCAAAATGCGAGCCGGAAACCGAGGCCGGGCGTGGATCCAAGCGAAGGTCGATCGAGCGTTGCGTGTTGCGAACCGCTCATGACTGCGGGGGTGGGCATGTTGTGCACGTCTGGCGGAGGCTCGGGCGTGAAGCTGACGGTCGCTCGGTCCGCGCGGTAAGTGATGAAAAAGATCGCGGTGGAGGCGGCCAGCACGCCGGCACCGAAATAGAAAGCGTTCTTCGAGCTGCCGGCGACGCTGACCGTGAGCAGCACACCGCCGATGATTCCGCCGACGTTCAGCGAAAGCCAAGCCGCCGAGCGCGTGCCTGCTCGTGAGTCATACACACCGTGCAAGGTTCCCGCTTGGCGCAGCTTCACCGTGTTCTCGACCTTCACGCCATTGAGCTTCAGTTGGTAGTCACCGGGCGCCAGCGGTGCGTCGCACGGTGAGATGCACCAAGATGTTTGCTTGTGACCGGACTCGCTCTGCGCCGAGAACGTCAGCGGTGAACCTTCGTTACGCATGTACACGCGAACGGGCTCCGGTGGCCTTGCAGGCGTTGTTGGTGCTGCGCTCTGAGCCTGCGCCAGGCTGGGGCAGGCGACGCATGCTCCGGCGAGCAGCCCGCGAACGACGAACGACATGCGCCGGGATGTACTCTGAAGCCCGCCTGCCCACAACGCCTCGAGCGCGGCGGGTGCACGAGGCTCACTCACCCCACATGATCCAGCCGAGCAATTCAGCCGTCACCAGCGCGGCTGCAGCCTCTTTGGCCCCGACCGCGCGGGCTTCGTGCCCCGAGCGGTACGACAAGAGTCGCTCGAAAGCTTGCTCGACGGTGAGCCGTTCAGGCGGCAACGTGGACACGTAAATCAGCGACGCAGGCGCAGAGCCGCGTTCACGTGGGTGGCGCACGGCCTCACCGCGTGGGCCCGCGATCAGGCGCTTGCCTTCAGGTAGCAAGGTTTTCGGTTCGCCTTTGGCGCGCACGATCGCGCCGGCCATCATCGGACTGGCGAGATCCAAATCGAGCGGGAACTCGACTCGTTGCGGCGAGGTGCCGCGATAGAACGTGACCAGACCTTCGGACCAACCGCAGAGGGTGGCGACGCGATCGCGACCTTGATCGCGAATCGCGCGGAAGACGTCCACGGCGTCGACCATGCCGATGCCGATCAGGGTGTCGCCGAGGCGACCGCCGTAGCTCGAGAGGGTGCCGAGTGCGGTCTCGAGCTGTTCACGCGTCAGGCGTCCGCGTCGCACGAGGTACTCACCGAGCAGCTCTTCTCGGTCCGATGAAGCCACGTGCAAGAGGCGGCCCTTGTCGAGATAGATCTCTTTGCGACCACTTCCGCTGTTCGCGCTGCGCTCCACGAACAACGCGCCGCTCTCGTTCTTCTGACGCATGTGCGCCAGCACGTTCAGCATCGGTGTGTCTTTGAGCAGCACCTGATAGTCGGGAACGCCGGGTTCGAATAGGCGGCTCGTGGTCGCCGTGGTGGACGGCAAGAGGTGGCGTCCGAGCTCGTGAATGTCGCGGATGAAGCGATATTCCTGGCCCATCAGCGACACTTCGTCGTCGCCCGTGAGATCACCCGTGGCGATCATCTCGATTAGCTTGGCAAAGCTGACCGCGGCGATGGTTTGTCCGTCCGCGCGACGTACGCTGGATAGCGAGAGCGTGGGCATCCGCTCGCTGCGCTGTGACGACGGTTCCTTCACCGCCGCCAGGCCGCCGCTGCTGCGCGCGCGGACGGCGCGCATGCGTTGCACCGAATCACGCACTTGCCCCTCGATTTGACGAGCGAGCTGGCTCGAATCCTTCGCCCAGTTCACCCACTCCGCGAGCGTCACCTGCAGCTCTTCGGGCGAGGGCTGTTCGAATTCGCTGAGCGCGGCGGCGAGCTCGGCCGCGTCTTGGAAACGCGCATCGGGATCGCGCGCCAGGCCCTTCTCGCACAACTCGAGTAAGCCTTCGGGCAAGCGGCTCGCGGCTTGGCGCAGCGGCCCGATGTTGACGTCGCGGATCGCCAACAACACCGCGAGCTGACCGCTGCCTGGGAATACCCGCTCGCCGATCAGCATTTCACCGAAGACCGCAGTCAGGGCGAAGAGATCGGCGCGATGATCGAAAGGCTCTCCCGCCACCTGCTCGGGGGCCAAGTAGCCGAACTTGCCCTTGAGCCCGACGCTGGGCTGCGCCGGTTGCACCTGTTGCTCGAAGCGCGCGATGCCAAAATCACCGAGTTTGATCTGCCCGTCGATCGAGAGATAGATGTTCGAGGGCGTGACGTCGCGGTGCACGATGTGTAGCGCGTTGCCTTCGGCATCGTGTGCAGTGTGCACGGCGGAAAGCGCGCTCGCGACGCGCATGGCAATGAACGCCGCCAAGCCCGGTGGGAACTTTCGCTGGTCGGCGTCGGCGCGGCGCAATAGGCGGTAGAGGTCGACGCCCTCCACGTATTCCATGGCCAGGTACGGTTCATCCCCGACCATCCCGGCGCCGAACACGGTCACTACGTTGCGGTGGGCGACCGCTCGGTGCAGTGCGGCTTCACGTTCGAGCGCGTCGAAGTCACCGCCCTCACGGGCCGCGCGCAACAGCTTTTTCACTACCAGGTGCGGCGCTGGTTGGACGCCGATCTTCGGGCGCGCCAGGAATACCTCCGCGCTTCCGCCGACGGCGATGCGCCGTTCCAGTACGAATGGCCCGAATGGTTGCTGGGCCCCGGCCCCTTTGCGGTCGGTTGCCACAGCCCTCCATTAGAGCGGCTTTCCGGCAAACGGGACAGTGAAAAGGCGAGTCGCCATTCGTTGGGCCAGTCGGGTGGCCGCCGCAACCTGCGCACAAAACTGACACGCGTCCGGCATGGCGGGCGCGACACGCCGGGATTTCCGCTCGTGCTCGCTGCCAGGTGGCAGGGGTGCGTGTAGGTGGCATTTCTCCGGCCCGGCGTTTGGCGCGCATCAAGTCAGCCCCACGCTCGGGATGAACCGGCTTCTATGTCCGAGAAGTGATAAAGGGCGGCAATGCTTGGCGCGCGCGTGCTCCGGTTTCTGCTTCGATTCGCGCTGATAGTCATTTGTGCCTCGCTCGCGGGCAGCTGCAAGTGCAGCCACGAAGCCGCGAGCGTGCCGCCCAAGACACCGACGGTGCGGCTGTATCTGGTGTCTTCGCCAGCTGGTGCGCTCGAACCATGCGGCTGCGTGAAGGACATGCTCGGCGGCGTCGATCACTTGGCCGCGTTCGTGAAGAGCCAGTCGGCGGATGCGCCGCACAGTGCGTTGCTTGGCGCAGGACCAATGTTCTTCATGAACACGGCGCTCTCCAGCGAGCATGAGACGCAAGACGCCTGGAAAGCAGACGCGCTTGCTCGCTCACTCGGCGCCGCGGGGCTACGCGCTTGGGCCCCCGGTGCGAACGATTGGGCGGGCGGAGCAGACACCTTCAACGCGCTTGCCAACGCCTCGGGAGCGAGCCCGCTTGCAGCAAATTTGAAGGGCCCGACCTTGCAGGCCGCGCGTGTGTTCGAAGTGGGCGGCACCAAGGTTGGCGTCGCAGGTATCAGCTTGCCGCTCTATCAGAACAATCTACCGACCGGCATCAGTGGGCTGGACGCGCTGGGCGAGCTGCAGAAAGCTAAGGCGTCGCTCGATAGCCAAGGCGCGCGGCTCAGGGTCCTGCTCACCGCCATGCCCCGCGGTGACGCATTGCGCTTGATCGATCGCGTTCCCGGTTTCCATGTCCTGGTGATCGGAAAGCCGTTCGACCAAGGCGAGAGCAACGATCGTTCGACGCCACCGGAGGTCGTCGGTTCGACCTTGGTCGTGGAGGCGCCGAACCACCTCCAGGCGCTGGGCGTCGTCGATCTGTTCGTGCGCGACGACAAGTTCGAGTTCGCGGACGGTTCGAATACCGCGGCGGCTGCCGAGCGCGAGAGTCTCACCGCACGCATCGCCGAGCTCGACGCGCGAATTTCCGCAGCAAGCAACGCTGGGAAGACGGCAGATACCGATCAGGCTCGCCTCGATCTCGAGCGGATGAAAGCCCAAGAAAAGGCGCTGTCCGCGCCGAGCGTCCCCGCTCAGGGCAGCTTCTTTCAATACCGTTTGGTCAACGTGCGCGACTCACTCGGCACCGAGCAAACCGTGCAAGCGTTGATGGACGGCTATTATCAGCGCGTTAACGATCACAATCGGGACGTCTTCAAAGACAAGCTTCCGCTACCCGCGCCGGCTGGCCAGAGTCATTACGTCGGCGTGGAAGTGTGCACGACATGTCACAAGAGCGAGCGCGAGTTCTGGAACCGCACGCAGCACTCGGCGGCGTACGCGACGCTCTCGTCAGCGCACAAAGAATTCAACCTCGACTGCGTGAGCTGCCACGTCACCGGTTACGATAAGCCTGGCGGCTCGACCGTCGTTCACGTCGAGAAGCTGAGCAACGTGCAATGCGAGGTGTGTCACGGACCGGGTTCACGTCACGTCGAAACGCCGCTCGAGGACAAGTCGATCGCCATGCCCGAGCAGGGCTTGTGCGCATCGCAGTGCCATCATCAGCCGCACGTCAAAGCGGACTGGAGCGTCACTGCGTCGTGGGCAAAGATCATTGGCCCAGGGCATCAGCGAGGCAGCAGCGCGCCGTCGACGCCCAAAAAGTGACTCGTGAGAACGCGAGGGATCAGTTGGGGAACCGCTTTCACAATCTGCGGCTAATTTCGGGGACCGATTTCACATCGCTAAAAGCGCGCTAATTTACAGCCTTACAGAACTTTCCGTTCACGATGTTCGCTGTCCATGGACTAATCCGCCTGGATTGCGGATCAGATTTTTGGGTGGGTGTTGAGAGTTGTGGCTGAGCGGATGGGGCCGAGTTACCGTGATGCACGATGACCCACGACGAATCCGCTCAAGAGGCCACTGAAGATCGCTTTCACGTGCAATTCGATTCGCGCGAGGTCGAGCTGATGACGCTCGACGAATTGGCCGAGGCATTCGAGGCCGGAAGGATTCACGGCAACACATACGTGTGCCGCGAAGGCGACAGCGAATGGTCGACCCTCGCCGAGGTCGCGGGTCTGGGTGAGGAAGATGAGGCTCCGGCGGAGGAGGTCGCAGCCGCGCCTGCGAGTGTGGCCGTCGAGCGTCGCCCGCCGATGCCAGAGCGCCGCCCGGAAATGCCGGTTGCTGGCGAGACCCGCCCGCCGATGCCGCAGCGTCGTCCCGAGATGGCCACCGAGCCGGCCGCGCGCTTCCAGCCGCAGTCCGTGCCGCCCATCGCGCCGAGCGCCCCCGCGCCCTCGCTCAGCTTTGCTCCAGTGACGAGCAACCTCGACACGAGCCTCGACCTCGATGACATGGCGATGCGCCCGAAGCGTCGTTGGGGCCTGGTGCTCGCTGCGGCCGCCGTTTTGGCGATCGCCGGTGGCGGAACCGTGTTCGCCATCAACGGCAGCGCGCTGGCTTCGTCGATTCCGGACAAGGCCGCACTCGAAGTCGCCGCCAGCCACAGCCAAGCTTCGCTCACGCTCTCCAACATCCAGGCCAAGCCGATCGAGACCACGGCCCCGGCAGCCCCCGCGGTGCCGAGCACGCCCGAACCGGCCGCAGCCCCCGCTGCCGAAGCTCCCAAGAGCAACGGCTTGAGCGAGGATATGAAAGCGGCGTTGCTCGCTTCTGATAAGTCCCGCGATTCGAAGAAGGCAAAGAAGGCCAAGGGCGGCCACGGCGCTACGGCGCCTGCTGCGCACCGCAGCGGCGGTAAGGTTGCGAAGTCGGGCGGTTTGAAGTCGGGCGGCAGCGCGTACGATCCGCTCAACGGCAACCTCTGAGCGTTAGCGCTTCCCTCAATCGTTAGTAGCCGAGCCCATCACTGCTTCGCCATCAACGCGGCGAGGCAGTGATAGGCCGCGTACTTATACGAGTCAGCGAGGGTTGGGTAGTTGAACACCATGTCGATGAACAGGTCGACCGTCGCACCCAGGTGAATCGCGGTCTGGCCGATGTGCACGAGTTCGGTGGCGCGTTCGCCGATCACGTGAACGCCGATCAGCTTGCGTGATTTGGCGTCGACCAAGAGCTTGGTGATGCCCTCCAAGTCGCCCGTGATCTTGCCGCGCGCATTGTTTTCGAACAGCCCGCGTCCGACGACGTAGTCGATGCCCTTCTGCCGACACGTCTCCTCGGTTTCGCCGTATGAGCTCACTTCGGGGATGGTGTAGATGCCATACGGCATCTCGGCGGCAACTGCCTGTTTGTAGCCGAAGCCGAAGGCATGGCACATCGCGACTCGGCCTTGTTCCATGGACACCGACGCCAATGCCGGGAAGCCGATCACGTCGCCGGCCGCGAAGATGCTCGGTACTTTGGTGCGGAATTCGCGATCGACCGGGATGTAGCCGCGCGAGTCGGCTGCGAGCCCCACGGTTTCGAGGCCGAGATCGGTAACGCGCCCCGTGCGCCCGGCCGCGAAGAGCAGCTGTTGGTTCTCGAGCGTGCGGCCGTCAGTGAGCGTGGTGACGACGCCGTTGTTCGAACGCAGCACGGTGGTCCAGCGCTGACCCTGCACCATGACGATGCCGAGCTTGCTCATCGCCGCCTTCAGGCGAGCCACGATTTCCGCATCCAA
Organism: Polyangiaceae bacterium; assembly: GCA_035634635.1. Lineage (GTDB taxonomy): Bacteria > Myxococcota_A > Polyangia > Polyangiales > Polyangiaceae > PMG-095. Next base: position 106,638 of record DASQCO010000147.1, read on the forward strand.
GAAGGGCAGGATCTCCGGTCGGGCGTCGACCAGGGTGACGCCGACGCCCAGCGCCGCGAACATACAGGCGTATTCGCAGCCGATCACGCCTCCACCCAAGATCGTGAGCGAGGTGGGCATGTCGTTGATGGTCAGGATCTCGTCGCTGTCGTGGATCCAATCGTCGGCGAAATCGATGTCGGTGGGACGATGCGGTTTCGAGCCAGTCGCGATCAAGATGAAGTCGGCGCTCAGGCGGCGTTCACCCGTCGAGGAAGTGACGGAGACGGTGTGAGCGTCGACGATGCGCCCGTGCCCTTGCACGTACTGCACGTCGTGCAACGCCAGATTTTTGCGAAAAGAGCGCGATTCTGCGGCGGAGATCGCGTTCTTGCGCGACATCAGCCGCTGCAACGTGGCGTTGCGATCGACCTCTAGGGCGACGCCATACAGTTCGCGCGCGTGATAACCCGACAGGTAGAGTGCCGTTTCGCGCAGGGTTTTGCTGGGCAGCGTGCCCGTGTGCACGGCAGCTCCGCCGGGCTCCGGCTCGCATTCGACGATGGCGACGCGCTTCTTGAAGTAAGCCGTCTGTGCGGCCGCTTTCTCGCCCGCGGGACCGGCGCCAATCACGACCAAATCGAAATGCTCGAGTTCAGGCACGCGCCGAGCTTATCCGAGGGACGTTCCGAGTCTCTAGTCTCCCTGATGTAGGTGTAGGGAAATTGCGCCATATTCTTCGGTGTTAAAGTGCCGTTCGGAGAAGCCGATGAAGCCAGCAGAGCAGGCCGCCGAACCGTTCATCCGGGTGGAGCTATTCAGAGTCGGGACCACCAAGGTCACTCCAACGACGCTGGTGATCGCCTTGGTGATCATCCTGCTCAGCTTCTTGTTCTCGCGCGTCGTCCGCGCGGGGATGCGTCGCTTCTTTCAGCGCAGCGGTCTGGCGCCTACCGGTGAAGCGGGCGCGATCGAGCGTCTGGTTCACTACGGCGTCGTGTTGATTGGGGTTCTCGTGGCGATGCGCACGACCGGGATTCGGTTGGATGCGCTGTTTGCGGCGGGCGCCGTGTTCGCGGTCGGCTTTGGTTTCGCGATGCAGAACATCGCTCAGAATTTCGTGTCCGGCGTGATCTTGCTGTTCGAGCGCACGATCAAGCCCGGTGACGTGATCGAGGTGGGCGGTCAGATCGTCAAGGTGCAGCAGATGAGCATCCGCGCGACGATCGTGCGCACCTTGGACGAAGAAGACGTGATTGTGCCGAACTCCTCGCTGGTGCAATCGAACGTGAAAAACTTCACCCTCGAGGATAATATCTATCGCGTGCGCGTAACCGTCGGAGTGTCGTACAGCTCCGACGTGCCCAAGGTGAAAGCCGTCCTGGAAGCGTGCGCGCGCTCGATGGATTATCGAGAAAAAGGCTTCGAACCGCGCGTGCTACTGCTCGGCTTCGGAGCTTCGGCGCTCGAATTCGAGGCTTCGGTTTGGATGCGCGACCCTTGGAATCACCGCATCGCGGGCTCGAAACTGCGCGAAGCGATTTGGCTCGCCTTCAAGGAGCAGCAAATCAACATCGCGTTCCCGCAGGTGGACATGCACTTCGATCCGCCGGTCGCGGAGAGCTTGCGTCTGCTCGCAGCCAGCAAGGCGACGAGCGCGGCGTAGCGCAGCCCGCCTCGCGCCTTGCCGATACAGGACATCGAAGCTAGGTTTCTCGGATGCGGGGAACTATTAGCTTGAGATCGCTTATTGGTAGGGCGTTCATCTTGTCGACGGTCGTGGGGAGCGTGTCGTGCTACCCCTTCGGCAACATCCCTCATTGTGACTCGGATACAACTAGCGTCACAGCAGATGATCCGAAGTTCGCGAGTGGCCCTGCGGCTGCCGTCGCAGCGGCGACGATGTCGGCTTCAGGAACCGTTTCTTACTCCAACCGGAGTTCGTCGCTGCCCACGAGTTCAACCCTCTCGCTCGACATCGCGTGGGACCAGTCGACCGTTGAAGGCAGCCACCTCACCTGTGATGACGGAAGCGAGAAATGGGGTAGCTATTTCACGGTTCCCGTAACCGCGCAGCTTTCAACGTCGGACGGGCTGTTTTCCGCGACCCTCACCGGTAAGGTGAAGAACGCGGCGGACGGCAGTCGCGATCTCGAACTGTATTTCGACCCAATGGCTTTGTCCGATCTGCACGGAAGCTTCAGTTGGCGCGACGTGAACGGATGGTCGAGTGAAAGTGACGTGTGTGCGGACGTCAGGATCTTGTTCAGCGAGTTGCGCTTGAAAGCCGACACTGTAACGCTCGTTCAGCAAGGGCAGCTCCCAGGGTTCATCAATGTCGATTGTCCGAGCGAAACGCCGCCGGTGCTCGTCTTTTCGGTGGGCGGTGTTTTGAGGAAGACTCAGTGAGTTCGATGCCCGCGCCGAGACGAGCTCAAGCGACGGTCACCGGCGTTGCGTTCAAGAAACGCCCGCGCCGATAAGCGATCACGTACACGAGCGCGAACAAGAAGTAGGTCAAGGCCACGATTTGCCAGAGCCCGACGTACGTTGCGCTCTTGGACACGACGAACAGCACGCTCGTCGGTAGCTGGAACCCGGCGATGACCAGGGTGTCGAGCAGGAGCGCGCGCATGGTGGCTCCGGCGCCTTGAATCGCCGAGCCGAGCACGATGCCGATGCCTAAGCCGACGTAACTTGCGCCCACCCAGCGGAAGTAGCTCAGCGCGGGCCGCAGCACGTTGGGATCCGAATCGAAAAAGCCGACGATGCTCGAGCCGTAAACCGTGTAGACGAGCGCCAAAGCGCCCATCATCGCCGCGTTGCACGAGGCTGCGTACCAGCCGCTGAGTTTCGCGCGGCCGGGGTTTCGGGCACCTAGATTTTGACCAACGAAGGTTTGCGCAGCGCTACCCCAACCCAAGCCGACGAACAGGGCCATCGTTTCCAAACGGAAAACGATGCCGAGCGCGGTGGTCGCGCTCTGATCGGTGGGCGTGGTGAAGGCGCGTGCCACGAGTGAGTGCGTCACCAGCATGGCGATGATGCGCACCACGAGCTGCGCGCTGGAGGGCCAGCCGAGCTTGACGATGGACGCGATGACTTCACGTTGCGGCGCCATGCGCGATTTGGGCAAAAACAAGCCGAAGCGCTTCATCAAGATCGCGAACAGCGGGACTAGCACGACGAAGCGAGCGATCAGCGTGGCCCACGCCGCGCCCATCAGCCCCATGCGCGGGACGCCGAGCAAGCGTGCGATGGGACGACCCCAAGAAAAAATGGTCGGTGAGTCGCCAGGCCCGTAGACCATGACCACGGCCAAAATCAGGTTCAGCACGTTCGATGCAATCAGCAAGCTGACTGGCGTCTTGCTGCTCCCGAGTGCGCGCTGCACGCTGACCAGGTGCATCAACAAGAAGATCGTCGACGAGCCAGCGAGCATCACCCTCAGGTATGGCACGCCGAGATTGGCGACTTCGCCCTTTGCGCCCACCAAGCCGCGCAGCACGAAATCGGCGCCAAAACCCCCAAAAATTCCAAAGAACAACGAAAGCACCAGGATCACGAGCAGCGATTGCCAGGCGATCTCTCGCACCGCGTCTTGATCGCGCTCACCAACCTTTCGGCTGAGCAACGTGGCGGTGGCCACGCTCAGTCCGTAGCTGACGATCGTGCCGAGCGCTGAGAGCTGATCGCAGATCCCGATCGCTCCCAGCGCAGGGCCCGTGACCTCACCGCCCAAACGCGAGATCACGAACGCATCGACGAGGTTGAACGCGGTCTGCAGACCCATACCGAGCGCGAGTGGCGTGCCGAAGCGCAGCACTTCGAGTCCGAGCGGGCCCTGGAGAATCCGCTTCGACGCGCCGTCGCTCACGATTCAGACTCCATCAGCCGGTTCGCCCGCGCGCTCGCGCTCGAAGCAGTGATCGGGGATCTTACGGTTTCGGCGCAGCAACGCCGAGCGCATGACGAAGTCGGCAGTAACCGGATCGTGATAACCGCTCGGCCGCCGTTCTTCGGATTCGCGATCGGCATAGTGCAGGCCGATGCGCGACATGAAGAGCTCGCGCACGTACTTGCCGATCAACGAGGCCAAGCTGACCAACGGATCGGCGGCGTCCGCGTCGCGCACGAAATGCAGCTCGCCCAGACCGGGGAAGCGATAGCCGCTGCGCGCGCGCCCCTCGTCGAGGATGGCGTGCAGGCGGCCGGAGAGCGGCCCGAAGAATTTCGAGTATTCCGCGATGCCGCCCACCTTTCCGCACACGGCCTCGACGTCACCGCCGGCTTGAGCGCGCAACTCGAGGACCAGCTGCTCCATGGCGTTCAGGTCCGCGACGAAGCGGTTCGTCCCGCGCTGTTTGGCGTCGTTCAAGTGCTTGGTGCAAACCACGCTGCTGCGCACGCTGAGCAGCTCGACCCCGCGCTCGGCGAGTGCCTCGCGGTGTTTGGTCACTCGCTCGACGTCCGCTACGTCGGCTAAGAAGGCTTCGCCTTGCTCGTTCCAGCACTGGCCTGCAACATGCGACTCACAGCGCCTTTTGAGCTTGCTCGGCCCCTCGAGCGACAGTTGTTCGAACAGCTCGGCGGGCGAAGCTGCCTTGGTTCGACTCAGTGCGCGAGCCCAAGCCTCACCCAACGCGACATCCGTATGCGACATCAGCCGCTTCGAGTCGTCCAAATCAGCGCGGATGGCGCGCGGCAGTTTGCGGCTCAGCGTGCGGCGACCGCGCTCGTTCACGCGCGCTAGCACTGCGGTTACAACGAGCGGCCCAAGGCGAGCGCCGAGCCCATTTTCATCGGCACCGACGCGAAATTCGAATGGCAAAGGAGCGGGCACCGGGCGGCGAGCCTAGCCTCGCGTTCAGGTGCGAGCAATCTCTCAGCCGCCGGCCACGGGCGGGATGAGCGCGATCGTGCGCACTCCGGTCAAAGTCTCGGAATCGCCGGCAAATGCTTCGTCGAGCGCGACGCGCACCGAGGCCATTTTGCCGCTCAGCGCTGGCCGCACGCGTTGCACGTGCTGCACGAAGTCGGCGACTGTGCAGACATTTTCGGGCAGCTCCAGCGCTTCCTCGTGCAATCCGAGCAAATCCCGAAGCGCCGCAAAGTACAAAACCTGAACCACGCCCCCGAGTTTACCCCACCGCCTGGCAGGGCGTGCCAGGGAAGGTAGAGAAGGTAGAGAAGGTGGGCGCTCGCGCTCCAGCATCGCACCTCATAGGCCGCATTGTTCCCGCCATTTGACGCTAGAAGCACCGAATGCACGGGATGGCGCGCGCCGGGGGCGGCGGAAACTGTGTTATGGCTCATAGATCTCGGAGGTTTGCGAGATGACGGAACAGAAGACCAGGCTGGGTCGTGACGTGTACTTGGCGCTTGCTGCCGTGGGTTGGGCTGACGGAAAGCTCGATCAAGAAGAGGCTGACGCGATCGTGCGCACGGCTCTGGAAGAGGGCCTCGATATCGACGAGATCGCCGAAATCGAAGAAGCCACTGAAAAGCCGATCGACATCGGCGTGATCGATCGTTCGAACCTGTCCAAAGAAGACCGACTGTTCGTGTACGGCGTGGCTTCCTGGATCACGCGTCTGGACGGCGTGGTCACCCCCGCGGAGCAAGCCGCCCTCGCGAAGCTCGGGGAGGCACTCAAAGTGCCCGAAAAGCCGCGCGCCGTGGTGGACAACATCGCCCAGGACGTCGCCAATTCCTCGGACGATCGCCCCGATCGCTATGACCTGCTCGCGCTGCGTCGCATCATTGGTGAGCGCTTGGCCATGGCTAGCAAGAAAGACGCAAGCTGAGCGCCCACCCGAAGTTCGCTCATGAGCGCGCAGGCCACCCGCACCGGTAAGGCGCAGAGCAAAGCGCCGCTGTCGCTGATCGCGCTACAGATCGTGCGCGAATCGCTGGCACCCGAGGCATCGCTGCCCGAGCTGACGAAGCTAGCGGCGAGTGATCCAGGATTTGCGCTGCGTATCATCGCGGTGGTCAATAGTCCGGCGTTTGGCGGTCTGCAGCGCCACGTCTCGGACGTGCGGCAAGCGGTGTCGATGGTTGGCATTCGCGGGCTGCGCAGCATTGGGATGAGTTTGGCGCTATCGGACATGGTGCCGGTCGGTGATGCCGGGCGCATTTTGCTGGGCAATTCCTTGCGCCGCGCGGTCGCGTCGCAATGGCTGGCCAAGCAGCTCGGCCAGAAAGAAGTCGACGAGTTTTTTACGACCGGCTTATTCCTCGAGGTGGGCTTGCTGTCTCGCGCGCGCGAAGACCTCGAGGGTGCAGCGGAGGTTGCGCGCCTACCCGCGCTGCACCGTGTGACGCATGAACGCGCCGCCGGTTTGCCGGACCACCCGGCTGCGGGCGCCTCGCTCGCGGCGACGTTCATGTTGCCGCCGCATGTGGAAGCCGCCGTGCGCGAACACCACGCCGAAGCGGCGCCCGAAGCGCTGGCGTCGCGCGTCGCGTGGGCGGCGGAGCGCGTCGCGGCGATTTGGGAGGGCGGCGACGCGGTGCAAAACCGCAAGACGGCGATCGACGCAGTGCTCGCGCTCGGTTTGACCCAAGAAGACGCGCAAGTCGCGCTGAAGAATCTGCCGGAGCTGGTGGTCGCGGCGGCCACCGCGTTCGACCGCGACGTTGGGCCGCAGCAGAGCGTCGAAGGCATCTTGGTCGATGTGAACCGCAGCTTGCTCGAAATGACTCAGAACTACGACGCTGCCGTGCGCCGTCTGGAGTCACTGCTCGCTGAGAAAGAGCTGCTCGGAAAACAGCTGCAAGAGGCGAACACCCAGCTGACGCGCCTAGCGTCCACGGATGCCCTGACGAACCTTGCCAACAAGCGCGCCCTGGAAGAAGCCCTGACGCGCGATCTGTCTCGCGCTGACCGCGACCAAACCTGGCTCACGATCGTGCTCAGCGACATCGACTTCTTCAAAAAGGTGAATGACACCCACGGCCACCTCACTGGAGACGAGGTATTACGCCAGGTGGGGCGAGTCTTCGGCTCCAAGCTTCGCGGCGGTGATCTGGCCGCACGCTACGGCGGCGAGGAATTCCTGCTGATCCTGCCGGGCAGCAATCTGGTCGGCGGAAAAATCGCTGCCGAGCGGCTACGCAGGTCGATCGAGGAGCTCACCATGGCCGGCCCAAACGGCCCGTTCAAAGTCACCTCCAGCTTCGGCGTAGCCTCCGTCTGCGGCCCCGGCTGCGCCAACGCAATGAAAGACCTCATCGCCCGCGCCGACACCGCCCTGTACTCCGCCAAACACACCGGCAGAAACCGCGTAGTGACGGCAGACAGCTAAGCAGTCGAGGAAATACCATCGGAGTCACGGCCCGAGCGAAGAGGGGATCAACCGCCGAGCCGCAGAGGCCGCAGAGATCTGAGAAAGAGGAGATTGGGGTTTGCTCTGAGCGGCGCCCTGCGTCGTGACAACGGACGCTTCGACGTTGATTGGGAACCAAAAATCTCCCTCAGATCTCTGCGGCCTCTGCGGCTCGGCGGTTCAATCTCAGGGAGCCACACTAAGCGTGGTCCGGACTGGGCTGAGCCGTTATGCGAGGAGCTCGGTTTTTGCTACCGGGTAGCCTTCGGGGCGGCGGACTGAGTAGGAGAGGGCCAGGATTTCGACGAGGACGACGCGGTAGACGGTGTGTACATCGTCGACGTCGATTTCTTCGGCGTGGGCGTCGAGGGTAGCGTCGATGTGCTCGTGGATGTAGGCGAGCACGTGCGGCTGCTCCATGGCGATCACGTCGTCGCTGTCGAGGGCTTCGGCCGGGTCGGCGCGGCGCAGCTCTTCATCGAGGGTGAGCAGCTCATCGGTGGCTTGCAGCTCTTCTTCCTTCACCTCGTCGATGTAGGAACCGTGGGTGCGTTCGAAAGCGAGCCAGACCGTTAGTGCCAGGAAATAGCCGAGCGCGAGCGCGGTTTCGTCGAGCGGTTTGCCCAGCGCGTCAGCGACGTGCGCGGCTAGCGCGGGCTGTGCGCGTTCGAAGCGCTCGAAGGCTTCGTCGAGCTGAGAGCGCGCTTCTTCATCATCCTCGGCCAGGTTGTCGCGCACGGATTCGAGCGCATGCGAGGGAAGGGTCGCGTACGAAGGGACGGGGCGGATGGCCGAACGACGAACCCACACGATACTGACAGGTCTAGCATGCCACGCGGCGCATGTGAAAAGGTCACGCGCTCGGACCGATAAATGCGAAATAGTGCGCCGAATGGACGAGAAGCGCGGCTCAGAAGCCCAGGGCGAGAAATCAGAAAGCGATCGCGAGAGCACGAGCTCGCGCCGTCGCGTTGCGTTGGTCCTCGGGCTTGGGGTCGTGGGCGCATGTGCGCTGGTCTTGACCGTTTGGTTCGTGCTCGTGGCAGGTGATCGTGAACGAGCACTGCCTGGTGTCCATGTCGAAGGACAGGATGTCTCGCGCCTCGCGCGCCCCGAGATCGTTGCGCGGGTCCAGGCGTGGGTGCGCCAGCGGGCCGGGCAAGGCATTTCTCTTTCCATCGGCGGGACGCCAGTCGTTCTGCAGCCACAGTCAATCGGGTTCGAGGTGGACGCAGAAGCTTGCGCCGCGCATGCGCTCTCGGTGGGTCGCAGCGGCGGCTTCATCTCGCGAGAGCTTTCGTTTTTCGCGCGCATGGCGCGGCCCGAATCGGTTTCGGTCGACGTCAAGTTCGATCCCAAGCGACTGAGCGAGCTCGAGGACCAATGGCAAGCGAGTACGATCAAGGACCCGCCGTTCTCGGGAGGCATCCGCGTCGACGGCACGAACGTGACTCCGCTCTATCCACGAGCTGGCTCGCGTCTCGATCGCGAGCGCGTCAAGGCGCAACTGGTGGATGCTCTGCGCAGCGGCCGCGATCCGGAACCACTTGCACTGCGCAGTGAGCTGCCCAGCATGACGCGCGCCGAAGTGGATCGCGTCGCCGAGCAAGCTCGCTCGATGCTGAACGGGGAAGTCGCGCTCAACGTGGCGGACGACACGCGTCGGCTTTCGTTCACTCCGGCGCAGCTCGGGAGCGTCTTGCGGGTCCATAGCGACGTCTCTGGGAGCAAGCTCGAACTCGAGTGCTCGCCGGAAGCGATGCGCGCGCTGTTCGAACCACGTCGCGCCGAGTTCGAGCGCGCCCCGGAGAGCGCTCGCTTCGTGATCGACGCGCAAGATCGCGTGCACGTGCAGCCTGGGCATCCGGGCGTGCTTTTGGACGACCGAGCCGTCGCGGGCGCGCTCTGCGCCGCCGCGCAAAGCAGCACGAAATCTGCCGCATTGCCGCTCAGCCCGGGGGCCGAACCGGCGCTGTCCACGGCCGCGGCCGAACAGGCGGGCGTGGCGGGGCTGGTCGGGAGCTACACCACGCGCCACGTGTGCTGTCAGCCGCGCGTGGAGAACATCCACCACATTGCAGATTTGCTCGATGGCACGTTGGTGCGCCCGGGTGACACCTTTTCCGTCAATCAGCTGGTGGGGCCGCGCACCGTCAAGAACGGATTTCGTCCCGCGCCCACGATCGAAGACGGAGACATGGTCGACACGGTGGGCGGGGGCGTGAGTCAGTTCGCGACCACGCTATTCAACGCGCTGTTCTACGGCGGCTACGACATCATCGAGCGCCAACCCCACAGCTATTGGTTCACGCGCTACCCGATGGGATTCGACGCGACGCTCAGCTACCCGCACCCGGACATCGTCTTCAAGAACGATACCGATGCCTGCGCCTTGATCAAAACCTCGTACACCGACACGAGTATCACGGTGAAGATCTACGGCAACAATGGTGGGCGCCGAGTTCGTGCGGACAAATCGGAGAAGCAGAACATCGTCATGCCCGCGGTCGAGTTCATCCCCAATCCCAAGCTCGATGCGGACGAAGAGAAAACGCGCGATGGCGGCATGATCGGCTGGACGGTGACGGTGAAGCGCACGCTCACTTATCCGGACGGAAAAACCAAAGAAGAGCGCCGCAAAGTGACGTACAAGCCGCGCGCGCGCCGGGTCGAGGTACACCCCTGCCGCATCCCTGCCGGGGAACCGGGTCACACGGGCGAACGTTGTCCTGTTCCAGAGAAAGACGACGAAGCCGACTCAGCTGCGGCCGACGCTGGCGCGAAATAGCCGACCCTGGCCGCTCAGGGTGTAGCCCGGCTCATCCGCGGCAATGAACAACGCTTGCCCTTGGGCGAGCCTGTGCCGCTCGTTCCGAGGTTGCACCGTGACTTCGCCCTGCTGGCAAAGCAGGATTTCAGGGCCGCGCCGATCGATCACCGTGGGGTGTTCGCCAGGCAAGAGGTCGAAGCTCTGCAGCTCGAACTCAGCGGCGGGGGTTTGATAGACGCGCGCGCTGCCTTGCAGCTCACCGCGCAGAACGTTCACTGGACCGGCGCGGAACGCGAGGACGCGGAGCAGCTCTCGATTATCGACGTGCTTGGGCGTCAGCCCGCCGCGCAACACGTTGTCCGAGTTGGCCATGATCTCCACTCCAACTCCTTGCAGGTAAGCGTGCAGATTGCCGGCCGGAAGGTATATCGCTTCACCCGGAGTGAGCTTGACCAAGTTCAGGAGCAGCGCGCTGACGATGCCGATATCACCCGGATAGAGCACGCCGATTTGGACGGCCCACGAAAACTCGTGCTGGAATGGGCCTTCGAGCGCGGCGAGTAGTGTGCAGCGATCGAGCACCTCACGCGCGAGCTCGGCGCGCCGCTCGGCGGACAAACCGAGCAGCGTGGAAAAGAGTTGAGACAGACCAGCCTCGGTCGGCAGCTCCTCGAGGATGTCGGCCAGAAAGCTGACGTGCGGTAGCTTCAGTGTACGAAAGAGCTCGAGCGTGTCTTCGATTTTGCGGAAGCCGCACAGCGCAGAAAATGGGGTCAGCGCGCACAGCAGCTCCGGCTTGTGGCTGGCGTCCTTGTAGTTCCGTTCCGGCGAATCGAGCGCGATGCCTCGAGCTTCTTCGTCGGCAAAGCCGGCTTGGGCCTGGGCGAGCGTGGGGTGCGCTTGCAGTGACAGCGGCGTTTCGGCCGCGAGCACCTTGAGCAAAAAGGGGAGTCGTGCACCGAAACGCGCAATGGACGCCGCTCCGAGCATGCGCTCGGGCTTGCGCTCGATCAATCGAGATAGGGGTTCACGTTCGGGCAACACCAGTGAAGGCGCCAGAGCGTGCGCGCCCATCCATAACTCGGCTTCCGGCTCGCTCGATGGCACTCTAGTGCCGAGCAAGGAGGCAATCGCCGCGTGCGAGCCCCAGGCATACTTTTGGATCGGGTTTTCGAGTAGCAGCATGGCTCTCGGCTTGAGCTTACAGCCGTTGTGCCGGCGCGGCTTACGTCTTTGGAAAGATCAGCGCGTAGGAATTGGCAGAAGGTCGGTACAAAAGCGTCTCGTCCGATAGGTGCTCACGATCGAAGGCAGGAAACCAGGGCATTGTGCGCCAAGCGTCGGTATCCTTCACGAATTCGGGCACGATCAAGTCCAGCTCGATGTAGCGGTCGTGAGTCGCGCGCGCGAGCTGCGGCCCGAACGACCAGCTTTCCTGTCCCGGACGCGGCGAGAGGTCGTTGTGCAGGGCGCCGCCGTAGGTGAGGATCGGCTCGCCGCTGGTTTCGGGCTTGGCGAGTAGCGCTTCGACCGAGCTCTCCGTCTGTTGGGCGACCAGGGTGAGCAAGCGCGCCACGCCGTCTTCGCCCTCAGCCGCGGCGGCGTCGTACTCCGCGCAGCTGGGGGCAAGCGCTTGAGGTTCGATGTTCATGCGCTGCGCAACCTTGCCCAGGGTCAAAAATTCGTTCTGGTTGCCCTTGGCTTGGTGCTCGGTGACCGGTGCCTGGGTCTTTGCCGTGCGTTCGACGGTCTTCGCGCTGCAGTTCGCCACCAATAATTCGATCACGATGTGCTTGGCCTTACCTGCGAGCAAGGGCATCAGCTGTTCGGCGAAGCGACGAGTACTCGACTGGATCCCCGTGGTGCCGGCTTGCGCGTGGGCCTCGCCCAACGCCAAAACGCGCGGCTTGCTCGAGAGCACATATTCGAATGCGGCTTGGGGTGTCGCGAACGCCAAACAATCGACCTTGCCACAGGGGCGCCCGGCGGGAGGCGGGGTGTCACTTGGGCTGGATGGGGCGGGGGAAGGCGACGCGCTGGTCGAGGTGACGAGCGCGCTCGCCGGAGCCACGGCCGGGGCGGGCGGTTGAGGCGGGGTCTGCGCGCTCTGAGCGGGGCCGTGCGATGCGCAACCAATCAACAACAAACCCGCGAATGCACCGCGAGACCACGCAACAGTCATGACTCTAAAGTACTCCCGGACCCGGAAAAGTTCCCGGCTCGGCTCGAAACAATCAGCGCGTCGCTAAAATTCGAACCTGACCCGGGTTGAGCCAGCCTTCACTCGAACCCCAAGCAACTCGGTACAGTGTCGGGCGCCGCTCGAGCACGTACACACTGGCCCCCTCCGGGACGGTCGTCGAATCCGCGCTGCCCCGCTTTTGAGGCAGAGGTTTGCCGGTTTCGTCGAGCAAACGCGCTTCGTCCGCGACGATCACCGCGGGCGACGAGGTGAGCCGAAAATGACGAGCGCCCGCGGTGAGGCCCGCGCCCGCGAGCAACATCACCGCTCCGAGCCCGATTCCGATTGCGCCAGTGAGGCCGGCGCTGGTGCGCTGCACGAAGCGCCGCAAGGCGATACCGACCGAGAGCAGCAAAGAGCCGGTGAGTGCGAGCCACGCCCACACGTTCTCGTCGAACAACGAGGTTGCCGCGCGGCCGAGCGAATCACGCGCCATCACCGGAGCGACGCCCTCGCGCGCATGTCGCCGGGAGATCTCCGCGCGAATGCGCGAAAGGCCGAGTTCGGCTTGCTCGTCCGAAGGGCGAAGCACCAAGACTTCACTCAGGGCCGCGGCTGCGCGCCCGAGATCGCCAGGACTAGCAGCGCTGGAACGCGCGCGCTCCACGTAGGCGACGGCGCGGTCGAAGCTGGCATCCGGATGTACGAAGCCGCGATCGGCGAGCAGCTCGAGTGTATCGATCGCTTCAGTGTACGCGCCGCGCTTCAAGGCGTCGCTGGCCGCCGCAAAGTCGCGCTCGGACTCACCGGCCGCCCACGCGCACGGAGCAGGCAGTGCTAGCAGCAAGCTCAACAGAACGAGGAGGAGAGTGCGCACGGATCCTCAGCTCGGGGTCGACAGCTTTTCGCCGCGCATTTCAGTGATGTTCTTGGCCGCGCGCTGCGACAGCTCGCGCGGATCGATGCCGCTGCCCGCACCCACGAAACGCAGCGAGTCGCAGTCTTGCAGCACTTGCGCTAGCGCTTCGGCTCGCGCGCTGGAGAGCCCGCGCTCGACCAGCGCGGTTCGGAGCTCGCTCTTCAAAACGGCGCGTGCTTTCAAATTCAGCTTGAGCTCGATGGCTAGGAACAGCGCGCGCTCGACCGCGGCGACGGCACCCTGGGTGTCGCCCGCAGAGAGCTCTCGCGCTTCGCGCAGTGCGGCGTCGAGCTGAGCACCGAGTGATGCTCCGCGCTCGCGCAATTTCGCCCGAGTGCGCGAAGCAAAACTGAGCGCGCCCCCAGCAAACACGACGCCGAAGGGCCCGAGCAATAGCGCGGCCCAGAAGGCTGCATGATCGCTGAGCGGCCTTTGCGCGGTGGGCACGGCTCCGAGCGAGTCCCTGGCGCGGAGCACGCCTGCGAGTCGATCATTGGGTTTGGGTTCGAGCTTGGTCTTGACCGCGTTGGGGTTGGCTTTGACCTCGATTTCGCCAAGCTTTGCACGTGCGACGGCGTACGCGTGCTTCTTGGGATCGTAATACGGCAAGCTGACTTCGCCGAGATCGATCTTGCCCGGTTCGGTCATGCGCACGACGTAGCTGAACGTTCGCGAACCCTGCACGATGCCGCCGGGCGTTTCCATCTTTTCGCTCAGCGCGGGCTCGAGCCACTCGACTCCGCGTGTCTCTGGGATCTGCAGCTTGAACGGTACATTGCCGATGCCGGAGAGCCTGGCGACGACCGAGATCGACTCACCCGCCAGCACCTGTCGCGGTTCGACGGTGGCGTCGATGTGATACTCGCCAACGTCGCCGATTTTGTAACCCGGGGGGCGACCGTCCAACGGTGGCTCGGTGACGACGAGGTTGACCCAGTTACTTTCGCGCATCAGCACGCCGCCACTCTGCGAGGGGGGGTAACCTCGACCCGCGAAACCCATCTTCATGTTGCCTGCGCGCAGCGTCCCCGCGTGCAGCGGAAACATCGGCAACTCCCGCAATTTCGCGGCGATGAAGCGGATCCCAGAAACCGGCACCAAATAGGCTTTGACCTGATCCGGGGCGGTGTCGAACGTGAGGAAGTCCGCGTGCGACGGTTCGTTCGGGCTCTCGGCGCTGAATTGGCCACGGCCGCCGTACGCAAACACGCGCAACGTTACCTGCTGACCGACGACCACCGGGTTGGGACTGATCGTGGCGCGCAGAAATGCGATGGGATCGGCAGCCTTGTCAACTCGCAGCTCGTCCGGGTAGCTCGGCTCTTCCGGTTGTTGCTGCTCGCTCGGATCGTCATCGAACGGGCTCTTTAAATTGAAACCGGGTGGGAACGGTGAGCCGTTTCCGAATGGATCGAAGAAATTGAACGGATCGAACCCGCGCCGCTGGCGTTGTTGGCCACCACCAGGCGCGCCAGCGACGACTTCGACAGGAATCGGATTGCCTTGAGCGCGCTCGCCGCCGAACGTGGCGGTCGGCGGACCGACTCTAAACGAGCCCAATTTGCTGGGGGTTACTGTCCAACTCAGTGTCACCCCCACGCGCTGCGACATCTGCCCGTTGATGATGCTGACTTGGGACTGCGGGCTGCGCGAGGGCGGGCCCGCGGTCATGCCCGGAGGTAACGGCAAGCGCACGTCACCGATGGCGTTCCCGTTCTGCCCATCCGACATGATCACGAGTTGAACGATGAACGGTTCGTTCACGCTGACTCGTTGCGAGCTGACCGCCGTTTTGACTTCCAGCGCGCGCGCGACGGGACTCGCGGCAAGCACGGCCAGGGCAGCGGCGGCCGTGGCTGCGAATCTCACTTGTCCTCCATCCCGCTGCGCGTGCGACCCTGGATGGCGCGATTCTTCGCGTCCTGCTCTTGCATCGTCGGAGCATGTTCCAACATGTCGAGCATGCGGTCGTCCTGGTTCGCCGATTGCGGGGGAGGTTGCTGCGGCTTCTTCTGCTGCTGATCGTTGCCGCCGTCCGGTTGATTCTCCGGCTTGGGCGCGCCCGCATCCTGCCCTGCGTCTGGCTGCTTGTCTTTATCCTTGTCCTTGTCCTTGTCGTCGTTCTGCTTGTCGTCTTTCTTCCCGCTGTCCTGGTCTTGATCTTTCCCAGAATCGGGTTGGTCGCCGGAATCGGGCTGTCCGCCGTCATTTCCGGCGTCCGGGGGCTCGGCGTCTTTCTTCTTGTTCTCTTCGTCCTCGATGCGACGAAGCGCGATCGCGCGGTTGTACGCGGCGTCGCGACCGATGCCATCGCCGCCGTCCTCGGGGACGCCCGGCATCAAGCGCAACGCGGCGTCGTATTCCTTGACCGCGGCCTTGTAGTCGCGACGTAAGAACTCCAAGTTGCCTGCGAGGTAGTGGGCGCGCGCTCTGAATTCCACCGCTGTCGTCGAATCACCAGCGACCAAGCGAACGACGCGCAGCGCGCAGTCGACGCCCTTGCTCCGCTGCGCGAGATCTGCGTCCTGCTGCGACGTCGGCCCGGCGTCGCCGATCGGTTCTTCTTCACCGAAGCGCTTGCCGAAGCGCTCGGCCAGCTTGAACAGACCGAGGCCGAGATCGAAGCTCGCGTTCGGCCGCTCACGCACCGGATCCGGCGTGCCGATCTCGCCGTTCTCGCACTTGCCGGTTGCCAAGTAGCCTTCGAGCAGTGAGACCGCGCTTCCGGCATCTCCCGCATCGTACGCGCTGATGGCTTGGTCGACGGCGGGCGCATGGCGCTCGAACAGCGAGTCAGTCGTTTTGCCGCACGCTGCGACGAACGCGAGTGACGCGAGTAGCCCGACGCTCGCGGCTGTGGCGGCCTTTTTCAGTCGCTTTTTGCCAGTGCGCCGCGTCCTCTTCGGGGGGGGCACGGCGCTCGGCTTGCGGCTCCGCGCGGCCTCGTTGACGAAGGTTTCGACCAGCACCAAGAGCAGCGCGAGGCCGAGCGGGTACATGTACACGTCGGCGTACACGGTCTCGACCTTCTCCGAGAGCTCCTCGGTCACCAAGCGGGCGAGCCGCCGCGAGATCTCGGTGATGCCAGTCTCGCCGCGCGCGCTCTGAACGATCACGCCGCCCGTGCTGCTGGCGATCTTGGACAGCTGTTCCTCGCCCTCCGCCGAGAGCGAAGTGGTGAGCGGCTTGCCTTGCTCGTCGGTGCGATAGCCGTGACTTTCGCCCGCCTCGTTCACGTCTGGAATCGGCTCTGGCGTGCGCCCACCGATTTGCACCACGTGAACGGTGATGTCGGCTTGCTTGCAAGACTCGGCGACGGCGACCGGATCGCCCTCCAGGTCTTCGCCATCGGTGACGAGCAACATCACTCGGCGATGCTGTTTCGACTTTGGGTCGCGCTCGAGCAATTCGCGCCCGGCCTCGAGCGCGCGAGCGATGGCAGTGCCCCCGACCGGCATGTCGTTGGGCGAAAGCTGGCGGAAGAACTGCGCGATCGCCGCGCCGTCACTGGTCAGCGGAAATGCCATCGGTTCGCCAGCGAAAGCGACGGCCGCGAAGCGCGCCCCGGGCAGCTCCTGAATCAGTCGCCCAACCTCGGATTTGGCCCGCAAAATGCGCGAAGGGGAGATGTCTTTCGCGTACATGCTCTTCGAGTAATCGAGCACGATCACGACATCGAGATTGGTGGCGGGGATCAGGCGGGTGCCGCGCCCGTACTGCGGCTCGGCCAGCGCGATGAACGCGAGCGCGACCGCTAGCACCAAGAGTACGCCCTTCAGCGCGCGTCGCCCGCTTGGATTTGCGGTCAGCAGGCCACGCACCAGCGCTTCGTCGCCGAAGCGTTTGACGCTGCGGCTGAGCAAGACGCCGCCGACGATCAAGGCGAGCGCGACCACCAGCGCCAGCGTGCTGCCGAACAGCCAAACCGGAACTGCGAACTTCACGGGAACCTCCGCAACACGAGCGCGCGCAGCACCGCGTCACCCGCGAGCAATAGAACTCCGGGCAAGAGCAGGAACGCGAACAGGTCTTCGTAGTTGGCGATGTTGGCTTCGAACTTGGTCTTCTCGAGCTTGTCGAGCACGTCGTGGAAGCTGGCCTGGAGAGACTTGGCGTCGCTTGCAACGTAGGTCGAACCGCCCGTCTTCGTCGCCAACTCCTTCAGCAGCTTGGGATTGACCGGAAAGTTGACCGAGACGTATCGCGGCTGGCCGAACAGATCGAAGCCGTCCTGAACTTCCGCGGTGTCGCCCTGGCCGATTTGGATGGTGTACAAGCGCGCGCCCACCGAGTTGGCCAAATGCGCCGAATATTCGGGGGAAATCTTGCCACCTTTGGCGTCGCCGTCGGTGAGCAGGATGATCGCTTTGCTGTGCGCGTGGCTGCGACGCAGACGGGCCGATGCGACGCCTACCGCGTCGCCAATCGCGGTCGCGCTGGAGTCGATCACGTTCAGCTCCATCTTACCCACGAGCGCGTCGAGCAAGTGGTAGTCGAGCGTGGGGGGCGAGAGCACGTACGCGCTCGATCCGAAGACCACGATGCCGATGCGGTCCGTTTTCCGGCGGGCGATGAAGTCGCGAATCACGGCTTTGGCGGCGTCGATGCGTGTGGGCCGCACGCCGCGCGGCTTCGGGGGCACGTAGGTTTGCAGATCGGGCGGCAGGTTGGACATGGCCGCGTTCATCGATCCCGAAAGATCGAGCACGACCACGATGTCGATGCCCTCTTCGTCGGCGGCCTGCGGGCGCAGGGTGTTCACTGGGCGTGCCAGGGCGAGCACACACAACGCAAACCCGATCGCGCGCAGTACGCCCGGTAGATCGCGAAGCCATACGCGCACGCCGGATGGTCCGACGCTGAGCGCGGCCAATGTACCCAGCTTGAGCCGGGGCATGCGCCGATCTTCGCCCAGCGTGGCCCGGTAAAAGATCGCCGGAACCAGCAGTAAGGCCAGCAAAAACCAGGGTGTTTGCCAGTGCGCGCGCAGCAGCTCTTCGCCACGAGTGAGCGCGGGGTAGGCCAAGCCCACGACCAACGCGAGCACGGTGTACAGGAACAACAGCCCGCCACGGAGCGCGCGGCGCAGCTTGGCCGCCGAAGCCTTCAAGTCGAAGCGAACTGGCGGCGACTTGTCCTTCTCCGACTTTGCGCCGCCCGCGGAGGATGGTTCCGCGATCGGCTCCAGCTTGATGGGAGCGCCGGTGTTCGAAGGGTTGGTCACGAGCCACCCCCTGGGTTCTTGGGTTCAGACGGCTCGTCCGTTTCGGCGTCGTTCTCACCTTCAGCGGATTCGGGCTGAGGGGGTGCTGGCAGGGGCGCTATCAACATCGTGCGCGTCACGATGCTTTCGGCGCGCGCCAGCAGATCGAGGCACTCGCCTTCACTCGGGGTGAGGCGGGCGAACTTCACCAGATCCGCGTCGCGCATGAAGGTTTCGATACCGGGCAGATCTTCGATTTGCGGCGTGGTTTCGCGCAGAGAGACGAGCGCTTCGCGCGTCGTGCTCTCGAGGCCGTCGTAGCCGTAGCGGTCACCGAGGTAGCGCCGTAAAACGTCTGAAACTCGGTCGAAAACCTCGGCAAAACGCCCTTCGCGCGTGAGTCCGGCGTGGCGAATATCGTGCAGCGCCTCGAGCGCGACGTCCCACGGGGGGCGCGGTGGCGGCGGGGGTGGCAACTTCTTGGGGCGGCGTAGCCAGCGGCTGATCAACAGCGCACCCAACGCACCGATGACCAACGCGATCGCGACCGCGATCGCTACGGTCTTGGCGGCGGTCCAAATCTCGAGCTGACGTCGCGCCGCGGGATTACCCTTGGGCGCAGGGTTCGGCGTATTCGCAATCGGATCTTCGATCAGCACCGTATGCGCGGTGGTACACACGGTCACGATCTCACCGCTGGCGCGCGAGATCGCGATCGGCAGCGGCGGGAGCACCAGCTCGTGCCGACCAGGCTTTGGCGGTAGCGGAACGACAGACAGTTTGACCTTGGTCGTGGCGCGCTCACCTTGCTCGGTGCGTTCGAGCTTGGGACCAGCGGAGCCTCCTGGGTCGGGTAGCGCGAAGCCTTCACGTTCGAGCGCCTTGCCCTCCGCGCTATCGCTCAACAGGTGAAACCCGGTGGGCAGCACGGTCTCGCCCTTGCCGTGATCGACCACGACCTCTAGCGTCAAGGCGTGACCGCTGAGCGCGCGACGCGCCACTTTCTCGGTGAAATGCGGGCGATCCTTACCTGACGGGATGCGCTCCACGCAGCTTTCGGCGTTCTTGCTGTCGACCACCGCGGGCGCGCTCGCGCTCGACGAACCCGCCGCGGTCGGTGCGGCAGATGCTCCGGACGCAGCAGGAGCGCCAGCATCCGGCGATTGCGCCACGGTCGAGCTCGCGAACGAGAGTGCACATAGCGACAGTGCGATAGCGCGAGTCCGGGCGTTCATCGATGAGCTCGCCGGGCGCGGCGCGCGAACAGGTCGCGCAGCGGCTTGATGTAGGGTTGATCCGTTCGCACCACGCAGTAGTCCAAGCCCAACTTGGTGAATAAGCGCATTTGCTCGGCGCGGATGCCGCGCATTTGCTTGGCATAGTGCGCGCGAACCGCGGCGCTCGAGGTATCCACGATCACGCTCTCACCCGTTTCGAAGTCCTCGAAGCTGCCGAGCCCCACATTCGGTAGTTCTTCATCCCGCGGGTCGACGAGCATCACCGGGATGATGTCGTGGCGCGCAGCAGCCAGAGATAGTGCACGGTCGTAACCGGTGGTGAAGAAGTCACTGATTAGAAACGCCACGCTGCGCCGGCGCGCCACCGAGTGCAGCGTCTCGAGCGCGATCTTCAGATCCGTTCCGGTGCGCTCCGGCACTCGGCCCAGGATCTCGCGCACCACGCGCATTACGTGTTTTTGGCCCTTTTTGGCGGGCACCATCTTCTCGATCTGATCCGTCGTCAGGATCAGGCCGACGCGATCGTTGTGCTTGATTGCGCTGAACGCGCACAGCGCGGCGACTTCGGCGGCGAGGCGGGCTTTGTTCGCCGTATGCGTGCCGAAGCGCTGGCTCGCGGAGAGATCGACGACCAGCATCATGGTCATCTCGCGCTCTTCCACGAACACCTTGACGTGCGTGGCGTCCATGCGGGCGCTCACGTTCCAGTCGATAGTGCGGATATCGTCGCCCGGTTGGTACTCGCGCACCTCGCGGAACGCGAGCCCTTGGCCTTTGAAGACGGAGGTATAGCTGCCAGCCAGCTGCTCGGTGGCGAGCCGGTTGGTAGTGATCTCGATCTTGCGCAGCGCCTTGAGCAATTCCTTCGGGATCACTGCATCACCTCAGTACGTTGGGACACGAGGGGAGCAAGCGAACGCCTCAGGGAACCTCGACGACCTCGAACACGCGTCGCACGATGTCCTCGGCCGTGACCTCTTCGGCCTCGGCTTCGTAACTCAGCACGACGCGGTGGCGAAGCACGTCCGGGCCGATGGCTTTGACGTCTTCGGGCGTGACGTAGCCACGGTGACGGAGGAAGGCATGCGCGCGGGCAGCCAAATTCAGAGCGATGCTGGCACGGGGGCTGGCGCCGTATTCGATCAACGGCGCTAGATCTTTCATGCCCTTTTTCTGCGGCTCGCGCGTGGCAAACACCACGTCCACGATGTAGTCCTTCACGCGATCGTCCATGTACACGTCGCGCACGACCTTGCGCGCCTCGAGCAGTTGCTCGGGCGTGGTCTTGGAGACGGCGGTGGTATTGATGACGGAGGTCATGCGATCCATCACCAGGCGCTCTTCCTCGCGAGACGGGTAGCCGACCTTGACCATCAGCATGAAGCGGTCAATCTGCGCTTCGGGCAGCGGGTAGGTGCCTTCCTGCTCGATCGGATTCTGCGTGGCCATCACGATGAACGGATCGGGCAGCGGATAGCTCTTGTCGCCGATCGTGACCTGGCGTTCTTGCATCGCCTCGAGCAATGCGCTCTGTACCTTGGCCGGCGCGCGGTTGATTTCGTCCGCCAGCACCAGGTTTGCGAAAATGGGGCCGAGCTTGGAGCTGAACTGACCCGTCTTCTGATCGTAGATCACGGTGCCGATCAAATCCGCAGGCAGCAAATCAGGCGTGAACTGGACGCGCGCGAACTTGGCGTGAATCGCGTTGCAAATCGTACGGACGGTGAGCGTCTTGGCGAGGCCGGGGACACCTTCCAGCAGCACGTGGCCGCCGGTCAGTAGGCCAATCAAGATCCGCTCGACCATATACGTCTGGCCGACGATGACCTTGCCGATTTCGGCCAAAAGGTCGTCCACGAAGGCGCTTTCCTTGGCCACTAGTTCATTGAGCGCGCGTACGTCCTGCATGATTTTCCTGGGGCCGCTTTTAGCGCGGCCGGCGCGCAGGAGACAATTGCCAAACCGCGCTTATTCCTGAGAGCCTATGGGGACCGGCTCTCGCCCACGCTCCCCGTCACTCCAGGCCCAAGGCAGCGCTCAATAAGGCCATAACCATTGCCTGCGCCGCGATTGTGAGGGCGGCCGCCACAAACCCCAAGATAAAGCCGAGCAGAGAACGTCGCGTTTTTGTAAAGTGTACGAGGAGCGAGAACGGGCCGAACGCAACCACGGCCGAGAGGAAACTGGCGTCAGTCCAGGCGCGTGCGAGTCGCTCAGGGGATAGCCGGCGCAAATCGAAGCGCACGATCCAGTAGGGCAAAAGCGCGTTGAGGACTAGGCTCAACGCCACCACCAGAACGTCGAACACGCGGCGCCTTGCCTCGACCGCTCGCTAGGGGACCGGACTACGGTTGAACCGCGTGCACGAGCTCGGCGAACGCGCTGTCTTCGCCGCCCGAGGGGCGCGTGGTGTGGCGGAAGGCCACTCCCTTGCCCGCATTCAGCTCGCAATGAACGGCCGAGGTGTACGCCTTCAGTGGCTCTTCGTAGCTGCGCGAGGCAACCACCGAGCTGCCGATCTCGCGCAGTGAATCAGCCAACGCGGTGCAGCCGGTGCTCGGCTCCGGCAAGCTGAGCGGCTTCGCGTTTTCGCAGCAGCCCGCGCGCACGACCGAGTAGGCTGCCATGTCGTACCAGCCCATGCGCGCGAAGATCTTCATCGCGTCGGTGACGTTGCCTTTGCCGCCATTGATCACCGCAACGCGTAGCTTTTCAGCGCCGGTACGCGGATCAGCCTCTTCACAAACCCAGCTCATGTCCGGCGCCTTGTCGAACGTGCCTTTCGGCATGTAGCCAGAGACGCACGATCCGACTTTGTCGACGCTTGCGGTTTCGCTTTGGCCGTTCACCGGCACTTCCGAGAGATCGATGGCTTTCTTCGGTTCTTCTGCCACTGGCGCTGCGGCAGCTTGCGGCTTCTGAACCTCGATCACCTTGGTTCGCGTCTTGCCGCGGATGGTCGAGAAGGTCCAACCGCCGATCAAGCCGAGAGCGACACCAAAGGAAGCCAGCATCAACAGCTTGGACGGCTTCTTTGGCGGGGGAGGTGGCGGCGCGCTCCGTCGCGGCACCTGCGACGAGATGCGAGGGACCTGGCTCGGTCGAATGCTGGGCGGCAGCGGTGGCGGCGAGGTCGAATGGGGGCCGGGCGGGATCGGCTCTTCGCCGGCGTGCTCCACGAACCAGCGCGCCAGTTCGCGTTTGAGCGGACGCAGATCATGACTGCGCACACCAAGGTCGCGCGCGAGCGCGTGGTACAGCGCGACGCGCAACACCGGGTCCAGCACGCCCGCGTCGGCCACCGCACTCTCCGACTCGTAACCGGCGTGTGCCGGTGGCTCGCCCACCAACATCAAAAACAGCAGCGCTGCCGCGCTCCAGCTGTCGTCGGGTTCCGAGGGAAGGTCGCCCTCTTCCCATTCCGGTTGGTGAAATGCAGCGTCACCCCGCGCGAGCGGTCCGAACGTCACGACCGGCCCGTCTCGCCCCTCAGGCGTCAGGATGACGTGGTTGGGGTGGACGGTGCCGTGGGCGCCGCCGGCTTCGTGTAGCGAGGACAGAGCATCCGCGACGCGCAGCGCTGAGCGTACCGCGTCGACGGGGGCTTTCTTGCCGATCTCGACCAGCCGTTGGCTGAGCGTTTCGCCGCGCAGGTGTTCGCTGACCACGAGCTGCTTGCCGTCGACGTCCAGCACGTCCAGCACGTTGGCCAGATGTCGGTGCCCTAGCGCCTTGCCCTTGGAGAGCAGCTTGGCGACCGGAGCGCTCGTCTCCTGAATCACGACCTGTAGTTGATTCTCGGTATCGATCCCGGCGTAGGCAACGGGCTCGCTTTCAACGGCGAGGCGTTCCTCGACGCGGTAGCGCGAGCCAATCACCTTTCCGGGTTCGAGTCCGGCGCTCACCGTTTCACTCACTTAAGCCCTAGTCTCCTGTGGGTCGAAACGAGTTCGAGTTTCGCGTACTCCGTCGTTAGCGTCGCACCAAAAGGCGGCCCTCGTCCAGGATTCCCCGCGCGGTTGAATGGGACAAGAGTGCGCGTTTTGGGCCTCATTCATTTTGTACGTTGGCTTCCCACATTTTGCAGCAGCGTTCGGCCGTCCTGCCGGACGTGCGGTTCGGGGAAACGCCGTGCTTTTCGGCTCGATTCAAGTAGGTGAGCCTTGAACACCTGATTAGCGCGTCACTGGAACTGCGTTCGGTTAAGGTGTGCAACCGGAGCACTGATGCAGATCTTCACAGGCACGAGTGGGTTCAGCTACCCGGAGTGGTGCGGGCATTTTTATCCCGAGGCGCTCCCCGGCGCACAAATGCTTCGCTACTACGCGACACGCTTGGCCACGGTGGAGATCAACAACACCTTTTACCGAATGCCCAATCGAGACACCGTCGCCGCATGGCGTGACGAGGTGCCCGATTCATTCTGCTTCGCCATCAAAGCCAGCCGTCGCATCAGTCACCAGAAAAAGCTGGTCGACGTCAGTGAGGACGTCGCGCACCTGTTCGGGGTGGTGGATGTCTTGGGGGCGAAGCTTGGTCCCGTGTTGTTCCAAACGCCGCCATTCTTGAAGAAAGATTTGGCCGTGTTACGTGACTTTCTGGCGTGCTTGCCGCAGGGGCGCATGGCTGCCTTGGAGTTTCGTCACCCGTCGTGGTTTTCGGATGACGTGTACAGCACGCTCTCCGAGAGCAACGTCGCGCTCGTTGCAGGCGACCTCGAAGAGGAAGAAAAATCGCCGCCGCTCGTGGCCACCGCGAACTTCGGCTATTTGCGCCTGCGACGCATGGACTACGACCCCAAGGGCATCGCCGATTGGGGCACGCGCATCGCGGCACAACGCTGGCAATCCGCGTACGCGTACTTGAAGCACGAGGTGCTGGGCCCACTGTTTGCGGAAGCGCTGCGCGCGACGCTGGACGGTCGCGAGCAAGCCGACTTGTCCGCGATCCGGGCAGCGCTCGCCGCGCCCAAGCCGAAGAGCACGCGGGGCGCGCCGAAGTCGAAAAAGGGCGAGCCGAAATCGGCCAAGCCGGCTGCGCCGGCGAGCTCGAAAAAGGGGGCGGAACCAGCGTCGCAAGCGCCGTCTTCCAGGAGCTCGAAACCCGCTGCTGCACGAGCCTCGAAGGCGCCCGCGAGCGCGGGTTCCAAGGCTTCTGGCGCGCCGTCCTCGAAAGCTCCGAGCAAATCGAAGAAGTCCTGAGAGCGTTGCGTGCAACGGGCCGAAAAACGGGTACTCTCCGCCCGCCATGTACTTCCAGGACATCATTCTGACCCTGCAGCGCTTCTGGGCGGAGCGCGGCTGCCTCATCGTTCAGCCGTACAACTCAGAGGTGGGCGCCGGCACGTACAACCCTGCTACGTTCTTGCGCGCGCTGGGTCCGGAACCTTGGAACGCGGCCTACGTCGAACCCTCGCGTCGCCCCACGGACGGTCGTTACGGTGACAACCCGAACCGCTTGCAGCAGTTCGATCAGTTCCAGGTCATCCTGAAGCCGAGCCCGATCAACATTCAGGACCTGTACCTCGAGTCGCTGGAGGCGATCGGCACCAAGCCCCTCGAGCACGACGTGCGCTTCATCGAAGACGATTGGGAGAGCCCGACGCTCGGCGCTTGGGGGCTCGGCTGGCAGGTGTGGCTGGACGGCCTCGAGATCAGCCAGTTCACCTACTTCCAACAGGCCGGTGGCTTCGATTGCAAGCCCGTGAGCGGCGAGCTTACTTACGGCCTCGGCCGAATCGCCATGTATTTGCAGGACGTCGACACGATGTACGACCTCAAATACAACGCCCACGTCTCGTTCGGTGAACTGTACAAGCGCGCCGAATGGGAGTGGTCGACCTACAATTTCGAAGAAGCCGACGCAGCTGCGCACTTCGCCGCCTTCGACAAGAACGAGGGCGAGGCCAAGCGCCTGCTGGCGCGCGATGAAGACCCGCTCAAAAAGCTGGTTTTGCCCGCGTATGACTTTATCGTCAAAGCCGCGCACGCATTCAACGTGCTGGATGCGCGTGGCGCGATCAGCGTCACTGAGCGTCAGCGCTACATCTTGCGCGTGCGCACGCTCGCGCGCTCGGTCGCTGAGGCGTACCTCGCGCAACGCGAGGCGCTCGGGTTCCCGTTGCTCGCGCAGGCGAGCAAAGCGGCCGAATAGATCCGCGAGTGAAGACCTCGTGCGCACTGACCGTGTCAGTGCGCACGAACGCAACTACGCCGCGACTATTACTTCACGGTCTCGCAGGTGAAGAACTCGAAGCTCTGGCACACGCAGCCGGGCTCGCCGCCCTTGCAGGTGCAGTCCGCTCCGCAGCTGCAGTTGAGTCCTGCGTACACCGACATGCAATCCTTACGGTTGTCGCACGCCGATTCGCTCGAGAGCTCCGGGCAGGTCTCTGCGTCTGCTGCCACGCACTCGTTGCGTTCATAGTCGCAGTTGGATCCGCGGGGACAATCCCGCTCTTCGACGCACGCGACGGGGCCCGAGCCCCCTTTGCCGGCGTTTGCGGTGCCAGCCGAGTTTGCGGTGCCAGCGGAGTTACTGGAGTTTGCGCTGCCCCCCGACCCATTTTCCGAAGCGCCCGTTCCGCCCGAGGCGTGCTGTCCAGGGCCCGGTGCGCCTGGACCTTTGCCGCCATCATCGTGATGTTCGTCCGAACAATCGTCGTCCCAATCGTCGCACTCTCCGAAGCACTTGATGTCACACGCGACGCTCGACAGCGCACAGACCACGGCAAAAAGGATAGAAGTCTTCATAGCTTTCCCTCGCGCTTTCGCGCTTTCTCGGCACACCACCGCCCCCAGGCGACGAATAGGACGTGCCCGTACCCAGTGAATCGGTTCCAGCCTCCGTGCCCGGTCGCAGGCGTTCTGTTCAAAGCCGAGCGAAAAAAATCGAACTACGCGGGGCGGGACGCGAGACCGTCGGGAGCGAGCTCAGGGCAGAGCTGGGGCGGTTACACGCAGGGTTCTGTTTCGATTCGAGAAAATGGGCGGACCGCGGTGGCATCCTGAATGCTCATTGCGCGAGAACTTCAGCAATGCCTTGCGCGTCACAGCGACTCAGCGCGACCCTCCAGACTCCCTCGTGACGCGGTTCAGCGGGATGATTGCACAACACTAGCTCCGTTCGTCGCTCGGAAGACGGCGTGCGTTGGTCCGTGGGGCACGCGAACCAGCCGTGCACGCCCGAAGGACACAGCTTTTGCCGTCCCATCTCGAGTTCGCAATCAGGCCTTCGACCAAGCCATAGCCAGCCACATCTTTCACGGTTGAGGTGACGCGACCGTTGAGGAACTCCTCTTTGAGATCATGGGGGCCAGCGAAGAGGGTGACGCTCGCGTTCCGCCGGCCTCGAATCGATGCTGGGAGGGTCGCTTCGTCGACTCCTCTCCGCGCGAGGAACGTCGTATCGAAGTCATTCGGGGGGTGAAGGAGGGTGATTGGACCGCGCAAGCGAACGCCGTCGAGACCGCTGCGGAGCACCATCGCTTGACAGTAGATGGACATGATTTCGGGAGCTTCATCGAGCGTCCAGCGAGGTTTTGGTGGTTCGCTCGGGGGCACTGCAGGTGAAGGGGCTGTTGGTGCGCTCGCGACGGGGAGCGGAGGCTGAGGGGGTGGCGCGATCGACGTGGAGTGCGTGGAGCAGCTCGTCGCGATCGCCGCGAAGAGCGCGAGTTCCGAAAAATGGGCTACGCGACGAACGGCGCGCGCCGCGCCCGCTATCCAAAACATCCGCCTCAATTGCACCCCACCAGCCCATTTATACACGAATTGACTAGGACGTTTGAAGTCTGGTTTTCAGGTTTTTCGGCGCTACGTTGCCCGGCCCAAAACGAAGGAGGCGCGGATGCGCTCTACGGTGGAATGGTGGCAGGGCTTGTCGGTGCAGGACAAACGCTGGCTTCGGCTGAGTCTTGGTGCGCGTCCGAAAGGAGCCGAACGATGAGTGACGTCAGTATTCTTTTTGGGCGCCCGCGCCGCGCGCCCGAGGTCGATGACCGCTTCGAATTGGAGGCGCTCGCGGCGGAGGAGCTCGACATCGAGGCCTACTCGATTCCGCTCGATCCGGTGGTGAATGGCGAGGCGGAGCGCGCGCTCAAGCGACTCCCGCGCCCCTGCGGCCGACGCTGGCTGTACCGCGGTTGGATGTTGTCGCAAGAGGAGTACACGGGACTTTACGAAGCCTTCGGCGAGCGTGATGAAGAGCTGGTGGTTGATCCAGAGAGTCACGCGCTCACGAGCTACGCGCCCGAGTATTTGCCGCTGCTCGGCGAGCGAACGCCCGCTGCACGCTGGACCGAGGGTGAAAACATTGTCGAGGCTTGGGAGCTCGCGCAGGAGCTGGGACCCCCGCCTTGGATCGTGAAAGACCACGTGAAGAGTGCCAAGGAGCGCTGGCACCGCGCCTGCTTCGTGCCTGCGGGCGCGGACTTCGACGAGTTTCACGACGTCTGTGAAGAGTTGCTCGAGTACCGAGGCGATCGCTTCGAACGCGGCTTCGTGATCAAGAAATACCTGGAGCTGGCGACCTTGCCTGGCTTCACGCCCGAACAACGCCGCGTGACTGACGAGCATCGGCTGTTCTTCTGGCAAGGTCGTCTAGTTGCGCACGCGCCATACTACGACGTGGACGCAACGCTTCTTCAGCCACAGCAGTTCGCGGACCTCGGGCGCGTGGTCGATTCTCCGTTTTTCAGCGTCGATGTCGCGCGTTTGGCCAGCGGCGGCTACACGATCATCGAGATGAACGACGGCGGCTCTGCGCAGTTGCCCGAACAGTTGGACCCCAGAGAGTTGTATCGCGCGATGGTCAGCGAGTGATTCAACCATGATCTATCGAGGCGCGGTGGCATCAGCGGCGAGCGTGAGGCCGGCTCGGTCGATGATCTGAATGCGCATTCGCGCCGTTCGAATCAGCTTTCGCTGAGTGAGCGAGCGCAGCGCGCGAAACACGACTTCTCGGGCCGTGCCGAGCTCCGAGGCGATGCCAATTTGGCTGACGCGCACGCAGTCGTCCGACTCGCGCCGCCTCAAGAGATAGCGCGCGACGCGCTGTTCGACTTGAGCGGAGCCGAGTTCCTCGAGGGTGCACATGAGCTCGAAGACTCTGCCGGACAGCACGCCGAACACGAATTGTCGCAACGCGCTTTCGGAATCGAGCAAACGGTGGAGAGCTGCGCTCGGAACACGAACGAACTCTCCACCTCTTGGTCCGGCGTCGACCCACGCCGGATAGCTGACGCGGTCGAGCGTCGATGTCAGG
Source organism: Polyangiaceae bacterium (assembly GCA_035634635.1). Taxonomy (GTDB): domain Bacteria; phylum Myxococcota_A; class Polyangia; order Polyangiales; family Polyangiaceae; genus PMG-095. The sequence goes on from DASQCO010000147.1 coordinate 135,524, forward strand.
CTCAACACGCACGTGCCGCCCGGTTCGACGCGGTAGAGCGTCGCTTCGCGACCTTCGGCGGTGATGTAGTAGACGCGAAGCGAACCGCCCACGATCAAGTACGCGCCGTCGGTCGTGTCACCGCGCCGAAGCAGCCGCGTCCCGGGATCGGCTTTGGCAGTGGGCAAGCTTTCCAATTCGCGGCGCGTGCTCTCGGTCACGCGCGCGAGGAAGGGAAATTGTGCCTCGCTGAGCCCGGTCCGCATTGCCTTCGAATCATAGCTCCGGTTTGAAGCCGAGATCTCCTGGCGTGGCCGTGGTGACCTCCGTGATCGTTTCGAAGGGCAGACCGACAGCTTCGTGCGCGCGTCGCACGTGGTCTGCGGACTCGGCCATGTTCAGGCAGTACGCCCGGCCTGCTTCGATGCCCACGTGGGCCCGCAGTACGACTACGCCTTCATCGCGGCACGCCTTCTCGTATTTGGCGAAAAATTCGGCGAATTGCGCGCTGGTGAGCCCGCTCGGGAAGGTATTCGTGTTGTGGTCGTGGGTATCGAGGAAAAACTTCATTGGTCGCATGGCCATCTCCTTGGCCCTCGGACTTCGAGGGCTGGGGTGACTTAGCCATGCGGGCGGCGCGCGTTCTGGAACCTAGGTCACAGAGTGCGACGTCGCGTGAGTGGGGAATTCTGGTACCCTGCGCGCACCGCGATGAAGACCAGCGTTTCTGTCAGTATTGACGTGCCGAATCTCGCCGAGGGGATTGCTTTCTACTGCGCCGCGTTCGGCTTCACCAAGAAGTCCGAGCCCGTGCCGGGAGTCGCGGTGCTCGGAGGACTCGATGTCGAGCTGGTCGTGCTCGAAAAGCCGGCTGGTTCGAAGCCCTCGCCCCACACTGAAGACCACCGCAAGTACGAGCGACATTGGACCCCGGTGCACCTCGACTTTCACGTCGACGACCTGCAGGCTGCGCTGCAACGAGTCGAAGCGCTCGGGGCCAAGCGTGAGCAAGTCTTCGAAAATCCGGAGCACGGATCGGCCGCGTTTTGCAGCGATCCGTTTGGGCACGGCTTCTGTCTCCTTGCGCGCTCGACCGGACAATGACCCCCGAAGAGCGCAGCTCCATCGCCACGGAGTACCTGAAGCGAATCCTCACTGCGCGTGTGTACGACGTGGCCATCGAGTCGCCGCTCGAGCTCGCGCGGAACTTGTCCGAGCGCGTGAACAACCTCGTCTACCTGAAGCGTGAAGACCAGCAGGCGGTGTTCAGCTTCAAGCTGCGTGGCGCTTACAACAAGATGATGAGGCTCTCGGCCGAGGAGCGAAAGCGCGGCGTGATCGCCGCCTCTGCCGGCAATCACGCTCAAGGCGTCGCTTTGGCGGCGCGCCGACTCGGCTGTCCGGCGACCATTGTCATGCCCATCACCACGCCCGAGCTCAAGGTCGACGCGGTGCGTGCGCTTGGCGGACAAATCGTGCTCGCCGGCACTAGCTACTCGGACGCCTACGAGCGCGCGCGGGAGCTCATCGCAGAGCAAGGCTCGGTGTTCGTGCACCCGTTCGACGATCCAGACGTGATCGCCGGGCAAGGGACGGTGGGCATGGAGATCCTACGCCAGCACCAAGGGCCGATCGACGCGGTGTTCGTTCCGATCGGGGGCGGTGGGCTGATCTCCGGAGTCGCTGCGTACATCAAAGCCGTGCGCCCCGAAGTGCGGGTGATCGGCGTGCAAACCGTGGACTCCGACGCCATGGTGCGTTCGGTGCACGCCGGTCAGCGCGTGTCGCTGTCCGACGTCGGGTTGTTCTCCGACGGCACCGCAGTGCGATTGGTCGGAGCCGAGACGTTCCGCATCACGCAAGCGTTGGTCGACGACTTCATCCTAGTCGACACGGACGCCGTGTGTGCGGCAATCAAGGATGTCTTTCAAGATACGCGTAGCATTCTCGAACCCGCGGGCGCGCTCGCGGTCGCTGCCGTCAAGCAATACATCGAGCAACATGGCGTCACCGCGCAATCGCTGATCGCGATCACTTCCGGCGCGAACATGAACTTCGATCGCCTGCGTTTCGCGGCCGAACGCGCCGAATTCGGCGAACAGCGAGAAGCGCTGTTTGCGGTGACCATTCCCGAGGAACGCGGCAGCTTTCGTCGTCTGTGCGAGCTCATCGGTCAACGCTCGGTCACCGAGTTCAACTATCGAATCTCGGACGCCGATATCGCTCACGTGTTCGTGGGGCTCAGCACGCGCTCGCGTAGCGAAGCGGCGGACATTGCTCGAACGCTCGAACAGCAAGGTTTTGCCAGCGCCGATCTCTCGAACGACGAACTCGCGAAGGAGCACCTGCGGCACATGGTTGGCGGACGTTCGGCTCTCGCGGAGAGCGAGCGGCTCTTCCGCTTCGAGTTTCCCGAACGTCCAGGAGCACTGATGCGCTTCTTGGCGGCGCTGCACCCGTATTGGAACATCAGCCTCTTCCATTATCGGAATCAAGGCTCGGACTACGGTCGTATTTTGGTCGGGATCCAGGTGCCCGATTCGGACGCGCAGGCGTTTCAGGACTTTTTGCGGACACTCGCGTATCCGTGCGTGGAGGAGACGCAGAACCCCGTGTACCGGCTGTTTTTGCGCTGAACGCCCGGTTCAACCCAGCCCCAACTCCTCACGCAACGCCTGCGCCAGCACCGAAAACTCGCTCTCCGAGTTGTACACCTGCGCCGCGATGCGCACGAAGCCGGACGGATAGCCCGGCAGAGGCACGATCGGCACTTCGATGCCGCGCGCGACGAGTGCGTTGTAGAGCGCGTCCGGAGTGGGGACTTTGGGGGTTACTTCGGGGAAGAGCGCGACGGAGAGCGAGCCGAGCAATGAGTCGGGGCAGGGTGGCGGCGTTCCAAGGGCGGCGCACAGTGCGTCGCGTCCCTTCAGGGCCAGCGCGTGGTTGTGGGCATAGAGTGCGGGAAATTCGCCTTCGAAGAGACCTTCGAGGAACGCGAGCGCGGTCGGAATGGAGAGCACTGCGCTGGGATCGAAGCTGCCGGGCCAATCGAATTCGAGCAAGAAGCGCGGGCGATCGCTGCGCGGAGCGGCCCAGCCATGGCTGATCACCAACGGATGGATGAGCGCTTGTCGATCTCGGCGTACCCAGAGGAAGGCGGCGCCTTTTGGCGCGCAGCACCACTTGTGAAGATTGCCCGTGTAGTACGCGGCACCCAGCCGGTCGAGGGCAAGTGGCAGCATGCCGGGACCGTGCGCACCGTCTACCAAGGTGTCGATGCCGCGCTCGTGCAGCGTACGAACCAAGCTCTCGATGGGCATGATGAGCCCGCTCGGACTGGTGATGTGATCGATGAGCACCAGGCGCGTCCGCTCCGTGACTTGCGCGAGGATGGCTTGGCTCAGCTCCTCTGCTGACGCGCAGGGGAAGGGAATTTTTGCGATCCGCACTTGATGCGAGCGTCGCGCAGCCCAGTATTGAACCGTGTTTCGACAGGCTGGATAAGTGTGATCATTGATGATGATTTCGGCGCCAGGCTCCAGATCGAGCGAGGCCAGCACGGTATTCACGCCCGCCGTCGCGTTGGGAACGAAAGCCAGATCTTCCGGGCGCGCGCCGATGAAGGGGCCGAGCACGGATCGCGTTTCATCGAGCATCCGCTCCAATTCGCGCAAGAAGAAGTGCACGGGGTTCCGCTCGAGCCACTCGCGAATTTGAGTCTGCTTGGCTTGAACGACGAGCGGGCACGCGCCGAATGCGCCGTGGTTCAAGTAGACCACGTTGGGGTCGAGGCTGAAGTGCTTTGCAAACGAGCTACGGGTGGCGCTGGTCACGGATACATTCCTGGTTTGAACAAGTCGGATAGGTCGTTGGAAGTGGCGACGCGAGGCAATGGTGGCAAGCCCAAGATTCGTTCCACCGTCTTGAGCTGTGAGCTGTGTGAATAGCGCTCGGTACCCGCGTAGTGCGGCTTGACCATGGTGCCGATGGCGATGAACGGCATTTTGATCGATGAGCTCCCCTCGTCGAAGGTGATGAAGATCACCGCGTCATGCTGCTCGGCGTAGCTGATCAGCCGCGGAAGCTCGGATTTGAGCCATTTATCGCCGGTGCGGATGGGGTTTTCTTCGGGGCAGCCGCGCTCTCCATGCATATCGTGGCATTCGTCTGGCGTGATGAATACGTAGCTCGCGAGTTCGCCGGCGAGGTCTGCCTGCAGTGCCGAATACGGCTTGTGGTGCGCGACGCAGTACGGCGTGTCCTTTGCGGGCGGATCGCCTGAGACGTCGCGGAAGAAGATGAACGGATTGTGCTTGGGAACGTAGAAGCCGGAGCTGCGGATGGGGCAGGCGCCGGTCTGTTCATTCATGCCTTCTTGGTAGGCCATCCAAGATAGGCCGCTGTCGGAGTTTTTGATCTGGCGGACGAGGTGTTGATTGCTGCCCGTGCTGACGCTGGCGGAGGGCGGTGAATCATCGTCGAAGAGCGCGTCGGAGAATTGGTGAGTGCCGGCTTCCATCCACACGTAGTGCCCCTCACTCGGGATCTCGAGCGGCAGTTCGTCGTCGAAGTTTTCGGCGTGTGCGTAGGTTTCGACGAGCGAGTGAATGTACGGCGCATTCACTGGGTCCTTGTAGATTTGGTCCGCGTCGTGGTTCTCCATGGCGATTACGATCACGTGTTTGATTTTGGAGCCTGGCGCGCCATGCTCCGGCCTTTTTCCCGGCAAATCAGGCGCAACGGCGCCCGGGGGCGTGGGGGTCGCTGTGGGGCTCGGCGCGGCGGCGACCACGGGTGCCTGACGTTCCGGCGCAGGTGGCTCCGGGGTTCGACCACAAGCCGTCAATAGGAGTGTGCAGAGGAGCCAGCGTGGCATGCGCTTACGATGCGCTCAGCGCAAGCTCGAGCAACGCGCGCAATTCACTTTCGCCGAGCGGCACGGGGTTCGTCTTCAGGCTGCCGCTGGGACTCTTGATGACCCGCGTGACATCGATTTGCGCGTAGCTTGCGAGCGCGGGCAGTCCGAGCGCGGCGCGCAACGCGCGCAGCATACTCGCGGCTTCATCGGCATTGTTCACGCGGAGCAGCGGCCAGAGTTCACGCAAACGCGCGCTCGCGACGGCGGACTGCTGCGCTGCGCTGGCGTTGATCGTGAGTGTCGCGGGCAAGAGGCAAGCGAGGCCGGCGCCGTGCGGGATATTGGGGTACAGGCCTCCGAGCGGCGCGATCAGACCGTGCGCGGCGCCCAGACCGGCATTGGCAAGGCAAATACCTCCCAGCGTAGAAGCGAGCGCCAAATCATGCGCGTCGACCTCGGTGGCAGTACCGTTCGCGATACTCTGCAGTCCGCGAATTGCCCGTAAGATGCCGTCTTTGGCCAGCGCATCGGTCAGTGGTGAGGCATTGCTCGAGCAAAACGCCTCGATCAGGTGGGTCAGCGCGTCGAAGCCGGTGCCCGCGCGCACGGCGGTGGGCGCTTGTGCGGATAGCGTCGGATCGATGAACGCACTCTGCGGGAAGAGCAGCTCCGAACGCATGCTGCGTTTGACCTGCAGATCTGCCACCTGCAGGACGGCGTTCTTGGTCACTTCAGAACCGGTGCCCGCGGTGGTGGGCACGCACAGCACCGGCAAGGGCGCCACGGCCAGCGGCTTGGGGCCAGCGCCAGGTAGGCCCTCGAGATAGTCGCGTGCGGAGCCAGGATTGGTGGCCAGAGCCGCGGCTGCCTTCGCGACGTCCAGCGCGCTGCCTCCGCCGATCCCGAGCACCGCTGATGCGCCGCTCGATCGCGCCAGCGCCGCGGCCTGATCGGCGAGCTCGACGTCCGGTTCGCGGGGCACGATGAAGCGGCACAGCTCGAGTCCCAGCCGCGCGGATTCAGCCTCCAAATGCGGCTGGATCCCCAGTCTCGTGAGCGAGGTCACGCCGCTCACGAGCAGCACTTGCTTGCCGAAGCTGCGCGCCTCGGTCAGCGCTTTCGACCACACGCCAGCGCCTACGACGACGCGCGTGCGATGTGAGAACTCGAAGCTGACCGGGCTCATTGCCAGGGCTCGGGAAACAAGCTGGTGCACTTCTGAGGCGAGCGTGGCTCGGCCATCATCGGCGCGACGGCCTCTTTCCAGCGCGCGTAGTGCGCGGTCTGTTGATGCGCCGTGAAGCCGGCCTCGCTCGTGTACACTTCGTAGATCACGAAGCGATTGGGCTCGTCGTTTCGGCGCAGCACGTCGAAACGCAGGTTTTGCGGTTCTTTCCGTGTATTGAGGTGGTTGTCGGCGGTGAGCGCGATGAATTGGTCGACGGCTTCGGGCAACACGAGGACGTTCACGACTACGACGTACATGGTGCGCAGGGTAACGCTGCCCGGTCGCGAGCTACACCACAAAAAGAAGAACGGGGAGAGCGCCTGCTCTCCCCGTCTCGTTTGGCCTTACTCGTCGCTAGGCGCTCAGTGCGAGGACGCTTCCGCGGCCGCTGCGCCTTCCCGTTCGCCTTCGGCGCTCGGAGCGATGCGCATGCCGTAGAAAGAGCGCCAAACGAAGAACATGCTACCCAGGCCGAAGATCACGGCCAAGATCGCGCTGGTCTGGCGCTCGAGTTGAATGGCAAGCTCCACTGCGAGCAAGCCGAACAGCGTCGTGAACTTGATGATCGGGTTCATGGCCACGGATGACGTGTCCTTGAAGGGATCGCCCACGGTGTCGCCCACGACTGCGGCGGCGTGTAGGTCCGTGCCGCGTTCCTTGAGTTCGACCTCGACGATCTTCTTGGCGTTGTCCCAGGCGCCGCCGGCGTTGGCCAAGAACAACGCTTGGAACAAGCCGAACAACGCGAGCGAGATCAAGTAACCGATGAACAAGAACGGATCCATGCAAGCTAGCGCGAGCGTGGCGCAGAACACGGTCATGAAGATGTTGACCATGCCGCGCTGCGCGTAGCGGGTGCAGATCTCCACGACCTTCTTGCTGTCCTCGATCGACGCCTTTTCCATGCTGTCGATCTTCATGTTCTTCTTGATGAATTCGACGGCCTGGTAGGAACCAGCGACGACCGCTTGGATGGACGCGCCGGTGAACCAGAAGATGATGCCGCCGCCGGCGATCAGACCGAGCAGGAACGGCGCGTGCAGGATGCTGAGCTTTTCGACGTTCGTCGCGAGGCCCTCGGTGAGCAGCACGACGATCGAGAAGATCATCGTGGTCGCACCTACGACGGCGGTGCCGATTAGCACCGGCTTGGCCGTGGCTTTGAAGGTGTTGCCGGCGCCGTCATTCTCCTCGAGCAGTTCCTTGGCGCGCTCGAAGTCGAGCTTGAAGCCGTATTGCTTCTCGATCTCGGCCGGCGCGTCTTTGATCTCGGTGATTAGCGAGAGCTCGAACACCGACTGCGCGTTGTCCGTCACCGGTCCGTAGGAGTCGACCGCGATCGTCACCGGGCCCATGCCCAAGAAGCCGAACGCGACCAAGCCGAAGGCGAACACGGCCGGCGCGAGCATCAACTCCTCCAGCCCCATCATGCTGAAGTAGTACGCGCCACCCATGAGCGCGGTGAGCACGATACCCATCCAGTACGCGCTGTAGTTGCCCGCGACCAAACCGGACAGCACGTTCAATGATGCGCCGCCTTCACGCGACGAGGTCACGACCTCCTTTACGTGCGCCGATTCGGTCGAAGTGAAGACCTTGATCAGCTCCGGGATGACCGCGCCGGCCAAAGTGCCGCAGCTGATGATCAACGACAGCACCCACCACAGGTTGCCCTCTTGGCCTAGGTCGCCGAGCACCTCGAACGAAACCAGGAACGTGAGGCCAATCGACAAGAACGAGGTCAGCCAGACCAACCAGGTGAGCGGGTGCTCGAAGTTGATCTTCTTCTTGTCGCCGATCAGCGCCTTCTGGATCAGCTCGTTGATGAAGTACGAGACCACGCTCGCCACGACCATCATGATGCGCATGGCGAAGATCCAGACCAATAGCAAAACCTTGGTCTCGGCGTCATGGACCGCGAGCAGGATGAACGAGATCAAGGCCACGCCCGTCACGCCGTAGGTCTCGAAGCCGTCTGCGCTGGGACCTACGGAGTCACCCGCGTTGTCGCCCGTACAATCGGCGATCACGCCCGGGTTACGCGCGTCGTCCTCTTTGACCTTGAACACGATCTTCATCAGATCCGAGCCAATATCGGCGATCTTGGTGAAGATACCGCCGGCGATGCGCAGCGCGGACGCGCCCAGCGACTCGCCGATGGCGAAGCCGATGAAGCACGGACCCGCGTAGTCACCGGGGACGTACAGCAAAATCATCAACATCAAGAGCAGTTCGACGCTGATCAGCAGCATGCCGATGCTCATGCCCGACTTGAGCGGAATCGCGTACACGTCGTAGGGCTTGCCTCTGAGGCTGGCGAACGCGGTGCGCGAGTTGGCGTAGGTGTTGATACGAATGCCGAACCAGGCAACACCGTAGCTACCCAGAATGCCGATTATGCTGAATATCAATACGACTGCCACCTTGACCGGCGGCATGTGCTGTAGGACGCCGAAGTACAGGACGATGATCGCGCCGATCAACACCTCCAGCAGCATGATGAACTTGCCCTGAGTGATCAGGTACGTTTTGCAGGTCTCCCAGATGATCTGCGACACCTCCGCCATCGACTTGTGGGTCGGCAGGTTCTTGACCTGCAGCAGCGTGACCACGCCGAACACGAGGCCAAGCGCAGCCACCACCATGCCGAGTTGGAGTAGCGCGCTGCCCGTCATGCCGAGCACTTCGACGCTACTCAAGTCGGGCAGTACGAGCTCCGCTTCGCCACCGCGATGGACTTCTGGCTCTGCGGCAGCCGCCAGCCGTGGGATCACAGACAAGACCAAGCCGCATAGGCTGGCCACCAAAATCGCAACAGACGCTCCGAGTCGACGGTGCAAGGGCTGGCTCCTCAGTTCGGGCGAGTATCCCCTCTGGATCTCGCGCAACACATAACGCGGCACTGTTAGCGCAGCGCGGAAGCCGCTACTAGCATGCGAATCGAGCTCCGCTCAAGGCAGCGAATTGTCGCCCCAGTGCAAGAGTCGCGATTAACGATCTGGCACCTGCGAGTCTCGCCACCCGCGCTCGAGTCGAGCTTGCTCTCCGGCCTCCCGGGGGAGCGGATTTCGATGTTGGGTCAAGGGTTTAGGGGTTGTGGGCCAGTCGCCGAGCGCTATGTAGGCAAGAACTCGGACCGGCCTTGGGGCCGCCGAGCTGTAACAGGTGCGTGGCGAGATCGCTCAGCGGAGCGCGTGCGCCAAGGGTTCGACTGCTGCAAACGCCCACTGTGAGAATTCGGGGTATTGCGCAGCGATTGCGCTGACCATCGGTAATACGCCCCAGGTCACGACGCGCGTGACCAGGTTGCCGTTCAGCGTGACTTCGCCCGCATTGCTGTTGGCGATCGCGCTCAGCGCCGCGTCGCGGTCGAGGCTGAAATACATCCAAAGTACGGTGCCGACGATCACGGTCGTCAAGCCGAGTTCGACGTTCAACATCAGTCGCTGCGGCTGCAATGCGTAGAGCGCGGTCATCAACACGAACAGCACCGCGCTGCCTAAGAGCGCCACGACGAAGTAGCGAAAGTAGCGCACGTAGCGCAGGAGCTGTAACGCGACGAGCGAGGCGACGAAGGTTTCCGTCTTGCGCGCGAACGCGAGCGCTGGCGCGCTCAGCGCCGCAGCGTACGCGTCGAGCGCGCTAGTGTCGCTCGGGGGAGGCTCAGCGACGGCAGTGGCGTCGGGCGAGGAGAGTCGCTGCCAAACTCCAGACAAGCTCGACGAACAGTCGTGCGCGACGGTGAGCAGCGCGTCGCATAGTGCGCGGCGCTCCGGGACGAGTCGTGCTGCGACGCGTTCGAGGTCGTTCGCCAGCGCTTTCTGTGCGCTTTCGTGGGCTGCCGAGAGCGCCGCTCGAGTGGGTAGCCGAGGGAGCAGCGCTTCGTCGGCGGCCGAGAGTTCGGGCCGTTGCAACGCGAGCTCGCCGAGCAGCTGAACGACATCAACGAGGTCGAGCGTTTCGGGACGCGTCGCGAGCAGCTGCTGTTCGACCGGCCGCAACAGCGAGCCGGGGATGCGTCTCAATGCCGCGGCGAGCGGGTGGCGCGCCAGTCGCTGGAGCAGCATTCGCAGCTGCGCGAAGTAGAGCCAGAGTTGCACGTAGGTGAGGCCTTGCACCAGCAAGCAGGCCATGAATGTCGCGATCAACAGCACGTGCCAATTCCACGCTTCGAGCGTGAGCATGGGCTTGGCATCGAACAACAGCGCAAACGCAAAGACCAACGTGGCGCTGGCGATCAGCACCGAGCTTGGGGCAATGCTCCAAGGATCGTGTAGACAGTGCACGAGGCGGCGCTCGAGGTGTTGTAGGTCGGAGTTCTGGGGGCTTGCTTCGCCTTTTCCGGCGCTCGTGCCCAAGGTTCGAGCGATCCCGAGCGGCAAGCGATTGAACGGAATTTCGGCTGCCGCGTCCGGCAGCTGCGTATCGAGCAGGCGGATGCGAATCAAGCCGCACAACACGAGCAGATAGAGCAGCCCCGCGCCGAGCAGGACCGGCAATACCGGCGACACTCCGCTCGCTAAAGTGACCGATCGCTGAGCCGGCGCGCTCGCCGCCCATGGCGCCACACCCAGCAGTGTGAACATCGACACGACCAGCGCCAAGATCAAATAGGCCCACGCGGTCGGCGGCACCAGCTTTCGCACCAGGTACGCGCGGAGCATGTCGACCAATGCCACCAACAGCGCGCCAGCGTTCACGATCACTCCGCTGAGCAACCCTAGCCGTTGCCAGCTAAACCCGGGCATGGACATCGAAATCTCGAACACCAGTAGCGCCGGGATGAACGCGATGAGCAACAGCGCAAAGGTACGCACCGAGTGCGCAGCCGCGAGATCGGCGCGCCGGCAAGGGCGCAGCGCTCGAAGCGGCAGCAGTGACCAATGTTCGCGTGCCCGACCGGAAACGCTTTGAATCAAATAGGCCGCGCCATTGACCAAGGAAAAGAAGCCGAGCCACACCGCAAGCAGCCAAAAGACGCGCGGCGCGAGCGGCGTGGATGACGCAGCTCCGACCAGCCCGGCGATACCCCACACCTTGCCGTTGCTCACCACGGCGACCTCGGGGATCACTCGCGGGATCGCGCGATTTTCCAGCACATCGAGGGCTGCCAGATAGACGCCTTGCACCATCTCGCGCGCCTGTACGTTGGTCAGCGTTGACGGTGGAAGTAGCTTGTCTTGCTGGTCGATGCGCGCGCCGTGCACGACGAGCATGCCATTCAGGGTGGTCGCGTAGTCCGGATGCGCGAACAGTACGTCGTTTTCGAACGTGAACAGGCGCACGTCCGGGAGCTGACGTTTGACGCGTTGAGCGAGGAACGTGAGATCGCTCATGTCCGTCGTGGCGATGCCCACGTAGCGCACGCTGTGCACCGCGAGGTCGGAGAGCGCCGTTGCCAGGCCGATGTCACGCGCAATCGGCGTCCACGACGACAACGTCGGATGGATGCGCGATGAGGGATCGTTCGCGGTCGCCACACCGACGCGTGATTTCGGCAAGCTCAGACCGAGCGCTTCACCGCCCGTTCCGCCGTAAGCGGTGCGGACGTCCGCCAAGTTGGGGAAGGCGTATTCGAACTCGGGCCTGGGGCAGTGTGCTTTGGCCTTGCTGCTGGCGCGGAAGCCCGCGCCGTAGGCGGTCGCTCCTTCGCTCAGCAGCGCGACGCCCTCCAAGGTTTCGGAGTCTGTGGGCCCGTGAACGGGCACGCGCAGCTCGCGCAAGCGTTGGAACATCGCGCAGCGTGAGTTGTCGTCTTCCGGAGCCGCGCTTCGGTAGTCGACGATCTTGCTGGCGCCTGGGGAGTTGAAGGTCGCAAATGCGCGCTGAGCGCTGCTCGCCGTGGCCGTGCCCGAGCGCAGCTTGAAGGTGAGGTTCTTGCCCTGTTTTCTTGCTGCATCGAGCTCGAGCTGGAGCGCGGCGGACAAGGAGTTGGCGGTGCCGGAGAAGGTGGGGCCCAAAATGGCAATCGTCGTCGTCGGCCGATTCGGTTCGGCGGGCAGTAACGCGCTCACGCGACGAACGGCATCTGCGAAGACGGGTTGCTCGATGCCCCAAGTCGAGGTTTCTCCCACGAGGAACACCGCCAAGCCTTCACTGTTCTGCCCGTGCTTACGGCGATACAAAATCAAACCCGGAACGGACTTGCGACAAGCATACAATTCGCTGCGCGGCTTGCCGTCGTTGTCCAGATTCTTCCAAGGCAAAAAGAAGCGATCGCGCACCCAGGCTTCGCCGTCGTGAACGTCCCCTGCGGCAGCCTCCAGGCCTTCGAGCGTCGCGTCGAAGTAGTAAGAGAGGCCGGAGTCGACCGGATCTGCACCGAGGGCGATCAGCGGTCGCGGACTTACACCATACAGCGCGGTGAATCCGGCGAGCGTGGCGTCCAAACCCGTGCTGCATTCCACGTCGCAGTTCTTTTCGGCGCAGTCGTTCTTCAATTCGGGGGTAGCAGCGATAGTCGCGGAGCTCGGCGCGGCCGAGGTTTCGAGTGGTTCGGCATTGGCCGAACCGCTCGGCAGTGCTCGCAGGCCAAACCACGCCAGGACGGCGGCCAGGATCCAAACTCCCTGCGAGCCCTTGTTCGTAGCCATGCTTGGTCGTTCGAGCAGCATACGCTAGGTGCGGCACCGGGGACTCGGCCGGTACACTAGTACCTTTGTCGCTGCCTATTTTAACGAGCTTGATCGAGCACCAGATCGGCGCCAGTGGCCGTAACTCGGTAGGCGCCGGTCCAAGTGCCCGCGACCTGCAACTCGAGCCGGTTGTCACCATCTCGCAGCTCGGAGAGATCGAGATCAATCGCTTGATTGAGCAGTCCAGCGCTCGCGCCTGCTCCGCCGAGTTCGGGGAAGTAGTCAGTGAAGGCGTTGACTTCGGCGTCCGAGACCGGGCGATCGTGCCACTCTCCGCCGTTCACCCGTACGCGCAGCACGATGTGAGTCGGCGGGTGATTCACGCCATTCCACTCGAACCACGGATAGGTCGCAGCGAGGATCAAGCGTGCCCGTGTGGCGTCGCCAATGCTGACACCCTGAAAATCGAGTGCTGTCGGCGGCGTGTCTTCGTCGACGTTGGGCAGCATGTAGCCGACGTTGAGGCCTTCACCGTCATAGGTACAACCGCTCTCTGCGCAGGCTACGCGACCTGCATCATCCGGAAATTGCGGAATCACGTCGCCCGCCCAGGAGCAAGTGTCGCTGCCCATCTTGCAGCCTGGGAGTCCATGGAATGGTGTCAATGAATCGGGCGCGCTGTACTCGCGGTAACCGCGAATCACCGGCCCGTCGAAGCCGATGTTGTCCCAACGCACGCTCGCAGCCGAACCGAGCCAATACTTGAGCGTCGCGTGATTGCGCAGTGCGAGACTCACGTAGCCACGTGAGAAGGGCAGGTCGAGATCTCCCGACCAGAGCAAATGCTGGTTCGGAAAATTGACGCCATCGGCCGATGCGTCCGAGGTCCACACTTCGAGGTGCTTCTGCGTCAGATACACCTCGACGTGGTTCAGCGACTCCGGGACGGTGAGCGCGTGAGGGATCGCGCAGTCGAAGGAAGGCGCGTACGTCGTCTGGACGTAGTCGGCGAACGTGTACACGATTGCTTCCAGCGTGTGTGGGGTGTTGCACCAGCCCGTTCCGAACTCGACTTCGACGCCGTTGCGCGGTCCGGAACCACGCTCTTGCCAATCGAAGCTGGGCGCGGGCGACGGATCTTCGGCGATCACCAGCGCCGGCCAGCCGCCGAGGCCGTTGTTGCTCAGGTCCATATCGAGCTTGATCGTGCCGGTGCGACCCGCAAAGTCGAAGGGCTGCCGAATGCGGTACGTGCTGAGCCCATAGTTCTGCGCTGCAGCGGTGGCCAGCACATGGCGGCTCGGAATCGTCGCGATCGGATCGCAAACCAGCACATCGGAATCGGGGAGCACGCGCGTGTTGGACAACCCCGCTCGGCATTGTCCGATCAGCGCGGGACCAATACGCAGCACGTCCTCCGAAGTATAGGCGTTTTGCGGCATGCCCCGCGCAACGCTCCAATTCGCTGCCGCGAGTTCGCCCGAGCGGCTGCCCGGGGCGGGGCCATTTTCGAAATCATCACAGAACGCGGGCGCGTCGAAGCCACAATTGCCGGGCTGAGGGACGTAGTCGATCGGGACGTCGGGGTGTTGAAACGGGACGTCGGGAGTATTGCTCGCATGTCCGGCTGCGCCGGGCGTCGAGTTCGAGCTCTTGCTGCCGTCGTGGCTAGAGCTGCCGCAGCCGATCAGCAACAACCCGGCGACGATCAGGTATTTCGTGTAGCGTCGAATCATGGTGCCTCCGGGACGCTCGGTGCGCGCAGCGCGGGGTCGGCGCCCGGGCCGTTCAAGGTGCCCAAAAACGCGACGAGATCGGCCTTCTGTTGGTCGCTGAGGTGAAGCGGGGTGAGCTCGCTCGTGCCCGGATAGTGGCCCGCGGCGTCGCCCCCACGATCGAAAAAGTCGACCACTCGCGCGACGCTGCGCAGCTGTCCGGTGTGCATGAAGCTAGGATGGCGTGCATTGCAGCGGAGGCCGGGAGTGCGAAACGCCCCTTCCAACTCCGGTCCGGGCGAGCTCGGTAATCGGTGGCGATCGCCGTCGCTCAAGGATCCCGCGCTGCTGGTCGGATCTGTCAACGCTTGACTGATGCCGAGGGCCGCACCGCGATCATCCGTGTCTTGGATCGCGACGGCTACCACAGCCGGGCTCAGGCCCACGTTGTGAAAGCCATCGTCGGTCAGGTGCGGCCCGCTGTGACAGTCGACGCAGTGCGCTTGGCCCACGAACAGCAGTGCACCGCGTTGCTCGTTGACAGTGAGCGCGTTCGCATCACCATCGAGCCAGTCGTCGAAGCGGCTCGCTCCACAGCGCAATTGCCGAACGTAGGCTTCTAGCGCTTTGCCTGCGTTGGCCGCAATGGCGCTGACTAGCGCTTGGTCGCCAGCAGCCATGCCGTCATACTCCGCGGCGTCGCCCGGCACTCCGCGGCATTTGAATTGCGAACCCTTGCTGGTGTTGACCTCCACGCAACCGGTGCTGTCCGCATCGAGCTGGGGGAAGCGGCTCGCGTCGGAAAGCGCCGGAAGTACGCCGAAAATTGCCTCGTATTCGGCTCGATAGAGCCGAAATAGTTGCTCGGCCACGAACAGCCGCCCCGAGTTGAACTCGCGGTTGCTCTCCATTACCCCCAGCGCTTGATTCCAGATCGCGTCTCGGCGACCGTCCCAGTTGTAGAGTGAAGCGTACGCGACATCGAGCAGGGATGGAGTCTTGCGTAATGTCCATTGCGCGCCGAGTGAGACTTGCCCGTGCGGGCTACGCGTATCGACGAAGTCCGAGTCAGGGAGGTGGCAACCCGCGCAACTCACGCGGCCCGACTCACCTTGCGTGCCGAGCGTGGCGTTCGTGCCGTCGTTGTCCCCTTCGAGCAGCCGCCCGGAAAAGCGCGCTTCGAAGAACAGGCGCTGGCCAAAGGCGCTGGCCGCGGCATCGTCTGCCCAGCGATTGCTGGGATCGGCATCGGGCGGACCGTCATCGTAGCGCAGCGCAACCAGGGCCGCGCGCTGCTCGGTCGTGATCGTCGGCGTTGAATCGCTCGCGCCGTGCTCGGCAGCTCCACAAGCCACCAACAACGACGCGAGCAAGACGATACGCTCAGGTGCCGCCATACCACTTGGTCCCACAAGGCAGGACGCTCTCGTCCCATTCTGGCGCCGGGGTGCTGAGGTCGATGCCGAAGTCGTCCATGTGCCGATCGCTGTGGCACAAGCTGTAATCACGCTCATAACGATGCCCCGTGTCCTCGGGCGTCACCGATTCGTCGATCCCGCAATGGTAGAGCACCGCGCGGTAGGCCACCGTGACAGCCCCCGCGGGCATCCTTCCTTCGGGGAGCACGGCGCACGCCGCAGGTTTGCCGTCCATGAACACGTAGACGCGCGAGGTGGAAGTGTACACGTCCCATTGCACGGGACGATCGAAGCCGGCTAGGTCGCCTTGCACGGGCACCGCGGTCCAGGCTTGCTTCCACAAATCGTCGCTGTAATCACCCGCGTGAAAGCCGTACACGTTCGCGCGATCGCATTGCTGGCTGACGCCCCAGCCGCGCGTGTCGCAGAACTCGATCTGTGTTTCTTGATAGCCGCCGAACGGCTGCACCACGATTGTACGCCCTCCCTCGGCCGGAACGTCGTCTGCAGTGCCCAAGGTCATGTCCTTGCCGGCTACCTCGTACGGGAAGTTCCCGAGTCGGCTATGGACGGGAACGTCGTCGATGTAACCCGCATCAGGTACCGGATCGTCTTTGAGCGGCACGTTGGTGACCATGATCTGTGGATAGCGCCGGTTGGTCGACGGAATGTCCGTGGCCATGCGCACGTGCAAGAACTTGTCCGCGCTGAGCGACGTATGGACGTTGCGCGGCGTGATGCTGACGTTGCAGCTCGAGCCACCGTCCGCCATGCCCAGCACGAATTGCCCTAAAAGTGGCCCGAACGTGAAGTTTTCCGTGCAGCCGCTGGTGTCGACCGCCCACTGTGAATTGCGATAGATGAAGGCGTTGTTGTCTCGCCACTTGGTGAACGGCTCCCACGCCGCGCCTTGGTCGAACGTGGCCAGGAAGTCCATCTTCGGTTGCGCTTCCGGCGTCACGTCCACGTAGGCGCGCGCGATCGGCTTCGGGCGATTGGTGGGCTCGTGCTGACCGTTGATGAATACTTCGCCGGATGACAGCCGCGCCTCGTCCAAGGTGATCGAGGGCGCGTTGAACGGCTGCATGCTCGTGCGATCGATGTCTGCGTCGGCGTGTGAGGCCGCGATGTAACCGCCCGCGAATGGGCAACCTTGGTCCAAGGCTTCGATCACGAAGCGAGTCTTATCGGTGATACCGGGCCAGGTGAGGGACCAAACTGGACGCAGGCCTTGGTGCAACACCTGATCGAACCGCGCCTCCCCGGCAGCGAGTACATCGAAGGTACCGTAGGTGACGCGATGCAACGCCACACTGCCGGGTTCCTCCGTTTCCAAGATCCGAAAGCGCTCCCCCAGCTCTTCCACGTCCGAAGCTGGCTGTGCCGCACGCGCGTCATGCTCGGGGCCGTCGGTGAAGAAGTACACGAGGTTGTCGCCTGCCCAGTCGGCGTCCTTCGCGTAGTGAATGCGATACACCGATTTTGTCGCGGTTTTCGTGGTGTAGAAGGCGATGTCGTCGTCGCGCCAGCCCTTGGCGAGCAAAGCCGCGCGCTGCGCGGGGTCGCTGACGTAGTCGGCGCTGTTGGCCTCCGAGTAGAGAGGGACCACCCAGTCCGAGTTACGAAAGCCACCCGCGCCGTCGGGATTGGCGATCCGATACACGGGCACGCGGTCCGCTCCTGGCGTCAAGAACACGAAGCCGAGTGTCGCCTCGGCTTCGCTTCGGGCGTAGTTATGACGAAGGTTGTCACAGCCGCTGAGCGAGCAGTCGAACAGATTCGCGCTGTCCGCCTCGCGCGCTTGAAAAATGCGATCCCCCGCGCAGCGATAGATGCCGTTCTTGACGCCGACTTCGCCTCCGTCGCCGATCAGCCAATCCGCGGAGTTGGGTTCGGGGTAGATGCGATAGTCGCGCGCGCCGGCGATCGGTTCGAATTCGATCAGCGCGGTGTCGCCGCGCGTCTTGACGCGCACGTTCTGGATCGGCGGCAGCACGGGGATGCATGACTGCCCGGCCGCACACGGTTTGCGGCACGCGCCTCCGCTGCACGATAGGCCGTCACCACAGGCTTGTCCGTCGCATTCCGAATCCAAGCAATCGACGTAGCCATCGCAATCGTCGTCGACGCCCCCCGAGCAGCTGCTTTCGGTTGGGGCTTGCGCGTTGCACATCGGCCCTGCGGGGGGCTTGCTGACGGTCTTGGGACCGTCGTTCTTCGCTTGCCCAGAGCCACACGCGAGTAGCGCGAAGCTCAAAACCCAAGCCAGTTTGCTCATCGTTGGACTCCTTGTGACGAGTCGCGGAGCGCACTCGAGTGCGTCCGGCGTCGCCACGCGAAGTCTCAGGCTATGCCCAACAAACTAGGCAAAACAAGGCACTACCAGACCCACATCGGAGCTCGGGGCCGAGCTCCTGTGGGCGCCAGCCTCCGATTGGCTATCTAGCTTGCGAGCTCGCCTGTGGGCCCGTGCCACCGATTCTGAATCGGCCTCTGGCCTCGCCACCCCAATCGCGAATCGCTCAGAGTTCGATTTGCGCGCCGATCTCCATCACGCGGTCGGGCGGGATATTGAAGAACTTGGTCGCGGAGAGGGCGTTGCGAGACATGAACGAAAACAACCCCACTCGCCAACGCGCCATGCCCGGATGCTTGGTCACTACCAAATTTTCCCGGCCAAGAAAGAACGTCGTGTGCTCGACGGTGTGGATCAGCCCGCCCTTGATCAACAGCGACGGCGCATCCGGTTGTTCCATGAAGCCGTAGCGACCGACGACTCGGCAGAAACCGTGATCGAGTTTTTCGAGCTTGAACCGTTCGTCTTCGTTGATGCGTGCGGCATCGGTGGTCGTGATCGTGAGCAACACGATGTTCTGGTGCAGCACGCGATTGTGCAGGAAATTGTGGAGCAACGCGGGTGGCGTACCGTCACCGGTACCGGTCATGAACACGGCAGTCCCAGGGACACGCGCGGGTCGCTCGACCGCAAGCACGTCGTAGAAGTCGACCAGCGGTAGCTGCTGCTCGCGAAAGCGAGCGTACAGGATTTCACGACCGCGCTTCCAGGTGACCATGATCGTGAAGATGAGGGCGCCAATCGCTAGTGGTACCCAGCCGCCGTGTTCGATCTTCGAGACGTTCGCGCTCACGAAGAACATCTCGGGAATGAAGAACACCAACGTGACCGGGATCGCCTTGTGATAACCCCAACCCCAACCGTAGCGCACCAAGAAGAACGCCAAGATGGTGGTGATGATCATCGTCAGCGTGACGGCGATGCCGTAAGCAGCGGCCAAGGCCATCGAAGACTTGAAGCCCAAGACGAGGCCGATGGCCGCGAGCATCAACACGTAGTTCACGCTCGGAATGTAGATTTGACCGCGCTCGTCCGCCGACGTGTGGCGGATCGAAAAGCGCGGCAGGAATCCGAGCATGGTCGCTTGACTGGTCAGCGAATAGACGCCCGAGATCAACGCCTGAGAGGCAATCACGGTGGCGCACGTCGAGAGCAGCACGACCGGGTACAGCGCGAAGCTCGGCACCATGCGGAAGAAGGGATTTTCGATGGCTTCTGGGCGCGCGATGAGCAGCGCGCCTTGCCCGAAGTAGTTCATCAAGAGCGCCGGAAAAACCACCGCGAACCAGGCTAGGCGAATCGGTCGCCGGCCGAAGTGTCCGAGATCGGCGTACAGCGCTTCACCACCGGTGACCGCCAAGAACACGCCGCCTAGAACGAGCAACCCGCGCTCCCCGTGATGCGCGAGAAAGAGCACGCCGTGGTGCGGGCTGATCGCGCTGAGCACACCCGGGTAGTGGATGATCTGTCCGACGCCGAGCACGGCGATGGTGGCAAACCACAGCAAAGTAACGGGCCCGAAGATCGCGCCGATGCCACCCGTGCCACGCTTTTGCACGATGAACAATCCGACCAAAATCACGATCGTGATCGGCACCACCAGATGGTCGAGGTGTGGGGCCGCGATCTCGAGACCTTCGACCGCGCTCAACACCGAGATCGCGGGCGTGATCATGCCATCGCCATAGAGCAGCGCAGAGCCGAACACGCCCAGGAAAATCAGCGGCAAATACGCGCGCGATTTGCGCAGATTCGAGCTGGATAGCGCCATCAGCGCCAAAATCCCGCCTTCACCCTTGTTGTCGGCTTTCAGTACGTAGGCGATGTACTTGAGCGACACCATGATGATCAGCGACCACGAGATCAGCGACAGAATGCCGAGAATGTTCTCGTGCGTGGTTTCCATGCCGCCTGCGAAGCACTCGCGCATGGAGTACAACAGGCTGGTACCGATGTCGCCGTAGACGACGCCCAGCGCGCCCAGCGCCAACTTGCCGAGGTAGCCGCTGCCTCCGCCGTGTCCGTGCCCATGCTCGGAGGCGGCAGGAATGGAGTGGTTGGGACGTGAGGGAGCAGCGACGGGCGTAGTTGGGGCGGTCACGGGTTCGGACATCGACTGTGCGCACGCTACCGCAGATTGCGCTCCGCGGCCGTAGATCTAGCCGCGCAACCAAAACACGGTGAATGCGTCGCCGCCTTCATCCGGCTCCGCAGGCCTCGAATGTTCAACGTAGGCGGAAGCGCGCAGGTGCTCGCGCACACCGGCCTTGAGTGCGCCGGTTCCATGCCCGTGCAACACGAATCCTGCCGCTTCGTTAACGCCGATTAAACGATCGATGAAAGCGTCTACGTTACCCAATGCCTCGTCGTAGCGTTGGCCGCGCAGATCGAGTGTCGTCGCATCGGTGCGCTGCGCGCTGTGTGTAAGTTTCGGCTGAGTTGCCGTTCTATATTTCGAGTTTGATCGCGCGCTCTGCTTCGGTTGGTCTCGATTCGCGACACCGCTCAACTCGCGGATCGGTACGAGCAACTTCATCGCGCCAATCATCACGCGCACTTGATCGCGCGCGCACAGTTCGATCACCTGTCCCGTCGTTCCGAGCGCACGATGAAACACCGCTTGGCCGATGCGCAGCGTGTTGGCATCGAGGTCGCGGACATCGGTCTTCGGCGCGCTTTGATCGAGCGCCGAGAGCTCACCGCCGAGCGCCACGCGTGCCGCAACCTGGTTCACGCCGCGTTCGAGCTCGCGCAAAGCGTTCGATTCAGTGCCCGTGCTCCGCAGACGAGCGCGCACGTCTTCCAATTCTTTTCGGGCGCTGCGCACCGCCACGCGTAGCTCGCGCACGTCGCGCTCCGCTTCGCGCGCTGCGGTTTCACGGAACGCGCGGCGCTCGGCTTCCAACGTCTCGCGCAGCTCACCCGCTGCCTTTCGATCTAGCTCGGCTGCGCTGCGGAGCGCGTCGAGCTCGGCGCGCTCGCGCGAGAGCTCTCGGAGCGTGGCTTCGCGATCCAGCGCTTGCACGGGCAGAAGCGCCTTGGCGCGCGCGATCACTGGCTCTGGGAGCCCGTGCCGCAGCGCGACCGCGAGCGCGCTGGACGGTCCAGGAACTCCCAAATGCAGCCGAAAAGTGGGCGCCATCTGCGCAAAATCGAAGCCCACCGAGGCGTTCTCGAAGCGCGGGTTCTGGGTGGCGAGCTCCTTCAAGCGTTCGTAGTGAGTGGTGACGCCGACCGCGGCGCCGCGCTCGGTGAGCGCTTCGAGCATCGCGGCGGCCAGGGCTGCTCCCTCCTCTGGGTCGGTTCCTGCCGCGACTTCGTCGAGCAGCACGAGGCAGCTCGGACTCGCGCACTCCAAGATCGAGCACAGGTTGACGATGTGCGCGCTGAACGTGGAAAGCGAGCGTGTGATCGATTGCTCGTCGCCGATGTCACACAAGACGCGGTCGAACCAGCCCACGATCGAGTCCGCGCGTACCGGCACGGGCAGCCCCGCTCGCACCATCCAAGCAACGAGCCCTGCAGTCTTCAGTGCGACGGTTTTCCCGCCGGCATTGGGGCCTGAAATGATCAGCGCTTGCCCGGCACGGAGCACGATGTCGTTGGGCACTACGTTCAGCCCGGTCAACAAGAGCAGCGGGTGACGAGCGTCGTGTAGTTCGAGCTGGGCGTCATCCGCCAAGGGCACCACTACTGAGTTCGTCTCGTCCGCCCAGCGCGTGCAGGCGCTACACAGATCGGCCGCGACACAGGCAAAGAACGCCTCCTCACAGGCGTCGTGCGTGGCCCTGACTTCGCTGGAAAGCGCGATCAGCACGCGGTCCTGCTCGCGCGCTGCTTCGGCTTCGGCCAAGCGCAGCCGGTTTCCGACCTCGGTCAGCTCGCGCGGCTCGACGAACAAGGTGCTGCCCGAGGCGCTCGAACCATGCACGATGCCGTCGACGCGCAGGTGAGCATCGGAACGCACCGGCAACACGAAACGTCCCTCGCGCTCGGTATAGTATTGGCCTTGGAGTAGATCCGCGAAGCGATCGAGTAGCTGACCCAAGCGACGCTTCAGATCGGCCTGCGCATCGCGTACCTTGGCGCGAGCGCGAGCGAGCTCCGGCGAAGCGCGATCGGCGACGGAGCCGCCGTCGTCGATGCAGATGCTGAGTCGTTCGCGCAGCCGATCGAGGCTAGGATCGCTGCCGATTGCGCTCGCCAAAT
This sequence comes from Polyangiaceae bacterium, assembly GCA_035634635.1. Classification (GTDB taxonomy): domain Bacteria; phylum Myxococcota_A; class Polyangia; order Polyangiales; family Polyangiaceae; genus PMG-095. Next base: position 157,862 of record DASQCO010000147.1, read on the forward strand.
GCGGTGCCCGCGCCTGGTGAGTCTTCGCGTAGACGCGCAGATCGGCGGCCACTGAAAGTACGCCGGAAAGCGCCCACAGCTCCGGGCCGCTCGCTTCGCCGCCCGCGTGCACCCGTTCGAACAGCTCGCTCAGTTCGGCGAACTCTCGGACCGGTAACGGGTGACCCGTGTTGAACAAGTCGAGTGCGTCGTGCACGCGGCGCAAGCGGAGACGGGCCTCTTCCAGCGTTTCGGCGGGCAGCAGTGCGCGCACATAGGCAGACGCCGCGCGGCTCGTGCAGCGAGACGCGATGCGGTCGAGCAGGAGCGGCCATTCCAAGGCCACTCGCGCATGGAGCTCTTGGGCTGCGAGGCTTTCCACGCGGCGCTTCTAGCAGAACTGAGCGCTTCTGCGAGTAGGAGCCTATCCTAACTGGCCAGCGCGGCCCGGTCCGAAGCTGCGGGCGCTGCCTGCTCGCCCGAGTACGTGCTGAGCCTGACGCCGCCGATGCGCGCCGCTTTGTCCATGGATTCGGCCAACAGTGCGAGGTTGTGGCTCGCGCGACGCCCCTGTCGTCCGTCGACGCTGAGTGCAAAGTGCCCGCCACCAGCCGCGCGCAAGCGCGACAAAAGGCCGTGAGCGAGGATCGAACGTGCGGCAACCGAGTCGCCTTCACAACAGCCGTTGGAGACGAAAACGATGGCATTCATCTGCCAGCCCTTGGCTTCCAAGCGCGTGATTCGGCTCGCGACTTGGGTAATGAGCGAACTCGGCGCGCCTTCGTAGTGCTGCGCGACCACGGCCATATCGCCCGATTCGCTCGGGTCGAGCCAGCGCGGCCAGCTTGCGCCGAACTCGATCACGACCAGTGTGGCTTTGCGGCTTTTCATGGCGACCTCCGGGTGGTGCCACTGTGATAGAGCGCGGCCGGCGGTCGGGCCAAGAATGTGGAGTCAGCCCTCGCTGGAGCTGGTCTTCTTCTTGGCGTCGGCTTTGGGGGCAGTCTTCTTGGGCGGGCGCAGCGGGCCTTTTTCCCCATCCGCGCTCGCCGACAGGCTCTTCTTCAGAGCCTCGAATAGGTCGATGATTTGCGCCTTGGGCGCTTCTGGGGCAACGGTGATCTCCTTGCCCTCGACCTTTTCCTGCACCGCGGCCTCGACGCGCTCGCTATACGAATCGCTGTATTTTTCCGGGTCGAAGGTGTCGCTGGAGAGCTGCTCGATCAATTTTTCCGCGAGCTCGTGCTCTTTGTCGCTGAACTTGAAGGTCGCGCCGGTGTCGATTTCGTCGAAGGCTCGCACTTCGGTGGCGTAGTAGAGCTGGTGCAGCACGATGCCGTCCTTGCCGTACGGCCGAATCAGCACCAATTGCTCCTTGCCGCGGCTCGCCCAGCGGCCCACGGCGACTCGCTCTTTCTTCGTCATCGATTCAGACAGCAGCCGATAAGCTTTGTCCCCGCCCTTGTCCGGACCAAGGTAGTAGGTCTTTTCGACGGACACGAAGTCCACGCTCGCGATCGGCACGAACTCTGCGATATCGATGCTGTTGCTGCGCTCGGCCTCCAACGCCTTGAGCTCTTCGTCGCTGAACGTCACGTACTGGCCGCGGGCGTACTCGTAGCCCTTCATCATGTCCGTGCGTTCCACGACCTCGTTGTTGTCCGTCGGGCAGATGTATTGCTGCTTGACGCGTCCGCCGCACTTCTTGTGCAGCATGTTGAAGCTGGCCTGTTCGGAAGAGGCGGCCGTGTAGAACTTGACCGGGATTGAGACCAAACCGAACGAGATCGTGCCTGACGAGGTAGCGCGCGCAGCCATGACAATCATGCTAACGCGCGGCTCCGCAGTTTGAGAAAATCTTAGAGAAAGCTCGCTCGACTGCTGAACACCGGCACAGCCAGGCACAGCGGCGTGCCGTCTCCCAGCCCCGTCCCGAGGGGCAACGCTGGCGACGGGGCCGAGCCAGGAGCAGTGCGGGCGCTTTTGTTGCGCTAGGGCCAAGTTACGGTTCGTAACGGTCGCCCGCTCCCGGCTCGCTCGAGCTCGTCAACGCTCGAGAGCAAAGCCAGCAGCTTGCCAATCAGCTTTGCCTTCGACATAAACGCGGACATCGGTATAGCCGAGCTCGGTCAGCGTTTGTGCCGCTTGGTGCGAATTCAGGCAAGTCGCGCTCGCGCAATATACGACGATCGGCGCATCCTTCTCGGTGAGTAGTTGCGCGGCCAGCTCTCGCGCCTGATCGTGCGGAAATAGGCGTGCGCCCGGCAGGTGGCTGTGGCGAAAATACTTCTCGGGCAGCGCCTCGAGTAACGTGAGGGGCGCGCGGGCTTCGAGGGCGGTTTTGAGTTCGTCGCGAGTGATGGTGTTCATGGTTTGCATTTCCTTGGCTTCGGGTTCTCGTGTCGGAGAAGGCTCTTGGGGGTTCAAGACGTGTGATCGGCGAGATCGTGTCCGGCGATCCGCGTACGCAGCGTTTGCTCTCGGCTCAGCACTCGTCGGCTCACGAGCGCGTCGAATAAGCGCCGATCGACCGAAAACGCGCCACCACCGCGCACGACGAGCGGTAGCGCGAGCGCCAGCGCGAGCAGATGATACTCGAGCCCCTCGCCCGACTGATTGCCAAACCAATTCATGAAAAAGCCGACTTTCAAGTGCGTCGTGAGCACGGCGCCCACCATCGTCGCAGCTGCGCCGAACGCCGCGAGCCGCGTGCCCAAGCCGAGCAACAAGCCGAGCGACCCGAAGGACTCACTGACGATCACCAGAAAGGCGAGCGCATGCGGAAGGTGCATCGTGCCCGTGAAGAAATTCATCGTGCCGCTGAAGCCATAGCCCCCGAACCACCCGAGCAGCTTCTGCGCCCCGTGGGGCAGCATCACTGCCCCCAGCAACGCGCGCTGCACATACAAAGTCTTACTCGCATCCGTCTTCAAAAATCGCTCGAGCATGTCGCCCGTCCTTTCGCCAGCAGCACCGCGCCGCCGAATCGGAACCTGCGCCCTTTCGAGACAACACTCCAATCGATGTTTCATATGTGCGATATCGATCAAAAGAATATCAGGGGGACTGTCTCACCGAAACGCGGGTGGGCCTGATCGGCCGAAGAAGGGGCGCTCGCGCTCCCGCATCGCACCTCGAAAGCCGCATGATTCCCGCCCAATCGCGGCTCCCAGAATTCGAACCGCGAGGCCGCAGAGCGGCACGGTGCAGATCCGAAGGCCCACCGCGTTGGCGCGCGGCCGCATCGGGCAGCGGAGCCGAAGAGCCGAAGAGCGTATCTCTAGCGAACCCCAGGGCCTTGAGCGGATCTTCGAAGGGGCCGCGCGCAAGCTCGGGCGCCCCGCACTAAAGGAGAGCGTTCCCGCTCGCGTTGCGGCGAATGCTCAGCTTCGGCTCTTCGGGCAAATCTTGCATCGGAGCCGAACCATAAGTTGCCGTTCATCGCGCCATCGCTGACCCGAGGGTTCCGCTTCAGAAATTATGCTTCGGATCCGAACCATAATTTTGCGTCGGAGACCGTCGCTGCGGGCGCGGCACGTTGCAGTCGTTTAGAGCAATCTTTCAAAATCGCTTTTCGTCTCTGCAACAGCGTTCGCGCCGGACACGTGCGACTTCCGGACAAGCTCCGCGCGCAATCGCCGGTTAGAGGTTGCGGCACTCTTCGGCGATGAGCTTTCGAAACCAGCGTTGGGCGGGGTCGTGTTCGAGTTGTTCGTGCCAGACTTGGCCGATGCGTCCTTTGGGGAGTGGTAAGGGCGGCGGGAAGACGCGTAGGCCGAGTGATTCAGCGAAGACGGTGGCGACGCGGGCGTTGACGGCGGCGACTAGGTCGGTTCGTGCGACGAGTGTCGGTACGAGCAGGAAGTGTGAGACGCGCGCGCCGATGGTTCGTTTCAAGTCGCGTGCGGCGAGTGCGCGATCGACCGTGCCGGGGCTACCGGGTTGTTGGGAGACGAGGACGTGCTTTTGCGCGAGCCAGCTCTTGAGCGTCGGTTTGAGGCCGAGTCCGGGGTGGCCTTTGCGCGCGATGCATACGTAGTGTTCGTCGAAGAGCAGCGTTTCGGAGTGGTGCGCGGGTACTTCGTTGTAGAAGCCGATCATCAGATCGACTTCGCCGCTCTGCAGTGTTTTCGGCACTTGATGCAGGCCCCAGGGTCTGACCTCCAAGCGTACGTTGGGTGCTTCGCGCGCGAGCCGCTTCAGCAACGGCGGCAGCAGCACGAACTCCACGTAATCGCTCGTGGCGAGCACGAATACGCGGCTCTCGCTGCGCGGGTCGAAGCTGCGCGGGGTGAGCGCGCGATCGAACAGACCGAGGCCACGGCGGATCGGTTCGCCCAGTTCGAGTGCCCGAGGAGTGGGCTCGATGCCGCGTGGGGTGCGGCGAAACAGTGGGTCGTCGAACAAGCCGCGCAGTTGTGCGAGTGAGTTGCTCATCGCGGATTGCGTGACGCCCATTTTTCGTGCTGCGCGCGTGACGTTTCGCTCTTCGAGCAGTGCGTCGAACGCGGCCAGCAAGTTCAAGTTGATGCCCTTTCGGGAATCGCGCAGCGCGTCGGAGCGAACATCCGCGGGAGCCATAGCCGGAGGCTAGCTCATTCGCAGGACTGATGATGCTCACTTTTCTACGGCGACGTCGACCAGCGTGGGCGAGAGCACGCGCTGGGCGTCGCGTGGATCGATGGCGATCAGGAAGCCGCGCGCGCCGCCGTTGATGTAGATGGTGGGCGCGTCCAAGATTGTGCGCTCCATGAACACGGGCATCGCACGCCGCAGGCCGAAGGGTGAAGTGCCGCCCACCTGATAGCCGGAGTGTCGATCGGCGACCTCCGGCCGACACGGCGCGACGCTTTTTTTGCCCAACAAGCGCGCGAGCCCTTTGGCGGACACTTCTCGGTCGCCGTGCATCAACACGCACAGTGGCTGCTTTTGATCGTCCTCGAAGATCAGCGTCTTTATCACCCAATGTTCGTCGACGCCGAGCATGGCCGACGAATGTTCGGTGCCTCCGTGCGCCTCCCACGTATAGACGTGCGGTTCGAAGCTGACGTTCGCGGCGCGCAATGCGCGTATGGCGAGCGTGACTGGGAACTTGGTGCTGGACGTGCTGGACATGGCGGGCGCCGCGCGCTTCGTTCGACGATACATCCGCTGCGGCGGATGAGCTATGCTGAGGCTCGGTGTGCGCTTGAAAAAGCCGGTCGCAAATCCTCCGCCGAAGCCCGAAACCAAGCCGGGCGACGCGCTCACCCGCTATCGCGAAAAGCGCGATCCGCTGAGCACGAACGAGCCCTTCGGTGAGGAGCACAAGCAAAGCTCGCGCGAAACCCGCACCGGCCGCTTCGTGGTGCACCTGCATGACGCGACGCGCCCGCATTACGACCTGAGGCTACAAATCGCCGGCACGTTGAAGAGCTTCGCCGTCCCGCGCGGTCCGAGTCTGGAAGCCGGCGACAAGAAGCTCGCGGTGCTGACCGAGGATCACCCGCTCGAATACCTAGAGTTCGAAGAGGTGATCCCGGACGGTAACTATGGCGCCGGCGCGATGATCGTCTGGGACGTCGGGCGAGTTCGCTACTTGGAGACCACGGCCGAACGAGGACTCGAGATCGGCAAGCTCGATTTCGAGCTCGACGGCTTCAAGCTTCACGGGCGCTTTGCGCTCGTCGCGACGGGGCGTCGCAAAGCATCCGGTCCGAACGACAAGAAGGCCAACGAGTGGCTCTTGATCAAAAAGCAGGATGCGTTTGCGCATCCGCCGGGCGATGTGCTGATCGAGCAACCGCACAGCGTGATGAGTGGTCTCACGGTGGCGGAGCTCGCTGAGCGCGCGAGCTTCGTCAGTGAGCTCGAGGCGGAGGCGGAAGCAATGGGGGCGACCCGCGCGCCGGTCGACGTGAGCACGCTCACGCCCATGTTGTGCGCCTCGACCGGCGCCGAGCTCGTCGATGAAAACCGCATTTACGAGCTGAAAATCGACGGGGTTCGGATCGTCGCCGACAAGCACGCGCGTGCCGTCGCGCTGCGCTATCGCAATGGCCGTGCAGCGAGCTCGAGCTACCCGGAAGTCGCCCGCGCGGTCGCCTCACTTCCACCCGAGCGCGTCGTGCTCGACGGTGAGGTGGTCGCTTTCGACCCCGAAGGCCGCCCGAGCTTTCAGCGCATCGCCCCGCGCATTCACGCCGACAAGCCGCTCGACGTGCGCACGGCGATGAATGAAACGCCCGTCAGCTACTTGGTCTTCGATTTGCTGGCGCTCAATGATTTCGACTTGCGTTCGCTGCCGTTGCTCTCACGCAAGGCGTTGCTGATGAAGCTCGTACGCGGCAAGGGATACGTGCGCGCGCTCGATCACCTCGAGGCGGATGGCCGTCCGTTGTTCGAATTGTGTCGCGCGCAACGCTTGGAGGGCGTGGTGGCCAAGCGCGCGGATTCACCCTACCGCTCCGGAACACGTCGAACGGATGACTGGGTGAAGATGAAAGCGGAACGTGACGATGAGTTCGTCGTGATTGGTTACATGCGCAGCAAGAGCAACAGTCGCTCGCTCGGCGCGCTGTGCGTGGCGAGCTACTCCGGGGAACGGCTCTTGTACCGTGGTCGCGTCGGCAGCGGGCTCGATGTGCCGACGCTGAGCGCGCTCGAAAAATCGCTAGAATCGCGACGAATCAAGCGCTTTCCCGCACACGGCGACCCGCCTGCGGATGCCAAGGGCGCGCTTTGGGTGCGTCCGGAATTGGTCGTCAGTGTGCGCTTTTTGGGCTTTACGGAAGGCGAGGTGCGGCTGCGCGCCCCCGTGTACAAAGGCTTGCGCGTCGATCTCGTGCCGAGCGACTGCCGCGCCGCGCCGCCGAACGAGCTACTCGAGCAGCCACCCGCGCAGACAGCGGAACAGGCGCCAGCTCCCGTGGCCGAGCCGATTGCTCGCGTCGCGAGCGGCACGTCGAACAGCGCGCCGACGCGCGTGGTCGTCAGCAACCCAACCAAGGTGTTCTGGCCCGACGAGGGTTACACCAAGGGCGACCTGTGCGCGTACTACGCGTCGATCGCCGAAGTGATGTTGCCGTTTCTTCATGAGCGTCCCGTCGTGCTCGTGCGCTACCCGGACGGCATTGCCGGCAAGCACTTCTATCAGTGGAACGTCCCTCCCGGCACTCCGGATTGGATCGAGCGCATCGAGCGCGTCGACGAGGACGACCCGAGTGCGCTGAAGAAGACGCTATTTTTGGTGAATAGCGCGGACGCGCTGGTCCACATCGCAAACCTTGGCTGCATTCCGCTGCACGTGCTTGCGGCTCAGCGCGGCACGCTCGATGAATGTGATTTTCTGACCGTCGACTTCGACATCGGCGAGCGACCGTTTTCGGACGCCGTGCGTCTCGCCTTGGATTTGCGCGTGATCCTCGACGACGTCGGCTTGGTCGGCTTTCCCAAGACGTCCGGGCAACGCGGCTTGCACGTTCTGGTGCCGCTCGGCCCAGGCGTGAATTTCGACACGGCAAAGCTCTTGGTCGAGCTGCTCGGTCGGCTGATCACCGACAAAAATCCTACGATTGCCACGATGGAGCGCCGGGTGAACCAGCGCGGCTCACGTGTCTACGTGGACACCGGGCAAACCGGGGCGTCGCGCACGATCGTCGCGCCGTACTCGGTGCGCTCTCACCCCGGAGCGACAGTGTCGACGCCCATCGGTTGGAATGAGTTGCACGTCGCGCTCGATACTTCGCGCTTCACGATGCTCACTTTACCAGGCCGCGTGTTGGAAGTGGGCGATCCGTTCGCGGGCTTCATGGCGGTGCGTCCCGATGTGCCCGCAGCGGTGCGAGAACTGTCGAAATACTTGTGAGTGACGCTCGAGGAGTGAGCCGCGCTTTAGAGTAGGCACTGCTCGAGCAGATCGGCGTTCGATGCTTTCATCGCGCACTCGAGCTCGTGCCGCGAGACGCGCTCGGGGCAAGCCGAAAATTCCGGATCTTCTTTGGCCTTTTCGCGCGCCTGCAGCTGCAGTTTGTGCTTCTCCGCGGCGTTCGTTCCGGGGCGGTCCGAATTGACGAGCAACTCGACGTAGTGATCGAGCAACGCGTCGCACTCGTCGCGCGAGGGACGCTTGCCGCAGCCTTGAAGCAACAGCGTGCAGCCCACGAGCAGCGCGCCGAGAACGCGAGTTCCGCCGCGTCTCATTTGAAACAGTCGTCGACGATCTGCTGAGAGCTCTTCGCGCTCCGGACGCATTGCATGGCACGCTCGGTGATGCGTTTGCCCACGCAATCCTTCATCGTGTTGGGCGCGAGTGCTTTCTTCGTTTCGTCGACCTGTGCACCGACTGATTTCGGGCTGTTGTTGCTGTCCTTTTCGAGCTCCAAGGTCGCGATTCGCTCCACGATCTCCTGGCATTCCTTGTCGGTCGCCGGGTGCCCACAGCCCATGGCACAGGTGGCGCAAACCATCGCGCACACCATTGGGTACATCGTTGACCTCATTGACCTCATTGAGAACATCGAGAACAAAGACGGGTAGAGGAGCGAGCCGAGCGATCGCATGCGGTCCCGTGGCTTTTGCCCGCTTCCGGTCGCCAGGGCAACTGCGGAGTTTTTTGGTCCACGAGCCGCGAGTTCCACGCCCCGCCCGAGCCTAAACCTGCCGAAATCTGGACGTGTGTGCAGGTGCTGCTAACTTGCCAATGGATGGCTAGGACTCGCGCGAGCAATGCCCCGCGGCCGACTCCGGAGCTGCTGCTCCGGAAGGCGACGCTCGCGCGCACCTCCGGCACTCGCGCCAAGTATGCCGAACGTGGCTTGGCCTTCAGCGCGGGGCTCGACCGAACCACGCGCGCGTTGTTGCTCCGGCAGCTGTACCTCTCGCACATGGAGGGGCGTCGCTTCGCCGAGGCGTCCACGGTCGCCGAGCAAATGATCTTGGCCGACATCATGCCGGACGTCGCGCGCCAAGACGCCGCGCGTGCTTGTCTCGGGCTGGGAGAGCGTGAGCGCGCGGTCGAGCATTTGCGCTTGGCCAGCCGAGTCAGCCCGCCGGCACGGCGTGCATTTCATCTCTGGACTCTCGGCAGCATCTTGTACTTGATGGGCCACCACCGCGAGGCGACCGGCGCGCTGATGCGCGCGTCGCGTTGGGGCACCACCGAGAAGCCGCTGTACCTCGCGCAGGCAGCGTTAGCGCGTCGCGCCGCGGGTGAGGCGACCGCGGATCTCGCGGGCCTCAGGGAGCGGCTCGCCGAGTCGCCATGCGGCCAGGGTTACGGCCAGTTCGTGCTTGGCGAGCTGGCGTACGAGGCGGGTGACTTTACGGCAGCGCGGCAATATTTGCGTATGTTCGTCAAGCGCACCACGAGTGGGCGAGTCGCGCTGGAAGTGGCTTTGTCCGGGGAAATTGCCCACGCGCGGCGGTTACTGAGGGCGATGCGGCCGGGCCAGCGCGGCGCCGCGTAGTTGCTAGAGTTTGGGCTCCCCGAACGGTTTTTGAAACCACCCGCCTCTCAGTCAAGTACAGACGAGACGGACAGACGGAACAAGACGGAACATCGTGAAGGCCTCCCGCTCACCAGCTCGAATCGGATTTTTTCTCGCTCTCGCGCTTTCGGCGCTTTGTGTGTTCGCGCCGAGCGTTGCGGCCGCGGCGGGCGTGCCTGAGGGCAATGACGCTTTTACCCGCGCGCTGGCCAAGGGCCCGCTGTTCGCCGCGTTGGCGGCCTTCGCAGGCGGCTTCGTGGTCAGCCTCACCCCGTGTGTATATCCGATGGTCGCGGTCACGGTCAGCGTCTTCGGGGCTTCCCAAGCCAAGAGCCGCTTGCAAGGTGCGGCGCTGTCCGCGTCCTTCGTACTCGGTATCATCGGCATGCTGGTGCCACTCGGGGTGATTGCCGGGCAGAGCGGGCAGATTTTCGGCGCGGTTTTGCAGAGCAAAGTCGTCGTGCTCGGCATCGCGATTCTGTTCCTGGTTTTGTCCAGCGCCATGTTCGGCGCGTTCGAGTTTGCGCTGCCTTCCGCGCTGACCAATCGCTTGGCGGTCATGGGCGGCATTGGCTACAAAGGCGCGTTCCTGCTGGGCATGGCCTGCGCCTTGATCGCCACGCCGTGTACCGGTCCTGTGCTCACCGGCATTCTCACGTTCATTGCCAACACGCGCAGCTCGGCGCTCGGCGCGGCCGCGATGAGCGCATTCGGGTTGGGGCTCGGTGTGCCCTTCTTTCTGGTCGGCGCTTTTGCCATCCAATTGCCGAAGAGCGGCGCGTGGATGGTGCACGTCAAATCGGTGCTCGGCATTGGCTTGGTCGCGTTCGCGCTCCACTTCTTGAGCACCAAGTTCCCTGGCCTGCTCAAGTACGCCGGCAATTCTTGGCAATTCTTTGCGATCGTGATGGGCTTGATCGTGCTCGGCGCGCTGCTGGGCGCGGTGCATCGCGAGTTCGCCGAGCCGGGCATCGGCGTCAAAATCTCCAAAGCGCTCGGCGTCGTGATGATCAGTGGCGCCGCGTTCTTGGGCGTGGAAGGTGCGATCAAGCCGGCTGACGTCGTGACCTGGGAGCACCACCTGGAAGCCGCACGCGGCCGCGCCCAACGCGAAAATCGGCCAATGCTGGTCGACTTCGGAGCCGCGTGGTGCGCCGCCTGCAAAGAGCTCGACAAAGTCACGTTCTCTTCGCCGCTGGTCGCCCCAGAAATGGCGCGCTTCGTGAACGTCAAGGTCGACGCCACGAACGCCGACGACCCGAACGTCGAAGCCGCCCTGGCCTCATTCAAAGTCCGCGGCCTCCCAACCGTCGTGCTCTTCGACTCAAAGGGCAAAGAAGCCGCCCGCTACAACGACTTCGTCCCCCCCGAACGCTTCCTCCCCGCCATCCGCGCCATCGAATAACCCGGAAGAGTGAGAGTGGGCGCTCGAACGCCAGCAACGCATCTCACTACTCGACGCAGTACCCGCGTGGCGCCAGTCAGATGAACCGCCAAGCCGCCAAGCCGCCAAGAAGAGGGAGATGGGGTTCCCGATTCGCGTTGAGGCACGTTGTAGATATTTCGCACCTCGCCACAGCTCGCGAACCAAAAAATCAAGCGCGTCGGGCTCCGCCAAAGTGAGACGCCAAGAGGAAGATTGGGTTCAAGTGATCCATCGTGCCCCGTCGTACACACGACTTGTGCGACGTGTTTCGCGACCCCAAAATTCATCGTGAACTCTGGTGGATGCAGTGGGCTCTGGCACGCCGAGGGGACTTGGCGACTTGGCGACTTGGCGGTTCAAACTCAGGGAGGCGTACTGAGTCGTTCTTCGGGTCCCGAAGGGTCCATTGCGCGCCGCGTGTGCCGCAAAGTGCCGGGAACCACGCGGGCTGTGAGGTGCGTGGCTGGAGTGCGAGCGCCCACTCTCAGGAAGACTGGCTAGGGTTCGAAGTCGCGGGGGGCTGCGGTGGGTTTGGGGGCGGGGCGCGGTTTTGCGGGCGCGTCGTCGTCGTGGGCGGCGGGGGGAGCTTTGGGGCGCGCGGCGGGCGCGCCGGAGGTTGGTTTGGTCTTTGCGTGGGGCTTGCCGGGTTTTTTGGCGGCGTCTGGGGTTTCGGCGCTTTGGGTTTTGGCGGGTTCGGCGTCGAGGGGGGGGCCGATTGAGCCGTCGTCGGTGTTGATGCCGTGGGTGAGCGCGGCCAGGAGTTGTTCGGTGTTGGCGTGCACGGTTTCCGCGCGAGCGCGCATCAGTGCGATGAGCTTGTGGGCGTCGGCGAGGTTTTTCTTTACCTCTTCCGGTTTGCCGACTGGAGCTTGCGCGAACGTGCGATCGACTCCAGCGTCCAGGCGAATCGTCATTAGCTCGAGGCGACTGAGCTCGGCTTCCTTTTGCTTCATCGAGAGCTGCGCGCGGACCAGGTTGGTTCCCGACATTTCAACGGTGGCGAGCAGGGCGGCTGCTGGATTTTCTTTGGGGCGCGCGTTGCTGCGGACTGCGGCGTAGGCCACCGTTGGCCCAGCGGCGACTGAGGCTTGATCGAGCCGTAAGTGCACGCCTGCGCGGCTCATGCTCAGCGCTTCGTCATGCAAGCGCTGTTCGATCATGGCGGGCGTTGCCTGCGGATCGAGCTGGAGCAACTGCGTCAAGCGTTCGCGCTCCGTATCGGGCGTTCGGGGCGCCTCCGCCATGCCGACTTGGAGCAGATACAGATCGACGAAGAACTCGTCGTAGTAGGCGTTTCCGGACGCGTAGTACTTGCCTTGGGCGACGGTCGAGTCGTCGCGCACGCCAAACAGGGCGCAGCCGCTCGCGCCTCCGCTCGCGAGAGCCGCCGCAAACAGCAAGCTTGCGAGACGCGATCGAGAGTTCACGGATTTCCGCATGCGAGGGTTGCTCCCCAGAGTTCGTCATGGCCGGCGGTGGTCAAGATGAACAGCGTGGCCGCGCCATCAGCGAAGGTCGCGAGGGCACCCTGTCCGGCGTTCGCGCCTTTGGGCGACACGGCGATGCTTGCGCCGACGGCGCTCAGATCCGCGGCAAAGGTCTGCACGTGAACGTGATATTGCGCCGAGCTGCCCTCGGTCCACTGTACGAGCCAACGGTCGCCGCTCAATGCGGCAAGCGCCGGCGAAATCGCGCCGCCACCGCTGCCTTCCGTGAGCTCACGCGCTGCTCCGGGTTCGGCGCCAGGTTTGGTCAGCGAGACGTATAGCTTCCACGCGGCGTTCGATTCATCACGGCCGGCGAAGGCGATCAGCGCGCCGGCGCCGCTGCCTGCGATCACGGGGGTGCCGAGGAACTTGGGTGCTCCGGGGACCTCCGCGAGTTCAGACCTTTTGTCGCCGTCGTTGGCGACGAAACCGAGCATCACTGCGCCTGATTGTCCGCCGCGGCGAAACGTGACTCCGTAACCATAGCCCGGCAGCGGTGCGGAACGCGGCTCGGTGATCTTTGCGCTCGGATCGAGCTGCCAGATCAAACTGGTGCTGCCCGCGACCACGCGCGAGAAGCCCGCGTCACTGACGCCGAGCGTGAACGGCGGTACTTCGTCGATGGTGTGGGCCGAGTGCAGCGCGTGATCGTCGCGATCGACGAAGAACGTCAGCGAGCCGGAACGCGCGAGCGGCACTACGCCGCGTACCGCGTCCTTTCCCTCTTCTTCGAACAGTTGCGACACGTCGAGGGTTTTGGAATCGACACGAAGGCCGATGCCTTTGGTCTTGGTCTCGGCGATGCCTAGCGCCAACTCCCCGGTTTTTTCGAGCTTGGCAGCATAGGGAGGCACACTGCGCTCCACGCTGGCCGCGATCTTTGCGGCGGGTAGCGCCAAGCGGCAGCCGGCGTCGGCTTTGGGCACACTAGGCGCTGGCGCGCTGCTCGGCTGCGGTCGCGCTTCCGCCGAGGGCGCGGGTTTGGCTGGTGAGCGCAGTAGCATCACCCCGAGCAGTGCCACGAGCAACGCGCCGCTGAGCGCGGACAGCGCCATGACCACGGTGCGAGTGTCGAGCCCGATGCGGCCGATCTTGAGCAATGATTCTTGCCGCGTGCGTCGCGTCGCATTTTCGTCAGTGTTCGACGAAAACGCGGCGCGCGTGGCCGACGCTTGCGGAACGGGTGTACGACGCGCCTCGGCTGGGATGTGCGGCGCGACTTCGAGCGTCGAAGAAAGCGGCGGCTGGCTCGACGCTGGATTGTCGGGCAGGAGCGCGCGATTTACGACCGCAGGCATCGCCGAAGGGATCGGCGTTTCGAGTCGACCGCCGGGTGGCCCGAAGCTCGGGATCGGTGTCATCACTGCGCGGGGTGATGAGTCGAGCGCGGGCACCGGCACGCCGCGCGCCGGCGGCGGCACCGCGCCCGGAGGACGCAAAGTTGCGGTTGCGGGGGCGACGCTCTGTTCTTCCGAAAGCGTGGGCATCACCGCGCGGCCGCGTTTGGGGGGCGGCGGCGGATGAGACGATGGTCGCGAGGGCAGCGGTGAGCGGCGCGCGGGAGCGATGTTGCCGAAGCTGCTCGGCGCCGCGCTGGCTTCCGCAATCGCTGCGGCTAGCTCGGCGACGCGATTCGCGGGCTGCCACTCGGCCCAACCCGAACGCCAAACGAGCGTGCCACTGTGCAAGATGCCACTGCGAAGACCTGCACGTAGATCTCGACCGCTTCCGGACATGCGCGCGCCGTCGGCCGCGAGCCAGAAGTACTGAACGTCTTGCGCGGGATCGACCAAGCGGACTCCAAAGACCAGAGCGCTTGATTATGCCCGCATTTGCTCGGATTACAGCGAGAAAGTCTCAATCAGTGGAAGTCCGGGCGCAGGCTACGGCCACACAGCCGATGACTTCGTCGTGGGCTTCACGAAGTGCGCGGATGCAAGAGGACAAAGTGGCACCTGTGGTCACCACGTCATCGACCAATACGACGCGCCTCCGCGGTGTTGCAGCATCGCGCGCGCGAAACGCTTCGGCCACGTTTTCCGCCCGCCCGCGACGGTCGCGCTTGGCTTGCTGTTCCGTTTGGCGCACTCGGCACAAGCGGCGCGTGTCGACCTGCGCGCGTTGAATGCGCGCGAGCTCGCGGGCGATCAACGCCGCTTGATTGTAACCCCGCTCTGCGAGCCGCAGCGGATGAAGTGGCACCGGCACCCACACATCGCCAGGCTCGATGCCGAGTAGGTCGATGCCGCGCGCTGCGTGACGGCAGAGTGCCGCGCTCAACTCTGGCGCACTGCCGTATTTGAAGCGGTGGATCGCCGAGATGAGCGGCTCTGCGTAGCGTGCCCCTGCGAACACAGGCACGCCATCGACGTGACAAGCGACGTCGAACAACGGCTCGGGTTCACCGCATTCGGCACAATAGCCGGAGCTGCCGGGAGCGAGCGCTTCGCACGCCAAACAGCGTTCGGGCGCGAGCAGGTCGAGCACCGCGGTTGCGAGCGACTGGACGAGTTTGCGAGCGTTCACCGACGAGTAGTCGGTACGCGAGCCGCCCCCAGTTGCTTTGAATCCGCTACAGGCCGAGCAATTGGGTCATCGAGGCTTCATCAGCGGGGGTGAACTGATAGGACTCGAACTCTTCGCTGGCGACCCAACGGAACGCGCCCACGTTGACCGCGCTCGGCTGGCCTTCGAGCAGGCGCCCCTCGTACAGATACAGCTCCACCACGTAGTGCTCGTACGGGTGGCTGACGAAGCTGATCAGCTTGCCGGATTGGATGTCCACGCCGATGCGATGCATCACCTCGCGCTTCAGCGCGGCGGCGTCACTCTCGCCTTCTTCGACGCGGCCACCGGGAAACTCCCAGAGCAGAGGCAGGACGGCGGTAGCTCGACGTTGCGTGATCAAGTAGCGGCCGCCGTGTTCGATCACGGCGGCCACGACTCGTATCGTGCGGGGCGATCCCATTTGCTGCGATCAGGCGTCGATGCGGAACAGCTGCTGACCCATCAGCAAGATGTCGGTGGCGCCCACGGTACGTTCGCTGCGCAAGCGTACGAAGGTGCCGTTCGAGCTGCCGACGTCCGTCAGATAGATCTTTCCGTCCGGGCCCTTGGCGATGCTGCAGTGCAGGCCCGAGACGTAGCCGTCTTCCGAGAACAAGATGTCGCCGCGTTCGCGTCCGCAGTGCACGCCGCGCTCCGGGATCGGGAACGCGTTGCCTGTCGTGTCGCGCCCGATGACCAGCGCCAAGCGACCGATATAGCCCTTCGCGGGGCTGCCAAAGCGTTCGACGTTGTCGGGCGAGCGACCCTGGCCTTTGAGCTCTTCGAGCCGAATGATTTCTTGGCCGATTCGGAACAGATCTCCGAACTCGAGCAGGCAGGGCTCGTTCGGACGCAGTTTGAGGTAGACGCCGTTCAGCGAATCCTCGTCCTTGATCGAGAGCTGATTGCCGCGCCGTGTGAAGGTCGCGTGGCGCGGGGACAAATAGCTGTCACCCGCAAAGATGGAGCCCGTGTCGCGCCCGAGCGTGATCTGCGCGACGTCCGGCAAGCGATAGGTTCCCGCTTCGCTGCCGTCGGCGCGGAGCGCCGTGAGCACGACTTGCGGAAACGCCGACGCAACCGGTGCGGGCGCCGCAGGTGCCGCCGAAGGGCTCGCTCCTGCAATCGCGCCGAGGTTGTAGCCACACGAGGCGCAGAAACGATGACCCGTGCCGTTCACGTGTCCACATTGAGGACAAGTGACGGTCGCACTCCCTGCAGCAGGCGCAGCCGCCGGCGGCCGCGCCGCAACCGGTGGCGGCGGGGCTGGTGGTGGTGGCGCTACCGGCGGGGGTGCCCCTGGTGACGGCACCGGCGCAGGCATGGCGGCAACGGCCGGCACACCTTGCGGGGGCGTCGCCGCCGAAAACGGTTTCGCTGCAGCTGCACGCGGGAGCTCCGCTCCGCAGCCCAAGCAAAACTTATAGTGGTCCTGATTCTCCTTGCCGCACTTCAAACACGTGATCACAGGTGTCCTCCAGGGGAACGGACCGAGCAGACGAAGGAGACAACTTCCCTCGTAACCGCGCGATTATCCACGGCCCTTTGCCAGGGTCAAGGTCTCGAACTCATGGCGTGAGCTTGGCTAGCGCTTCGCGCAGCAAGTTTCCGAGTGGTTCGGTGCCGAGCTTCGGACCGAGGGCCGATACCGCGCGTTCGGCTTCCCCGGGGCGATAGCCCATATTCACGAGGGCGCTGAGCAAGCGGTCGGCTTCGGTCCCCAAGGATTCCACCGGCACGCTGGCGACGTTGCTGGACAATCCGCGGAGCTTTTCTTTGAGCTCCAAGACCAGCCGTTCGGCCGTCTTTTTGCCAATCCCCGGGATCTTACCCAGGCGCGCATGATCGCCACGCTCGACCGCGCGCGACAAGTCGTCGACCGGCATGGCACTGAGGACTCCCAGCGCGGTTTTGGGACCAACGTTGGGCACGCCCAGGAGCAGCCGAAACACACGCCGGTCCGTTTCGGTGGCGAAGCCAAACAAATCCAACGCATCTTCGCGAACGTGGGTGTGGATCCACAGTTCCACGTCCGAATTCGTATCGACCCGGGCACGGCCGACCGTGCCGACGGGCGTGGACACTTCATAGCCAACGCCGTGAACGTCCAGCACGACCGAGCCCGTCGCTTCGTCGGTGAGTACTCGACCTCGAAGACGACCGATCACGCCATTCCCCGCAAGGGCTGACTCCACGCGCTGCTGAGAACGCAGCGCGCGGAAACCGTGGAAAGGACGGGCGGTGACAAGTCCGCGGACGGTAGTGGCTTTTGATCGCCCGAGCAATCCCGTGCTAAAGGCCGGCCACTATGAATTGTCGCCTTCTGTTCGGAGCCGCGCTTGCCGTGTTTACCGGCGCCGCGCTCGCCGCGTGCGGCGGTTCATCGAGTGAAACCCCGCCGCCATTGCAACCGGACCCAGCCGGGTTTCGCTACGCCCCCACCTTCAGCCGACCAGTCGTGGAGGAGAGTGACGCGGGAGACGCGCCGGGCGCTCCGGTCGAGACCACAACTCCGAAAGCCGCGCCGCGCGCACCTGGGCAATGATCCACTTGCGCCCGCCACTGCGCGGTTGATTAGAACGCGCCGCTCAGCGCGATTCCGGCAAAACCGGGCGCCACCGCGGGGCTGAACTCGGGCTTGCGCAAGGAAGCCGTGCTGGCCGCATGGCGAGGCTGCACGAAATACCAAATCAAACCGCCCGCGAGCGTCGCGGCTCCCACGCCCGTGACGACACCGCCCCAAATCTTACGAGTTCGCGCGTTGTTTGCGGCTTCCTTGTTGGCTGCTGCGTTGGCGCCGTTTCCACAATCGCGATTGGGGCAAATCTCTTCGTAGTGGCTGACGTCTTTCGAGGCTTTGCCGTACACCGCTGCGCCGACCACGAACACGACGCCACCGGCGCCGGCGACGATCAGCGGAGCAATCGAGCGTTTGCCTTGAGTGTCGGACGCTGGCGGAGGCTCTGGCTGCGTCTGCGCGGGCGGTGGGTTCACGGGTGCAGCGACCGGTGCTGCTGCGACCGGGGCCGCCTTTTCTGCGGCGATCTGCTTCTTGAGTACCTCGATGCGCCGTTGGATTTGCTCCTTGTCGGCAGCGTTGGGTTCGCGCACCAAAAATGTTTCGAGCGCAACCACGGCTTGGCGCTTCTGACCGTACAGCTCGTACGCACGCGCCAGGTTCTTCAGCAGTAGATTGGCCGTGCAGTCACGCCGGTAGGCGTCTTCCCAATAGGTGATCGCGCGCGGATAATCCGCCTCGTCGAACGAAGCGTTGCCGGCCTGATATGCGCCTTTGGCGGCGGCAGTCTCCGATTCGGTCGGCACCTTGACGCACTCGGGATACGCCTTGGGTTCGTCTTCCGCATGCGCGAGCGCAGGCACCATCGCAACGGCGCCGCCAATCAACCAAGGGCTCAACTGCTTCCGCATTCTGATCGTGTTCATCTCAAGGGCGCGTCCAAAGAGCTACAGCATACGAGCAATCGCGCTCGGCACCCAAATGCTTCGCGCGCCCGGCCGTGCGGCCAACGTGCGCACTTCGGGTGCGGTCTTTTTGGCGCGGCGAGGAGCGCCTTTTTGCCTACATCGATGCAAAAGCGCACTCGAGGACGCACTTGTGCCGGACGACGATCCGGGCTCATGTTTGCTCTGGTGAATTTGGTTTTTTTGTCGCGTCGAGGCGCACCGGTTTTTCTTCTTCTGGCTCTCTCGGCGCTTGCGACGGGCGCTTCGGCCCAACCCAAGGATGCTCCTGGCAAGCGCTTGGAAGCGATCCGCTCCGAGATGGACCGGGGCCAGAGCTTGTTCGCCTCGGGCAACTACGCAGGCGCCGCGGAGGTGTTCGAGGCCGGCTACGCGGCGTACCCGTACTCGGCGTTCTTGTTCAACGCAGGCGTTTGCTACCAGAAGCAAAATGACGTCGACCGTGCGTTGGCCAAATTCAAAGAATACGTGAAGGTCGATCCGAACGCGCCGGATCTGGCCAAGGTCAATCAGCGCATCGCCACGCTGGAAGCTGCGAAAGCAGCGGCGCTGGCGGCCGCGCCCGTGGGCGAGGCCGGTGCCGGACCAAACGCGGGCGCGCTTCCGTCAGCCCCGGTCCTGCCGTCGACCGACGATCAGACCTCGATGAAGTCCTTGGTCATGATCGAGACGGAGCCGGACGGCGCACCGCTTCGCATCTACCAACGCCTGGACGAAAACGCGCACTTCGTCCTGGGCGCGCCGGCGAATCCGGGATGGAAGGAAGTCATCGCGACGCACGCTCCCGCCAATCTGACGTTGGATGTCGGTCAGTACCATATCGTGGTCGAGAAGTTTCGTGACTTCAACGCCAGTGAAGCCGACATGACCGTCTCCCCTGGTCACGTCCATCAACTCAAGGCGAACTTGTCGCAAGGCAAATTCATGGCTTTTCTGCGCGTCTCTTCGAACGTGCTCGGAGCGCACGTGTGGATCGACGACAACAAGAAGGAACGTTCACTGTGGGGTGATACGCCGCACGGTGAACTGGTCCCTGGTGGTAAGCACGACGTGCTCGTCGAATCGACTGGGTTCGAACCACTTCAGTCGAGCGTGGAACTCGAGCACGGCGAACAGAAGGAGCTCGAAGTGCGCCTCGAGCGCGTGAACTACGGCGTCTTGCGCATCGATGCTTCGGCGCCGGTGGTGACTGTCCACGTCGACGACCAGCCCAAAGGCGTTTGGCGTAGCGGCACGCAACCGCTCGACGTGCGGTTCGATTCAGGCGCACACTGGTTGACCGTCGAGAGTGACGGTCGCAAGACCTTCAGGGGCAAGGTCGTCGTCCCACGCGGCCAAATCTTGCCGCTACACGTCAAGATGATCCCCAAGTACCCGCGAGGTCCCGCGTGGACGCAGGCCATCATCGGCGCGGCGTTTCTGGGCGCGTCGATTTACGCGGGCGCCGAATCGAACCGTTTGTACAACGAACTGAAGAGTGACAATCAGAACGGCAGCTTGGAAAGCTCCGACGAGCGAGCCACGCGCGGCAAATGGTTGGCGGTGGGCGCCGACGCGGGCTTCGTCGTTGCTGGCGTGTTGGGCGGCCTCGCAACTTACAACTTCATCAAAGATCCGCTTCCGGAGTCATCAGTGAGCGAGGACAAGTTGCTCGAGTTCGATGACCCGCTGAAGACTCGCCCGGTGGCGCAGCTCGCACCACGCCGGGCGCCGCAGAACGCCGTCGCGGTCGAACACGCGCCGCGCTTGGAGCTGACGCCCAGCGCGTCGACCACGGGTGGCGGTTTGTTCCTCGGAGGGCGGTTTTGATGAGCCATTTCTCACTTCGGCTCGGCCTGCTCGGTGCGCTCGCGCTGGGCGCATCGGCTTGCTCTTGGTCGCGTTTCGATGACCTGACGGACAATGCGCCGGTAGTGCTGTTGGAGAAGCCGGACTCGATGAACAACGGCTTTGGCGTGAGCCTCGCCACCGCGACGAAAGACGAGCACACCGAATTGCTCGTTGGCGGAACGGTGACGACCTCCGGCGCTGCGCTGTACCAACTCGGTGAAAACAGCGCGCCGAACACCAAGGCGACCGATACGAACTACTGCTCGGGAGACGGTAAGCCCTGCTTTCTGTCGTCGCTCATCGCCGGGTTTGCCAATGCGCAGGGCCCGGATCGCTCTCGACCCTTGTGCTTTGCAGTCGGTAGCGGAGAGGTCGTGAAGCAGGGGCTGGTCATGCGTTGTCAAGACGGCGGCGAGTACACGCTCGACATGCCGCAGGCGGCCGAGGATCTGCTGGCGATGGCCATCGCCCAAAACCAGCCGCGCGATTTCCCCATGGTCACGGATCGCTCGGACGACCCGCTGCTGCTCGCGAGTCTGCCGGAAAAGCGGCTGGCGTGGTTCTATCCGGAGAAGAGCGATATTCTGAGCGAGCTTCCATTGCCGGACGGTGTGGAGGTCGATGATCCGAGCTTTGGCAGTTCACTGGCCGTGTTGGCGGTCGAGGGCGGCCGGGTGCTCGTGGTCGGCGTGCCCGGGAAGTCGCGGGTGCTGTTGTGGAAGACCGAGCCCGACGCAAATCCGAGCTTTCTCGGCTGCTGGAGTGGAACGAGCGGGATGGGGCGCGCGCTGGCCTCGGGAAAGGTCAACGCCGACGGCAATGACGACTTGGTCGTGTCGGACGAGACCCAGGTCCACGTGCTCGACGGATCGTCCCTGTTCCAGTTGCCCGAATCGAACGCCAGCGACTGCGATCGCCCGCTGGTCATAGCGGGGAGCAGGCTGGGATCTTTCGGCTGTGGTTCGACCAGTCCGCTGAGCGGGTGTGAGCGATCCGAATTCGGCGCCGCCCTCGCGGTCGGTGACCTGGACGGCGACGGGGACGGGGAAGTGATCGTCGGCGCGCCGAAAATGACCGTACGCGGCAAGGAAAATGCCGGGGCGCTCCTGGTTTATGACGCAGACGCAGCGACGGAGACGGCTCCCGTGGACGCGAAGTTCATGTCTTCCGCTGAAAGTGGAGATGAGCTCGGCCGGTCGATCGTTGCACCGCACGTCGGCAAGCGTGACATCATAGCCGCCGGCGCTCCGGGCCACGGCAAGGCAGCGCTGTTCTACTGTTCGTCCCTCCTGCCCCACGGCGCAGGCGGCTCGCGCTGCCCGTGAATACCCGCAACATCCCAAGACTCGGACCCGTCGATGCTCCCTGAACGCAAACAGATCTTAGTCGTCGACGATGAGCCGAATCTCCGGCGTGTACTCAGCGCCCAGCTCGAGCGCGACGGCTACGACGTGCACACCGCGGAAGATGGCGAGCAGGCACTGAGCGTGCTCAAGGAGCACCACCTGGATCTGATCATCACGGATCTGCGCATGCCGAAGCTCGACGGCATGGAGCTGCTGCGCCGCGCGGTCGCGATCGACGACGAGTTGCCGGTCGTGATGATCACCGCGCATGGCACCGTCGACAACGCCGTCGAAGCGCTGAAGACCGGCGCCTTCGACTACCTGACCAAGCCGTTCGACCAGGCTGAGGTGCGCGCGATCGTGCGCAAGGCACTGCGCACCCGGGACTTGTCGGCCGCCGAGGCCACGCGACCCGAGTCCGACGCTCGAGAGTCCGCTCGCTACGGAATCATCGGCCAAAGCCCCAGCATTCTGGAGCTGTACGCGGTGCTGGATCGCGTCGCGGACACGCCGACTACGGTGCTGATCACCGGCGAGAGCGGCACCGGCAAAGAGCTCGTGGCGCGCGCCTTGCACGAGAACTCGTCGCGTCGCGACAAGCCGTTCATCAAGGTCAACTGCGCGGCGATTCCGAAGGACCTGATGGAAAGCGAGCTGTTCGGTCACGAACGCGGAGCCTTCACCGGCGCCGTCGGCTCGAAGCCTGGCCGCTTCGAATTGGCCAGCGGGGGCACGCTATTTCTGGACGAGATCGGCTCGATTCCGGTCGAGATGCAAGTCAAGTTGCTACGCGCGCTGCAGGAGAGCGAGTTCGAACGCGTGGGCGGCGTGAAGACCATCCGCGTGGACGTGCGCCTGGTAGCGGCGACCAATAGCGATTTGAAGCGCGAGATCGCCGCGGGCGCGTTCCGCGAAGACCTGTACTATCGCTTGAACGTCGTGCCGATCCGCTTGCCCTCCCTGCGCGAACGCGCGAGCGACATTCCGCTCTTGGCCAAGCATTTCATCGACAAGTTCAACACGCGCTTGAAGAAGAACGTGAGCGGTGTCGAAGCGGACACCGAAGCCCACCTCGTGTCCTATCCTTGGCCGGGCAACATTCGCGAGCTAGAGAACGTGATCGAGCGGGCCGTGCTCTTCTCCGACGGTAGTGAGCTCAAGGTCTCCGACCTACCTTCCGAGGTGCGTGACGTTTCCACTCCCGAACCGCCAGCGACGCACGCGGTGAACGAGAGCTCGGTTGCATCGGCGGCGGACGGTCTGAAAGAGCAAGTGAAGGCCGCGATGAGCCGGCTCGAGCGCGAGCTGATCGTCAAGGCGCTCGATCAGACCTCGAGCAACGTCACGCACGCCGCTCGTTTGCTCAAGATCTCCCGCAAGGGCCTACAGTTGAAGATGAAGGAGCTCGGTCTGCGCGAGCGCGACGAGCGCTCGGAGTCGTGAGCGAGCGGCGCTCTGCTGCGATCTTCATTTGTCTCGCGCTGAGCGTCGGTTGTCGCGCGCACCACGAACCACCCGTGCGCCAAAGCGCCCCGAAGAGCTCGGCGAGTTCCTCGATCGCGCCGCCCGAGTCGGCGCCCGAGCCGCGTCAAGGCATGGTCTGGGTGCCGCGCGGGCCGCTAGTTGCCGGGACGCCGGAGGGGAGCTTGCCTCGCGCAGCGGATGCCGAGATGCCCGGCGAACAAGTAATCCTCAAGGGTTATTACATCGACGTCTTCCCGTACCCCAACGAGGAGGGGGCGATTCCGCTCACCAACGTCACGCAAGCCGCCGCCAGCGCGCTGTGTGGCGAGCGTGGCAAGCGCTTGTGTAGCGAGCTCGAGTGGGAGCGTGCCTGTAAAGGGCCGGACAATCACCGCTACGAATACGGCGAAAACTACCGCGCCGAGCGCTGTGGCACCGGCGCGGTTCCGCCGCTCAGACCCACTGGCATTCGCGTCGCTTGTCGCAGTGACTTCGGCGCGCGCGATCTGCACGGAGGCGCCTGGGAATGGACGGCGAGCGAGTGGGGACGAGGTACGAGCGGTGGATGGGTCAGCCTACGTGGCGGCAACGCGATCGACGGCGAGATCGTGGGGCGTTGCGCGAACGCTCGCGCAGAGCGCCCGACCACATCGAACGGCGCGATCGGATTTCGTTGCTGCGCGGGGCCGCCCAACACCATCGACGTGGTGCTCAACATCAAGCACGGCGCGAGCCTGGAGTTTTTGCGCCGCATCGACAAGCCCCAGCTGACGCAAATCCTCGACGCTTTGCCGCCTGATGCCAACGCCGAGCTCGGGCCGCGAACCGGCGTCAGCGTCGATCACCAGTGGCTTTGGCGCCCGGTTGGGAACGAGGAATTGTACGCAACGCGCGTCTGTTCCGGCTTGGGCCGACGACCGGCTTGTGGCGTCGCAATTTCCCGCACGTTGCTCGGGCGAGCGACCTTGCTCGCCTGGGCTTCCACTCGTCACTGGCTGCCGAGCGCGGAGACGGATCGAGATCCGCGCGATCTTTGGCTGATTGGTGGAGACGAAACGGGCACCTTCCAACGCCTCGTCCAGTATCGCTTCGGCGCGGTCGTGGTGATGGCCGAAGAACACCGCTTGCGCGAGAGCACGAAGAAGAAAAAAAAGAAGCGGAAGGGCTAGCTTCCGCGGCAGGCAGAACCTGCACCAAACGACGTTTCGGACAGCGAGCTCGCTAGCTCGGAACGGTTCGCGACGACTGGTTCGCGCTCGCGCTAGCGAGTCTCGGGCAACCTCAACAAGCGCTCCGCCGCTCCCACCACCCACTCGGCGTGATCGAGTACGTCTTGGCTGGCGCTTGGTTTTCCGAACAGCGCGCGTTGCTCCAAGAAAGAGAGGCCGAGCGAGTAGACGACCATCCAGACCACGTGACGCAGCTCGCGGCGCTCGGCTTCATCTCGACCGAAAGCGTTGGCGAGCAGGGTGAAGCCCGGGTAGAGGCGTTCCTCGAACACGCGTTGAATGAACGCGCGGTTTTCCTTACTCTCCAGGGCGACCACGAACATGAAGCGCACGAAGCGCGGATGGCGTTCGGTCGACCACAAATCGACGACCGCGCGCATGGCAAAACGCGGGATGTCTTCCTTGCGCTGAGGCGGCGGAAGATCGAGCGAAGCTGCCAACATCTTGTCGGCGCAGTACTCGACTACGGCGCTGACCAGCGCGTCCTTGCTCGGAAAGTAGTGGTAGAGACTCGGCTGACTGATGCCGAGCTCGGCCGCGAGCTTGCGCAACGACGCGCCCGCAACACCGTGTTCGGAGACGAGCGTGAGCGCGGTCTCCAGCACTTCCTCCCGGCGCGCGGGAGGTTCAGCTTCAGCACGCTTCTTCAGCGCGGCGCGGGACTTGGGAGACTTGCCCATCGATTCGGCTGCGCAGCCTAGTCGCTCGCACCGGAGTTGCCACGGATCTCGCGTACTCGTGGACCGAGCTCAGCAGTCCGCCGAAGGCGACCGTGATCATGACGAACACGGGCGCGAGCGGCACGATCGGCAGCATGAACAAGGCCAGTGCCAGGGTCACGACCGCAAAAAAACACCAGCTGATGCCGACCAGCAGCAAGGCATGCAGTGGGTAACTGAAACGCGCCACGGATGTAGTTTCTTTCACGACGATCCTCCCGATTTTCGCTACAGGCTATCGATCGATAGCCTGTTACCTATCGACTGATAGGTCAAGGGGTAGCGCTAAAATCTTGTGATTTTCGGGGCGGCGTCCCGAAGCGGGCTATGCTGGGGAGTCTCGATGAACGAGCGCGCGCTGATCACGCTGGGGCTCCTGTCCGCCTGCACCCTGCGCGGCGGTCCGCGGAACGCGATGACCGAGCTGCACGAGAAGATGCGCGACTATCAGGCGCGGGACCCCGCCAACGCCATCTTGCTCACGACGCTGGGTTCGGCCGTTGCATTCTACGTCGCCGAGCGTGGTCGCAATCCAAAGGTGACCTCCTTCTACGATGCGCTCGTGTATGCGGCGACCAATCTTTCGGTCGGGTACTCCGACATCTTTGCCAAGACGCCCGCTGGGAAAGCCATCGGAGCGCTGCTGATGACTTATGGCCCCGCGCTCGCCACACGCGCGCTCGATCCGCCGGGGCCAGCAACGCCGATCGCTGGTTCGCCTGCGCCGCAGACCAGCGCCATCAATGACGCTGCCGTCGATCGCATCGTCGCGAGCCTCGACGCGATCTTGGCTCAGCTTCGCGCCCGCCCGCTATGACCGAGGTCCTGCGTCTCGCGCTCTCGTTTCCGGGCGTCGTCTACACGG
>DASQCO010000148.1:0-79329 GCA_035634635.1 Polyangiaceae bacterium
CTGTTCACACCGACAGCAGCGACTCCGAGAAGCGCGCGAAGCAAATCTTCGAAGCGAATGGCGCGCACGACATCGCCGTCACGGGAGACGCGAACGTGCCGAAGAACGGCGACCAAGTCTCGCGTTTCTAGGCCGCAGCGATGGGCGCCGCAATCGGGCGGCGCCCGCTCGCTCAGGCGTGCTCGCGGATCACCGATCCCCAGTAGCTTTCGCCCCGAAATTCGCTCATTTTCCCGAGCTTCTTACCATTCTTGAACAAGATGAAGTGCGGAATGCCCATCACGCCGTAGCGACTCGCGACTTCAGGATGCGCGTAAACGTCGAGCGCTACCAGGTCCGCCTCGACATCTGCAAGGCCTTGGAGAAGCTTCGGCAAGCTGCGTTTGAAGATGATGCAGTTCGGGCAATCGGGCCCCCACAAATAGACGATCAGTAACCGCGCGCTCTCGGCTGACAAGCGAAGCTCGAGTTCTGCGGGAGTGACGTCAATCAGCGGCGCGACCATGCCCGCACTCTAATCCGCGCGTCCGGCACTGACTAGCTTATGCGAGTTCACTTCGTGAGCGCACGCACGATCGCCTCGGTGCCGCGGGTGACACGCGCCAAAGCGTCGTAGTTCAACTGCTCGGGGCGATCCGACGGGCGGTGGTAGTTCGGGTCGCGATAGAGCGCGGTGTCGGTGAGCATGATTGCGGGGTAGTGCGCTTGCCGAAACGACCAGTGATCCGACCAATCAATGCCCGGAAATGTCGCGGGCAACGCAGCGCCCTCGCTGGGAAACGGCTCTGCTTCTCGGAACGCGTCAATCGCCGCGCGCACCAACGCTCGCGACCCCAGATCGCCGACGAAGCCGAGGAAGTTGCCGCGAGACGGATAAAACAAGCCGATGGGAAACGGGTAGTGCTGCGAATCGGCTTGCTCGGTGTAATAGCCAATCGTCTCGAGTGAGAGCATGGCGCGGATCGGATCGCCGCGCAGTCGACTGTTGTCGGCGTTGACGCGCGAGCCCATGCCAGCATTCTTGAAATACGGCGGCTCTTCGTTGACGAAAAACACGAAGCGCACTCGCGTATTGGCCGGGCTCTTGGCGAAGCGCTTCGCGAGTTCGAGCGTCGCCGCGACGCCGGAGCCATTGTCGTTCGCGCCCGGCCCAGTATCGATCGAATCGTAGTGGGCCCCGACGACGATCAGGCTACCGTTGTCGGTTCCGCTCACCTCGTAGATCACGTTTTGCGCGTGGCCGCCGTCCGCGCCGACGTCTTCGAAACGCAGCACATTCGCAGCCGTTTCGAGTGGCTTCAACTGCTCGGCGAGGTACTTTCGAGCTCGATCGAGGTTCTCGGCGCGGTCGAGGCTGCGCGTACCAATGTTTCCGGCGAGCATCAGCACGTGCTCGTGAAGCCGTGCACTGAGTTCGCGCAGCTCGGGCGTACTGGCCGGCAGTGCGCCGGTGTAGGAGCGTCCGGGCATGCGGGTTGCGTAGAGCAACGCGAGCGAGAGCAAGAGCAGCACGCTACCGTAGAAGATCAATCGGGCTTTCGAGCGCATCTCGGTGGAACGTCCGTCTGGCTCTCGGCTATTCCGCTTGGAGCATGGTAAGGTTGGGAGTGGCCGCGTCGACCGAACCGAAAGCGGAGGCGATCTTACCGCAAAGCGGCGCCTTCCGACGACTGGTCGCGTTGGCGCGCGGGGTGCGCAATGGCCTGAAGGCGTTCGTACGCCTCCTTGGGCGCCGCAAAGAACAACGCGAAGTCATGACCATCTTAGTCACCGGTGCCAGCGTTGGCATTGGGCTCGAGCTGGCGAAGCTGCTTCGCGCAGGGCCACACCGGGTCGCGCTCACCGCGCGTGATTCCTCGCTTGTGCGCTTCGCGGAGGAAGGCCTCGTAGCCGGCGATCGCCTCTTGCTTTTGCCGCTCGACGTCACCGTGGCCGAACAGCGGTTGGCAGCCGTGCGCGCGGTGGAAGAGCGCTGGGGCGGCGTGGACGTACTCGTGAACAACGCCGGAATCAGCTACCGCGCAGTCGCCGAACACGTAACGGAGTCCGAACGCCTCGCACAACTCGACGCAAACTTCCTCGGGCCAATGGAACTGACGCGCTTGGTGCTGCCGCACATGCGCGCACAACGTTACGGGCGAATCATCAACGTCTCATCCGTGAGCGGAATGACGGCGATGCCCACGATGTCGATCTACAGCGCGTCCAAGTTCGCACTCGAAGGCGCCTCCGAGTCACTGTGGTACGAGATGCGCCCCTTCGGTGTGCGCGTCTCGTTGGTCCGCCCAGGCTTCATCAACTCCGACGGCTTTCGCAAGACGCACTTCACCGAGCAAGCGCAACGCGCGCTCGTCGACCAGAGCGACCCGTACCACGCGCACTACGCGAACATGGACGAACTGATCGCGGGCCTCATGACGCTCACCTTCTACACGCCACGCGACGTCGCCGAGACCATCCTGGACGTGATCGAACAAAAGAATCCACCGCTGTGGGTTGCCGGCACCCTCGACGCCCAACTCATCGACTTCCTCCGCCGCATCATCCCCTCCGGCCTCTACCACCG
Organism: Polyangiaceae bacterium; assembly: GCA_035634635.1. Classification (GTDB taxonomy): domain Bacteria; phylum Myxococcota_A; class Polyangia; order Polyangiales; family Polyangiaceae; genus PMG-095. Next base: position 2,567 of record DASQCO010000148.1, read on the forward strand.
CCTTCTGTACGCCTTCCTGCCCCGTATCTGGCGCTGGGGCCAAAACGGCGACCTCGCCCTGAGCAGCCTCCCGCCAAAAAACATCACTCCTCCCCGCGCCGCGGAATACTCGGATCGAGCCCCTCGTTAGGCCCTCGGTCGTGCCGCCCGCCAACCTGCCCCCCCCAAAACACGCACGACGCGAAGCTTCGAGGGCTCGAGCTCTGCGTATTTTGCGTCGCGGCATTGATTATTGCGGCGTTCGTCGGTCTACCCGTTGCGATGGACGTATACAGCGGCCCGAGCATCGCGTTCGGCCTCGGAATCGCTGCGCTCGTGGCCATCGTCACCTGCCTCTTGCTCGTCATCTTGCCGGATCGCCCGCGCCGCGTGCTCTGCTACGTGATCGGATTTCTGCTGCAGTAAACACACTCGATTCCGCCATTGCGGGTGATGTAGGTCAATTCGAATTGAATTCGAAACCCGCCACGTCAACCCCGACGCAGCAAGCTGATCTTTTATTGATGGTCACGCGCCACAACGTTGCGCGGCAAAGCCTTCGGCGTCGCGGACGATGGAGAGGAGAGGGACTAACCGCAGAGCCGCAGAGGGCGCAGAGCGCGAAGTAGTCCCAGCGACACGAAGAACACGCCTCAGCATCACGCGGTGATTGGTCGTTCGCAATTCAAGTCGCGCCTACGTAGTATCTACGGCGCCAAGCGACATACCCACGTGAACCCCCAAAATCTCCCTCAGATCTCTGCGGCCTCTGCGGCTCGGCGGTTCAAACTCAGGGAGCCGAACAAAGGTGCCCACCGGGTCCGCACAGAGGCGCAAAGCCGACGCAACACGGGCTCGCTTACATGCCGGGATATTCGCAGGGCGCACGCTCAAAGCGCGAGCTGACGGCTGATCTCGGCCGCCGGCATGGCACCGCTCAAGCGCCGTGCCTCGGTGCCGTCGCGGAAGAGAATCATCGTCGGGATGCTGCGAATGTTGAAGCGTTGGGCCACGGTGGGCAGCGCTTCAGTGTCGACTTTGGCGACCAGCACGCTGTCACCGCGATCGCGCGCGAGCTTTTCCATCTCGGGGGCGACCATGCGACAAGGACCGCACCAAGCCGCCCAAAAGTCGACCAAGACGGGTTGCGGTGAATCGCGCACGAGTTCGTCGAAATCTTGCGCGCTGGCGAGCGCGATGGGGCGCGATACGGGCAAGAGTGGCGTCTTGCACTGGGCGCATTTGGCCTTGTCGAGCAGCCGCTTGGCGGGAACGCGGTTTCGAGCAGAACACGACGCACAGGCGACTTCCATCGCTTCAAGATGCGCTCGGTCGCGCGCCAGTCAAGGACCGCCCTGGCCGCAATTCAGCCGATTCTCGAACTCGTCATCAAGGAGGGCAGGCGCGGCCGCAGCTCCGGGAGCGGCGAGCTACGGCACCGAATGGCCGATCCGTGCGGCTTAGCGCGCCCGTTCAATCGTGGCCTCCCAAACGAAGCGCCCGCGAATGCTTCATGACACGTCTGAAATCTGGCTTCGGATGGGCTCATTGGCGTCGGGCCGGCGGTTAGTGGAGTAGGCTCGGGCGCTTCGCGCGAGAGAAAGCTCAATGGATCAGAGTATTGGAACGCCTTGGCTTTGGATTGGCTTCGTCGCCTTCGTGCTCGCGATGCTCGCGCTCGATTTGGGCGTGTTTCACAAGAAGGACCATGAGGTCAGCGTCAAAGAGGCGCTGACCTGGACGGGCGTGTGGATCACGCTCGCGATGGTGTTCAACGGGGGCATTTACTTTTGGTTCGGTGCTGACCGCGCGCTGGAGTTCTTGTCGGGCTACGTGATCGAAAAGGCGTTGTCGGTCGACAACATCTTCGTTTTCATCGTGATCTTTTCGGCGTTTGCCGTGCCGGCGAAGCTGCAGCATCGGGTATTGCTGTGGGGCATTTTGAGCGCGCTGGTGTTGCGCGCGGTGTTCGTCGTGCTCGGCGCCGCATTGCTCGCCCGCTTTCATTGGCTGGCCTATGTGTTCGGCGCGTTCTTGGTCTTCACGGGGATTCGACTGCTCTTTCAGCGTGACGGGCACGTCGATCCGCGAAAAAATCCGCTCTTTAGGCTATTTCGACGCGTGATGCCTGCGGTCGATCAATTCCACGACGGGCGCTTCACGATCGTACAGGCGGGCAAACGCTACGCTACGCCGCTCTTGCTGGTGTTGATTGCCATCGAAACGACGGACATCGTGTTCGCGATGGACTCGATTCCGGCCATTTTCGCGGTGACGAGCGACCCATTCATCGTCTTCACGTCGAACATTTTCGCCATTCTTGGCTTGCGCGCGCTGTACTTCGCGCTTTCCGGAATGATGGATAAGTTCCATTACCTGAAGTACGGGCTCTCGCTGGTGCTGATGTTCGTCGGCGCGAAGATGCTGCTCACTTCGGTGTACAAGATCCCGATTTGGGCCTCGCTCACCGTGATCGCCATTCTGCTCGCAGGGTCGGTGATCGCATCGCTCATGCGCCCGCCAGCGCACCCAGCATCAGACCGCTGAAGAACGCACGACGCGCCCGAGCCGCACGCTCGGGCGCGTCGCTTTCCAAGGTCGCGAAACCGCCTTGGGCGCGCCTCGCCAAATTCTCGAACACGTCTTCAATGTGCGGTTTCTTTGTTCGGGGGCTCCACCGAACGCTGGTCGGTATGTTCACGGGCCCAGTCACCGAGCAAGCGCAGCTCGGCGACGCCCATGCGCGCAAGCATCAGTAGCCACGCTGAGCGCGGCTCGGATCGTTCCCAGTGGCCGTTGGCAATTCCTTCGACGTTTTGAGACCGTTGCATGTGCCATCACCTCCACTGACCTACATTGAGCGGAGATTTTCGCGTCGCAAGTCGGGAGCTTCAAAAATCACTGACGTTCGTTTGCACTGAAATGTCGGAGAAACCGGTTGTTCACGGGGAACCGCTGACGTCGCGACACGAATGCGCTAACGGTGCGCCGAGACGACGATGATCGGTTTCGGGAAGCAATCTGGGCTGTGGTTGACATGGTTGATGATCGGGGCGGTGTCGTTGATCGCGTCGTGGCCGGCCAGCGCGCACGCGGAGTCCAACGTGCACCGAGTGTGGCGCGAGGTGGCGCTCGCAGCGGAACTGCGAGCGGAGCCCCCACAAGCGACGACGCCCCAGGATTCAGCCGGTCCGAGCAGCGACCTCGATGACGCAGATGAGTCGCCGCCACGCATGCGACGAGGCCGCGGCGCGCCTGCCTACGGCGTCATGGAGGGCATGTTCTCGCGTTACGGCTACACGCTGGTGATGGCGCTCGCCTATTTCTACTTCACGAGCCGTGATTCACGCGGCTCGGGCTTCGCCAATGGCGCCGGGACTTACTACCTGTTTTGGCTAGTGGTGCCCACGCTGCTGGCGATCTTCCTCGAACACCCAGCTTTCTTGGGGGTAGTCGCGCTGGGACTCGTTGCGCGGCCCTGGTTGCCCGATCCGCTGCTGTATTTGCGCTACTTGGCTCGCACGCGGAAGCTCGAGGCAGAAATCCGCATCAACCGCGCAAACATCACCGCGCGCCGCGATCTCTCGTTGATTTGGCTGGAAAAGCGGCGCGCGAAGCGAGCGTTGCCGCTGGTCGAAGAGGCCTTGGCGCAGGACGCAAGCTCACTCCAGTTGCTGCAGCTGCGCGGGGTGTGTCTGCTGCAACTGCGACGCTATCAGGAAGCGGTGGACTGTTTCGTGGCCGTCGTGCAGCGCGACGGCCGGCACGGCTTCGGCGAACCGTACCTGCGCGCTGCCGACGCCCTGATCGCACTCGGGCGCTGGGAAGATGCCGAGGACGCGCTGGAGCATTTCATCGTCGAGAATCGCTCCAGCGTGGAGGGTCAGTACAAGCGCGCGTTGGTCGCTCGTGGGCTCGGAAATCGCGCGGCATTCAAGGAAAACCTGCGCGAAGCGCGCTCGCTCTATCGCGAGATCCCGCGCTACCAACAGCGACGACAATTCAGTTGGTATGTGCGCGCGCTGTTCTCGAGCGTCCTCGGCTGACACTCGACCTGCTCGAGCGCGGCGTCGAAAGGCGCTTCGGGGCGTGGAGCGCTGGCACTACGGGGTCTTTTGCCGTAGCGTGCTCGTCGCGCCATGCGCCGTGTCCGTGCTCGTCAGGTCTTATCGGCGTTCCGTCAAGGTAGCTCTTGGCCGGTGCTCGTCGAGGCTGACGGACAGCGTGTCTTCACCAAGCTGCACGCAACCGCCCACGGTACGGCGCCACTCATCGCCGAAATCGTCGTTGGTGAATTGGCCGAAGCGCTCGGCTTGCCGACTCCTACACGTTGCTTGGTCGAAATCGACGCCGAGATCGCAAGCCTCGATCCGCATCAGGAACTCCTCGACTTGTTGAGGCGCAGCGCCGGCCTGAATTTGGGCTTCCAACTGCTCGAGGGCTACCGAGATCTCAAGCCGCCCGACACGCGGCACATTGCCCCAGAATTGGCGGCTTCGATCATTTGGCTCGATGCCTTGGTGCAGAATCCGGACCGCACACAACAAAACCCGAATCTGATGATCAAGGCCGGTCGCATCTCGCTGATCGACAACGGCTCAGCGCTCACCTTTCAGTACGATTGGGACCACGTGACCGAGCAAACGCCGCGACAAGCGGGCACGTTCGTCGAAAAGCATTTGCTGCAGGTACCTGCAGCAAAGCTCGAAGCGTGTGACGACGAACTTGCACAACGCTTGACGCGCGAGGTACTCGAACGAGCACTGGCGTCAGTTCCGGACGAGTTCATGGCGCCGCTCGTGCCACACGGCGGCTCGCCAGCCCGCCAACGCGCCGCGTACGTCGCGTATTTGTGGAAGCGTTTACGCACGCCGCGCCCGTTCGTCAGTCCCGGGAAAAACGTGCCGTTTCGTTACGACTTCTGAGAGTGGCTCACGTCACTCGCCGTCGGCCCGACACTCGTCAAGCTCACGCGCACATCGCACGTCTCCTCGATCAGCTCAGCAAAGCGATTCGGAGCAATGGAGTGATAGCGGGGCCGCGCGGCGAACAGGCGCTGGGTGAGCAACTCTTGCTCGGGAATGCCGTCGGGGATGGCAAGTGGACTCTGCCCTTCGTAGGTGTGACAACACGCATACTCGGGGAATGCTCGAAGCGCGTCGCCGTGAGTGAGCGCGAGCTCATCGACACCGCCGCAAGCGCGCAGCGCGTAGTCGAGCAGCACGAGATCCGGCCACCCTTTGCGCACGTGCTTTTGCCATGGCCCCGTCTCATTGTGCGCTTCGACCGTACCCGCGACGACTCGTTCGTCTTCCGTGGGCAACGGGCCAGGACCGTGCCGAACCATGTAACTTCGGAGCACACCGACACGGCGCACGTCTCCGCGAAATCCGCAGTTTGCCAGCAAAGCAAGCGCACCTGCGAAGCCGCATTGACTGAAGGTAGTGTAAGGATGAAATCCGACGTATTCGTCGAGCAACACGCCCTGAGCGCCTTCGAAGACGACAGCGCCCATCTCCGCTCCCAGACTCTCGTCTCGAATTGGGCGAACGCGCTGGGCGACCGTGCTGGCCGCGGCAAGCCAACGATCGGGCAGTGTGGGTTCGAGGAAGGCCGAGTATTCGCGCTCGAGCGCCGGTAAGAGCGGCTGATTTTGCAGCGCTTCGAACTCGAGAAGTTTGCGCGCGCGCTGCGCGAATAGACGGTCGCGAGCCCGCTCAGGTCGATACAGATCCTCGAAGCGTAGGCTGAGTTCAGGTGACTCGAGCGAGTCTTTGACCGTCTCCCCGAAACCAACGCCGCAGCTGCCGTGACGCGCGTCGCCCCGCAGCAACTCGCGTATCCGCCCCGCAGCCTGCTGGAACGGCGTAGTGACGCGACACGCGGGATCGACGCTCAGCCGGTCGAGGACGTCAGCCTCGCCCTTCGAAGCCAAATGCTCGGCTTCGACACGCAGCGCCGTCGGATGAACCACGACGGGCCGAGCCAGGTGCGTCTTCACGCCAGCCACGAAGCTGCCCGAACCCAATTGTGAGAATGTGTGGTGGCGGCCGTCTCGAGTGACGACATTGTGCCCGGCTTGTGCACCGCCATTGAAGCGCACCACCAGATCGGCCTGGGTGGTGCGCACCAAATAGTCGGTCAGCAAGCCCTTGCCGGCGTCACCGAAGCCGAGGTCGACGACGATCGACGCAGTTCGTCGAGCGTTCACCCCAAAAGACGCTTCCAGAATGACGGCTTCGAACCGTCGGCGGGCTCTGCTTCAGTTGCCGCCACGCCCGCCTTATTCAGGCTAGCCGCGTACGGCATGAGCGCGCGAGTCAACGCTGCGACGCGCTTGCGTTCCACTCCGAGTTCGACCAAACGCTCGGCGAACGCCGGAAGATCCGGAAATGCGTGTTCGTTGAGCGCGACGATTCCGGCGGCCGCCCAGCACGTGTCCGCGGGGCTCTCCAGGCAGATCACGTGGTCGCCGAGGAGATCGCGCCAGCGCCGCTCACAGCGCCCGCGGCGAGCGAGATCCGGGATCAGAAAGAAAGGTTCGAACTTCTCCTGAAGCGCAGCGACCACGGCCTCTGTCGGAATGTCCTCGTCAACGGCATCACCAATGATGGCTTCGGCTTGATGACGAGAGACCGCCGGATACGGCAGCTCGTCACCGGTCATGAAGACGTAGCCGCGTTTCTTGCGTTTGTTCCAGGCATCCGTATCCGTGTGCTCATTCAAGAAGTAGAGCGCGAGCTCGTATGACTCCTTCTGCTGACCGCCACCACCACCCTCGAGGTAGCTCCAGGTGAGCCACTGATCCATCAGCTCACCGGTGGATTCGAACTGACCGACCTGCAGCGGCGCACCGTCGCAAGTTGCGTCGCCGACGGCCATGAACAAGAGCTGTGGGTCTTTGACGCCGGAATCAGTCAGCACCTTCATGAAGTTCGGCAGCTCACTTTGTGCGAGCTGCTTCGGGATCGTGCCCATCGAACCCGTGACGTCGAGCGCGAACACGATCGGCAGCGAATTGGGATGATCGTCGCTGTCGCGGCTCTCACGCGCTCGCACACCTTTCGGATTCATCAGCGCGTGGCAGCCGGTTTGCTTGAAGAGCTGCTCGGCAGGCACATCCTGCCGATCTTTGAGCATCGCCTCGTGCGCTTCGTGACTGTAATATCCGTGGCCCATTTCGCTATTCTCCCTCGTCGTTCAAGGTAGCCGCAAAGCGACGAACTTTGGCGGACCGAAGCAGTGCTTGGCCACTGCTGAAACTTCATCCCCCAAAGGCCACGCTTCGACCTTGCTCGCGCCGCTTGCTTCGCGCTCGAGCAAGCGCCCGAGCTCCGCCGGCATACCCGCTTCTGCACGCAACGCGTTTCCGCCCCATACCTGAAGCAGCGAGCGCGCGAGCATGATGAGATCGATGCGCGCGGACAACTTGCCGGAATGAAGCAGCGACTCCGGGTAGAGCGCCTGATCTGTCGAAGAAAAGGCGGCAAGCTGCGCACCGGACCGAGCCGCGCAAGAGTAGCCAACCAAGCGCACCGCGTGGTCGCGCGCGTTGATCAAGAGGTGTTCGGGCAGCACCGCACCGTGCACGAAGCCGCTGAGGTGAAGCCAGCCGAGCAACTCCAATGCGCGACGCCACACCCAAACCAAGTGCCGTGGATCGATTCCTTGCGGATAGGCCCGCCGCACCCCAAGTAGCGTGTGGGAGAAACCCGCTGGCTCGCGGAACACCGCAGCCAGGCGATTGCCGCCGTCCACTCCCGTAGCGACGCCGAAACCGGCAGCTTGCGGCAAAAAGGGCGCAAAGAACTCGGTACCATTGGCCTTGCTTTGCGCGAGCTCGCGCAACACGGCTCGTTCGTTGCGCAGCATTGGCTCGTCTGCGGAGTCGCGCAGGATCTTCACGATCACGCGCTCACTGAGGCGCGTCGCGCGCTCGGCGCGCCAGACGTCCGCGCTGTGGCCCGTGGCGATTCGCTCGCACAGCCGAAAGCGCACGCCCTCGACGGCGATGACGTCCGCCCCGTCGGCCGCGATGTATTCCTCGAGGGTGCTGCGGTACTCCGCCGCCTTGACGGCATAGCGCTCGATCGTAACTTCGGATTTGCAATACTCACAAACCACACGCACGAGCGCCGCCCGTTTGGGCAACGGCGCTCCACAGCGCGGACAGACCAGGACCCTCAGTCGCACGCGACCCAGCGTATCATGCTCCTTGCTCAGCTGGGTTCGGATCTTCTCTCGATCGTCGGAACGAGCCTGGATCTAGTTGGGCAAGAGACTGCTGAGCGGCGGAACACCGCTCGATGCCGGCGCAGCACTCGACGCAGGCACAGCGCTCGACGCAGGCGCAGCACTCGACGCAGGCGCAGCACTCGATGTAGGCGCAGCGTTCGCGGTAGAAGCCGGACTCGTCGAAGTCAAAGGCCCGGCGCCCAGCATCTCGATGCAGCGAAAGCGATCGTTTTCTTCGATCACGCACGTTTGTGTGTTCGCGCACGCTGGGATGCACTCAGTGCGTCGACACAGCCCGCTCTTTCGTTCGCAGGCAAAGCCAGGCGTGCAGGCCGCCCAGCACCCGCCGGTCGTTGCGCGATAGATGCCCGTGGCGGCAACCGTTGCTCCGAGACCAAGCGCCGCCTGAGTGTACTGGTAGCTATTATTGCCACCGCAGCCGAGCAGCAACACAGCGACCCAACTCGCACGCAACAGCCCGCATTTGCCTCGCTCCACGCGCTGACCTTACCACGAACTCACCCACTCACGCGGCGCATACGTAATCTCGCAGCTCACTGAAGCCCATCTCACTCAGCGACTGACGAATCTCAGTTCGAGGCCCAATGCCCGCCACGGAAACGATCAACGGCAGCGCACTCAAGTTCGGGAGTTCTCGAGGCGTTACCACTGGCACGCCGCGGATCAGTTGCCCGATGCGCCCCGGGTGAAGCTCGATGATCGCCGTTGGGTGCTTACCGCGCCGGGCTAGCGCATTCGACAGCGCCTTGCCGGTATCCCCAAATCCCCAGAGCAAATAGCGATCGCTCTGGGCAAGAAAGCCGCTCGCCAAGAACTCGGCTTTGCATTCCACGAAGGCAGGGATCGAATAATTGTCGGACGTGCGCGACAAGCGCGATGCACCGTCGCGCCAGTGCAACAGTCGTTGCGGGACGACGCCAATGCGTCGGCCGTTCTGCAACAGCCGCAGCACGAGATCGTAATCCTCCGGCCAACCGCAGTCGCGATAGCCGAATTCGAGCAGCGCGGCGCGTCGCATGAACAAGGTGGGATGTGCGATCGGACATTCGATGAACGCTTCTCGCTCGACTTCTTCGGGCGAGTTCATCGATCCGAGCCAGCGTTCGTAGCCGAGCCTTCGTTCGCGCAGCTCGGCGCGCGGAAACAGCCGCACATGGCAGCCAACCGCGGTCAGCTCAGGATCACCTTCCAGCGCAACGCGCTGAAGTTCCAGACGCCGACGCGACATCAAATCATCCGCGTCGAAACGAGCGATCAGGGGCGCTCGACATACCGCGAGCCCCGCTTGCAACGCAGCGACGATGCCACCATGCGCACACTCGACGAGACTGATGCGCGAGTCATTGCGCGCAAACTCAGCCGCGATTTGCGCAGTGCGATCGGAGGATCCGTCATCGACGATCACGCACTCCCAATCCGTCTCGGATTGTCGTTGCACGCTCTGCAATGCATCGCCAAGTGTGCGCGCAGCGTTGAACGCCGGAATCAGCACTGAAATCACGGGCGACACGAGCGACGAGTTTCAGGCGCGACGCGCGCGCGGCGCTTTGCCAACGGTCAGCTCGCGCCCCCACCGTTGAATCGCCTCGGCAACGTGCCCGAAGCCACGACCATGATCGGTCAACGCATAGGAGACGCGCACTGGTGGCCCCGGCTCGACGTGACGCTGCACGAGCCCACGCGCCTCCAACTCCTTGAGGCGCGCAGAGAGTACCTTAGTTCCAAGCCCAGCCGCGGTATCAGCCAATTCACCAAAGCGGCGCGGCCCAGCAGAGAGCGCGGTCAAAATCAACGCACTCCACGGCCGACCGAGTACGTCAGCCGCGAGCTGGAACGCCTGGCATTGGCAGTCGACGTGCTTGCTCATGGCTCAAAGTGTAGCCACGGCACTTTCCAAAAGAAAGTAGGTTGTTAAAAGAAAGTCGCTTGACAGAAGATAGCGCGGCCACACGTTCCAGGAGCCGGGTTCTCAAGGATCGACCCCGGCAAACCCGAAAGACGAACGCAATGGCATTTTCCCTAGCTCCCCTGCTCATCCACAGCGAAGCCGTCCCTGTCAAAGCTCGTGAGGCTTTGCGCGCCGTGAGCACCGCCCCGGTGGAACTACGCAAATCCGCGCTCCGCTCAGCCGCCCACGTCCTCTACGCCGAAACCTCCCTCGACTGCGGCGACGCAATGGAACTAGTCGGCCTACAACCCGGCTGCGGCTGCGACTAACCCCCACACAACCCCAGCTCGCCCCCGCGATTATTGAAGATTGGGCGCCCGCGATCCAGCATCGCACCTCAAAGCGCGGGCCGTTCTCGACGGAGCGAGCTTGCCTCTCAGTGGTCACGAATGGACGCGGACGTGAGCTCTGCGCACTCAGCACGCTCCCTGAATTGGAACCGCCGAGCCGCAGAGGCCGCAGAGGTCAGAGAGGAGTTTTGGGGTTCGCTCTGAGCGGCGAATGATGGCTCAGGTAATCCGCTGCGCGAGCGAAGGGTTGGTGCATTCGCAAGAGCGCGCTCAGGGCGCTCCCTGAGAAGATTTTTGGGTCTCGTGCACGTCGAACTTCGACTCACCTACGACATAAACGGCCGAAGTGCGGGCCCCCCAAATCTCTTCTCTCTCAGGTCTCTGCGGCCTCTGTGGCTCGGCGGTTCAATCTCCCTCTCTCTCGTCCGCGACGCCGAAGGCTGGGTGTGATGAGACGTGTTGGGTGACCATTAACCAAAGGAAGACTGTGCGCGTGGACGAAAGACGCACGGCGAGTGCACTGTGAAGCGCACTCGCCGTGTACCGCCGGTTTGTCCCGGATCTTCGCTCGTTGCGAGTGAAGGGTTACTTGGCCGTTGCGACTACGTGCGCGGCGGATGACTCCTCTTTCGCGACGGAGCCGTAGCTGGTCATACCGCCCAGCTGCTCCGGGTAGGCGGGGCCGCCGTGTTCGTGGATGTCGAGGCCTTCGAGTTCGCCTTCTTTGGAGACGCGCAGGGTGCCGGTGGCTTTCACGGCGTACATCAGTGCCATGCCCGCGACGAGCGTGGCCACGGTCACCGCCGCGCTGCCGATCGCTTGCGCGATCAACTGGTTCGCACCACCGCCGTAGAATAGGCCGGTAACGACCGCAGCAGCCGAATTGTCGGCGCCGAGGGGCGTCGGGGCGCCGTATTCGCCGGTGGCGAACAAGCCGAGGCTCAAGGTACCGAAGATGCCGCACACGCCGTGTACGGCGACCGCGCCGACCGGATCATCGATACGAAAGTGCTCGACGATATCGACACCGAGGACGACGACCACGCCTGCGAGCGCGCCAATGCAAATCGCACCGAACGGCGAAACCCAGTAGCAGGGACAGGTAATCGCGACGAGGCCCGCGAGGAAGCCGTTCACGGTCATGCCGCAATCCCAAACCTTGTTGCGCGGCAACACGAAGAACAGCGCGGACAGAGCGCCTGCGGCGGCAGCGAGCGTGGTGTTCGCGGCGACGCGACCGCAACCCTGCATGTCCATCGCAGACAGCGTGCTGCCCGGGTTGAAGCCGTACCAGCCGAACCACAAGATCACACCACCGACCGCCGCGATCGTCATGTCGTGACCCGGCGGCATGCCACCGCCATCACGCTTGAACTTGCGACCCAAGCGCGGTCCGAGTGCGATCGCGCCAGTGAGAGCGACGAAGCCGCCGATGGTGTGCACCACGGTCGAGCCGGCGAAGTCGTGAAACGGCACCGGGTGAATCGTGTTGAGCCAACCATCCGGACCCCACGCCCAGTGGCCGAGGATCGGGTAGATGAAGCCGCTCACGCCGAAGCTGTACAGCAAATCGCCCACGAAACCGGTGCGTCCGACCATGGCGCCCGAGGTGATCGTGCTGCACGTGTCGGCGAACGCGAACTGGAACAAGAAGAACGCGAGCATCGCCACGCCGGAAGAACCGAACGTCTCGGGCGTGCCGTGCAAGAAGAAGTATTGCTTGCCGATGAAGCCGTTGCCCGAGCCGAACATGAAGGCGAAGCCCCAGGCCCAGAACAAGATGCCGCACAAGCACGTATCGACGATGCCCTCGAGCAAGATGTTCACGGTCTCGCGCGTGCGCGCAAATCCCGCTTCGAGCATCATGAAGCCCGCTTGCATGAAGAACACCAAGAAGGCCGCAACCAGCGTCCACATGGTGTTCAGCGGGTTGACGTAAGCAGGCGGAGCAGCGGCCGCGTCGTCAGCCAGCGCGGGCGTCGCGAAGTAGAAGTTGACGCCTTTGACGACGGCAAACAGCGCAACGACGCCGAGAAGTTTGGCTGCCAAAATGGTCCAAAACAACTTTTGCCGACCTGGCTGTCGATATCGGGCCAGTAGGTTCTCAAACATTAGGGTTCTCCTGTACGAGGGCACGCTTGAACGCGCGAAGCCTGGGACTCGCGATGGAGTAGCTGGCGAAAGGTTTCGTCTCGAATTCGCGTCCAGCTCGTTGTTCGAGCCGAAAAAACAGATTTTCTTTCGCGGCGATCGCGACGCGCTGCGCCGCAATCATGAGATCTCATATGAGATCCGGGCGGGGCATTTAGACCCGAACCCCGTGGCAGCGTCGCGTTTCCCGCGAGGCGAAATGCTTCCCACGGCCGTCGCTGGCCTGAGCTCGTATTTCAAGAATGTTTCTCAATTATAAGCGCTCGATAAAGTCGAATCTCGAGTCATCCTTATTGTCGTTCTCGGAAAACTGGGAATTGACGCTCGATAGCGGTGTGAGCCTAAAGAAAGAATATGGACCAGAGCGTTTCTCATCCCCCGGCAATGCCGCGCGACGAGCATCGTATCTGGGCACGCTTCGATCGCCGGTCGCTGCTCACTACGGCACCGCTCACGCACTATGCGTTGGCCATTCCCGTGGCTGCTACGAGCTCACTCATTTGTGAGGTCATTACTCCGTGGGCTCAGCTCGCGGACTTCGTGATCGTTTATCTGCTCGGTGTCGTCGCGATCGCTGCACGCTGCGCGCTCGGACCATCGCTGTTCGCGGCGATGATCAGCATCCTCAGCTTCGACTACTTCTTCATCCCACCGCTGCTCACGTTGAGCTGGCCGGATGCAGGCAGCGTGCTCACGTTCGTGGGCATGGTCGTGGTCGCCGGCGTGATCAGTGGTTTGAATCAAGGCCTGCGCAAAGAGCGCGAAGCGGCGCAGCGCAGCGAGGCGTTCGCCAACGCGCTCTTTGCTTTCAGCCAAGCGCTGTCCCAGGTGCACTCGCTGCAGCAATTGAGCTCGTTCGCCGAGCGCCGCTTGGCGAAGTTGTTCGATGCGCGGGTCCACGTGGCCCTACAATCGGGTCAATCGAGTCCGCCCATGGGCGAGCTCGGCTTGGATTCCGAGGACGAACGAGCGCTCGCTCTAGCAGCCTGGAAGAAGAGCGAAATCGTCCATGATTCGCGCGTTTCCGGCTTGAATTGGTGGTTGACGTTGAACGGCGCGCACAGCAGCGTGGGCCTGCTCGGCCTGGCTCCGCGCAGCGCCAAGCGCTTCGAAGAAGTCGGCGGTCAGCAGCTGCTCGTCGGCTGTGCCTCGCAGCTCGCCGGCGCGGTCGAGCGACTGCTATTGTCCGGCGCCACGCATCGAGCAGAGCTGCAGGCCGAGACCGAACGCACACGCAGCTCGCTCTTGGCCGCCGTCTCGCACGACCTACGCAACCCACTGGCAGCCATCCTCACGGCGGCCAGCACAGCGGCAGAGGAGGATTCTCGACTCAGCGACGCGGAGCGCCGCGACCTGATGGGCACGATCATCGGCGAGTCGGAGCGGTTGAATCGCTTGGTCGCCAATCTGTTGTCGATGACCAAGCTCGAGTCCGGTGAGCTCGCGCTGCAGCGCCTGCCGGAAGACATGTCCGAGCTGATCGACAGCTCGCTCCGCGCGCTCTCCAATCCGAGCGCCGCGAGTCGCATCCGTGTGCATTTGCCCGATGATTTACCGGCGGTAGACGTTGACGCGGTGCTGGTCGAGCAAGTGCTGATTAATCTGCTGGAAAACGCCCTGCGTCACTCGCCAGCCGCGACACCAATCGAGATTGTCGTGAGCCAAGAGCACGACGACGGCGTGCAGGTGCGCGTCGTCGATCACGGCGAGGGCATCCGTCTCGAGGAGCGCCAAAAGGTGTTCGAAAAGTTCTTCCGCGGCAGCGGCTCCAAGCGAGACGGCGGAGCCGGTCTGGGCCTGACCATCTGTCGCGCCGCGGTGGTCGCGCACCGCGGACGCATTCGCGCCCTGGAAACCCCAGGCGGCGGGGCGACCATCGAATTCACGCTACCTCGAGCTTCGCTGTCACGCGAACTGGAAGACGATTGATGAACTTGCAACCATTGATACTGACCATCGAAGACGAGGGCGCAATGCGCCGCACCCTGTGCGTCGCGCTCCGCGATCAAGGCTACGCCACGCTGGAAGCTGCCACGGCCGAAGACGGGCTCTATCAAGCCTCGCTTCGCGCGCCGAACCTAGTACTGCTGGACCTCGGGTTGCCCGATCTCGATGGCGTCGAGGTGACCCGCATTTTGCGGCGTACTCAGCAAGTCCCCATCATCGTGATCTCCGCTCGCGAGGCCGAGGCGGAGCAGGTCGAGGCGCTCGACGCTGGGGCCAACGACTTCGTGACCAAACCCTTTCGCCAAGCTGAATTGATGGCGCGAGTGCGTGCGGCGCTGCGCTATGCGCCGCACATCGCCAAGCCGTCCGAAACATTCTTCAACGGGCGCCTGCGGGTGGACTTCATGACGCACGAGGTGTCGCTCGATGGGCAGAAAGTGGTCCTCACTTCCAAGCAATACAAGCTGCTCGCAGTGCTCGTCAGACAACCTGGAAGGGTGATTAGCTACCGCACCTTGCTGCGCGAGGTTTGGGGCCCGGCGCGGGTGAGCGAGGTCCATTATCTGCGCGTATTCATGAAGCAGCTCCGCGACAAGCTAGAGCGAGACCCGACACGGCCCGAGATGCTGCTCACCGCACAGCGCGTGGGCTATCGCTTCAAGCCGAGCGACTGACGATCTCGATCCGCCAAGCGTCCTTGCCTTCCTGGGTGACGACCGACGAAGTGCCCAGGAATAGCTCGAGCAGCGTCAGCTGCGTGAGACAATGCCGCGAAGGTTCTACCGTGCGAAACACGCCTCCTCCGCCCAGCGCCATCGGCAAGAGCAGCTGATCTGCCAGGTGCTCGCCCACGGGCACCTTGGCGCTCAAGTATCGGGTGACCTCGGTGACCACTCCGGCGACGACGCTTTCACTGGGCACACCGCGGTCACCGAAACCGGTCACCACCTCGGTGATGTGCTCGCATTCGATGAACGAGAGCAGCGCGTTGCCTGGACCTCGCGATCGCTCGACCATGTGCGGTCGACACGCGGAGCGATCCCAACCGAGCGCGGATGCCAACATATCGAGCTGACGCAAGGCAACCGACGGAGGTAGGCTGGCCACGAGCGAGCGAGCCGAAACTTGCCGCAGCTCACCTCGCTCCAAAAGCTCCAAGCGCCCGAGGCGCGGCGCTGGCCGAATAGTCGCAGTCCAACGCCCACCGCCGGCCGGATAAAAGCCGTGCGCCGTGAGCTCTGCTTCAACCTGACCCCCCATGCGCGCGACCACCGGGAGAAACGCTTGCACCAGAAAGTCGAACGGCGGCGCCATCGGATTGTGCGTGCCGCCTTCGAAGCGCAGGGACGAAGGCTCGCTCGCACCGAGCAACAGCGGCCAAAGCACGGTCTGAAAAACCAGCGTGGTGCTACCGGCACCGCCGATCGCAAAACTGTAGTTCCCTCCGCGAATGGCCTTCGGGCGGAACTCCAGCGCAGTGGAGCCAACGTCTGCCCCATGCACGGTTGCATCACCGATCTGCGCGGCCGCGTTCACGGCCGCCAGATGCTGCCGCATCAACCCTGGTCGCGCGCGCCCCGCTCGAATGCCGTTGATTCGAAACGGGGTCGCGCTGAGCACAGAAAGGGCGAGTGAGGTGCGCAGCACTTGGCCGCCTCCCTCACCCATCGATCCGTCAATCGTCAACACGGCTCTACCTCGCTACCCTTTCACACACACCACTTGACGCAACGTATGCACGATCTCGATGAGTTCACGTTGCGCGTGCATTACATCATCGATTGACTTGTATGCGGCCGGAGTTTCGTCGATCACGTCGGCGTCCTTGCGACATTCGATTCCTTGCGTTGCGCGCGCGTGATCTTCGATCGAGAACGTCTTCTTTGCCGCGGTGCGCGACATCTTTCGACCGGCACCGTGGCTACACGAGCAAAAGCTCTCGCGGTTTCCTTTTCCTCGCACGATGAAGGACTTGGCTCCCATACTTCCGGGAATGATGCCGAGGTCACCTGCGGCTGCGCGCACGGCTCCCTTGCGCGTCACCAAAACGTCCGCGCCGTAGTGATGCTCGCGCGCAACATAGTTGTGATGACAGTTGACGGCCGCATCGGTCAGCTCGAAGGGCGGCAAGGTTCCGAGATTCTGCGCTGCCGCGACCACGCGCTTCATCATCAGTTCGCGGTTTTTCGCGGCGAACTGCTGCGCCCAACTCACGGCACGCCAGTAGTCGCCGAAGTGCTCGGTTCCTTCCGGCAAATACGCCAGATTCTCGTCCGGAAGATTCACCATCCACCGTGCCATTTCCTTCTTGGCGAGGTCGATGAAGAAGCTTCCAATGCGGTTTCCGACGCCGCGCGACCCGGAATGCAACATGAACCAAACTCGCTCCGATTCGTCCAAGCACACTTCGATGAAGTGGTTACCCGTTCCGAGCGTTGCCAGGTGATTCGCGGTCACACCGCGCCCGAGCTTCGGAAATTTTTCGATCAAAGCTTGGTACTTGGGGTCGAGCTCTGCCCAACCCTCGGCGACGTCCGCCGGCAAGTCACCCCAAGCACCGCGATCGCCGGGGCCACCGTTTGCCGTGCGACCGTGCGGCACGGCCGCTTCGATTGCGGTGCGCAGCGCGCGCAAGTTGTCCGGCAAGTCGCTCGCGCGGAGCGAAGTACGAGCCGCAATCATCCCACAGCCGATATCGACCCCGACCGCCGCCGGAATGATCGCGCCCTTCGTCGCGATCACGCTTCCGACGGTCGCGCCGATCCCGGAATGCACGTCGGGCATCACGGCGACCCACTTGTGGATGAAGGGCAAGAGCGCAACTCGTCGCAATTGAGCTTCAGCCTCGGCCTCGAATTCGACGCCGACCGTCCAAGCCTTGATCGGGGAACCAGCAGTTTCGAAGGTACGGTGAGCGTTCAGCGTCGTGTTCATGCGGGCAACCTAAGCATGCGCAATGCCATCCCGAGCGGCGATGTAAATCTCCGAGATCACGCAAGAATCATGAGAACAGCCTGGATCTCGAATTATCCTATCAGATAGATTCGATAAGTTGCGCTAAAGCTGCGGAGCAATGGCTCGCCGTAAGCTGGTGGTGATCGGGCTCCTAGGGACCACGCTCGACGTGGGTCGCGACAATCAACGCTGGAACCGCTGGCGGCCGAGCGTCGCCCTGACGCAGCACGAAGATCTCTTGATCGACCGCTTCGAGCTCATTTATCCCAAGCACACCCGGGCCCTGGTCACGACGGTGAGCGCAGACATTGCTCACGTTTCCCCAGAAACCAAGCTCGTCGAACATGAGCTAGATTTCGTCGATCCCTGGGACTTCGAAGGCGTGTACGCGAAACTCCGCGAGTTCGCGGACAGCTATCCCTTCGACCCAGAACGCGAGGACTACTTGGTCCACATCACGACAGGGACGCACGTGGCGCAGATCTGCCTCTTCCTGCTCACGGAATCACGTCACTTTCCGGGTCGGCTCTTGCAGACCTCTCCCAGCAAGCGGCGCGGCGAACAGCAGCCCGGAAGCTACGCGATCATCGATCTCGATCTTTCCAAGTACGACAAGCTCGCGACGCGTTTTCAAAAGGACAAGGCGGAAGCGCACTCGTTCTTGAAGTCGGGGATCGAGACCAAGAACGCCGAGTTCAACGCGCTCATCGAACGCATCGAGCAAGTCGCGATCGCCTCGCGAGCACCAATTCTGCTCACCGGGCCAACGGGGGCCGGCAAGAGTCAGCTGGCTCGTCGTATCTTCGAGCTCAAAAAGGCTCGCCGGCAAGTGAGCGGCACATTCGCGGCGCTGAACTGCGCAACGCTGCGCGGAGACGCTGCAATGAGCACACTGTTCGGTCACAGCAAAGGTGCATTCACCGGGGCCACCAGTGAACGGCACGGACTGCTCCGTAAAGCCGACCAAGGCGTGCTGTTCTTGGACGAGGTGGGCGAACTCGGCCCGGACGAGCAAGCCATGTTGCTGCGCGCCATCGAAGAGAAGGTGTTCTACCCGATGGGCTCGGACCGCGAAGCGTCCAGCGACTTTCAGCTGATCTGCGGTACGAATCGCGACCTGCGGGCGCGAGGCGAGCGCGGAACCGAATTTCGCGATGATCTGCTGGCGCGCATCAACCTGTGGAGCTTCCACCTGCCAGCGCTCCACGAGCGTCCAGAAGACATTCCGCCGAATTTTTCGTTCGAACTCGAGCAAGCGTCCCACGCGCTCGGCAAGAACGTGACCATCAACCGTGAGGCCAAGCAGCGCTTCCTACAGTTTGCGAGCGAGTGGAAGTGGCCGGGAAACTTCAGGGATTTCAACGCTGCGGTGACGCGCATGGCCACCTTGGCGTTGGACGGTCGGATCACCGAACCGGTCGTGGTGGACGAGATCTCCCGTCTACGCGGCGCACAGTCCGCGGCCACATCGCACGAAAAGCAAGAGCTCACGGTGCGCGCGCTCGGCGCGGACCGCGCACAGCGCCTCGACCGGTTCGACCGGGTTCAGCTCGAGGATGTGCTCGCTGTCTGTGCCACGGCGCGTTCGCTTTCGGAGGCAGGACGAGAACTCTTCGCCCACTCCCGCGCAGAGCGGACGAGCGTGAACGACGCGGACCGGCTCAAGAAATACCTGAGCCGGTTCGAACTCAATTTTGCTGAATTGAAGAACGGGTAGCTGAGCTCCTTTTCGGATTGGTTCCGAGAAAAAGAGAGCCAACGAGTATCGTGGAGACGGGACAGTTTAAATGTAGTCCCCACAGCATTTGGCTCAGAGATAAGGGCCGACGAGATTTGCCAAGACATCCGAGGCGCTCCCGAGGGAGCGCACCCAGTCAATGTAGTCCTGTCAGCATTCGGCCTGTGATTTTGACTAGAGCGCGATCTTCTCGATCTCGGACACCCAGTGACCGGCCTGCATTTCGCCCTTCGCGAATAGAGCGATCAGATCGAACACCGAGTCCGAGAAGCCGCCGATGTTGAGAATATCTCGCGCTTCGGCAGCTTGCGTCGTGGCGTTGGGCGTGAAGTCGATGCAGGCCAAGCGCGCGCTCGGGTTGCGCTCCTTGAACGACTGCCACTCGACCATGACCGCCGTCGCACCACGGCGAGCATCCATCCAAGACTCGTTGTCCGACACGAAGACCACGAGATCACCCATCGCCTTCTGCTTGTTCAGGTGAGCGAGCGGGGCGCTACAGTTCGTACCGCCACCGCCGATGGCCGCCAGTTTCTCGGCGTTGGTCATCACGCTGTCGCGCGGGTTCAGACGCAGCGACGTCACTTCACGCTCGAAGGGAATCACTTCAGCGTGCGGGTTCTTGCGCAGAATGGCCGCAGCCACCAGCGCAGCGCCGTCGATGCAGCGCATGCTGGTCGTCGAACCGCGTCGATACCCCGTAATGGGCGAAGACATCGAGCCCGAAACGTCGACGAGCACGTAGACCTTGCCGTCGACCGTCGGCACATTCGCAATCGAGATTTCCATGGCGTCTTGCAAAGCCTCGCTAATGATGGCCGGAACATCCGGCGTGCTGGAGCGGTAGGCGGCGAGCAGCTGGTACGGGAAGGCGCGCGCTTGACGAATCGCGACCGGGTCGCGCAAACGCGCAGCGAGCAACTTGGCCATACCCTTGTGTTCGAACACGCCGTGACGAGCAAAGGTGTTGAGGTTCATGCGCGTGGTCTGCCAGCTGGCGTTCTTGGCGATGGCGACCCACTGCTCACTGGAGAGCGGCAGCGCGGTCAGCATTTGAAACGGCACGTCCGGCACGACCAACGTTCGGCCCTGCTTGAAGGCTTGGAACGATTGAACGATCGCCGGCAATTGTTCGACTTGGTGCTCGCGGTCGAGCAAATAGCCGTAAAAGGCGCGGCGAGCGTCAGTGGTCGGCTTGGGGTGAACCATCTTGATCACGTCCGAAAGCGACGGGCTCTGGCCCACGGAAGCGCGAAACAGCTGCTCGTCCGAGCGCGCCTCGAGCCACGACTTGACCAGGCGCTTCGGAGCCGTACCCAAAGACTTGCGCCCCGTCACACCCGAGCGCAGGATTTGCACGAAGTTTCGCAGCATCTTGGCGTCATCGATCACGCGCGCAAAAGTGCTCGCGCTCAGCGCGGGATCAGCGACGGTCAACGCCGCGCACAGCAACGCCGGCATGTCCTTCATCGCACCCCGCTCGCGACTGAAGATAGCCGTCTTCGCGACGAAGCTCGGCGGCACCGTGTAGGCCAGATCGATCACTCGCTCCAGCTGCTGTTCGGCAGAAGCGTAGAACGTCGCGTTGAAGCAACCGGTCGCCGCGTATTGCGCCAGCGCATGCTTGGCGGACAGCGCATAAGCCGGCGCGCCAGCGGCGTTCGAAGTGTTGCTCGTGGGCAGCAGCTTGCCGACGAAGCTTCGGAAAGTAGTGGTGCTTGCCATGATGCCAGGCCCTAGAGCAGGAGGCGTGCCACAGCCCCGCATCCCCCCTTTCCGTCACTTTCGTCGGCAAATCTTCGAACTCTCCCTTCTCTAGGCTATCTATTTGACTACAATTTATCCTTTTGGATAATTGCGACCCAAAGCACCAGCCAGCAGCGAGACGAACTCGTCGATCTCCGCTTCGCTCACGCGCAGCGAGGGCATCAGGCGCAGCAGGTTCGGGCGCGGCGCATTGAGCAATAAGCCATCGGCAAAGCAACGGGCCACGATCGCCTCCGCGTTGGGGTCCGGCAAGACCAAGGCCCACAGCAGGCCACGACCACGGAGGCCAAAGCCGTGACGTTCGCACAGTGGGACGAGTCGCTCTTGCAGATAGCGCTCGCGCGCGCGCACTGTCGCCAAAAAGTCCGCGTGGGAGACGACGTCGAACACGCGCTGCGCCACCGTGACCATCAATGGGTTGCCGTTGTACGTCCCTCCCTGATCACCAGGGACGAAGCAACTCGCTCGTTCATTGGCCAGCATAGCCGAGATGGGCACCCCTCCCCCGAGCCCTTTACCCAGCGTCAAGATGTCGGGGTTCACACCATCGCGTTCGAACGCGAACAAACTGCCGGTGCGCCCCATACCGGTTTGCACCTCATCACAGATCAACAGCAAACCATGCTGGTCACACAAGCGGCGCAACTCGCGCAAATAGCCTTCCGGCGGCACGACGACGCCCGCTTCGCCCTGAATCGGCTCGACCATGATGGCGACGGTTTCTGGGCCAATCTGCGCGGCGATGGCCGCGACGTCAGCGTAGGGGACCTTCACGAAGCCGGGCATCACCGGCGGAAAGAGCGCGTCCCAACCGGGCTTTCCGCTCGCCGCCATCAACGCCAGCGTGCGACCGTGAAAGCTGCCCAGAGTGGTGATGATCTGGTGCGCTCCGCCGCGGTTCAATCGCCCCCA
This sequence comes from Polyangiaceae bacterium, assembly GCA_035634635.1. GTDB lineage: Bacteria > Myxococcota_A > Polyangia > Polyangiales > Polyangiaceae > PMG-095. The sequence continues at coordinate 24,510 of DASQCO010000148.1, forward strand.
CTTCCGAGAGAGCTTGAGCGCGGCCTCGTTGGCTTCAGCGCCGCTGTTCGTGAAGTGAGCCTCTGCTAACCCCGCAGCACGAGTCAATTGGCGAGCAAAGCTCAGCTGCGGCGCATTGTGGAATGCCGGGCTGGCGGTGATGAGTAGTTGCGCTTGTGCTTGGAGAGCCGCCGCGATTTCTGGTGGGGCGTGACCGAGGGCGTTTACAGCCCAGCCCTGAACGAAGTCCAAGTAACGCCGGTCTTCATGGTCCCAGAGGTACGAGCCGCTGCCGCGCACCATGATGCGTTGCGGGCGCACGGCCACCTTCATCAGCTGGGCTTGTGCGTCGAGCAGCGTTTCAGCGGTTGAAGATCGAGAATCGAGCGAAATATTGGTGGGATTCGAGATCGAGGTCACGGCGGCTATCCTTTCGGGTGGCTCGCCGTGACAGACGCGACGTAACCACCCAGTTGCGGGCGGTTACGCGAAAGCCGATGTCGAGGACCACTACGGCATTTCGCGTCCGCCGCAAATAGCGGCGCGACGAGCGAAACGACGGGTAGCGCGGAACGACATCGGAAGCGGCAGTATGTCAGCTCCGCGCGCTACGTCAACAAAAGCTTGTTCGTCGCCCGTCCGGTGATTCAGAGGAGCGTCGGCGTGAGCGAAGCGCTGAACGTGTGAGTGCTGCCCCGAACCTCCAAATCGAAGCTTTCGCTCGCGGACAAGTCGGTGACCGGAAAGCGCACCGTGCAGCTACTCGAGAGCACTCGATCGAGCACGATATCGAGCAAACCAGAGTCGGTCGCCCGCACGAGCAGGTCGAGATCGATGAGTGAATAGCCGGCTACGCGGTCTTCACCCACCCCGCCAGTGTTGATCGCCCAATAGTCGGAGTCGACGGAGACCTCGCTGGCCGCGCCAGTGGGAGTCGTGGTTTGGTCGACCCAGCTCGGATCCGAGACGTGCACGGTCGTCGCCGAGCGCTGCAAAGTGCCCAGGATATCCGCGATTTTCCTAGGTTTGAACGGCGCGAGCAACGACGAGTTGTGCGGATCTCGACTGTCCGCGTGAAACGGCGCGTCGGTAAAGGCGACGAACACGCGACGAGGATTGGCGAGCTTGGGGAACGGCGCGACGTCCTTGGGATCGTTCACGCCGTCACCGATCACGTTGGGGGTCCCGTTGCTGTTCGAGCCGATCACGTTGTTGGCGGCGAAGTCGAGTGCACCCGCCAGATTCTCCGGCGTGTCCGCACCAGAATTCGCCTCGAGGCGCGAAATGAACCGCTGCAAACGCCCGATGGCGGCAGAATCTTCGATCGGCACCGGAGCGAAGAATGGGCTCCGCTCGTAGCCGCTTTTCGGCGCTGGGGACTGGAACTCCACATTGACGCCCACGGAGTCCTGAAAGGTGACCACACTCAACGTGCCGTTGATCTTTTTGGCACTGATCGCGTCGACGAACACGCCCAGCGAACGCCGCAGTGCGCCGATGATCGGCGACATGCTGCCGGTAATGTCGACCAGAAAGACCAAGTCGACCGGCCCGCTCGGCGCGCATTCGACCGAGGTCTGCTGCTCTTTCCCAGCTACATTGACGGTCACGTCACCGGCGGCAAGCTCTACGCTTTCGTGATCGTCGAACACGCCACTCAACTCGATGCGTGCCTCCTGTTGCGCCGAGTCATAGAACGCCTGGAGCCCGAGAGGTTCGAGCTCACTCGGATAGCCGTCGTTGCGCATGGCCAGATTGGTCTGTCGTTGTTCGGCGGCCTCATCGGCTAGCTCGGTTAGCCCTTTGCTGAGGCCATCTGCAACATCACGAATGTCGCTCAGCTCCACCTCGAGTGCGAGCGCGGCTTTCAAATCGAGACTTGCGGCATAGTCGCTCAGTTCTTCGTCGGTTAGATTCGGAAACACCTCGCGCAAGATCTCTTTGACCTGCGCCTTGTCGACGCTAACCTCGATAGGCTCCGACTTCGGCAACGAAACGCCGCACCCCGCAGGGAACAGCAGTGATGCGCACAATGCGCCCCCTAACGGAAGACGCGCAAAGCTCCGCCAACGATCACCCATGACCAGTCACCCTTTCCAAGCCACGCCGGGTGAGCAAGTGACGTACCAGTGAGTGAACGCTGGCCTTTGTCGCGCAGATCCAGGGCTCGCACAGGCGCATACCCTGACATTGAAGTCATATAGCCATCCGCGACGAATCTCACGCGATACACCCTCGAGATTGTAGCCGATGACCGATGTTTCCCCACATTCTCACGCTGAGATCTCTCGCCCTGGAGCATCCGTGATAGCCTCTGCGTCGGAGGAAATGTCGGGTACTTTGTCGGTTCGGACGCCAGATACTGCCCCGTACCGCGCCGGCGATGTGATCGCGGGCAAGTATCGGCTCGACGCGCTTCTCGGTGAAGGCGGGATGGGCACCGTATGGCGAGCGCACAATCTGCAACTCGACGCGCCGGTCGCGGTGAAGCTGATCCGCGGAGGACCCGATCAAGTTTCACTCGCAAGGCGGCTGAAGCAAGAAGCGCGAGCAGCCGCCAAGCTCGGACACCCGGCGATCGTGCGCGTGTTCGACGTCGGTGATTCGGAGTTGGGCGACCCGTACATCGTGATGGAACTGTTGAACGGGCGAACGCTCGGGCGCTTGCTCGCGACCGAGCAGCGCTTGTCGGCCGTGCAGGGCGTGCAACTCCTGTTGCCGCTCGCTGATGCACTGACGGTCGCGCACGCCAAGGGCATCGTTCATCGCGACCTGAAACCGGACAATATTTTCCTCGCCTACGAGGGTGAACAGCTTCAGCCCAAACTGCTCGATTTCGGCATCGCCAAGCTGGCCGACGAAAGTGGACAGAACTTACACCTCACGCAAACTGGCGCCGTACTCGGAAGTCCCGAATACATGTCTCCCGAGCAAGCGCGCGGTCAGGACAACATCGACCTTCGCACGGATATTTGGTCGTTTTGCGTGGTCTTGTACGAAACGTTGAGCGGCGTGTCGCCCTTCAGCGGCTCGAACTATAATTCGCTGCTGCGCGCCATCGTCGAGAATGAACCGCAATCGCTGGTCGAGCTATTGGCAGCCGATCCGACGCTTTGGGAGATCATCAAGCGCGGTCTGTCCAAAGACGTTGCGCGGCGCTACGCCACGATGAGCGAGCTGGGGCAGGCGCTCGCGGGTTGGCTGATGCTGCAAGGGATCTTCGAAGACGTGACTGGCGTCTCGCTCGACGCGAAGTGGATTTCGCGAAGCAGCACGCCGTCGGCACAGCGCGCGTCGCGCGCGTCGTTCGCTTCGCTCACCGGAATCTCATCGGATTCCGGCGTGCGAACGGCGCAAAACGCGCTCGGAGGTGCGCCCACCGTCAGCCTGGAAGCGACGCCTGCCCCTGTCGTACAAGTACCGAACAGCGACAAGCCGTTGTGGCAGCGTCGGATTTGGATCGGCGTTGGCTTGCTGACGATCGCGGTTGGGGCCGTCGCCGCGCTTGCTTCGCGGCGTGAGAGACCGGCATTGGCGCAGACAGCGGAGGTGCCGCCGGTTACGCCACCGACCGCACTCGCGCAGCCGAAAACAGACGCGAGCGCGAGCGTTGCGCCCGTCGCGCAACCAATCGAGAGTCCCAGCCCGGCGCCGAGCGTCCAGCCCAAAGGCGCGGCAACCAAGTATTCGGCACCGCGTAAGGCCCAACCGATTCAAGCGCCGGCCCGACCGACGCCGGCCGCGCCACGGACTGACGCGCAACACGATTTGCTCGCACCCTACTGAGCGACAAATGAGCAACATGCATCGACGTCCACTCGCCTGGCTGTGTGCGCTGTCTCTCGCAGGCGCCTCGCTCGCGCGTCAACCGGAAGCCCGTGCCGACGCGCCGAGCGACGAAGCGGCCATGGAACAGCGGCGCTCTGCTGCCAAAACCAAATACCAGCAAGGCGCCGAAGCGTATTCTGCCGGTCGCTTCAAAGACGCCGTGGATCTGTTCCTGGCCGCTGATCAGCTGGCACCGAGCGCGCCGCTGTCTTTCAATATTGCGCGCGCGTACGAGAAGCTTTCCGACGACGCGGGAGCACTGCGCTGGTACCGCGACTACTTGCGCAGAAACCCTGACGCCGCGAACGCATCGAACGTCCGCCCGCTGATCAGCGCGTTGGCCGATAATTTGCGTAAGAAAGGCGTTCAGCAGGTGACCGTGCTGAGCAGCCCTGCAGGTGCAACTGTAGCGGTGAACGATCAACCCGTGGGAGTGACACCATGGACCGGCGAACTGCCACCGGGTGAGCTCCGTCTACTGCTCAGCTTGCGCGGCTACGCGGACGTAGAAAAGACAGTATCGCTCGCGCCAGATCAGCCGCTCGACGTCAATCTCCACCTGGATCAACAAACCCAGAGCAACGTCGCGACCGTTGCCCCGGCCCCAGTCGCGCCACCAGCAACGACAGCGACACCGCCCGGTGACACCAAACCACACGGGAAAAAGCTCGGCGTCGTGCCCTGGGTGACTCTGGGCGCCGGTGTGGTCGCCATGGGCGGAGCGTTGACCTTCGAGATTTTGCGCCGGAGCGCGGAGAACGACGCGAAAGCTGCGGACAGTCAGATCGACTACTACGAGCATCTGCAAACCGAGCAGAGTCGACAGACTGCGGCCCGCGTCTTCTTGGGCACCGGTAGCGCATTGCTGGTCGGAGGTGGACTGATGTTGTTGCTCGACAAGGGCGAGCCGTCCAAGCCGGTAAGTGCAGGGTTCATCTGCCTTCCGGGCGGCTGCAGCGCGACAGCGCGAGGGAACTTTTGAGATGTACGGCTACCTGTGGCGCTGGATAGGGCATTGGCAGCTGCTGCTACTCAGCGTGCTGCTGACTTTCTCCTGCAAGAGCAACCTCTCCACGAGTATCGATGGGCTGCCCTGCGACGCGGACCAACGCTGCGTGGACGGATACACTTGCGACGTCAGCACCAACAAGTGCCACGCGACGCTGTCGTGCCGCAACGGCGAGACGGTGTGTGGCACCGAGTGCGTCAAGACGAAAGAAGACGCAAACAACTGCGGTGGCTGCGGCGCGATTTGCACGGCTCCCGAGCATGGTCAGCCCTCGTGTGCAGGTAGCCGCTGCGGCTTCAACTGCGAAGAAGGCTACTCTCCGTGCGGTACCATCTGCGTCAATTTGGCCGAGGACGTGGACAACTGCGGCGCTTGCGGCCAAAAATGCAGCCAATCCGGCGGCACTCCGTCGTGTGTGGCAGGCAGTTGCAAGCTGCACTGTCAAGCTCCGCTGCGCGACTGCGACGGCACGTGTGTGGACGTTTCCAGTGATCCGGACCGTTGCGGATCGTGCACCGGGACCTGCCCCGCGGGTGCCGTTTGCAACAACAGCCAATGTTCGAACAAGTGCGGCGCGGGCACCATGAATTGCGGGGGAGCCTGCGTCAACACAGACAACACGACCATGCATTGCGGCGAGTGCGGCATGGCTTGTCCGACGCCAGAGCACGGCAGCCCTACCTGCGTATCGGCGAAGTGCGGATTCAAGTGTGATGAGAGCTACGGCGCTTGCAACACGAGCTGCATCGACCAATCCGCCGACCCGCTGAACTGCGGCGACTGCGGTTTGGTCTGTGACGCTCCAGCCAATGGCATGGCCCGTTGCAACAGTGGCGCTTGCGGCGCGACCTGCGACGAAGGCTTCGTCAAATGCGGCAGCCTGTGCGTGGATCCCAAGAAGGACGCGGGCAATTGCGGCTTATGTGGCCACGTCTGTGATGCGGGGTACGCCTGCTCGGCAGGCGAGTGCTTGGCGCAATGCCCCACCGGCGAGAAGAATTGCGCGGGCTCTTGTGTCAACGTGAGCTCCGATCCGCAGAATTGCGGCGACTGCGGCATGGCTTGCCCGACACCTGCCAACGGCTCACCCTTGTGCGGCGCGGCCGGCTGCGAAGTGAAATGCGCCGCGGGTTACGCCGCGTGCGGCAACGCTTGCGTCAAGTTGGACGCCGACACGTCGAATTGCGGCGCGTGCGGCAAAGTGTGCGCAAAGCCCGACAATGGCTTCGTCATTTGCGGCGCCAGTGGCTGCGAACCGCACTGCAACTCGGGCTATACCGACTGCAACGGCAAATGCGTGGATCTGAGCTCGGACTCCGAGCACTGCGGCACGTGCACGAACAAGTGCGATGCTGGCATGGTCTGCAATGGCAGTAGCTGCGGGACGGATTGCGGAGCGCTCACCAATTGCGATGGCTCGTGCGTGGATACCTCGAGCGCGACGTCCAATTGCGGCAAGTGTGGGACGGTCTGTACCGCTCCCGCCAACGGCAAATCGGTCTGCGCCACGGGAAGCTGCGACTTTCAATGCACGGCGCCCTTCATCCGCTGTGGCAGCAGCTGCGTCGATACGAAGACGGATCCGAGCAACTGCGGGAGCTGTGGCACGGCGTGTCCAAGTGTCGCCAACGGCACCGCAACGTGTTCGGGTAGCGGATGTGGGGCTGTGTGTGATTCGGGCTATTCTCGGTGTTCAGGTGCTTGCGTGAAGACCGCGACCGACGACACGAATTGCGGTGGCTGCGGGATCGCCTGCAAAGGCAACAAGCACTGCGTCGCCGGACAATGCGCCAAGTAATGGCGTAGGCCGCCAGTGCCTGTTTAAGTCGAGGGCGCTGCGGCCGTTTGGACCCATACTAGCGTGTCCACCGATCCTCCTTCCCTGTGCGCCGGACAGTCACTCGGACGCTACGAGTTACTCGCTCCAGTCGCCAAAGGAGGCATGGGACAAGTGTGGGTTGCGCGACTGCGCGGCGCGCGCGGTTTCCAAAAGCTCGTCGCAATCAAGACCCTGCTTGCGGTGGGCGAGGACACCGAGCGTCAAGAGCGCATGCTGTTCGAGGAAGCGCGTATCGCCGGCCTGATCCAGCACCCGAACGTCGTGCAGACGATTGAGCTCGGCGAAGAACAAGGCACGCTGTACTTGGCCATGGAGTGGGTGGACGGCGAGCCACTCAGCTATCTCCTGACGCACTGCGAGGAAGCGAACGGGATCCCGTTGTTGATCGCGGTCAATCTGGTGGGCCAGCTCTTGCGAGGCTTGCAAGCAGCGCACGATCTCAGCGACACGGCAGGCGTCTCGCTCGGCGTGGTGCATCGCGACGTGTCGCCACACAACGTCCTCGTCAGCTACGGCGGCGTCGCCAAGCTGGTCGATTTCGGCATCGCCAAAGCGATGAATCAGCAATCGAACTCGACGAACACCGGCGAGCTCAAAGGAAAGTTCGCGTATATGGCGCCGGAGCAAATCCTGGGCAACCCGGTCGACCGACGCGCGGACGTCTTTTCGGCTGGCATCATGTTGCACCTGATGACGAGCGGTCATCACCCGTTCAAGAATCACAAATCGATCGGGGTGCTCCACAGCATCACCAGCAGCGAACCGGCGGCTCGCCCGTCGCTGCTCAAACCAGGCTATTCGCGCACGCTCGAGGCGGTCGTGCTGAAGGCCCTGGAGAAGGACCGCGAGCGTCGCTGGGCGTCCGCCGACGAAATGCGCCTTGCGCTGCAGCGCGCGGTGCCCGAAGCGTTTGCGGTCGGTTTCGACGCGGAAGTCGAAGCGTTCATGACGACTACGTGTGCGGAGCGCGCCGCTGGAAAGCGCGAAGCGCTGCGTCGCATGGAGCAGCAGAGTGACACGCGCATGGCAGCCGCGAGCTTGGCCAAAGCTGGCGCGACGGCGCAAAGCGCGAGCTCGCTGCGCGCAGTTTCCGTGGACACCAGCGCGATCGACGAGCAGGACGTGTCGCGATTGAGCTTCGTGCCGACATTACAACCCCCGCCTTCTCTGCCGTTCGAGAAGCCGGTTCATCGACGACGCCCGTGGGTCATGGGAGCGATGGTTGGGTTCGGGCTCGCCGTCAGCAGCTTGCTGGTGTTCCAGAGTTCGCGAACGGCTGATCACGGAGCTCATGCGGCAAGTTCGGGGTTCGTGCAGTTGGCACCAGCATCGAGCGCGCACGTTCGCTTGGAAGCGTCGTCGCCCGCCCCAGCGCCAGAACCCGTGCTTTCGGCTTCGGCGCAGAGCGCGGCTCCGACTGCACCGACGCCTCGAGCGTCGAGCGTTCCGGCCAAAGGCAAGCCCGGGAAAATCCGCACGAATACGCACTCGCCAAGCGCCTCCAACGATCTCCTTGCGCCGTACTGAGTCGACTACCCGGCGAGACCGCTCACGAGATCGATGCCGATGTGGCAGATGATCCCGGGCAGTAGACTCGCACGCTGACGCGCAAGTAGACCCAAGATCAGCCCGTAGACCGCGATACGCAACGCGGCTCCTGCACCCTGTTCCAAATGGGAGACCCCAAACAGCAGCGCTTGCAACGCGAGGCCCAGCATTGGACTCTTAGTGAACGCACCGAGTTGCGCTTGGAGGTAACCGCGATACACGACCTCCTCACAAAAGCCGACGCTCGAAGCGACGAACACCCAAGTGAGGCGCTCCGCCTCCGTGCTCGGTAGCAGTGACGAGACCGCGGCGTTCCGCCCCGCAAAGAGCGGCCGCGTGAGCGCCTCGAGTCCGCAGATGACCACGAATGCCAGCGACGCGCAGAGCAGGTCGACGAGAACATCCGCGGGCGTACGCCAGCGTCGCCCCAAGAGTTGAAGCAACACCGATCGCTGCCGGAACAAGCGTGCGACGTACAGAACGAGCAGTCCGTTGACTAGTAAAAGCGGCAAATATCGGGTGTAGATGCCGACAGCACTGCGGCTCGCTTCTTTGCTTACCGCCACGGCGGGCTCGCCGACGTGTTGCAGCACAGTGCCAGTGATGGCTACCGCGATCATCACGCCAACCAAAGCGCTCGTATGCCCGAGCGACGCGAGCGGCGGGGAGATGGGCGAAGTAGCGCGCGGCTCAGTCATTGGACTCAAGGTTGGCAGGCTCCTTGCTTTGATAGAGGGCAAGAGCCGCTTCCTCGAACAACAGCGCCTCGAATCTACCTACCATCTGGAGTCCGTCATGATTACCGAAGCCATCGTTGCTGCTCCGCCCGTGCTCGCTGCTGGCTGGTCGCTACTTTACTTACTATTCGGTGGTGGTCTGGGTGGCGCAATTCTGATTTTTTTCGGGCTCAAGCTGATCGGGCGGTAATCACCGGCGCTCACACTTGCGATCCGCGGCGGAGAGCCGCAAGCATAGACCCATGCCGGTCGCTGTCGTTACGGGAGCCAACCGCGGGCTCGGGTTGGAGACTGCGCACACGTTGGCGCGACGCGGCTATCGCGTTTGGCTCACGGGTCGCGACGAAAACAGCAGTCAGCAAGCCGCAGCCGCACTACAGGCGGAGAGCCTTGACGTGCAGGCTGCGGTGCTGGACGTCGCAGACCCGTCGACCATCCGCGGATTCGCAAGGCAGCTGGAAACCGAGCCTGAAATCGCTGCGTTGGTGAACAACGCGGGCTCCAGCCTGCAAGGCTTGAACGCGGAGGTTGCCGCGACGACCCTCGACAACAACTATCGCGGTGCAGTGCGAGTCACGGATGCACTCCTGAGCCGGCTCGCGCCGGACGCAAACATCGTCATGGTCTCGAGCGGAATGGGAGAGTTGTCCCATTTCTCGACCAATCTCCAGAAGCGACTCTTGGCACCGGCGCTCACTCGCCCTCAGATCGAAGAACTTGCGGAAGAGTTCGTGAGCGCAGTAGCGCGAGGCACACATACCAGCGTGGGCTTTCCGAGCAACGCCTATAGCGTCTCGAAAGCACTGTTGAACGCACACACGCGGGTGCTCGCTCGGGAACTCTCGGGCAGCTCACGCCACGTCAACGCAGTTTGCCCGGGCTGGGTGAAAACCCGCATGGGCGGAAGCTCGGCGCCGCGCAGCTTGGCGCAGGGCGCGAGCGGCATCGTCTGGGCCGCCACCCTAGCGGGGAGTGCCGCGGCGAATGGCGGATTTTTTCGCGACGGCAAAGCGATCGCTTGGTGACGACAATGCCGCGAATCGAGGGAGCGATGCTACGCTCGCTCGAATGCCCTTCGATCCTGGCAACCGATCCAAGCTCACGCGCCGTGATTTGGGCCGATTTGGCGAGGACACGCTGTTTCATCGCATCGCCCGTGAGGTGTGTGAGTGCGAGTGCCTCGCACGCAAGGAGCTATTCGAAGCCTGGGAGGTCGCGCGCCGCACGCGCCGACGCTTTCGCGGCGGGCGCGTGATCGATCTGGCCTGCGGGCACGGCCTGCTCGCGCACATCTTGCTCTTGCTCGATGATTCGTCGCCCTCGGCGTTGGCGATCGACGCGCGCTTGCCACAAAGCGCGCGTCGGTTGCACGAGCGTCTCGTCGGCGCGTGGCCACGTCTCGGCGGGCGCATCGAGCTCGTCCAAGCCGAGATTTCGAGCGTTACGCTGGATCACGGAGATTTGCTCGTGTCCTGCCATGCCTGCGGTTCGCTGACGGACGCCGTGTTGAACCGAGCGATCGCGGCAGACGCGCGTGTCGCCGTGTTGCCGTGTTGCCACGACGCGCTCGCCAATGACCAAGGCGGGCTCGGCGGTTGGATCGACCCAGCCCTGGCCATCGACGTGACGCGCGCAGCGCGCTTGCGCGAGCATGGCTTCAACGTGCACACGCAGACGATTCCTGCGGCGATCACGCCCAAGAATCGTCTGCTTTTGGCGGAACCCGCGAGCAACCGCTAATCCCGTCCACGCTGTCTTTGCTGCGCGCGTTGGGCGCGCGAAAGCGCGCGGCGCTGCGCGATCTTTTCGTGCTGCCGCCGGGGATCGTGCCGATCGCGTTGCCAGGAGAGCTCGCGCTCGAAGCGGTTGGCCTGCTCGAGGCGCTGCCTTTCGACGGACCCCTGCTCGATCGCTGCCAAGACCGCACAACCCGGTTCGTCTCGATGACGGCAGTCGCGAAAACGACAGTCCGGGGCGAGCGCGTCGATCTCGGCGAAGCCGGTGCTTCCGAGCTCGGTGTCCTCGTCCGCGAACAGCGCGAACTCGCGCATACCAGGAGTATCGAGCAGCAATCCACCACCCGGAAGGGTGAATAGCTCGCGACCAGTGGTGGTGTGTCGGCCGCGAGTATCCGTCTCTCGAACCGCGCCCACACTCTGCACGGGCGCGCGCATCAGCCGGTTGACTAGGCTGGATTTCCCGACTCCGGATGATCCGACGAGCACCGCGGTCGTGCCTGGGTCGACTTGGCTTTCGAGCTCGGCCAGTCCCGCGCCTGCCTCGGCGCTGGCTAAAAGCACCTGCACCCCGCGTAGCTCGGAACGCAAGCGGTCCGCCTGTCGTGCAGCGGATCGGCAGAGGTCCGCCTTGTTCAGCAGAACCAACGCGCGCGCGGGCGCGTCGCGAATGGCCCGCAAGTAGCGTTCGATCCGGCGCGGATTGAGGCCGTGCCCGCGAGCGTGACGATCGGCTTCATCGGGTGCCAACGCGCACACGACTACCGCGAGGTCGACGTTGGCCGCTATGGCTTGAGCCTGCGAAGTACCGCCCGGCAGCCGACGCTGAAACGAGCTGCTCCGCTCGAACGCATGCGCGATGCGCAGGAGCGAGCCGCCTTCTGTCTCGAGCAAGACGAAATCACCCACGCACACGCGCGTGGCAGCATGACTCAAGCGCCCGGCGAGCACTGCGCGGCGAGTCTGCTCACCGTCAGAAACGCCATACTGACCGCGCGCTTCGGACACGACCCGCGCCACCTGCGCGTCGCTCGAGACCACACCCGCGAGCGAGAGCGCATGAAACTGAGTTTGAAAAAATGCACTGAATCCGAGTCGCTCGAGCGACTCGCGTCGACTACAAATCATGGGAAAACCCCTGAGCTTGGCTGTTCGCGCGCAAACGAAAGCGCGCCGCCTCGAAATCGAGACCGCGGCAGCGGTCGAACTACGAACGCGCAGGCGCCATCGACTCGAGCGACGGACGTTCGACGAATCGAAGGTCAGCGCGGCTCGAAAGCGAGAGCAGCGGCGCGGTGCTCGCGCGCGGGATCGCGGTCAGTGACGGCGAAACGCGGCACGCGAGGGAACACGAACATCGGCGGTATTTTTGCGATCGTTCATGGCCTACTCCTCGCGTGAGCCCAAGTGGGCGACTTCCGAGAGTATGTCGAAGAGACGAGCAGGGCGCAACCGCACATTGTCCGAGCGGAGCACCGCTATCGCTCACTCGGCGGTTCGGGCAGCGGGCTCTGCGCGAAACAGCCCCTTGTCGCCACCGAACCAAAGTTCCGCGTCGCTGCGCCCGCGCACCACGTGCAAGGGCCCCTCGCTCGCAACTGGCTGAAAATGTTGGCCATCGAAGTGAGCCGCGCCCCCGCTGCCAACCACCCAAACAGAATCAGGCCGCGCTCCCCAAAACGACGTCACGGTGCCGACGGGCGATGGCACCGCGGCCCACTTGCCTTCTCGATAGTGAAGTAGCTCGTTGCTCGTGCCAACCCACGCTTCACCACGGGTTGCCCAAAGCGCGCGTGGTTCGGACCAGGCGGGGGCCGGGATCGCGAGCGTCCAACCGTGGGCATCGATGCCAGAGATGCCACCGGACTCGAGTCCCCACAGCACTCCATCCTGAAGGGTGACGATGCGCTTCACCGCGCCTGCCGGGGCCGTAGTCCAACCCGAATTGCGCTTGATGATGCAGCTCGCCCCTACCCGACACACCAGCTCCGGATCCGCTGCACCGAGCACGCCCCACAAACCACCAGGCACAGCTCCTCCGAGCTGACCGATCTCTTCGCGCCCGTCGCGCCAACCGCTGGCCAAGTGCCGAAGGTAAACGGCGCGTTCACCCTGGGTCCCGCGGCGTGTGCCCATGATGCGCGGTTCGTTGTCGCGACCGAAGTAGATACCCAATTCGTCCATCTCGCCGGCCTTCGGCTGAAGCATCGCCGGAAGCGGCAACGGCCGTAGTCCTCGCTTGTCGCCAACGTACGGCGTATCCGCGAGCACGGCGATCCGCGTGCCCTCGCCGAGCGCGATCGCGCGGATCGGAACCGAGAGTACCTGCGAAAGCGAAAGCTTCATGGGCGGCACATTCGGCGGAACGCTCGACGGCGCCGCGCTGGGGGCGACCGCTGGCGACGCAGACGCAGCTGGCGCGACGCTGGCGGCCGAAGCAGCTCGATCGCTCGCGCCTGTGCGTGGTTGCTCGACAGCCGCCGGCGGGTGCGGTGCGGCGCAGCCAACGACCCACAGACACGAACCCCAAATTCGACCGTGCTTCATCACTAGCCACGAACCTAGCCCAGATTGAGGCAGTCTTTCTGGCTCTGATCCGGTGGCGCCTCGAGCAGGTGTTTCCAGCACGAAATGCCGCACGCGCTCGCTCAGTCCGATTGTGCTAAAAGCGCGCGAAACGTTTTCCGCTCGAGGACCATTCGGACTTGTCTACGCCCACCCCCTTCAGCTTGTCACTGTTCTGCTACCCCTACCGAGCCTCGAAAGACACGGGCCGAGGTCACGATCGGTACGTCGCGGAACTGGTCGACAACACGCGGTCGGAAACCAAGCACGTCTCTGTCTCGGTCGTCGACACCGGCTTCGCCAGGAACACCTTGCACGGTTTGAGCAAGCTCCCGGGGCAAGCCTTGGACCTGATTCGCGCGAAGGCGGACGTGTATCACGCCATCACCCCAATGGGTGGAACCGTAGCCGCACTCATGCAGAAGCAGCCGTTGGTCGTAACCGTCCACGATCTGGTCCCATTCCACGTGAACGATTTCGACAACCCGATGAAGAATCGGGCCATCCGACAGAGCGTCCGTACCTGCGTCAAGCTGGCCAAAGCGATCATCGTTCCGTACCAAGTGACCAAAGACGAGCTCGTGTCGCGATTGGGAGCGAGCCCGTCCAAGGTGCACGTGGTCAACTACGGCGTCGACCATCAGAACTATTTCGTGCAGCCCAACGTTCAACGCGCGGACAAGACCATCCTGTTCGTGGGTTCGGTGAGTCGCGCCAAAGGCGTGGAGGTACTGATCCAAGCGTTCGCTTTGGTCAAAGCCCAGATCCCCGACGCGAAGTTGGTCATCGGTGGCAAAGCTAGCGCCGATCAACCCGTGCTCGATGAGCTGGTTCGGACGTTGAACCTACGTGACGTAACGTTCTCGGGCTTCATCGCCGAGGCGGATCTGGCCGAGAATTATGCACGCGCGACGGTGATGGTGTTCCCGTCACTGTACGGCTTCGGGCTCTCGACGCTCGAGGCGATGGCTTGCGGAACTCCGGTCGTCGGTGTCGCAACTTTGGACGCGACCGAGTTCTTCGCGGACGCGGGCGTGCTCGCCAAGCCCGACGACGCACGAGATCTAGCCGCGTGCCTGATCTCCGTCCTGGCAAGCCCCGAGAAGCAGCGCGAAATGGCACAAAAGTCGGTGGCTCACGCCGCCCGCTTCTCTTGGGCCAACACGGCCAAGGGTAACGTCAAGGTCTACGAACAGGTGCTCGGGCGCTAAGGCTGCGACGACTCGGCAGGCTTGCGCACGGTGAGCGTGCGCAAGAGCCGGAGCGCAACGAGGCCGAGACCGATCTCGACCACCATGTTCAGCAAGCGCGACGCCACCGGCATGATCAGCGCGAGCGATCCGCTGTCTTGCCCGCGCAGCATTTCGTACATCAAGCCTTCACGCACGCCGAGGCCACCGGGCACGATCACGGCCAAAAACCCGACCACATCACCGAGTGTCGAAGAACCGACGACGACGAGCGACCGCTCGAAGCCGATTCGATAGCCGATTCCGAAACAAAACCAATACGCGGCCAGGCCCGAAAACATTGCTGCGATCAGGTGAATCGCGTGGAGCTCGAGCAAGAGTGATTTGGTCACGTCGAAGGTGGACAAGTTGCGCTTGAAAATGCGGTTGATCAGCGAGACCAACGCGTCCAGCAGCGCGCGGTTGAAGCCGATGCAGAGCGCATCGAACGCGAGCAATCCGAAAAGCGATCCGAGCAGCACACTGGTCGGAAAGGTGACCTGACCAAAGAGCAGGCACACGAGCGCAAAAATCACCGAAACGCCCATCGAAATCGCAAGGTTGAGGATTCCGACGTAGAGGATCAACGCTTTGGAGATGCCCACGCCGTCGAGAAAGTACATCTGCAGCGCGTAAGACCAAACCTTACCTGGAATGTACTTGGTCAAACCGCTGAGGTTTGCCGCGGCGATGCTCTGACGAAAGTCGACCTTGTTCAGCGAGAGCGCGTTGATGGAGGCGTACCAGGCATAGGTTGCAAGCAGAATGGCAGCCAAGGTCGCGATCGCCGAGCAGAGCAAGTACGGCACGGATAGATCGAACTCGTGGGCCCGCACCTCCGCCCAATTGCGTTGAAATGCGCGGGCGAAAAACCAGACCACGCACAGCACCACCAGCACCGACAGAGTCGGTTTGAGCAGGCGGCGAAAACGCGGCGCCGAGGTCAAGTGGGCGCTGCAGCGGCGAAGAAGATGCTGACGCCCATGAAATCCGGCAGATACGAATACGCGGAGCGCAAGAACTTCTGCACGGTGAGATCGTTCACTTTGTCGAACGGTGGTGGAATGTAGCCCGTGTCGAGATCGGTGAAGCCGGCGTTGCGGAGCATCCGGGTGAACTGCTTCTGCGTGTAGATGTTGGCGTTGCCGTAGCGATCATAGAACCAACGCGGCAAGAGGTTCATCAGCGGCACGCGCGAGTACGGAATGCGATCCGCGAGCGGCAGATTGAAACCGTGCGTCTCCATCAAGTAGTACTTGTTCGGCACGCTGCCGCAAAATAGCCCTCCGGGTTTGAGCACCCGGGCGATCTCCGCAAGTGCCGCGCGATCATCTCGAGTGTGCTCGATGACCTCGAAGCTCACTACGCAGTCGAAGCTGCCATCCGGAAAGGGCAAACGCGCGCCGTCATACACCGAGTACTCCACGTTGGAGACCCCGCGGTTCTTCGCGCTCTCTCGAGCTTCCGCGACTCGCTCTGGCTCCACATCCACTCCGACCACGCTGGCGAAGTCGGGCGCAAATAGGATGGTGTTTGCACCATTGCCACAACCGAAGTCGAGCAAGCGGTTGCGCTGCGCAAGCCGCCTGTAGCGCGCCGCCGTGAGGCCGTGTCGAATCACGGGCAGCGTGAAACCGTAGCTGGTAGGCTTTCCTAGTTGGACGGGCACCTTCGACGGCCTATCTCAGATCAGGGCCGGGAGTCGAGAAGTTCCTGATACGCCGCCACGGTATCGCGGGCCACCCGCCGCCAAGAGAAGCGTTCTCGCAGTCGAACCGAATCAGCGACCATGCGAGCGAGCAAGCCAGAGTCACCGATGCAGCGCTCGATTGCCTTGGCGAGCGCCGGGACGTTGCCGGGTTCGAACACCGCCTCTGGGCAGCCGACGAGCTCCGGCAACCCGCCAACATCGGCAACAATCAGGGGCTTTTCGAAGGCCAGTGCGATGTTGCCCGGTCCGCTTTGCGCGGCAAACTCGCGATAGGCCAAGACCACGATGTCAGCCGCAAAAAAGTACTCTTTGATCTGCGACGAAGCGACGTAATCCAAGTGCAGCAGACTGCTAGGCGTATCCGAAAGCTGCTGCTCGAGTTCGCTCTTCAGCTGCTCGTTCCAGGCTTTGCCGGCGATGACCAGAAATAGATCGGGCACGGTTTGGCGCGCGATCTTGAAGGCCGCGACCAAGTCCTCGATGCCCTTGTAGGGCCTGACATGGCCGAAACTCAGCAGGACTTTCGCGTTCGGCGGGATCGACAAACGCCGCTTGGCCTCCGCCTGCGTCAGCTCCTCGTCCCGATAGAACTCGAAGATGCCGTGCGGTACGACGCGAATGCTATCGAGCGGGATACCGAACGTGTCGTGGAGCTGCTGCTTGTTGCGATCGGTGTGAACCAAGAACAAGTCGGGCAGCGTCAGGATCGTCTTGTTCAGTATGCGATCGCGCCAACCGGTTTCATGACCGTGAACGTTGTGTACGGTGCAGACCAGCTTCTTGCCGCGCAGCTTGGTGGTCACGGCGATGCTGAAGAAGACCGGGAATAGAAACGACGTCCACCATTGGATGTGGACCAACTCACCGCGCGTGGAAAGCCCCGCATAGAGCCAGCTCAGCGGATTGTACCAGGTCAGCAAATCCTTCACCGCGAGCCGGGGGCTCTTGGGGCGCTTGAACAGCGGATCGGTTTCTTTGGTGCCGCCGCCCTTGTACAGAACTTCAGCGTAGATGTGCTTGAAGTTGACGAACTCGACGTCAACCTGTTCGAGCAAGGCCTGGGTGAGCTCGAGGCAGTAGTCGCTGATGCTTTTGATCGGCGGCAACGTGCCGACCAGACTGACGCGCTTGACCTGCATGGTGATGAGCCTCCCGCATAGGCTGATTCAGCGCTCGGGCAAAGCCTTTCGTAACAAGACCTGTCCGTAGTCGCGGGACAGCTCCAGATAGCCCTGCCGCAAATAGAAGGCGTGAGCACGCTGATTGGATAACTCGGTATCGACGAAGCTCGCCGAGCAACCCTGACTCACGAACCACCCCTCGAGTTCGTCCAAGAGCTGGCTACCACGCCGCGTTTCGGCGCTGGGCACGACCGCGCGCGCAACGCCGAGCGTGAGCACGTAGCCAATGCCTTCATGAGGGATCAAAGTCTCCCAGCGCCGGCGAGCGAGTACGTGCCGAGGCATCAGCGCGGCGCGCAGGGCGAGCCGTGCGAACGCCGCTCGCGGCAGACCGCGGCGGGTCTGCAGCTCCGTTTCGCGAAAGCGTGCGGTGCCCGCCGCAAATGCGCCGTGCTCGGGCGAACCAGCAATGCCCGGCTCCCAGATCACGCGTGCAGCGCTGTCAGCCAGCAGCGCGGCGTACAGCGCTTCGAGCACCGGCAGCCCCGCGCGCGAAGAAGCGGTATCCGGCAGGCACAGGCGGTGACAGCGCGCTAGCGCGTCGAGTTCGAGGCGCTGGGTTTCAACATCAGGCGGCCGACTAGCCATAGGTACTTTGCTCCACGGCGCATCAAACGCGGAAGATTGGCGCCCGTCTTCGACTCGCCGGAGAGGCGCGGCGGGGATTCGTAGTAGACCTCGCGTAAATCGACACCGTGGCGATTCAGGTAGTACACGAGCTCGATGAAGTATTCGCCGTAGTCCCCAGTGAGCACGTGATTCACGAGCACGTCGCGCCGACACACGATGAAACCGCTGGTGTAGTCGGTGATCTCCAAACGCAAGATGCGGTTGACCGAGAAGTTCAGCACCGCGGACAGGCCTGCCGCGAGCATTTCGCCTTTGGGCAGGCGCATGGTGAACGATTCATTGGCGTCCTGATAGCGGGTGCCGATACAGCAACCGGACTCGCGCGCCACCTCGCACAGCTTTCGCATCACTGCGGGCGGATGGGAGTGATCCGCGTCCATCCAGGCAACGTAAGCAGTGGTCGCGGCCGCAATGCCCGCCTGAATCGAGTCAGTGAGGCAGGGCGTGACGTGGCGCTCGATCAAGCTCACCAGCGAGTTGCCAGCGGCAATTCTGCGCACCAGCGCCTGAGTGCCATCTGAAGAGTTGTCGTCCACGACGATCACTCGACAGCCCGGCATCTCTCGGCCGAGGCCTTCAATCAGCGACTCGAGGTTGCCCACCTCGTTCAGCGTCGGCAAGATCACGGTGAGGTCGGAAAATTGGTCACCAGACATCAAAAGCGTATCCTCGTCTCGATTCAGACTGCGAGCTGAGTCGCCCGCGGCTCACGGCGCCGCGCGTCAGCAAACCAGCACAAACCGCCAATCGTGCCAACTAGGGCGGTCACGGACGCGACCAGCCAAAAGATCGAAATGGGAAACTTTGCGCGTATAACGACGCGCTGGACCGGCTGATCCGTCGGATTCTCGATCGAGAGCAAGTTACCCGAAGGCTGCACGACAACCCCAGCATTTGGCGGAATGGTCGTCACTGCCATGCCGAATTCGGGCTGTTGGACGCGGAGCACGGTGCGGCTGTGCGGCGGTAGGTCACGCAGCTTCACCCGCAGATGCTCGACAGAAATTTGGTTTGGCTTCACACCGCCCACGTTCGCGTTGGCGTGACCATCATAGAGGACGGGCAACACGCGCTGCGCCACCCAGAGCATCGGGTCGTCGTCATTGCCCACGACCAAGAAGCCGTCGGTGTAGCCCGTGCCCGTCAAGACGTCGCGCCTACCTCGAAAGCGTCGGAGTTTATCAAACGATTGTATTTGCGACGCACTTTCGCGCTCCTCGCTCATGCGCTCAATCGCGTCCATCGGCGTGGAGTTGACGATGGCGTCTCCGGTTTGCTCGGCAGCGTGGGTCCACCACACGGCGCAGCCTACCATCACCACCACGCTCGCCAGTGAGAGCGGCAATGCGGCGCGCTTGAGGCGCACGAAAACGAAGTCGGCGCCAAGCGCCGCGAACACGGAGAGCGCGAAGGCGGACATGCCTAAACAGCGCTGCGCGACCCGGAAATTGCCGCCGTTCATGCGCCGGAACGCTTGCCAAGCGGGAGACCAACTGGTCAGCGCGATGCCCAATCCCAGTACCAATAGCGCATACAGGCCGATCCGGCGTTTTGACTTCGAGAATGCGGCCGCGTATGCGCCGACCAGTGCGAACAGCGTGCCAATCGGCGGCAGCGCCGTGGCGGACTCCTCGACCCCCCAACCGCGTATCCCCGATCGGCCCGGCTTGCCCACGTACTTGGCGCAGACCACGCGCACGCGGTCGACGAGTGAATAGTCGAACAGCTGCACGAGCGTCGACTTGAATGGCAGCACCCCGAAGTCGCCCACCAGGCGTTGCATCGGGAACTTGAGCCAAGCCGCGAGTTTGAAGCTGATCATCAGCACAGCCAAACTGCAGGCGAACGCAAACAGCCCCACGACCTTGCGAAGCTCTTTGGCGCTCGGTCGCAGCCCAATCACCTCCAACAGCACGTACAGCGGCACGACGGGCACGAACAGATACGTGAACGAATGAAACGTAGGGCCGAGCATGAGCAGCCCGAGCGTCAGCGCAAACCACAGTGAGCTCTCCAAGCTGCGCTCGCTGAGCACGCGATCCGCTGTCCAGAGCAGGAATGGCAAACCGAGATGCCAGAGGAACATGTCGTTACCGACGGCAACTCGCCAAAGCACGCCGAGGCTGGTCGCGCTGGCAACCGCGCCGACCAGCGCCGCCTCGGTGCTCACGCGCCGACGCATCCAACCCACGAAGGCGTACACGCCGAGGACACCCCACAGCCCCTCGAGCAAGCGAAGTCCGATGCTCGGACCGGCCAGCAAGATCAACGGCACGGCCACAGAGAACGAATTACTTTGCGGATCTTGGATGAAGTAGCTGCCGCCGTTGAAGACGAACGAAAAATAGGGAAACTCACCGAACTGGCGGAGTCCCGTATAGATGACGTCAGCGTGGGTTTCGGAGATGAACCAATCCAAAGCCGCGCAATGCAGCGAGAGCCAAAACACGAATGCGCCGGTCAGGAGCGCGGCGAACGCGAGCCCATACCGCGCCCAATCCAAGCGGCGCTCAGCCATGCGTGGCGCCGCGATAGCACGAGCTTCTTCCCCCAGCATCAGCATTTTCCCGAGCAACCTCGTGGGAAATGGCCGCGCGGCGCGGCGAGCAAAGAGGCATGACATCCGAGTCGTGGATTCAGCGAGCGCATACTGTAGAAGTCGAAAAGCCGAGTGTCTGTGTCGAAAAGGTCGACGCGGTCGAAAATCTCGGGAACGTTAGCACGGCGTTCGGCCATTTCTAGGGTAGCCGCGAGGTTTGACGTGCCCAAATTCGCATGATAACGGCTGCGCAATGTCGGTAGCAGGGTCTGAAGTAACCGCGAAGCGCGCGCTCATCACGGGCATCACTGGCCAAGACGGTTCGTACTTGCTCGAGCTGTTGCTGAGCAAAGGCTACGAGGTACATGGCGTAGTCCGCCGCTCCAGCTCATTCAACCGCGGACGTATCGATGCCGTGCATGAAAACCGCGCCTACGCCGGTCGCTTCGATCTGCACTACGGCGACATGCTCGATACGAACAATTTGAATCGCCTGGTGGCCAAGATTCAGCCCACCGAGATCTACAACCTCGCAGCGCAGAGCCACGTCAAGGTCTCGTTCGAGATGCCGGAGTACACGGCTCAGGTCGATGCGGTGGGCACGTTGCGTCTGCTCGACGCGCTCCGCGAGACGGGCGTCAAGGCTCGCTTCTATCAGGCATCGACCAGCGAGCTGTTCGGCAAGGTGCAAGCGGTCCCACAGAGCGAGACGACACCGTTCTACCCGCGCAGTCCGTACGGCGTTGCCAAGTTGTATTCGTACTGGCTCACCGTGAACTACCGCGAAGCGTACGATGTCTACGCGGTGAATGGCATTCTGTTCAACCACGAGTCACCGCGCCGCGGCGAGAGCTTCGTCACGCGCAAGATCACGCTCGGAGCCGCTAAGATCAAGCTCGGCAAGCTCGATACGCTGAAACTCGGCAATTTGGACGCAAAGCGTGATTGGGGCTACGCACCAGAGTACGTGGAGGGTATGTGGCTCGCGTTGCAGCAACCGACTCCGGATGACTACGTGCTAGCCACCGGTGAATGCCACACCGTGCGTGAGTTCTGCGAGTTGACCTTCCAAGCGTTGGATATTCAACTGCGCTGGGAAGGCGAAGCCGAAGCCGAACGCGGAATCGACACCAAGACCGGCCAGGTCATGGTTGCGGTCGACCCGAGCTACTATCGCCCGACCGAGGTCGACTTGCTCCTCGGTGACGCCAGCAAGGCGAAGAAGCTCCTCGGTTGGTCGCCGAAAACCACCTTCAAGGAGCTCGTCACCCTAATGGCGCGAGCCGATTTCGAGGCGCTCCGCGACGACGCGAAAACGCCCAAAATGTTCTACTGACGCAGCGCGAGCAACGCGTTCACGATGCGCGCGATCTGAGCGTCCGTCAGGCCGGAGCTCGACGGCAAGTAGAGCCCGCGACGCGCGAGGTCGTCGGTCACCGGGTACTCGCCGGAGACGTCGCAGCCGAACTTCTGCAGCGCCGGCTGGCGATGCATGGACACGAAGAACGAGCGGGTCTCGATGCCTGCGGCTTTCAGCCCCGCCATCACCGCGTCGCGGCTGATGCCAAAATCATCCCCGATCAAGATCGAGTACATCCAGTACGAGTTCTTGGTCCAGGGCAGCTCCGGGGGAATGGTGATGCCACGCTGACCCGAGAGCAGCGCGTTGTAGCGAGCAGCGTTGGAACGCCGACATTCGAGATAAAAGTCAGCGCGCTCGAGCTGCGCCACGCCGATCGCGGCTAGCACGTTGGGCATGCGGTAGTTGAAGCCGATGTCCTCGTGAACGTACCGCCGCGAGCCGTCCAGCGGGAAACACAGATTCTTGTAGTAGCGCAGACGCTCGATGAAGCGCTCGTCGCGCACGGCGACCATGCCGCCTTCACCCGTGGTGATCAGCTTGTTCGCAAACAAGCTGAAGCAGCTGATGTCGCCGATGGTCCCGCACAAGCGACCGTTGTAGCGCGAGCCAATGGCCTCGGCGGCGTCTTCGATCACGAGCAACCCGTGTTTGTCGGCGATGCGCTGCAAGGCGTCCATATCGCAGCTGTGGCCGTACACGTGGACCGGCATGATGGCGCGCGTCTTGGGCGTAACCTTTGCCTCGATCAGCTTCGGATCGATGTTCCAATTCGTCGCGTCGGCGTCGACGAACACCGGTTTTGCGCCGGTGTAGCAGACCGCGAACGCCGAGGCGATCATGGTAAACGCGGGGATGATCACCTCGTCACCCGGGCCGATGCCTGCGGCGACCAAAGCCAAATGCAAAGCCGTGGTGCCAGAGGTGGTGGTCACCGCGTAGGGCACGCCCAAATATTCGGCGAATTTGCGCTCGAACTCAGTGACGTAGCTGCCGCTCGACGAGATCCAGCCGCCGGAAACGGCTTTCGTGACGTACTCGAGTTCACGACCGCCGAGCAGCGGCTCGCACACAGGGATGAAGTCGTTCGAGCTCATGATCCGAATACCACCTTGTCTTTTACTTTTCCGTCGTAGGGCCCGAGCTTGAGCTCGACGATCTTGGTGTCGGCCTGGATATCGAGCCCATGCCCGCCTGCCAGCAGAAGCACCATGTCTCCAGTCTCGAGCTGGCGCGAAGTGAACTCGCTCTGGTCACCTGCGTCGTACAGGCGTAGCAGCGCGCGCCCGGCGGCGATGAGTAAGAACTCCTGTACGATCGAGTTGGTTTCGACGTGCTTTTGCAGGTGGTAGTGAGCCTTGATCACTTCCCCCGCCTGGTAGAAATTCATCCCCAACTGAAGCGGGCTCGCTGGGTTGGTGAGAAAGTTGTACTTGGCGTCACTAGTCGCCTGTGCCGAAATGACGAGCGCGTATGCGAGCCCGTTGCGCTCGATCGTTTCGAGCCCGGTAGTGGTGGGAGTGCCAGTCATAAACAGATCCTCGAATGGCCGAACGGCAGAGCGAGCGGCGCCAGCCAAACGCGACCGTCAGCCAAGCGCGACCGTCAGCCAAGCGCCGCTATTACCACCGACCCGGGCTCCGTGCCTCCATATTCGCCCTAGCTTCTGCGGGGTTTTGTGGCCTTCCCGCGCGCGGGCGAACGTTGACGGCCTGGCGCGCTCGTGAGAGCGTCGAGCATTCTGGAAGCAGAAGCACGTGACAATGACGGATCGGGTGCCGGTCGCGTCGGGGCCCCACCGAGTACGCCCCTCCGACGAGTCGCTCGGGCGCTGCTTTCGCCCCGGGCGGTGCTGATCGCGATTGCGAGCGTTTGGTTCGCGATCAGCTTGACGACGATCATCTGGGCTTGGGGTCTGAACCCGATGGTCGTTCCGACGTCGGACGAAGCAGTCATCCGCTACGCAGCGTGGCTGATCGAGCACGGCCGCGGTCCGTTCCTGGACGTGCCCTTGCCGGATCCGGAAGACCTGATGCACCCGCGCAGTTGGCTCACGATCGACAACCGTGCCACCCCAACCTACGCACCGGTCAGCTTCTATCTGTACGGCTGGATCTTGCGTCTACACGAGTTTGGGCAATTCCTGATCGCGGCGATGCCCGCGAGCGGCGTCGCGCTGTTCGCCGCCGGCTGCGCGCGTCTTCTACCCGTGCGGCGCCGTTGGCTCGCTTTGCTGGCTCCTCTGGTGGGCTTTCCCGCGCTGTATTGGCTGATGCGGCCGTGGATTAACATGTCGCCGTTTCTGACTAGCTTGTGTTGGACCGTATTCTGTTGGGCTAGTTGGCGTGAGTCGAACAAGGACGGATGGCTCGTCGCTGCCCTGGGCTGCCTGGGCTACGGCGCGGCAATGCGCCCCGACTACGCCGCGTACTTGTTCGTGCTCACGCTGCTGTTCGGCATCGCGGCCCGCCCCGATCGCTGGAAGTTGATCTTCGCGCTCGTCATCGCATCAGGCGTGCTCGCGCTGACACCGAACCTGATCCTGAACAAGATGATCACCGGGCACGCTTTGAAGGCGGCCTACCAAATGTCCATCGATCGCCTTTTTGGCGCCGAACCCGAGCACACCATTCCAGGTCTAGGCATGCTGCGGTCGTTGGTCTTGCCGATGGGCATCCCGAGCTGGGAAGTCGGCAGCACCGCATTCCGCAAGTATTGGCTGACCATGGGTCCAGTCGCGCTGCTGCTATTTGGGCAACTCGCACTCGTGCCGCTGCTCGCCAAGCCCCCACCCAAAGCGCGCTACTTGCTGGCTCTCGCCGTCGCGATCATGGCCTTCTTCTGCCTGTCGCGCATGCACGACGACCTGTGGGGCGGGTCAATGAAGGTGGGCGGCGTTTACCACAGCGTCCCGCGCTACTTGACCCCGGTTTACCTGCTGGCAGCGCTCCCCCCGCTGTTGTTCCTCGGGCAATGCAAAAACCGCTGGCTGATGATCGGCGGCTGCCTGCTCGCTAGCGCGCTAGCCGTAGGCGGCGGTTATGAAATCTGGAGCCACAAACCCAATTCTTCCTTCAACTTCGTGCGCGACTTCAACACGAAGAAGACAGCCGAGCTCGGGCGCTTGCTCAAGGTGCTGCCCGAAGATGCAGCCGTCTACACTCCCAGGGAAGACATCTGGACGTGGCCGCAAGGCCGCATCTGGACCATCGACGATCCGGGGCCCACGGCGCAGTCCGTCGAGCGCGCGAGCAAGGCGCTGAACAACGTGTACTTGCTGATCCCCTCGCAAACCCCGCAAGTGAAACGGCTGATCGTGGAGCTCGCGCGGCGTCGTATTTCACTGCAAAAGATCGGGGCCATTCGCGGCTTGCACAAGGTACAGCGAGCCCCAACCGAGTGAGCGCTGCGAACGCTCGTTTCGGCGCTCAGCCCAGTGCTTTCAGAGCCTCGAGCAGCTCGGCCGCGTGCCCGTCCGGGTTCACGTTGGGGAACACCTTGCTGACCTTGCCCGAAGCGTCGATAACGAAAGTGACACGCTTGGCATGGCCCCCCGAGAGCGGCACGCCGAATGCCGAGGCCAGCGCGTGATTCGTGTCGTCGAGCAACTGGAACGGGAGCTCGTACTTTTCCGCGAACGCCTTGTGCGAATCGAGTGAGTCTTCCGAAACTCCGAGCACGACCGCGCGCTTGCTCAATTCGGCGTACTGGTCGCGAATGCCCTTGGCCTCGATGGTGCAGCCCTTCGTATCATCCTTGGGGTAGAAGTAGACGATCATGGGCTTGCCCTTCAGGGCTCGCAAGTCCACGACCTTGCCGTCCTGCGCGGGCGCTTTGATGTCCGGAACCTGCGCGCCAACGGCAAGCAGCGTGGATGTGTCCAGAGCCGACGCCGGTGTAGCTCCGACCAAGCGCACGGGCGTCGACGGTTTTGTCGACGCTTCCTCGGATGACGAGGCAGCCTGCGGCGACGAAGCAGCTTGCGTCGACGACGCGGCAGGCGCTTCGTGCTTGCAGCCCGCGAGTAGCAGCCAGCTCAGGGCCAAGATTCGGAACACGGTCGAGTTCGAGCTTTGCACGGGCCCAAATTAGCACGAGACGGGGCCCGCGCTCGCCGCCCGTCGCACACTGAAACGTGGCGAAAAAGCCGCTAGTTCACGCGGCGATGCACGTCTTCGCGCGGCTCGCCGAGCGTCGGCCGGTAACCGAACAGGCCGCGCTTACGGATCACTTCCGCGATTTCAGGCGGCACCATGTCTTGCCACGAGGGATCCCCGGCCTTGATCAGCTTGAGCGCATCACGCGAGAAGATGTGCAAGATCGAGTGGTCGTAGTTCTCGAGCTGTTGGATGAAGCCGCGATCGACCAGGTGCCCAAACAGCTTCGCCAGGTCCGGCGAGACCTTCAGATTGTCGACGGTCACGAGCTCGTTGGTCGCTGCGTCGAGCAATGGGTACACGTAGAGCTTGAGGTCATTCTTGAACAAGCGCCCGAATGACTCGAGGATCCCACCTTCCAGGTGCGCGTAGTACTTCTCGTCGAA
The DNA here is from genome assembly GCA_035634635.1 of Polyangiaceae bacterium. Classification (GTDB taxonomy): domain Bacteria; phylum Myxococcota_A; class Polyangia; order Polyangiales; family Polyangiaceae; genus PMG-095. The sequence continues at coordinate 50,945 of DASQCO010000148.1, forward strand.
CAGATCTAACAAGCTGCCTGCGCCCATGGCGATGCCGATGCGCTGACTCGTGTAGCGACGCAAGTAGGACGCCAAGCGGTAGTACTCGAAGTAGTCCGAAATCAGCACGATCTTGCCGGTCGCAGCCATCATGTCGGCGCGCGCCAAGAAATCGCGGTAGTCGATTTCGCCGCTGGCCATCAGGTTGCGCATGGTGATTTCCAAGAGCTGCACCGGCTCGACCTGGGTTCCGCCCTCGACCAGTGACTTGGTGAACGCGGCGTTCGCCGAATTCAGCATGTCCATGTTCACGCGCGTCACGGGCCGAAAACTGCCGCGCTCGACCAACACCGGATGCCGGTACAGCACCTCGGAGGGCTGCAGCACCTGCCCATGCGCGCCGAACATGGCCGCACCCGACAACCCGAGCTGCACCAGCTTCAGGCTCATCATGCGATTGTCGACGCTGCGGAACTCGATACCCGAGAACTCGATCATGTCGATCTCGATGCGATCGGTACTCAGGTTGTGCAGCAGCGATTCGAGTAACCGCTCCGGGTCGTGATGCAAGAAGAACGCGCCGTACAACAGGTTCACGCCCACGATGCCGAGCGCCTCTTGTTGCAGCTGATTTTCGCCGTCCAACATCCGCACGTGGATGATGATTTGACTGTCTTGGTCGCGCGGGTGGGCTTGAAACTTCACGCCAATCCAGCCATGACACTCGTTGGTGCCGGCGAAGTTGCGCGCCGACACGGTGTCGGAGAAAGCGAAGAACGCGGTCGTGTCGCCGCGCGCGTCGCGCAAGCGCTGGAGGTTCAAATCGTGCTCGTAATCGAGCATGGCCTGCAGTCGCTTGCGCGCGACGTAGCGCTCGGTATGCCCGTAGATGGCGTCACTCACCGCCATGTCGTACGCGGAGATACTCTTGGCGATCGTGCCGGCAGCTCCGCCCACGCGAAAGAACCAACGCACCACTTCCTGACCTGCGCCGATTTCAGCGAACGTGCCATACCGCCGCGGGTCCAGGTTGATCGCCAGAGCCTTGCGGTGCGTGTCGAGGTGGCCGTCTTGAAGGAGCGAAGTCCGGGATGCCATGTGCGAGCATTGTGTCGGCGGGATATTTCGACAGTGTGTCGAAGTCGCCAAACCTGGGCCAATTCTAGTTCCGAGTCTCGGGTCTGTCAGGCTCGTTCCCAACGACGCTCCGTCTAGCCACACGGCACGGCTGGCCGCCCCAGCTTCCGGCTAACACCGCCGTCGCCGGTTTCACAAAAACCGCACGCAACGCGCAAAAGTAACATCTGAAGGTCTTTTGGGTTGGGTCCCGCGAGAGCCGCCCCAGACGGACCAGCTCCTGGCCATGTGTGCGCTGAGCGAAACGAGAGGCAGACTTTTCGCGCGCTTCACGTACCTTTGGCTGGATGCAGGGTCGCTAGCGAGGGTTGGTTGGGTTGGCTTTTTGTGCGCTCGTCGGCTGCGGAGGGAACGCAATCGAGAACGGCAAGCCGAGCGGCGGCCAAGATACAAACACGGGCGACTGGGATACCGCCCCGTTCGAGGCATCTATCAACTGACTGCGGCCAGCGAAAATACTGCCAGCTGTTCCGCACCGGGCGATTCCAAACTGAGCTCGCGGACCAACCCCTGAGCCGTGGCTCTTGTGACATCGAGCCGCTCAAAGTCATAGAAGAGGTCGCCGGCAAAGAATGCAGCAGTCTGCAAATCTTCGACGGCAAGTTCGTGCAAGCGAACACGAACTAAGGACACAACGCGCGCACGAGACGCTTCAACGCGGCCGGCAACTCCGGATCCGCGGCGATCGAATCGAGCGGCTCGTGCGGCAGCACCTTGCGAATGTTTCGACGGTGTCCGTGCATCGTCAGAAACAAACGCGCGGTGTCTTCGCGAAATTCGGGGTCCATCACCATCAACGCGCTGAGCGCACGGCAGAACCGCAGTCGTTCGGCCGGGGACAGCGTGGGCACTTTGCCCAGCGGGTAGAGCTCCAGCGCGCGCTCGAGTGTCTTCATCGGCAAGCGCTCGACGAAGCAATTGTTCTCCAGGAACGCGATCAGCACCAACCAAACCACGAGCGGCAGGCCGTAGCGCGTGACCAGCTCGCCGACGGCCTTCTTCGCCTGCGTGCGGTGCCGATACGAGTTGATCGAAAAGAACCAGGCGTGAATCGGCCCCGACACCGCGCAAGCCGCAAAATACTCGGCCGTCATCGCGAACGCCTCTCCGAGCACGATGTGCACGAGTTTGCTCGGCTCGGAGAGCGCCGCGTGCACATCGCGCGGCCGACCAAACAGCTCGTGAAACGCCAGCACGTGTGCCGATTCATGCAGCACGTAGTTGGGCATCGGCCGATTCTTGTGCAGATCGGCGAGCGTGAAGAAACCCGGTCGCGCTCGCTCGAACGCCGCGAGCGCCGCATAGTTGGCGCGGTACGGCACCTTGCGCGCCTTCAGCACCGAATCGAGCGCCACCAGCGGGAAGGCAAAGTAATCGCCCGGATCCTCGAGCGTGAAGCCGATGCCGCGGGCTCGCGCTGCGTCGCGAACCCGCCGAAAAAACGGGTTCTTTCGATACAAGAACCCGTCACCCAAATTCTGCAGCAAGCACGCCGAGCCATGGCACTGCCGCTGCAGTGCCAGAAGCTCAGCGAGCGACACGTCGGCGCTGCGCGCGGTCATCGACCGACCCACGCGCGGCGACGGCGATGCTTCACGCTTTTCCGGCGTTGTCCGACGCAGTCTCCGCGACCGGAGACCAGCGCAGTCGCGGCTTGCGAGCCGCACGCGCTTCGTCGAGGCGGCCCAGACGCGTCAGGTGCGGCGCACCCTTGACCAAATCCGGCGATTCCTCAGCCTCTTTCACGATCGCCTTCACGGCGCTGATGAAGGAGTCGATAGTCTGCTTGGTTTCGGTCTCGGTCGGCTCGACCATCAACGCGCCGCGCACCACCAACGGGAAGTACACGGTCGGCGAGTGATAGCCGTAGTCGATCAAGCGCTTGGCCAAATCCAGCGTCTTGACGCCGGTCTTCGCTTCCAGCGCTTTGTCCGTGAATACGGCTTCATGCAGCATGGGCGTGTCGTAGGCCAAGGGCAGCACGTCACGCAGCAAGGCTGCGATGTAGTTCGCGTTGAGCACCGCCAGATCGCTCACGCTGTGCAAGCCTTGCGCGCCGAGCTCACGAATGTACGTGTAGGCGCGCACCATCATCCCGAAGTTACCCAGGAACGAGCGCACCCGACCGACGGTCTGCGGCCGATCGTGATCGATGATGAACGAGCCGTCCGCGCTACGCACCACGGGCGCCGGCTGAAACGGGTCCAAATGCCGCTTGAACGCGACGGGACCCGAGCCCGGACCGCCACCGCCGTGAGGCGTAGTGAACGTCTTGTGCAGGTTGTACTGCATCACGTCCACGCCCGCGTCACCCGGACGCGCACGACCGAGAACGGCGTTCATGTTGGCGCCGTCGCCGTACACTTGGCCGCCCTTTTCGTGCACGAGCTGCGCGAGCTTCGGCATCGCCGACTCATACAGACCAATCGTGTTCGGATTGGTCATCATCAAACCCGCGACATCGCCGCTGGCCGCTTCCAAGGCGCGCGCGAGCGTCTCGGGCTCGACGATGCCTTGCGGACCGGACGCGAACGGCACCGCTTCGAAGCCGTTCAATGCGCAGCTCGCGGGGTTCGTCCCATGAGCGCTGTCGGGAATGAGCACCTTGCGCGGTGAGCGACCCTGGCTCTGGTGGTACGCGCGGATCATCATCAGACCCGTGAGCTCACCCTGGGCGCCGGCCGCGGGTTGCAGGCTCACGCCGTCCATACCCACGATTTCGGCGAGCAGCGCTTGCAGGCGCACCATCAATTCGAGCGCGCCCTGCGCCAAGTGCGGAGGCGTCAGCGGATGCAGGTTGGCGAAACCATCCAACCGCGCAGCCCACTCGTTCACCTTCGGGTTGTGCTTCATGGTGCACGAACCGAGCGGATAGAACTGCGTGTCGATGCTGAAGTTCCACTGGCTCAAGCGCACGAAGTGACGAATCGCTTCGGGCTCGCTGACCTCGGGCAGGCCAGCTGGAGATTTTCGCGCGAGCCCTGAAAGTGCCTGCTTCGAATCAACCGCGGGCACGTCCAAATCGGCGAGTGAAACGCCGCTGCGGCCGGGTGTGCCGCGCTCGAAAATCGGAGCTTCCTTGAATTGCAGGCCTTTTGCTGCGTCACCAGGCACGGACTATTTCTCCTCGGGAGCGTCGCCGTCGGACTTCTTCTTGCCGCCGCCTTCGTCGTCCCAACCGCCCGCGTTGACCTTGCCCTCAATCTCGTCCGGCTTCACCGAAGCGGGGTTGGGCTGCATGTTGGTCTGCTTCACGGCCTTCCACGGATTGCCCACCTCATTGTCGCCGAGGCCCCACTCACCCGCGATCTGATGAGCTTCACCCTCTTTGGGAATGCTGTACACGAAGTAGCCCTTGCCGTGGCTGTTGGCTTCGGCGCCAATCTGGCCGATCTTGTGCTGAGTCCAGCTGTACCGAAGCACGTTGCCGTCGATCTCGCCTTGCATCTCGCCGTACGCGTCACCACCACCGGTGCGCCACGCGCCTTGCGCCGACTTGCCGTCGACCAACAGATGCAAGTAACCGTACGTGCGGTCGTAGTAGACGCCCTGCCATTCGCCCTTTTCAGGCATCTCGCCGGCTTTGATCTGCGCGTGCTTGACCTCAGGGCCGCCGCTGCAGGCAGTGAGCGAAAGCGCGCTCGGGATGACGAGCGCAGTCAATAACGAGAGCTTGACCAGGTTCCGAATCAGCATGGCGCGGACCATATCATGGGGTTCGAGGGAGAGAAGAGGGAGAGCGGGCAATGGGCACGGGCACGTTTACGGGGGAGAAGAAACACGCAGGGTCCGGCCGAGGCGTTCACCTAGTGCGGTTGCTTCTGCGTCGCTCGAGGGCCAGGGGGCACGCACGGCGTTTTTGCGCAAATTCGAGCCGTCCGGCTCGGCAAGCAGCGCGCGCAGCCAGATTTCAGAGCCCTCGCGCAACGCGTAAGCTGCGACCGGGGTTTGGCAGTTGCCTTCGACCGCGCGCATCACGCCGCGCTCGGCTAGGACGGCAATTTTCGTTTCGGGGTGCGACACGGCACCGAGCAGCGCCGAGACATCCTGATCACCGGCGCGTTGTTCGACCGCCAATGCCCCTTGCCCCACTGCCGGCAGAGAACGTTCGGCAGAGAGCACCTCGCTCGCCTCATTCTCGATGCCGAGCCGAACCATTCCGGCACGCGCCAGCACGATCGCTTCGACTTCACCCGCCCGGCACTTGCGAATGCGCGTATCGACGTTGCCGCGCAGGATCGAAAAGCGCAAATCAGGGCGCAGCGCGCTGAGCTGAATCCGGCGCCGCAAAGACGAAGTACCGATGGTCGCGCCTTGGGGCAGTGCGTCGAAGTTTGCGCCGGAGCCGCTGATCAGCACGTCACGCGCGTCCTCGCGTTCCGGAAAACATTCCACGATCAGCGAAGGCGCGAGCTCTGGAGGCACGTCCTTCGACGAATGCACGGCGAAGTCCGCGCGGCCATCGAGCAACGCCTCTTCAATCTCCTTGATGAACAGCCCCTTGCCACCGATCTCGCTCAGCGCGCGATCCTGCACGCGATCTCCCGTGGTCACGACTTGCAATTCTTCGAAAGTGAACTGCGGGTGCAACCGTTGCAGCTCGGCGACCAGCGCGCGACATTGGGCGAGCGCGAGCGCGCTCTTACGAGTCGCGTAGGTGAAGTGGGTGCGTGTCATGGATCCCTCGAGCGCGCTCAGGCGTACTCGTAGCTTTGCCCGCCAGCGGCGATCGTCACACGGTTGGTTTCGGAACCGGAATTGGCTTCGATTCGCCCGACGACTTTGGCGTCGACGCCGTACCGCGACGCAGCCTCAATCACACCCGCCGCGGCGCCGGGGCGCACGTACAGCTCGAGCCGATGCCCCATGTTGAACACCTGGTACATCTGCTTGGCTTCGATACCCGAGTCTTGAATGGTCTGAAACAGCGGAGGCGTCGGGAACAGCGCGTCCTTCACGTAGTGCAGCCCGCGGCCGAAGCCACGACACTTGGTCTGGCCACCGCCGCTGCAATGCAGAATCCCGGTCACCTGCGCGGCCAGATTGGAGTTCAAGATCGCGCGCGCGATCGGTAAGTAGGTGCGCGTGGGCGAGAGCAACCCCCAAGCGACGTCATGCGCACTGCCCGGCAGCGCATCCTTGAGCTGAAAGCGCCCGCAATACACTTTGTCTGCCGGGATGGTCTCGGAATAGCTCTCGGGAAAGCGCTCGGCATAGGAGTGCGCGAGCAACGCGTGGCGCGCCAACGTGAGCCCGTTGGAGCCGATACCCGAATTCTCCTTGCTCTCGTAACTCGCCTTGCCGGTCGACGACAGCGCGACGATCAGATCGCCCGGCGCAACGCGCGAGAAGTCACTCACGGACGCACGTGGAACCCGCGCAAAAACCGTGGAGTCCGCGATCACCGTGCGCACCAAATCACCGACGTCCGCGGTCTCACCCCCCGTCAGGGTGATCTCGATACCGTGCTCGCGAAGCGTCGCCGCGCATGACTCGTAGCCGTCGATCAATGCGGAGATGACGTCGCCCCGCACGCGGTGTGCGTTGCGCCCGATGGTGTTGCTGACCAAAAATCCGCTGGTCGCGCCGACACACAAGAGATCATCGGTATTCATGACCAGCGAATCCTGAGCGATGCCGGCAAAGGCGCTCGGGTCACCGGTCTCTGCGTACAAGAGATACGCCACCGACGACTTCGTGCCCGCACCGTCCGCGTGCATTACCGCGACCATGTTCGGGTCGCCCGCGGGGTCCGCGATCACTTTACAGAATGCACCCGGAACCTCGCCAGCCGAGTGCTTGGCGATCGCGCGGTGCACGTCTTCCTTCGTGGGCGATACACCGCGGTCGAGGTATTCGTTACTCATGGGGTCTTCCGGAGGCTGACCCCACCTAGATCGAGTGCCGGGCTCCCGCAAGGCGAGTTTGCGCATTTTCGGCAATTTCAGGCCCCAAATGCGCAGCCCGGCCCGAACTCCACTGCCGGCATGGGCCTATCTCGGTAGGCCTGTGCTAGTTGCTCACCGCGAGGGTCCAGCTGAACGTGCTCGAGAGCAGGCTCTTCGGATCGCGACGCACACGTCCCGTTTGGTCACGGACGCGCAGCCTGAGCGTGTGATTGCCCACGCCGAAATTCGAAGCCACGAACTCGAAGCTTGCAGACGTACCGACCGCTCTTCCGTCCACGGTCCAGTCGGAGCTCAGCGGGCCATTCGTGGGCTTGGGCCCGCTGAACGAAAACGTGCGCCGCTCGCTCGCGCGTAGCGTCACGTTCGCTGCCTTCGGCGACACTTGATCGATTGGATCGACCTTGTCGTAGACCGACGAGACCAACGCCTCGGCGCAGACCGAGCAGAACTCTTGCCCGAGGCTGCGCATTTCGCAGTTCTCCGCGGGCCGGAACGCACCCTGCTTGTAGTAGTGCGCGCCTTCGAACACGCCGATCGCGTTCTGATATCCGGAGTTGACGGGAGTCGGAACCGGTGTGGATGCATCGAGCCAGGCGCTCCACTTCACGCCCTCACGCTCGGGGTAGATCGTGGCATTGGGTTCCGAAAATTCGACATCGCTGGTGCCCGTGTTGCCGTAGTCGTACTCGTCCGCGAGCTTGCCGAGCGTGTGACCCAGTTCGTGAACGGTGATTTCCGGCGCCGCCTGATCTGCCGAGGTCGTTGCGTATTGACCGCCAGCTCCGCCGTACTTGGTGTCGTTCACTGCAACCAACACGACGTCGAAGCGCGAATTGTACTCCGGTGCGTCGCTCGCCAACACCTCGACGAGCTTTTGAGTATCACCGATGCACAGCAGGCGATCCGTGTCCTGGCAACCGAAGAAGCTCTTGAAAATGGTCGGCTTCGACGGCGGAGTGTTGCCTTTGATGGCCCCGCGATCGTCCGAGATCGTGTGCACGAGTTTCACGTTGTAATACGTGCGGTATTCGCCGAACGCTGGATGCTTCCAAAGCTGAGCCAGCAGCTGCTTGGCGCGCTCGGTCAAGAGCGACTGATCCTCGGCGCGATATCCGTCGCCCAGGATGATGATGTTTACGCGGCGATCGGCGGGGCCGGCGTTCTGCAGCATTTCGGTTTGAAACGCCCCCGCAGATGACGCCGCGAGCGTTGCAGCGATGCCAAGGGCGAGGCTGGTCAATTTGTACATGCTCATGTCCTTTCTAGTTGTTGCGTCCGGCAAGCCCGACGAGTCGTTCAGAGCAGGCCCTCGAGCGATGCGGTTCCGATCAGCGACTGCTCGCCGCGATCGGCGGCGCCGGTGCTTTCATTCAGCTGTGACGTCTCGGGCGTGACCTTTCGCTGATTGTCGAAAAAGTCGATCACGTCGGTGGCCAGCGGCGCGTGAACCAGGAAGTACTGCTTCCCGGGCGCGAGCACGGACACGCTGTTCATCTCCTGCGATCCGGGTTCCTGATACTCGAGGTGTACGCTGCGCGGATCGGGCGCTGCCGCAACGAGCAACGTCGACGAACCGGCTCGCGCCATGAACGCCATTTTCCCCTGCACGTTGCCGGAACGCGGCTCTCGCAACACGCCCGGCACGCGTGTGACCCTTTCCGCTTTGAACACGCCATCCTCGTAAGAAAGCGTGATCAAGAGATGCTGCTCTTCGGACGCCTCGGTCGCGTCGTCCACGGGCTCTGAGCCGGGATCGGTGGTCAGAGTGGTCCGCGGCTCGCTGATGGTGTTGCGGTTCTCGGTGGGATCTGCCGCAGCAGAGTCCTTGTTGCGCGGCTCATCAGGAGCGGCGTTTTGGCATGCAATTGCAACCAGCGGCACGAAAAGGCTCGGGCGCCCAATACGCAGTAACAGGGTTCCAAATGTGTTCACGACACGCTCCTCCATTGGTTGATGAGCGACACCGCGCCATCGCCGGCGCGCGCTATCGGTCTCATTGGAGGCTGTGTCATTCCCGACGGAGTCGGGTGATCGAGACGCTTTTTAGCCGCGTTCTGCGAGAAAACGGCTCGAGCCAAATGGTTTCGAACTAATGGCGCCCGTTGGCGACGTAACACTGCTTGTCGCAGTCGCCGGGAGCCATGTTTAGCGCTTGCTGTTGCCTCTCCGGCACCTGGGCGCAATGCTGTGTGCAGTCGCTGAGAGCATCGCGCCAACATCCGGACAACGTGCCCGCTAGCCACAGCCCAGCAAAGAGCGAGCAGACACGCCGTGCGCCACTGTTTTTCCGACGAAGAATAGCCATCGAAGCGACCTCCTGCGCCCCATACGCAAGGCGCGTGCCGTCGGCCCTCGCTCGAATTCCGCACCGATCTCGCGCACTCGTTCATCGGCGCGTAGCCGCCGGTTCACGAATGTCGCGAACGGACTACAGTCGCCTGTGCCGGGACGCGACGTGACCGTAAGGCGTCGGCAGCGCGAGCGGGCGTGGGACGACGCCCTGCTCGCCCCGTCATTCGACCGGCGGCGCGACCGCCGCGCTACCCACGACTTCCGCGATCGCGCTGAACTTCGATGCGCGTAGCAAGCGCAATAGGCCGCGCTGCAGCGACCAGACCACGAGCGGTCCGCCGTAGACGAACCCTGTATAGATCTGAACCAGCGACGCTCCCGCGCACAGCCGCGCCCAGGCGTCCTCGGCGGTTTCGATGCCGCCGACGGAAATCAACGTCAGGCGTTTGCCAACCTTGGCGTACAGGCGCTCCAGCACTTGCAGCGAGCGCGCTTTGAGGACGGCGCCGGAAAGCCCGCCTGCGCCGCACGCCTCGACATCGGCCGCGGAACTCCGTAAACCGGCGCGCGAAATCGTCGTGTTGGTGGCGATGATGCCATCGAGCGAGAGCTCCAGCGCGAGTTCGGCGATGGCGTCGATGTCCGCATCGTTAAGATCCGGCGCGATTTTCACCAGCAACGGGCGGCGCGGCGAAGTGTTGGCGAGCTCCGCCTTGACCGCGGCGAGCAGCGGCCGAAGCAGCTCGACCGTTTGCAGATTGCGTAACCCCGGCGTGTTCGGCGAGCTGACGTTGACGACCATGTAGTCAGCGAGGGGGCCGAGCAAACGCGCGCTGTGCACGTAGTCACTCGCGGCGTTCTCTTCACTGACGACCTTGGTCTTACCGATATTCACGCCGATCGGCACGCTGCGCTTCTGAGTCAGGTGCGTCGCGACGACGCTTGCGCCGAGATTGTTGAAGCCCATGCGGTTGATCAGGGCGCGATCCGCAGGCAGGCGAAAGAGCCGTGGTTTCGGGTTACCAGGCTGAGCTTGGCCGGTCACGGTGCCAACTTCGACGAAGCCGAAACCGAGCGCGGCGAGCGCCTCGTACGCGGTCGCGTTCTTGTCGAAGCCAGCGGCCAAACCGACGGGCTGCGCAAAGCGCAAGCCCAGCGCATCGACCGCGAGCCGCAGGTCGGTCGCGCCCAGCAGCCAGCGCGCGGCGCCGCCGAACAAAGCCATGAACACGCGCAAGCTGGCGAGCGCAACATGGTGCACCCACTCGGTCGGCAGCCAGCGCAGAACGCACAGAAAAAATAGGCGGTACACGGTCAGTATCAGTTACGAGAGGCCACGACTTTCGCCTTGGGTGCCAGCGAAAGTCCAGAATTGCTTGCTTCGACGTCGTCCGGCAAAGCGTTTTCCGGAGTGCTGACGACCTCGCCGTCGGCATCGAAGCCGAACAGCTCGCTGATCGCCGAGGTGAGTTGCTCGAGCGAGAGACTCTCGGCGTTGCGATCCAGCGCCGCCTGGCGCAGGCGAATGGTGGGCTGATGAAGCAAGCGGTTGACTGCAGATTCGACCATTTTCGACAGCGCGGCACGGTCGCTCTCGGGCAGGTGCTTGAGCCTTCCGCGAAGGCTTCGCGAGAGTTCTTCTTCCAGTGCCGCGCTCAGGCGCGTGCGCAGTTGAACGATGGTGGGTGTCGCTTGTTCGGCGTCAGCCCAGCGATCGTAGCCCTCCGCTTCACGCCCGATGATGGCCTCGGCCGACGCTGCCTCGCGCGTGCGCGTGGACAACGTATCGGACACGACCTTCGACAAGTCGTCGATGTTGTACAAGAACTCGCCGTCGAGCGTCTCGATGCGCGGTTCTACGTCACGCGGAACGGCCAGGTCGATGAAGAATTGATTCTTACCGCGGCGCGCACGGCGTACGGCGCTGACCATCTCGTAATCGACCACGAAGTGCGGGGCGCTGGTGCTGGTCACGACTACGTCGGCTTCGACTAGGCTCTGCTGCAGGGCCGACCAGGGACGCGCACTGCCGCCCACCGCGTTCGCCAGTTCTTCCGCGCGTGAAAGCGTACGGCCCACTACGACGATCGACGCGCCGCCGACTTTGAGCAGCCGGGCCACGGCCTCGGCCATTTCGCCCGACCCCACCAGAAGCGCAGCATGGCCGGTCAAATCGCCAAAAATTTCGCGAGCCAGGTCGACCGCGACGCTCGGCACCGAGACCTGTCCGCTGCCAATCGCGGTATCGGTGCGCACGCGCTTCGCGGCGCGAATGGCGCGCGGCAAGGTGCGATGCAGCACTGGGCCGACCGTGCCCGCTTTGCGCGCGATCTCGTAGGCCTCCTTCACTTGGCCCAAAATCTGTGGCTCACCCAAGACCATCGAATCTAGCGAGGCCGCGACACGGAACAAGTGCCGCACCGCGGCACCACCAACGTGAGCGTACAGGTGCGGCGCAATGCCCGGGGAGTGCACGGCGAGCGCTTCCACACAAGCGTTGGCGACCCGAGTGAGATCAGAATCGAAGCCCGCACGCCCGGCCGCAACTAGCTCGACGCGGTTGCAGGTAGAGACCAGCAGCGCTTCACCGACCTCCGGACGCTGCACGAGCGCACGCAAGAAATCCGGCAAGTCCGCTGATTCCAGGACCAGCTTTTCACGCACGGCGATGGGAGCGGTTCGGTGCGAAAGCCCAACGACGACGATCACAGGCTGCTCCCACCGCTCGAACGAACGACGTACAAGAGCAGAACGAGCAGCATACAGACGACTCCAGCGATCGTCCCGTAGGCGGCCTTGCGTCCACGAAAACCCGCCGTTTTGCGCAACACGAGCACGGCCGCGAGCAAGATCCACGTCGCGTAGCCGAGCAGCGAGCGCAGCGACTCGGCGCCACCGGGGTTGGTCAGCTGATGACTGAACACGGCACCGGTGACCACGCCGAACGTGAGCAGGGGAAAACCCGCAAGCAACAGGCGATGAGTCGTGGTGTCGAGCGCGTCGAGCGGCGGTAGACGCGAACCCATGCCCACGCGCTTTTTGGTGCGGAGCCGATGCTCTTGCAAGAGATAAACGGAGCCGGCAGCCCCCGCGATCAAGAACAAGCCGATGCCGAGCACGTTGGCCGCGATGTGAAACATGAGCAGTGTACGCGACACGCCCTGCGCCGCCTCACTGCTCTGGCCCACGAACTGCGCGCCCACCAGAAACGTCAGCGCGATCGGCGCGATGAACGCCCCCAACGCCGATAGCCGCAGCCGCTCGCGCAGGAGCAGGTACGCGCCCACCGCGATCAACGCCGAGAAACTGAGCGCAAAGTGCAGCGAGTCAATCGGGCACACGTGGGTGAGCAAGCTCGCCGTCAGCACGTGGATCGCGTGCAGAGCGCCGCCTATGGCGAGCAAACGCGGCGCCCATTGCGCGCGCAACGTGTCGCCGTCCTTACGGGCGAGCTCCAGAAAGAACAAAGTCGCGGCCACGGAATAGGTGATGACCCCGAGGTAGAATGCGATCGTGGCTACGTCGACCATGGCGCTCGGTTACAGGTTGCGCATCAAGAAGGAGGCCAGCAACTCTTCGTCACTACCGGCGGGTGCGCTGGCTCGAGGCACGGAAGCCCCCGCATGTTCGGCGCGGTGCTCGGCAAAAGTGCCGATGGGCGAACCGAGCCACCCGGGAACCACCTCGTAGGCGTTCTCCGCGATCACCATCGACTCCCCCAGGAGCGAGGCACCGAGTTCACTCAAGAAGCCGACCGTCTTCACCTTCCCCATGACTTCGTGCGGGTCCGGGAGGCCACTGACTTCTGCCATGACGCGCACGGCTTCTACCAGACGAAAGCGACGACGCTCAGTCTTGATCGTGAGCAAACCTTGGCTGAGCTCGACTTCACCGTTTCCGAGCCAGCGGTCGAGCGCCTCTTGTGGAAAGAAGACGCGATTTTTGCTCATTGCGGGAGCGACACGAAATACGCGGGAAGAGAGACGAGGGGGAGCCACGCGGCTCGCGCCCCAGCTTACTCCCCCGGACGCGAAACGGCCAGGTCGCCTGACACGACCTCGCGCTTGGACTCGGTCACCAGCGCGATTGAGCTGTATTTTTCGGTGCGCAGGACGCGCAGCTCGGCAATGGTGTCGTCCGGGAACTTGTCGTTGTCACCATGGATCGGCGTGTCCTCGAAGCCCGCTTCCTCCGGGGAATTGATCAACATCCGGCGCGTGGTCATCTTCGAGGCGGTCTCGAGGCTCGCACGCCAGCTGTCGCCTCGGCGCAACACGAACAATCGGCTGCCCTGAAGGAGTCCGTCTTCGCTGCCTTTGTCCAAAAAGGCAATCTGATCCCGAGCGATGTACACGTTCGGATAAATGCTGGTCAGCACGCGTGCAGACACCTTCGCGCTGGTCTTCAGCGGCGGCACGACATCGAAGCGACGCCCCACTGGACCCACCGACGCGCCTCGTTCAATCACATCCACCGACTCGGTGAGCATGGCGCGGGCCATACGCGTGTCGGGGTTGAAATCGATCACTTTGACCGTGCCGCGAATGGCGACGATTTCCCCTGCGGGTTTGCGCGCACCAGCGACCTTCTGCGGTTGGCGAACCGAGTTGAAGACAGTGAGCTCCTGACCTTTGACGACCTTGACGCCAGGGCGCAACGCCAAAACCACATGGTTGCCCTCGGCGAGCATCATCTGTTCCTCGTCGGAGCCGATCAGCTCACCCCAAACGTCGCGCTTCGGATCGCCGATGTAACCTTGGTCGCGCAAGAAGACCGTTCCGCCCACGACCTGCGATCGATGACTGAGCAAGGCGTTGCCAGTACCGAGCGTGCTGCTTTGACGCGCAGCCAACGAAAGCACTTTTTGTCCGCCAACCACGGCGCTGGTCAGCCGCAGCTGATCACCCGGGTAAATCCAGTGCGGGTTGGCGATCTGCGGGTTGTAACTCCAGACCTTCGGCCATGCCCACGGGTTCTGGTAGTAGCGATTGCACAAGTCCCACAGCGTGTCGCCACGTTGGACCAAATGAATGTCCGGGACCGGGCCGACTGCGACTTGATTGTCGTCGTCGCCGCTCAAGATCGCGTTCGAACCGTTGAACTGCGTGCTCCCCGCGCCGCCCGCACCGGACGCCGGCTGGTTGGTGACTACCACGCTGCGCCGCGGAGCCCCTTTGACCGTTTCACCCGGGTTGGCCGCCGACCAGACCTGAGTCGAACCATCATTTTGCGGAGCGATCACGACGGCGTCGCCGCCATCGGCGGGCAACGCGGGGGTTGCTGTGTCGGGCCCAAACCCTTGAGCGCTCGCAAACGGTGCCGCCAACGTGAGCGCGCTCAACGCGGCAAATAGAAAGCCTCGCTGCATGACTGTTCTCCTCACCGCTTGCGCTTCGAGTTTTCGGGAGCGGAACCTACGTCCGTGCGCGAACCGTACACACGAATCACCGGTCGGGGTGATTGGTCGGCGGCGGAATCCTCGGGGCGCAATGCCGCAGTCGGCGCGCTGGTAGCAGCGTCCCGCGTTTCGTCCTCAGGCTCGAGCTTGACCACGGTCAACGGGGGCCGACCGTTGCTGGCGGATTCGCTCGCCGGGCGAACCGGCGCCGGCTCACGACTGCGCATCTCGAGGGCCTCGAGCCGCTGCTCCAAACGGTCGCTATGACCTTGCACCTTGACCAGGTCTGCCTGCATGGCAGCCAGACGCTTGGCCAGATCGTCGTGGCCGCCACCACAGGCGCCAAGGAACGCGACTGCCGTCAGCAACGGAAACCAGCCGAAACGAAGAGGGAGGGCACGCATCGCGAAGGATCGTAGGGCGTTCGCCGCTGAGGGGCCAAAAGACCGGCCTGCGGCCTCTCGACCGGCCCCAATATCCCGTCATTTAGCTGAACAGAACCGATAACTTATACCCGATTGCTGGACGCAGGTCCGATCGCCCCCTAAGGTGCGTCTGTGGGGTTTCGTCGTAACCGCCGCCATCCAAATCGTCCTAGGCCGAAACTCGACCTACGGAAGACTTTGTTCGTTCTGCCCAATCTCATCACCCTGGGCAGTGTGTTTTGCGGTTTCAACGCAATTCGGTTGGTCGCCAAAGAGACGCCGACCGAGAACGACGTGTACCGCGCTGCTGTACTTCTGATCTTCGCGATGCTGTTCGACATGATGGACGGGCGAGTCGCGCGGATGACCAAGACCCAGAGCGCTTTCGGACTGCAGCTCGATTCACTCGCCGACATCATCTCGTTCGGTCTGGCGCCGGCGCTGCTCGTCTACAAGTGGGTGCTTCATCGCGAGCCCATCCCCGGCATCCTGACCGCGTTCATGTTCGTTTCGTGCGCGGCGATTCGGCTGGCACGTTTCAACGTGCTGAGCTCGAGCCCGAGCGGTGCCCCGACCAAGCCAGGCAAGTACATCTTGGGTCTGCCGAGTCCGCCGGCCGCGGGGATCTTGATCTCGTTGATGCTCGCCAACCATGCCGTGGGTGGTGCACTCGGCAGCGAGCGCTACACGGCGGTCTTGTTCTGCGTGACGATCGCCTTGGGCCTATTGATGGTCTCCAATGTGCGCTTCCGCTCGTTCAAGGAGCTCAAACTCAACACCGCGACGCTGCTGTTCGTGCTCTTCACCGTCGGCTCGAGCGTGTTCGTGTGGCAACGCTTCAAACCGCAGTTCGTGTTGGTTTGGTTGCTCAGCGTGTACGTGCTGATCGCGCTGGTCGAGACGCTGCGCGTGCTCGCGCGCCGCTTGCGTGGCCTCGAAGAGCGCAGCTCGGTACCGCCCGCGATGCCGCACTGAGCGCTTCCGGCTGCCGGCGCAATCGCGCGCCCTTCAGCGTGGAAGCCACATCTGCCATCATGCAGCGATGGTCGAAGTCTTCATTGGAATTCCGTTTGGATTCCTACTCTGGTTTTTCGTGCGCTATGGCGTGTTGGGGTTCTACACGATCGGCCCCAACGAACGCGCGGTGATCAGCACCTTCGGGCGCGCGCAGCGTACGGGCCAGAGCACGCTTGAAGATCCGATGGCCGAGACGCTGCGACCTAACGAGCGCGAGCGTTATGCCTATCCGCAGGTGCGCGTGGTCGGCCCTGGCTTCTATTGGAAGTTGCCGTGGCAGACCGCGCACAAGGTCTCGGTCGCGACCAACACCGTGTCGATTGCCTACGACCCCGAGGATCCCGCGGCCAACAACGGCGGCCAGATCCTAGACGCGGTAACCAAAGACCAGCTCAACACGGGGCTCAACGGTCAGCTGCGATTCACTGTCTCGGAACGCAACCTGTACGCCTACATCTTCGGCGTCAAACGACCGATCGCGCACATCATGGGCTACTTCGTGTCGGTGCTGCGCGATCGCATCGCCAACTTCGAAGCGCCCGAATCTGCAGTTGGGGTCCCAGCGAACGAAGCGGGCGGCGAAGTAGGCGCCGGCGTGCAAGGCATCTCGATCAACGATCTGCGCAAAAACCTGCGAGATTTGAACGATCACATGGCGGTCGACTGCGCCTCCGCGGCCGCTCGTTACGGCATCAGCTTGGATGCAGCGTTGATCACCGGCATCGACCCGCCCTTGGACGTGGACTCGGCACTGGCGGCGATCAACACCGCGCACAACCACGTCTCCAGTGAGATCAGCTTAGCGCAGGCGGCAGCCGATCAGAAAATCGTGCAATCACGACGCGCGGTGGAAATCGAGACGCTCAACGCGCAAGCGGAGGTCGAGCCACTGCTCACGCTCACCGCGCAGCTGCGTCAATTGCAAGCAACCGGTGAAGGTGCGATCGCGGCCTACGTGCGCAACGCGAAGCTCGGACTCCGCCGGCGCACACGACAATTGGTGCTCACGGGTGATCAGGAGGCACGCTGATGTTGTTCTTGACCACTGTCGGCGTCACGTTCTTTAGCAGCTTCGTCGCCGTGCCGATCCTGCTGCTCATTGCGCGCCTCTTGGGCGTGTACGTGATCGTGCAAGAGCGACAATGCGTCGTGTTCGAGCTATTCGGCAAAGTACGGATGATCGAAAACCAGCCCGGCATCCACTGGCCCTGGCTGAAAATGGGCCCTTTCGCCGCAGTGGTGCCGTTCTTCGGCAAGAAGCGCGTCGTCGACTTGCGCCTCGATCAGACCTACTTGCGCAGCCAGCCCGTAAACTCCGAGGAGGGCGCGCCGATGGGCATCGGCGTTTGGTGCGAAATGTTCGTCAGCGATCCCCTCGCCTACCTGTACAAGAATTGGGATCCAGTGGGCTCACTGCGCGCAAACGTCTCGAACGCGACCGTGCGTTGCTTGAGCAACATGAAGCTATCGGAGATGCTCGAGACGCGCCACCACATGAGCCAAATGGTGCGTGAAGAAGTGTCGCTCAAATCCCGCGAGTGGGGCTACATGCTGGGCAGCACCTACATTCGCAAGGTGCACTTTCGCGATCTGGGCATGATTCAACAGATCGAGCAGAAAGTCGTCAATCGCCTGCGTCAGGTGACCGCCGCGATTCAACAAGACGGCACCAATCGCGTGAACGTGATTCGCTCCACCGCCGAACGCCAAGCCGCCATTGCCTTCGCGCAAGCCGCCGCGACCCGTCCGCAAATCGTCGGTGCAGCTCTCGCCGATATCGCCAAAGATCCGAAGATCGCGAACGCACTCTTCGAACTATTGGAGACGCAGAACATGCTGCTGAGCCCAAATCTGGAAGTGAGCGTGCTGCCCGCAGGCACGCAGTTCGTCGCCGCCATCCCTGGTGCGACTGGTCGTTGATAGGTCATTTCGGCTGGAGCGACGTCCCGCGATCTTGGCCGGGGGCTGCGTCTCGGCTGCGGTCCGATGCTCACGTACGAGAAGTACGCTCCGCTTCGGTCCTCGCCTCGACTTCGCCCGCGGCCAAGCTTGCGGGACGGGCTTGCGTCGGCGTCCTTCGAGAGAAGACGAGAACAGAAAGCCGACGCGCGCTTCGGTGCGTTCCTCACGCGCGTGGGGCGGCGAGTTGCTTCTTCAATTCGCCGCTTTCGACGAGGAGCACGAGATCTTCGAAGCCGCCGATCAAAACTCCGTCGATGAAGATCATGGGGAACGTGGGCCAGCCGGTCCACATCTTGAGTACCAAGCGCTTCTTCCACTCACTCAGGTAGCTGCCGATGCCGAGGTATTCGTAGGCGATGCCTTGGCCGTCCAGCAGGCGACGCGCCTTCTTCGGAAACGGATTCTGCGCCATGCCCACGATCACCACACGGTGCGCGGAGATCAGTGACTTGACCTGATCCACCTGCTCTCTCCGATAGCTCGCGATCTTGTCGCTGATTTTGGGATGAACCTTGGCTTCAGGAAAAATCTCACGCACGGTCATGGCTGACATCGTTTACCCAACCTACGTAGCCCGTCGCAAACCAGTTTCTCGAATCAGCTACTCTCAAAGAGAGATTCGAGAATGGGCGCCGCCAACCCAGCAACGCACCTCAAAGCCCACCCTGTTCCCGCCACAGCACGCTTGGCAACGGCGTTGCGGTACGGTGAAACGGCTCCCTGAGATTGAACCGCCGAGCCGCAGAGGCCGCAGAGATCTGAAGGGAGTTTGGGGGGGCTCTGAGCGCGAACCGCGGCCCAGGGAAATTCGCTGCGCCGAGCGGTTCGATGCATTCGTGGAGCGCGTTACCATCGCAGACCCCAATGTCATCGCTTTTCAGTGGCGTGCACTTCGCTTCGAAGCTTCGTCCTGGGCGCTCTGTGGCCTCTGCGGCTCGGCGGTTAATCCCCTCCCCATCTCTTCTTCGTCCGCGACGCCGAAGGCTGGGGGTGCTAGATCGCGGGCGCTTTGTCGCTTTTGGATGTTGCGAATTTGAGTTTTGGGTACAGCAACGAGCGCTTGTTTCAGGGCGTTACGTTTCGGCTGGAGGCGGGGGAGCGTGCGGGGCTGGTGGCGCCCAATGGGGCGGGCAAGAGCACGCTGCTGCGCGTGATCGCGGGCGAGGTCGATCCTGACGAGGGCATGGTCACGCTGAAGAAAGGCGCGACGCTCGGCTACTACCGGCAGGGGCACGAGACGCGCGTCGAGGGCAGCGTGATGGACAATCTGCTGGCCGGCTTTGGGGACCTGCTCGCGATTCGACATGAGCTCACGCGCGCGCAAGAAGCGGCGGCGAGCGGCGACGCGGCGGCTTTAGACCGTTTGTCCGCAGCGATGGATCGCTATCAGCACGCGGGCGCGGATCAGCTCGAACGGCGCGTGGAAATGATCGCGATGCGCCTCGGGTTTACGCCCAGCGACCTGGAGCGCGACGTGCGCACGTTGTCCGGTGGCGAGCGTGGCCGGCTTTCGCTCGGCGTCGTGCTCGCTGGTGAACCGGAAGTATTGTTCTTGGACGAGCCGACGAATCACTTGGATTTGGAGACCATCGAGTGGCTGGCCAACTATTTGGTCGGCTGGCGCGGAGCCGTGCTCGTCGTATCCCACGATCGCGCCTTCTTGGATGCCGTGTGCCCGATCACGATGGAACTCGGGCGCACGACGTTCCGCAGCTATCCCCTGCCCTACACGAAGTACCACGAGGAACGCGCCGAAGACTTGGAGCGTGAACGCCGCTTGGCAGAAGAGCAGTCCGCGTTCATCAGCAAGACCGAGGACTTCATCCGCAGAAACCTGGCGGGCTCCAACACCAAGCAAGCGCAGTCCCGGCGGCGCATGCTCGACAAGATGGAGCGTCTCGAGCGGCCGGAAGACGTTTGGGCCCGCGCGGAACGCATGCGCTTTCGCTTCGCCGAGACACCCCGTAGCGGCGACATCGTGCTGGACGTGAAGGGCGCTGCCGGTGTGCGCGGCGACGTCGAGCTGTTCCGCGGCTTCGACCTTTTGCTGCGACGCGGCGATCGCTTGGGCATCGTCGGGCCCAACGGCTGCGGCAAATCGACGTTGCTCAAGTTGCTCGCGGGCAGCGGTGAAGCGAGCGATCGCGGCGAAATCAAGCGCGGCACCAATCTGTACGAGGGCTATTTCGATCAGCACCTCGGTTCGCTCGATCCGAAGAAGACGGCAGTGGACGAGATTCGCAGCGTGCGCGGCGATCTCAACTCCGACGGCGCGCGTGAGTACCTGGCGCGCTTTCGCTTTTACGGCGACGACCCGCTGCGCCGAGTGTCGAGCTTTTCCGGCGGTGAGAGCACACGCTTGGCGTTGGCCAAGCTGCTCTTGGAGCCGCGAAATCTGCTGTTCTTGGACGAACCGACGAACCACTTGGACATCCCCGCCGCCGAGATTTTGGAAGAGGCGCTCGTGGGCTTCGAAGGCACCGTGGTGCTGATCTCCCACGATCGCCGATTCCTGGAGACGGTCACGACGCGCACGGCAAGTTTCGGCGCTGCGGGCATCGACCTTTACGACGGCGGTTTCAAAGACTACGCGGAGGCCAAGGCGCGCAAGCTCGCCGCAGAGCAGGCGCTCGCGGCGGCGGCGGCAGCCGCGAAATCGCAGGGAAAACCGGCGAAGGGCAAACGGGACAAGCAGGCCGGCCGATGATAACTTTGACGGGAACGAGAATGAGTCGCTCAATCACTCATACGCTGGGCTTGCTGCTCGCAGTTTGCGTGGCGCTCGGCGCATGCCGCAAACAAGCCTCTCCTGCGCCGAGCGACGACACCGGCGCGGTGCCCAAGCCGACTGAACTGCCCCCGCTCGAGCTCAAAGAGGACACGCCGAACCTGCTTTTGACCTGGATCGACGACAAGGGTGATTTCCATGTCGTGCAGAAGCCCGCGGACGTGCCGAAAGAAGGCCGCGATCAGGTGCGCGTCGTGGTCACGACGCGCGAAGAGGGCACCGGTAAGTTGGTCTATGTCTCCAACATGAACGAGGTGACGCCCAGCGGTGCCTACCGCGTGAAAACGATGACGCGCGCTGCGTGGGACGAGCTCGGCGCTGGCAAGCGCAAGGCTCGACTCGAAGCGCTCGCGCCGAGCGCGGTGCCCGCGCCCGCGGAGTCCGCGCCGAACGCGCAAGCGGATGCGCCCAGCGCGCCAAAGAAAGCGTCGGCGAGCGGCATTTCGGCCACTATCTACGGCGCGGAATGGTGCAAGCCATGCCACGACACCGAGAAGTACCTCAAGCAACGCGGCGTCACGGTGATCCACAAAGACATCGACGAAAATCCGGTGGCAGCCGCTGAGATGCGTCAAAAGTTGGAGCGCGCGGGTCGCTCGGGCTCGAGCATCCCCGTGATCGACTTGATGGGGCAGATCCTGGTGGGCTTTAGCCCGATGGCGTTGGACCAGGCGATCGAGGCGGCTCGAAACGCAAAACCGCTGTAGTATCCCCAATATCGGCCCAACATTTTCAGCGTTGGGCAGGCGTGGCTGCTTCGGGAAGCTGCGCGTGATGGGCAGCCACAGGGACGCTGATCCCGCATCGCGCGCCCTTTTCCTCGTGTGCCCCCAAGCAAATCGTCCGCGTGGCTTCGAGTCGTGGCAGGCTCGGCGCTCGAGATGAATTTGGCGCAAGTGAGTCGCACGTTGAGCGACCAGGTCTCCGGGCTCAGGTTCAAGTCGCCCGTGGCATACGTTTATAACCCTTTGGAGTATGCGCGCACGCCGCACGAGGCGTACCTGAAGCGTTATGGGAAAGGCCCGAAGCGCGCGCTGCTGCTGGGGATGAATCCCGGTCCGTTCGGCATGGCGCAGACCGGCGTACCGTTCGGCGATGTGACCATGGTGCGCGATTTCTTGGGCATCTCCGGGACGGTGAGCAAGCCCGAACGCGAACACCCGAAGCGAACCATTACGGGCTTCGATTGCACGCGCTCGGAAGTCAGCGGCACGCGGTTGTGGGGGTTTGCGCAGAGTCGTTTCGAAACAGCTCAGCGCTTTTGCGAAGACTTCTTCGTGGTCAACTATTGCCCGCTCGTGTTCATGGACGAGGGCGGTAAGAATCTGACACCGGACAAGCTGCCCAAGGCCGAGCAAGAAGCGCTGTTCGCGGCGTGCGACGGGGCACTTCGGGACATCGTGAGTACGCTGAAGCCAAAGTTCGTGATCGGCGTCGGTGCGTTCGCGCTGGCTCGCGCGGAGCACGCATTGCCCGGTTTCCAAGGGAAAATTGGAACGATTTTGCATCCGAGCCCGGCGAGCCCCAAGGCCAACCGGGGCTGGGCGGCGATCGCCGAGCAGGAATTACGCGATCTCGGCGCGCTCTGAAGCGCTCTGACGCGAATGCCCCGCGATCTTCGGTTTGCGGGAGTGCTCCTTCAGCACTAGGCTCCGCCCCGAACAATGCTGGCTTTGCCTAGTTTCACATGGGATGTCGACCCGGTTTTCTGGCGCGTGCCGCGCGCTGGTGTTGCCGGGACGATCGGCGCGATCGGGCTCTTGATGGTGCTCTACGGTCTCGCCAAGAAAGAGCGCGAGCAGATCATCACCGGCGCGTTCTTCTCCGGTGCAGCCCTGCTGATCTTGCAGTTCATGGGGCCGATGGTCGAGCTCCGCTACTACAGCATGCTGTTCGTAGTGGTGTTCCTCGGCGGGCATGCGCTGCTCAATTGGCAGATCAAGCGCGGGGGTGGCGGCGGCGAAGTCGCGGGTGACTTCATCGTGTACGGCGTACTGGGCGTGCTGATCGGCGCGCGCCTCGGCCATGTGATCTTTTACGATCTCGACAAGGCCATCGAGGATCCGGCTTGGGTTTTCAAGATCTGGACCGGTGGGCTCGCGAGCCACGGCGCGGTGGCTGGCCTGATCATCGCCATGTACATGTTCACGAAGAGCCGTCACATCCCGTTCTTGGAGGGGGCGGATCGCTTTTCGTTCTCGGCGGCGCTCGGTGCGACGGTGGTGCGCATCGGCAATTTGTTCAACTCCGAGATCGTGGGTCGCAAGGTGCCGGACCAGAGCTGGGGCATGCGTTTCCCGCGAAATCCGCCGGATCACGGGCTCATGCCGATTCCGTTGCGCTATCCGAGTCAGCTGTACGAGATCACGCTCGGTATTGCCGTGTTCGTCGGCTTGCTGATCGCGGACCGCGCGATGGGCAAAGAGAAGCGTCCGCGCGGCGCGATGATCGCGTGGTTCTTCGCGCTCTACTTCACCGGTCGCTTGTTTACCGAGTTCTACAAGGAGATCGAGGCGCTCGACCCGAACTCGGCGGTCAGCATGGGCCAGTACTTGAGCATTCTGCCGGCCTTGCTCGGCTGGTACGGCGTGTACTGGACGATGAAGCGCAAGGAGCCATCCGGCTGGGATAACGCTTTGCCCGCGGCCGGATCTGACGACGAGGAAGACGAAGAAGAAGAGGACGAAGAGGAAGAAGAAGGCGCTTCAGCGCGTCGCCGCAAAGCCCCTCGCGCCCGCGACGAGGAAGACGAAGAAGAAGAGGACGAAGAGGAAGACGACGATCATCCGGAGTCGGCCAAAAAGTCAGCCGCGGTAGATCCGGATGTCGAAGCCGAGTTCGAAGCGGGTAAGCTGAAGAAGGTTCGGCACGACCCGACCGAGTAAACTTTGCGCATCGAGCGTGCTCCGCGCATTCACGCGGAGCACGACCGACACCCCGAACTCAGCCGAGTTTGGCTTTGATCGTGATTTCCGGCACGCCGCCCAGGGCGCGCGTGATAGGGCAGTTCTGCTTGGAGAACGCGACCTTCTCGTCGAACAGCGACTGAGACAAGCCGGGGACGACCGCGTTGGTCTCGAGCTCGATCTTGGTGATGGCGGGTCCTCCGCCGAGCTCTCCCAAGGTGACCGTCGCGTTGGTCTCGATGCTGGTCGGTGCGTGACCGGCGGCCGTGAGTTGCGCGGCCAAGAACATCGAGAAGCAGCCGGCGTTGGCGGCACCGATCAGCTCTTCCGGATTCGTGCCGGTGCGCGCGCCTTCGAAGCGCGAGAGAAAGGTGAACGGCGCGTCGAAATAACCCGTGCCGCCCTTCATCGAGCCGTTGCCCTCCTTGAGGGTACCCGTCCATTTGGCTGAAGCTTTTGAGATGGCCATGATTGCTCGCTCCTATTGGATGTAACGCGGCAGAGCCCGCGCCGCGCGCGCGCCCGTAGCCGATGGGTTCGCCCCCGAGGGGCCTGCGGCGACTACGCGTAGTGCCACCCGCGCTTTCGGTCAATGCGCGCAGATCATCGGCCGCGGACCGCTGAGATCGAGGCGCGGATGAGCCGGATCGAAAATCGCCGGATCTCGGGGCGAGAGTTCGGGATGGCGCTTCAATGAGCGCGCCAGCGCGTCGCGAAAGGTGCCGCTGGTGTCGAGCTCGATGCGCTGAGGCGTGAGCGCGAGCGGTTGAAATAGGGCGTCCCCGCCGGTGGCGAGGTAGTCGCTCGTGGCCAAGAGCAGTGTTTCACGATCCGAAACGGCCTTGCCGTTGTCGCGCGTGAGTTTCAATTCGAGGCCGGATTTGCCGCAGCGAGCATTGACGCGCATGCCGCTGAGCGAAATCAACCCGTGCGCGTCGTGTTGAAGGTGTGCGGCGAGCACGGTCTTCAACTCGGCACCGGTCAGGCGAATTTTCGCGACCAAGTTGTCGAAGGGCATGGCCTCGAAGAGTTGCCCGTAGCTCAATTTGCCCGCGGGCAAATCGGCGCGCAGGCTGCCGCCGTTTAGAATCGCCACGTCAGCGCCGGGCACGGATTCGCGCAACAGGTCGGCAAACAAATTGCCCAGAGCAGATTCGATGCCGTGCTCGCACGCCATCGCCTCTTTGACCGTGCAGCCGATCGGTGCTGCGCGAAAGCGCTCGGCGTTCGCCAGCGCAGGCTCGATGATCTGGGCGATGTCCGGATCTTCGATCGTGGACTGCCCCTCGTAATCGGTGAGCGTGCAGGGGCCGCCTTCGGTCAGCTTGGGACAAAGCTCGTGAGGCGGAAAAATCTGGTGTCCGAGCACGCGATGCGTCACTCCATCGACCTGCAAGTCAATGCGCGAAAAGGCGCGCGCGCGCGCGTACGCTTCCACGATTGGAATGCCGTTGACGCGCTGAGCTATGGCGGCGTGCGTGTGCCCGGCGAAGATCGCGTCGACAGTGCCAGGGGGTAGCGCGCGCGCGACGTCGAAGATCTCCGCGTCCGGCTTGCAGCTACTGAGATCCGTGGGCTCACTGAAATCTTTACAGTCTGCGCCGGCGTGGGCGACGGCAATCACGATTTGCGCACCTTGGCTGCGCAGACCGCGTGCTTCTTCGATCAGCGCGGGCGCAAGCGGCGCGACGTCCAAGCCCTCGAAGAATGCGTGCAAGACGATGCTGGGGGTCTCGCGCGTCAACAAGCCGACGAAGCCGACGCGCACACCACCCACGCTCAACAAGACCGACCGTCGCAGCTTCTCCCAGGGTGGCGAGGCCTGACTGCCGCGCACGACCAAGTTCGCAGATACGATCGGAAACGGCGATTCGCTGATCCGCGCGCGAATCGCACCCTGCGGGTCGTCACCGCCGGGCACGGGTCCAAAGTCGAATTCGTGATTGCCCAGGGTCGCAACCGTCATGCCCAAGGCGCGGTATGCGGCGATCACCGACGCTCCCTCGGTCAGGTTCGATTCGAGCGTGCCCTGAAACATGTCGCCCGCATCCACCAACGCGACGGCACCGCCGTCTTTCGCGCGCACGCGGCGTACGTTGTTCACGTAGCCGGCGAACGCGGGCAGTGCGCGCAAGCGACCGTGCAAATCATTGAGCCCCATGAAACTGAGGACGAAGGGGGCGGGCGGTGGGGTAACTGGAGGCGCGGGTTTAGCGCTGGAAACGGGCGCAGGGACGCGCGCGCTCGGCGCCGGAGGTTCCGCGCAAGACGCACAGAGCGCCGCAGCGAGCCAGGCCAAGTTGGAGCGAGACAGCAGCATTGACGAAGCAAAGCCGGCTTGGGGCTAGCTTTGTTCCAAGAGCCCGCGCAGGCGCGCCGGAGCAATTCGGAAGTCTCGCTTGCAATATTCGCAGGCGATCTCGAGGACCTCATTGGTCGAGAGCAAATGCTCGAGGTCGTCGCGACTCAGGCTCGCGAGTGCGGAGACGACGCGCAGCTCATCACACCAGCATTCGAAGCGAACCGGGCTCTCCTCCAAACGGGTGAAGGGCATGCCGTAGAGCAGTTCATCCAAGAGCCAACTCGGCGTGAAGGCGGCGTCAGCGAGTTGCGGGTCGATCGACTCGAACTCGCGCAGGCGCTCGGTCATGACCATTAGCGGACCGCGGCCGACCTCAGGCAGCAATTGCACGAGGTACCCACCGGCGCTGGAGACTCGGCCTCCTTCGAACAGTGTGCCGACCGCAAGCATGGAAATCACCTGCTCCGAGGTCTGCATGTAGGACATGAAGGAATGCGAGATCCCACCGTCTTTCGGGACCTCGACCACGCCTTGGTTGATGCGCCCACTGCCTAGCGTACGCATCAGCTGCAGCACGGCACCTTGCCCCAGATCGATCTCCTGCGCGCCGCCTTTGAGCTGAACCAAGCCGCGGGTTTGACCGGACGGGTGCGAGTCCGCAATCAGGCTCCCCGTGCCGCTCGAGCCCTTGATGATGCCCTGCACACGCAAGCTCGGAGCCATCGTTTCGCGGAATAGAATCGACCCCGTCAACAGATCGCCGAAATGACGCGCGGTCTGGCCGGTGGCCCCCTGCACCTCGATGGCCCCGCGAACGGTTTGGGTAGTCCGCGCGGTGATGACGCGGAATGCGCCGTCGTCGGTAATGGCGCGGAGTACGGTGTCGGCAGGTTCGCTCACCCGGCAAATCTAATGCTTCGAACGCAGTCTGCACAGCCCCGAGTTGAGAGCGCTCAACCTGTGCGTGGCCCGCAGCGAATGTTCCGCTATAAGGGATCGGCGATGAGTGAAAGCGATGCCGAACGCGCCACGCTGCTCGTGTCATGCCCGGATCGGCGCGGCATTGTCGCCGCTTTGGCGCAGGTTCTGTACGGGCACGGAGCGAACATCGTCGACTCCGACCAACACACCGATGCCCTGGCCGGGCAATTTTTCCAGCGCCTACACTTCGATCTGACGGACCTGCAAACGGACCGGGGAACGCTGGAGCGCGCCATTGCCGAGGTCGCCGAGCGTTTCGGCATGCGTTACGAGCTGCGTTACCGAGCGCGGCAAAAGCGCGTTGCGCTGTTCGTTTCGCGCTACGACCACTGCCTGTACGACCTGTTGCTTCGCCACCGCAGTGGAGAGCTTCGGTGTGAGCTACCGCTGATCGTGAGCAACCATCCGGACCTCGGGCGCGTCGCCGAGCAGTTCGGAATCGACTTTCAGCTGATTCCGGTCAGCGCCGAAACCAAGCCTCAGGCCGAAGCCGCGCAGCTGGGCCTGCTCCATGAACGAGGCATCGATCTGGTCGTGCTGGCTCGCTACATGCAGATTTTGAGCGAGTCGTTCGTGACCAGCTTCCGGGGCCGGGTCATCAACATCCACCACTCGTTCCTGCCCGCCTTCGTCGGCGGAAAGCCGTACCATCAAGCATACCAGCGCGGGGTGAAGCTAATCGGCGCCACCGCACACTACGCCAGCGCCGTGCTGGACGAAGGGCCGATCATCGAGCAAGACGTGGTTCGTTGCTCGCACCGCGACACGATCGACGACCTCGTGCGCAAGGGGCGGGACCTGGAAAAGGTCGTCCTAGCCCGCGCGGTGCGCCTGCACTTGGAAGACCGCGTGCTCGAATACGGCAACAAGACCGTAGTTTTCGACTGAAAGAGGGGCGCTCACAACCCAGCCGCGCACCTCGAAGCGCGACACTGTTCCGCACGCAGTGCGTCTCGCTCAGTGCTCGAAGCGGCTAACTGGGAAAAACCAAGGGCGCTCAGGACGGCTCCCAGATTTGAACCGCCAAGCCGCCAAGCCGCCAAGAAGAGGGAGAAGGGATATAGGGTTTCGCGCGGAACGACAGTGCGCGTCGTGAGTGGACCATCGACGGCCGGCCGAGCAGGCATGGCCCTCAGACGCACATGGGAATGTGCAACCGGGAAGATAGGTGACGTTTCTGACCGGGCACATGGGTGACAGGTTAGTGAGCAGCCGGAGGGCTGGCGGGGGTGATCGGAGTGAAGTGATTGCAGCGGGGTTCGATGTACCCGAGGTCGAGATTCATGAAG
>DASQCO010000149.1:0-6459 GCA_035634635.1 Polyangiaceae bacterium
GGCTGCGTGTTGAATTTGATGCCGAGCCCCTTGGCTTCAGCTCGAAGCGTGGCCAAGTCATCATCACTGATGCGCCACTCAGGCATGGTTCCCCGCTTCGCTTCGATGCCGCCGTGCGCGAGAGCAAAGCTCCAAACGCCCCCCCCGTTGGGATACCGCAGTCGAATCCACGGGCGCGGCGCGTCGAAATTCTCGAAGGTGCACAGCTTCTCTGTGCCGCCGATGTGCACGATGGTGACGTTCATGGTTTCTCCGGCAGTGGCATCCAGTGAGTCACGTCGTCTGGGTAGTAAGTGGCGCCATCGCTGCATGGGTCAGTCCAGAGCTGAGGCTCTTTGCCTTTGCTGACTACGAGTCGAAGCACTACCGGATCTTCCCAATCGTGACCGATGCATAGGACGGCTATGCCCGCCTTCGGGAAGCGCTCCCTCGTGCTCACCCACGCCGAGGTTGCCGATCGTACGGTCGAGCGCTCGTACTCGACAATGCGACTCGTTGCGCTGCTAGCCAGGTCGTGCCCGTAGCCTGTTCGCTGGTAGTGCACAGAGTCTTCGCGGTGCGCGCGCTCAGGCCAAATCTCCAGCCAAATGCGTTTTGGCGCCCGCTTGCTCATTCCGCAGCCATCCCTTCCGCAGCAAAGCGCTGCAGTGAATCGAGTGGTGACTCCAGGTCGGCAAGCGGCGCTACGTAGCCCTGCAGCGCAGCGCGCATCTCGATTGCCCAGCGAGCACCGGACTCAAGAGCGCGCGCGAACTTGGCAGCGCTGTACATTGCGGTGGAGTGATCGCGGAGCAGCAGCCTCCCTAACTGCGGCCAGCTGAGCGACGGGAAGCGGTCTTTCATCGCCCAGGTGATGGCCTGGCGAGACAGCACCACGCGCTCGACGGCTCGCCCCTTGCCGAGCAGTTCATGAAGCTCAAGCCGCAGCGCTTCGCAGCACGAGTCGAGGTATTGAGTGTGCAGTGACGAGACTTCGCTCATGATGCCTCAGAAGCCCGCGCCAAGCGCACGAGGTATTCGGCGAATAGGGGGGGGGTCCGGCGACGCTGTTGCGCGGAGCACACCTTGATTCCGGGTGGGACAGGCGTGGTCTTCGCTTTCTTTCCTACACGCCCGCGACCACCTGACACCCAATGCGTCGGCTCACGTCCTGGGAATGGTGGCGCCTCAAGCGCGGAGCGCGGGACTCGGACTAAATAGAGCCAAGTGCGTTTGCGCGCGACATGGCCCCACTCGCATTGGTCAGCCGCTAGGCAGTAGCCTCCAAAGCGATCAACGTGCGCGCCGAATCGGCCAAGGTGTTCGCCGAGCGTCGAATCGTGCCACCAAAGTTTCGACTCTGCCGGGTGCTCGAGAACGCCTCCGAATGCACGCACCTGCTCAAGCGCGCGAACAGCAAGTTCGGGGCCGCCTTCGCCGCCACGATACAGATGGCGGAGCCGGCTCCAAGGGCCACAAGCAGGATGAGCCACGATGGGGGCTGGCCCGTCGTAGCCGCGGGCGTCTCGAGCCTCATCCCAGCAATCGATGCTGGGCAGCTTCGGATAGGGCCCGCGGGGGTCGATGTAGAGCGCTGCTACGGTCATCACCGCACACCCCCGATGCGCTGCCCCTCGATGGTCAGCAGTTCGCGAACGCGGGCGCGGGCCAACCGGTCGGAGCCCATGCGGTAGGCGAGGCGCGTAGCCTCCAGGATATTGGCGGCCTGCTCGCTATCCGCGCCCGTGGAACGCTTGTGGAATTCCTCTACCGCAAGGCCCGAGAATCCCTGCAAGTTCCGAGGATTCGTAAACCGCAGGTCTCGAGTTCGAATCTCGAAGTCGGCTCTAGAGTTACGCATGTTGGTGACCTCTCCGTGGAATCCCGTGCCCGCGCCGGCTTTCTTGAGCGTCTCCGCCAAAAAGTGCGCATACCGTTCAGTGACCTTCGTCGAGCTGTGGCCGAGCATCTGGCACACCTCATCCAGCGACCACTTGCGACCCCACCAGCCTGCAAGCAGTGAAGTGGCGCACGTGTGCCGCAAGTCGTACCAGCGCACCGCGCGCTTGATGCCAGCCGCCTTCAGCCAGCGTTGCCACCCGCTCGGGTGACTGTCGTGCCAGCGCGCTTCGTTCGTGCGAGGCGACGGGAATGCAATCAGGCACTTGCGCTTCTGTCGGTCGATTGCCTCGCGAGCAGCCTCGAAGCCAACCCCGAACAGCGGCACACGCCGAATCTTCTTGTTCTTGGTTTTGCGGAACGTGACCTCGCGCCGCTCCAAGTCGATGTCCGCGAGCGGCAGGCGCCACTGCTCCGAGTTGCGGGGCCCGCAGCCGAGCGCGAACGCCACCGTGTGCCATTCCTCGACCGGGACCGCGTTCAGAAGCGAGAGCTGTTCGTCAGGGTACAGGATGGCCCAAGCCTCCTCCTCCTGCGCTTCCTTGCGCCGACCAACGCGCACCGTGCTCGCGACATTTTCTGTTACCAGCTCGCGGTCGAGTGCTTCGGTCAGTGCCACGCGCAGCAATGACAGCGCGTTCTTGCGGGTCTGATGGTCGAGCGAGAGCGTGGTCTCAAGCCACCCCAACCAATCGATCACGTGCACGCGGCGAATGTCGCGCAGTGGCGCGGGCCCGAGCGCGCTGCCGTCGATGTAGAGCTTCCACCGCCCCTCATCGTTCGACCAGTCGCTCACCTTGAGCCGTCGACGCACGAGAAACGCCGTGCCGAACTCGGACAGCGAGAGTCCGCCCTTCTTCGGCAGGGGTCGAGTCAGCGCGAGCTCCGCTTCCTCGCGCGTCGGGAACGTGCCGAGCGGCACGTAGCGCTTGGTGAGCGGGTCCTTTTTCCGAGCTCGGAAGTGCCCGGACGGCAACGGCTCTACCGCTCCCGCTGGTTTTGATTGGCTCATCAGAAAGCCACCCGCGGCTCGAACCGGTGTTCAGCCTCCCACCGCGCCTCTTCGGCCTCTTCGCGCTCGACGGCATCAGCCTCGCGCTGAATGTCGGCGTCGAGCTGAGCTAGGGCGGCATCGAGCTCGGCCAAGTCGGTGGGAGCGTAGAGGTTCACAGCAATGCGCCCACCGTGAAGCCAGCCGCATTCTTGTGGCCACCGCCGCCGTACTGCTTGGCAACCTGCGAAACGTCGAAGTCACCACGAGAGCGAAGTGAGTAGACGAATAGGCCGTCTTGGCGCTGAAACCAACCAGCCGCAAACGGCGCATCCGAATTCAGTTCGGCCAGCTTCCCAATCAGTTCGCTAGCCGCATAGGTGGTATTGATACAGGGAACGGAATGGCCGCCGATGCCGACTTGACGACTTTGCTTCGAGAGAAATTCGACGTAGCCGTCAATGCTGCGAAGCACGGCAGAGCCAGCCTCCACGCACGCCAATAGCTTGAGCTCAAGATCGATGCGCAGCTGACTCCAATCGCTGAACGTGCGCGGCACCGTGCCGATGTACGCGCTGACCTCTTTGCTATTCGGCAACGCCCAGCGCCAGAGGTCGCGGTCCTCCACGTAGTTCACGAGCTCCGGGCGTGCGTCACTCCGGAGCTCGTCCCAAGCCATGCCGGCACCGCTGCGGCTCATATCGAATTTGCAATAGGGGAGGCCTTCGAGCGCGGACTGCGCGCTCTTGTGATGGTCGAGCACGAGCAGAGATGCCGTGGTGCGGGAGAGGCTTTCGAGCACTTCGCGCGGGTAGCTGAAGTCAACGATCACAACATCTTCACCAGCGCAATCCGGGGGAGCTTCGCCGTATTGAGCCGCGACGTAGCGCGCAGCATCACCGAATCTGCGCCAGCAACACCAGGCAGCAGTGAAGCCATCAACGCAGCCAGCGTGATAGATGACGGTAGTCATTGAGCCGCCCTGCACATGCGCACCCGTTGCGCGACGCCGCAGCCCTGGTTACCGTCGTCCAAACGCGCGAAAACTGGCACCTGTTGACCAGCGCGCGGGATTGCGTTCGATTGATAGGTCATGGCAAAATTCATCCTTGGGTTGGGGCTATTGGCGATGGCGTGCGACCCGACCGTTACGCAGGTGAGTGCGGCGCAGTACGCGATCGATGACTGCCGAAGCACGGCGGATTGCTACGCGGCGGCTGCGGAACAATGCCCGTATGGCTTCGACGTGCTTAGCGGCGGCAGGAGCACGCACCACGCGATCGCTCAGAGCTACGGAAACACCACAGTCGTGACGCCGGTTGCACGGAGTGACCTGTTCGTGCAGTGCAAGGCACCCGTGTTTTGCGAACAGACAGCATGTGAGTACGGGTTCACGTGCGTGCAGTCCCGCTCTTACCCGGGACGCAATGTCTGCGCCGCGAACTGAGTTCACGACCGCTTGGCTTTCGGTTCTTTGGCCGGCGGAAGTCTCCACCACGACGGGTCGATTGGGACTTCAGGATCGTCCTTCAGACGAAGGCTGTGCTCCAAGTTTGGAGTCGTCATGCCTTGGGCCAGGCGCGAAAGACGCGTCTGTGAGATTCGCGTTCGTTCGGCTAGGCGCGCCTGAAACCCGCGCCCGCGCTCCTGGAACGCCCGGCTCAGTATTTGAGAGGCTTTGGAATGCTGCTGCATGCGATTGACGATAGTATGCGTCGGCGCATCGATGCGTCAACGCAAAAATGCCCAGCGGGTCTATCTGCGCGAAAGTCTTGCCTATGCCCGCGAAGCCAACGCATCTGAAGCCGCTCACCCCAGCGCCGAAACGTCCGGCTGGAATTCCGGACCCGGTTTGGGCGTTCCCCACGACGCTCGCGCTACTCAGTCAGGAGCACGACTTCTACCAGAAGGATGTTGCGAAAGCGGCCAACGTGGACCAGTCCACCGTGAGCAGGTGGCTTAACTACCAGGGGTTAGTCGAACTGGCCGCGACCAAAATATTGCGCATCGAGCGGGGTCTAAATCTTCCAACTGGCGCACTTTTACCCCAGGCGGATCCACAGACATTATCTGTCCGGGATGCAGCGATAGCGCTCGGCATCGCGCCTTCAGTGGTGCTAGCTCTTGGTGATTTAAAGGCAGGGGAGCGGATGAAGGCATTCACACCAGAGGCGAGTCGCGCGATCATGGGAATCGTTCACGTGTACCAGCTCACGCTCGACCAGGCGGCTACGATTGCGCAGCGTGTCAGCGAGGACTTGGGGGCGCTGGCTCGCTCAAAAGCAATGGATGCACCTACCTGGTACGACAGAATGAGGCGCATCGCGGAAAGCGCTGCCAGTGAAAGCGGACAACACCCGCGCGTTGGAAAAATCGACGTTCCGCGTCGCGCATCGAAGTAGCTCGTAATCACTGGGGATTGTCGGCGAGCGGGCGGCCGACTTTCTTTTGTCTATGTTTATGCGCTTGCGCATCGATGCGTGCGCGCATATATCAGTTCCCAGAGCCATGCAAACCAAGCTAACCATCGAGCTCGTCGCCATCCGCGCGGTGCTCGAGCTGCCCGAATCTCCCTCGCCCGAGGCGTCTGAGCGCGCGGACGAGTTCACTGCGGAAATCATCCGAGCTTTCCGCCCGCTCGCCAAGTGCCCCGCGCTGCCGACCCCTCGCAAAGCTGCAGGTGGCCGGTGAGCGCCACCGTTTTCGACGAGGCCAAGAAGCTCCAGGCTGCGCTGGCGAAGCTGGACGCGCGCGAGGCTGCCGACCTGGCGAAGGTCCAGAGCAAGGCGCGCCTTGTTCCGCTGCGAGGCAAGCAGTGAACTACGTCGTCAATCCACTGTGGCCGCTCTGCGAAGCCTGCCCGGCGGAGATGCCCGACGAGCCGAAAGACCCGAGCGGGGTTGCGTGTGACGAATGCTTTGCCGAGTCCGAAGCGGCCGCCGCAGCTGCGAAGCAAGCCGAGGCTGAGTCTGACTTTCGCTGGATGTCGCGCGAGTGGTTCCGCTTGTCGGAATACGAGCGGCTTCCGTTCATGCACCGGATCCATTTTCCCGCGAGGAAAGCGTCATGATTTTCGAAGACGAATCCCCGATGGTTCAGCACCGATCGCTACCCTTCCCGGGTGGCAACGTCGTCAAGGCGCGACCGACGAAGGAGCAGCTGCAAGAGTCAGCGATCGCCTGGTTGACGATGGCGCAGAATCAGGTCGGCTTGGTCAAGTACTGGGCTGAATGTGGCGACCGCACGCACGAGGCGCTGCAATGCCTCAAGGTGCTCGAATCGCAGCTGGCGCATGTGCGCAATGCGCTGCGTGAGAGCGAAGGCGCCAAGTGACCTGCTGCGGGCACGCGGTGTTCAGGTCCACCGTGGTTGATGGCATTCGCTACTGTGTTTGCCTGTGCGGAATCTGCTGGATCACGGTGCTCAGGCCTGACGGGAAAGACGGAGGTGACCTATGGTGAGCGTGCGCGCCAAAATGTGCACGGGATGCCGGCGTGTTTTGCCGCTGTCCAGCTACTACGCTAGCCGCCAATTGGCGAACGGCGGAGTTGGCGTTCAGGCGAAGTGCATTGAGTGCTTCAAGGCGAGGA